>NZ_DJUR01000030.1 GCF_002440555.1 Aerococcus sp. UBA6277
TATAAAATGCCGAGGACCGGGGTCGAACCGGTACGAGGTTAACCCTCGCAGGATTTTAAGTCCTGTGCGTCTGCCTATTCCGCCACCCCGGCATATTATAAAAATATTTAAATGTTTTGTCTTTTAGACAAAGCGGAAAACGGGGTTCGAACCCGCGACCCCCACCTTGGCAAGGTGGTGCTCTACCACTGAGCTATTTCCGCGTGTTTTTTTGTGTCATCAACTGACGACTAGATAAGAATATCATCTGATAGCAAAGATGTCAATAATATTTCTGAAAAAAGTTTAAAAAACATGAAAATTTTTTTTTACTATCCGAAAATACCCAAGAAAAGGTGAACGACTAGATGATTGCACTTTGCCTTTTTCAAGTTATCGCCTTGGAAATAAATTATGCCACGATCATTTCGTATTTACATGCTATTAAATCTACTCTAGTGTGCAGGTCATCTAGCCCCTAACCCCTGTCGCACTTCCTCGCAATTGAGACGGTGTGTACGGGATATGGTCTTCTTCGAAAAAGATTTGATTTAGTGATAGGGAAATCCCCTGAAACCACTACCTTGGATAGTCAATTTTTCTTAAATTTTGTCCTATTGGTGTTATTATTATCTTCTACACCTCATTAAACCCCCTTTAAATCGGCATTTTTGTAAGAATTCATATTTTCTTCAAGATTTTATCTCAAATCTTCACGAGAAATTCAAAGGTCCGCGCTATTATATAAGCATACCCAATATAAAAACTTTTCTTCATAAATCTTTCTCCTCCCAAACGAAAGATTATAAAGTAAACCACCTACCGACTCCCAACGGTAGGTGGTTTTTTTGTAATCATTGTTTACGCTTCAATCAAAATTTGGTAGACAGCACCAATAAGATTTGCTTCACTGCCATATTTACACAAACCGATCTCAATCGGTTGAAATGAATTTTTGAACCATTCTACATGGTCCCTGATTTCATTATACTTATTTTGGATTCCTTCTAATAATAGTGGTTGAGCAGAGATTCCACCACCAAAAATAACGCGGTCAAGATCTAAAGAAATTTGTAGGGTATGGATGATATAAACGATATCTTGGCAATATTGGTCAAATAAAGCTGTAACTTCAGGGCTAGCCCCTTTTTCTAAGGCTTGGAAAACTTCCTCACCGTCACCAGGCGCTAATCCTAACAATTCTCTTGATTTGTTAACAAAGACAACGGCAGAGCCGCGGCTACCCATTGCGTTCTCTGTGGTCATATCGTTAGAAGACGCATACATATAGGACAATTCACCCGCTTGGAAGTGGCTTCCTTGATGGAGTTGTCCATTTAAGACAATCCCGCCACCAACACCAGTCCCCAATAGTAAAACTAAGCCATTTTCAACATCTGTTAAGTGTCCCTGCCACAATTCAGCTTGAGCTGCTGCCTTGCCGTCGTTAATAGCTGCCACTGGTAGACTGAAGTTTTCTTTAATAAAGTGTTTAAAATTTAAGCCATCGATAAAAGGAATTGCACCGCCAACATGGACAACGCCTGTTTCTGAAACCACTCGCCCAGGAGCTGAAAAGCCGACCCCTTTCAACTGGTCGCCCACTAGTGCCTGTGCTTGATTGACAATATCAATGATGGCTAATTTTAAATCAGGTAAGTTCTGTGGTGTTTTCCGCTTATCTTGGTAGGAAATTCGACCCGATTTGTCTACCAAACCTGATTTAATATTCGTACCGCCGATATCAATGCCTAAATATAGTGCTTGTGCTGTCATTATCCGCCTCCAAAAAAATATAAGTGCTTACGATATATTGCAACCATTTTACGCTAACATGCATCAAAAAACAGAAAATACATTCTAATTCTTATCACACGCCTTTAAATATTTTCTGCTATCAGATCTGCCAACATCTGCGTTTGCTTGGGTAGTGGTACGTAGGTTTGGGGTGGGATTTTTACAATGGGTTTGGCCATCCGGTGGGCAAATTTGACTAAATTATCGAAATACATCCGGGTCTGTGAGCTGACTAAATACAAGTCAAATTGATCTTCTTCAATCGCCTTTTGTCCGGCATAGATGGAGGTTGCAGTGACCGCAATGTCTGTCCCATGTGTTTGAAATAGTGTGGTTACCTCCTTAGCAACTAGTGACGATGACATCCCACCTGCGCATACAATTAATACTTTTTTCACTTATATATTCTCCTGTCCTACCTGTGGCAAAATAGGTTTTTCCCTGAAGTGAAACCCTTCTCATTATATTATCCCCTTACTTTGTAAAAGATACAAGAAAAACCGAGCAGGATCTTTTTCCCCACTCGGCCCTTCTTGATTATGCAAATGTGTTCAATATTTAACGAACGATTACTGGTCTAAATGCCAAATATCTTTATTGTATTCTGCAATCGTACGGTCAGCTGAGAAGTACCCTGCATTCGCGATATTGATCAATGAACGATGGGTCCAGTCACGACGGTCTTCGTAATCGTAGTAAGCTTTTTCTTTCACATCAATGAATTCCTCTAAGTCGATCAAAGCCATAAAGTAGTCCTTGTTGGTCATGTCTTTATATAGACGGTGCAGACGTTCAGGAATACCGTAAGCCATCAATTCATCAGAGATAATGAAGTCTACTAATGGTTGAATACGTTCTTGTTTGTAGTAGTCTTGTGGGTCATAACCATCTGTCGCGTATAGGTTAACGATTTCCTCACTTGATTTACCAAATGGATAAACGTTTTCTTCACCTACTTTTTCAGCGATTTCAACGTTGGCACCATCCCAAGTCATGATAGTTAATGCGCCATTTAACATGAACTTCATGTTACCAGTACCAGAGGCTTCCTTAGAAGCTAATGAAATTTGCTCAGAGATATTGGCTGCTGGAATTAAGTATTCCGCTTCAGACACGTTGTAGTTGTCTACGAATACCACTTTCAAGTGTGGTGCCACATCTAAGTCATTTTCAATTAATTCTGATAATGACAAGATTAAATGGATAATATCTTTAGCAATTGTGTAGGCTGGCGCTGCTTTACCACCGAAAATAATGGTAATTGGCGTACCTGGAATGTTCCCTGCTTTAATTTCATGGTATTTGTAGATGATGTATAAGGCCAACATTTGCTGACGTTTATATTCATGAATACGTTTAATTTGAACATCTACGATTGAATGACGGTCAATGTTAATACCACGAGTACGTTGTAAATGGTCTGCCAAGGCATTTTTATTTTCTCTCTTAATGTGACGTAATTCATCTAATACCTTATCATCATTTTCGAATGCTAATAAGTCTGTTAAGTCAGCATCTTCATGCCATTTTGTCCCAATATGCTCATCAATAAAGTTTGTTAATGACGGGTTACATGCCATCAACCAACGACGGAAGGTAATTCCGTTGGTTTTATTTGAGAATTTTTCAGGATAAATTTCGTAAAAATGGTTTAACTCGTTATTTTTCAATATTTCTGTATGTAAAGCGGCAACTCCGTTGATTGAGAATCCAAAGTGAATCGCAATCGACGCCATATGCACAGTACCCCATTCATCAATGATGTGAACTGCTTCGTTATCTGGGAATTGATCTTTAATGATTTCATCTAGCTGTACAATGATTTCAGCAATATCTGGTACAACTTCATGAATATCAGATAATGGCCATTTTTCCAAGGCTTCTGAAAGAATCGTATGGTTAGTGAAAGCAACCACATTGCGTGTGATTTCTACTGCTTCTTCAAAATCAATGCCATGTTCCGTTGTTAATAATCGAACGAATTCTGGAATAATAAATGTCGGATGCGTATCGTTAATTTGTACAACAACATATTCTGCTAAGTCATGAATGTTAGACCCGCGCTCGATCGCTTCTTGAATGGCTAATTGAGCGCCATTTGAGACCATGAAATATTGTTGATAGATACGTAATAAGTTCCCGTTACGGTCAGAGTCATCTGGATATAGGAATAAGGTCAAGTTCTCTTCAATCTGAGTCTTGTCAAAATTAATAGAACCTTCTTCGATAATTTCTGGATTTACTGTATCTAAGTCAAATAAGCGTAATTTATTGACGTTTGGTTGGTTGTAACCAGGCACATCAATTTCATATAGCGTTGATTGTAAAGTGAATTGACCAAACGGCACCTTGTAAGAAATGTCAGATTTTTTTAGCCACGTTGGGTGGTCTAACCATTCATCGGGTTGGTAAGATTGTTTATTATTCTCAAAGTATTGGCGGAATAACCCGAAGTGGTAATTTAATCCTACCCCATCACCGTTCAACCCTAAAGTGGCAATTGAGTCTAGGAAGCAAGCTGCTAGACGGCCCAAACCACCATTTCCTAGTGACGGCTCTGCTTCAGCTTCTTCAACTTCAGCAAGAGAAGTCCCGTTTTCCGCTAATTCAGCGGCTACTTCATCGTATAAACCTAAGTTTAATAGGTTGTTTGATAGTAATTTACCAATTAAAAATTCAGCAGAAATATAATAAAGTTTACGTTTACCTTGATTTTGTGGCATTGCAGCTGTTTTTTCTTGAACAAGGTCTAATAAAATTTTGTAGATTTCCGCGTGTGACAACTCGCTTAGCTCTTGATTAAATTGCGCTTTTGCACGTTCGTTTAAATTTAACATGATTGTCTCCTTATCTTTAACTGTGTATCAGTAAGTTCAAAATTTTCCAATTATTACATTCAACTAATCATTATCTTCAGGTAAAAAGGCCGCCTCCGCTGCTATACTATTTGTACCATTATTTTGATCATCTTGACTAACGAAAGCTTGATTTACTCTAAAGTATGTTTCAGTGACTGAACGCAAACGTTCTTCAAGGTCGACCGTAAAGTCTTCTTGACGGACTCGCCAGTCCCAGTTGCCGCCAATTGTAGACGGGATGTTAATCCGGCCTTCAGGTCCCAACCGTAACAAGTCATTCATCATATAGATAGCTAATCGTGATGGCGATGCGGCGATTCCTCGAACAAAAGCGTCTGATGGGTGTTCCCCTACACCACGGTTCAAGTATTGGTCCGCTTGGTCTCGGTCTGCTTGGCTTGCCTGGTTCATATACCAGTCATAGGCTTGCATGGAATCATGGGTTGACGCATAAGCCACGGAATTAACTGGATAGTGATGTGGTAAGTCTTCTGAGTCTTGGCCATAGAAGCCATTCTGCAAGACTTTCATACCTGGATAACCAGTCTGGTCTCGCATGTCGTTGACAGCTTGGGTCATAAAGCCTAAATCTTCGGCGATGACTTTAATGTCACCTAATTCTTTCTTGAATTGGTCGAAAATCTTATTGCCCGGCCCCTTCTGCCATGAACCTGAGGCAGCTGTTGGCGAACCAAATGGCACTGCCCAGTAGCTTTCAAAGCCACGGAAGTGGTCAATCCTTACCACGTCATATAGTTTGAAACTTTCCTTCATCCGCAAGATCCACCATGCATAATCCGTTTCTTCCATGTAGTCCCAGTCGTAAATAGGGTTGCCCCAATATTGACCGTCAGCCGAATAGAAATCAGGTGGCACACCAGCAACCAGTGACGGATTGTTCTTCTCGTCAGTAAGGAATAATTCCGGTTGTGTCCACATTTCAACTGAATCGCGGGCCACATAAATTGGAATGTCTCCAATGATTTCGATGTGGTTGTCATTGGCATATTCTTTTAAAGCTTTATATTGTTGGTTAAACCAAAATTGGGTTACCAGGTGGTAGTCATACCGCTCAATATGGGCCTCGCAGAATTGTGTGACCACCGCTTCATCATAGTTCCGCAAGCTCGTTGGCCATTCATACCAAGGGTTTTGCCCCTGTTCTTCCTTAACTGTCATGTATTGGGCGAATGGCACTAACCAAAATTGATTTTCTTCATAGAATTGTAAGAATTCTTTGTCATTGTAAGCTTTTGCTTGCACAAAATTAGCCACGGCTTTTTCTAGAATAGGTCTTCTCTTTTGGAAAATGGTATTGTAAGCCACTTTCTTAGGATCATCACCAAAGTTGACCTCTTGATAGTCAGCTTGGTTTAGGTAGCCCTTTTTCATTAATAGGTCAAAATCAATAAAATGGGTGTTGCCGGCAAAGGCTGAAAATGATTGGTAAGGCGAGTCCCCGTATGACGTTGTAGTCAGTGGTAGAATTTGCCAGTATTGTTGCTTGGTTTTGACTAGAAAGTCGACAAATTCATAAGCTGACGCGCCAAATGAGCCTATACCAAATTGATTGGGTAGGGAAGATATGTGTAAAACGACACCACTTGCTCTTTCCATGCTTGAACCTCCTGTTTGCTGTTAATGTTTAAATAGCTTATTCGCTTAACTCACTTACATTTTACATAAAGCGCTTCCACAATGCAACCGATTTCGTAAAGTTTTTTGTATAAAGTTGAAAGCGGTAACAAAATTCGGTATAATAAATGCAACAAGCAGAGAGGATAACACTTTATGGCAATTACAATTCGAGATGTCGCTAAAAGAGCGGGTGTAGCGCCTTCCACCGTTTCACGGGTGATTGCTGACAACCCTTCGATTAGTGAAAAAACTAAAAATAAAGTGCGGACTGTGATGAAGGAAATGAATTATTTTCCAAACATTTATGCGCAAGGGCTTGCAAGTGCCCATTCTAAAACATTCGGCCTTGTCCTACCCTTGGCTACTGACGCCTTTTACCAAAACCCCTTCTTCCCGACCGTCTTACGCGGAATCAATTTTGAGATGGCTAAACGCGATTATTCTATCCTGCTTTCAGTCGGTTTAGATGATGATCAACGGCAAAAGCACATTGAAAAAATCGTGAACGGTAAGCAAGTTGAGGGGTTGATTTTTCTATATGCTTCAAAAAATGACCCCCTTTTGCGGTTCGCCCAGAAAGTCAACTGTCCAGCCGTCGTTATCGGATCGCCAGACAATACTAAAGTTCATTATGTGGATAATGACAATGAATTGATTGGTCATCAGGCTACTAAGGCTCTTATCCAACAAGGTTGTGACCGGATTGCCTATGTCGGTGGGGATATGAACCAATTCTTTATCGCTGACCGTCACAATGGCTACAAACGGGCCTTGGAGAGCGCAGGGGCTATTTATGACCCTAGCTTGATTTATAACGATATCAACTTCTTACCAAGTGATGGTTATGAATTAGCTCAAAATAAAATTGATTTTAGTCAAATTGACGGACTGGTTATTTCCGATGAATTGGTTGCTGAAGGGATTCGGAATTACTTGGATACCCAGAATATTAAGGACGTCCACACAATCACTTTTTCAGCCTACAGACAAGGCAGCGTCCAGTCGACCAATAAGACTTCTTATATCAACTTGAATTCTCATATTATCGGGTCAAGGGCCGTGGATATTTTGTTTGAAGCTTTAGATCCAGACAAAGCCAGCACACGATTCATCCATGAATATGTCGATGCTGACTTGCATACAAATTAATCAAGATTTGAAAAAGGCTACCTCTAGGTAGTTTTTTTATTTGAGCATTTATTATTGATAGTATTTTAGTGATGAATATAAGCTAAAATATCTTTAAAATGTGGAACTTAACGCTACATGCTAAGTTTCCTAATTATGGATATCTTTAATAAAGCTGCAACACAAAAAAGTCATGAAAATGAATCATGACTTCATTCGAATTCACCTTATTTAAGCCGACAATAATTGCACTTTTCCAAATGGTGATCCTAAAAACATCTTACTCTATCGTCCAATCAAGGCATTACTCCCACAAATATGCTTTTAGCTTAACCAATATCAATAATCGTATTTTATAATTCGAGTTTTAGCTTCTACTCCTAATGCCCGAGACTGGCGCTTTCCTAGCATGCCTTTGTAGTCAGAAAAATCCCTCAGATTTTTACCTGAGGGCGGTCCCGCTGCTAGTCGAGTTATTCAGGACAGACAGGTGTCCACTTCAATATATTTTGCACCACACTTTGTATGTCACTGTACTATTTATCCCATGTCTCCTTTCTAAACGCCCTGGATCACATCCTAATTTCAAGGCAATATAGAGACAGCAAGAAGTCGCAGATTTATTAACTCTTTTAGATTTGACTAATGCACTTTTAAACTAAATAGCATTTTTAAGCTAAAATACTATCAATCAATTGCATGACTTGGCGAACTTCTTCGTTTTTAACGATGGGTTCTGCGCCTACTGTGACAACGTCATAGAAGTTGCGGTAGAAGGAAACGTCTGCTGGCTTGCTTTCTGGTAATGGCAAGGTTTCTGTGACGCCATCAACTGGTGGTGCCATTGTTTTGGTCAAACCGACGCCTGCTCTAATCGGTGATGGTTTATTTTCCACATCATTACCGGTTGCTTTCACAATGTGCCCGTTCATTTCCCAGTCTTCAATGATGGCTGTTCCTTGGTTACCTTTGATGTACCAACGAGGCAGGCTAATGAAGTTAGATGTCCCAACTTCAACATGGGCGCGGATGCCGTTTTCAAAGGTGATATAAGCCATAAATCCGTCGTCTACTTCGTCGCCGAGGATATAAGATAAGTCTGAGTGAACGGACTTGATTGGTGAATCTACTAGCCACAATAGTTGATCAAATAAATGGATTCCCCAGTCTAAGACCATACCGCCGCCGTGGGCTTTTAGATGGCGCCAGTCGCCTGGAATGCCGTTAGCACCATGAACGCGTGACTCGATTTGGAAGACGTCTCCAACGGCTTGACGTTTTGTGAATATATCTTTGACTTGTAAGAAATCTGGGTCCCAGCGACGGTTTTGGTGGACCATGAGTACGCGTCCTGTTTCTTCAGCTACGGCTATCATTTCGTCGAATTCTTGCGTATTCATGGCGACTGGTTTTTCACAAATTACATGTTTCCCTGCCCGCATTGAGCGAATAGCTAGTTCTTTATGGCTATCGTTAGGTGTAGCGATTAAAACTGCATCGACTTCTGGGTCATCTAAAATGGCATCAAAGGCTGGATAGACGTAAGTGCCCGTTTCTTCCGCCACGTCTTTTCGGCTCTGATCGATGTCGTAAATCCCCACGACTTGTAGGTAGTCGGCTTCGGCTGAAATCAGGCCGTGGACATGGTAGGTCCCCATACCACCGTAGCCAACAGTTACGATGTTTAATTTATTATTTACTTGTTTTGTCATCTATGCCCACCACATTTCTTGGGGTTGGTCTCGCATCATGACAGATTTTAGATTGGTAATGGCCCGATCTAGTCCTTCATCTACCGACATAATTGGATCTTCGTGTTCAATTGAAAGCACGTAATCGTAGCCGTAAATCCGCAATTGGGCCAACATTTGTGACCATTCGGACATCGGATGGCCTTCACCAACACTTCTAAAGGTCCATGCACGACTGGCAACATCTTGATAAGGTTGCATATCAGTTAGGCCGTACATGTTGATATTGTCTTGGTCTAAGTAGGTATCTTTGGCATGGAAGTGGTTGATAGCACCCGCTTTACCCAATATTTTAATGGCTGCGACTGGGTCAATCCCTTGCCACCACATGTGCGATGGGTCGAAGTTACAACCGATATTATCCCCTGCTTCAGACCGCAAATGTAACATGGTTGCTGGGGTATGGGCTAAAAAGCCCCCATGCATTTCAATCCCAATTTTAACGCCCGCTGCCCCTGCTTCTTGGTTGATGCCCTTCCAGTAAGGGATTAAGACTTGGTCCCATTGATAGTGGTAGGCGTCTGCGTATTCAGTCGGCCAAGGAATGACCGGCCAGTTAACATGGGTATCTGTCGCGTTTCCGCCCCCAACACCTGAGAAGCCATTTACCACTGGTACGTTCATTAAAGATGCCAGTTTGATGGTTTTTCTAAGCAATTCGTCATGGTCTTGTGCTTGTTTTTTATCTGGTGAAATGGGGTTACCATGCGCCGATAGGGCTGAAATTGAAAGGCCACGGTCCGCTACTTTTTGTAGGTATTCTTTTCTTGCATCACTAGATGCCAAAAGAGTATCGATTTTCAAGTGAGCGTCGCCTGGGCTAGCACCGGTACCGATTTCCACCGCCTCCAGCCCTCTTGCCGCTACTTGATCTAACATGTCTTCAAAGGATAAATCGTTGAATAAAGGGGTAAATACACCTAATTTCATAATAGCCTCCTATTGTTTGTCGTCTTGTATTGTCTTGTATTGTCGTGTGTAAACTTTCAGTGGCTAGTCTTTTTGCCCATTATCATCAATGGGAAAATGCCCATATGTTGGCCTTTCAGTCAGAGGTGCTGCCCAGTGGACGGCATTTTTAATGACCTGCTGGATAGTTGGATGATAATAAGTTGGGAAGGTTTCATGCCCAGGATGGAAGTAGAAAATCTTCCCGTTACCTCGGCGATAGGTCATGCCTCCACGGAATACTTCCCCGTTTGGATAGCCCGTAATAAAGATTAGTTCATCCGGTGCCGGCACATCAAAGTGCTCTCCATACATTTCTTCTTGGTCTAAATCAATCCACTCACCCACACCCTGGGTAATTGGGTGAGACGGATTCACATTCCAAACCTTAGCAGAAAGCCCGTCCTCACGCCATTTCAAATCACAAGTCGTCCCCATTAATTTCTGGAAAATTTTTGAAAAATGCCCTGAATGTAAGACAATCAGTCCCATGCCATCCAAAACGCGTTGGTGAACCCGGTCAACAATCTCGTCTGACACTTCACCGTGCGCCATATGCCCCCACCAAAGGAGGACATCCGTTTGATTTAAGACTTCTTCGGTCAAGCCGTGTTCTGGCTGGTCCAAAGTCGCCATATTGACTTGAAAGTCTGCCGTTAAGAAACTGGCTAAGGCTTCATGAATCCCCTCTGGATAGACTGCTTTCACGTCCTCATCCGTCAATTCATGACGAAACTCATTCCATACTGTTACTCGAATCATCAGAATCCTCCTATTGATTTAGAAATACGGGTTGTCCAGTTTTTGCTGATTGATAAATGGCTTCTAGAATTTCAGTCACTATTAAAGCTTCTCGCGGTTTTACAGCCGGCTCTGTATCATGAATAATGGCTTGGATCCACTGCTTTGCTTCCAACACTTCGGGGTCATCAGCATCCCCTTCAAAGAAGTCAACTGCACCTGGGTCAACAATGACTTGCTTGTCGAATAATAGGCCATGGTCTTCACCATTAATCGTTAACCCATCATTCATATCCGCGCCGCCCTTAGTCCCGTGCAAGGTCGTTTTCGCTTCACCCGACTTAACGGTATTCAAGGCCCACGATGATTCTAGATAAATACTCGCACCATTTTCCATGACGATATAACCAAAGGCTGAATCTTCAACATTAAACTCTTTGGGATCCCAAGAACCAAAAGCATTAGCAGCATTTTCTGTATCAGCTAATTTTCTATATGTATTTCCAACTACGTATTTGGGCTGATAATTGTCCATCATCCATAAAGTTAGATCAAGTGCATGAGTACCGATATCAATTAAAGGGCCTCCTCCTTGCGCTTCCTCATCAAGGAACACACCCCAAGTTGGGACAGCACGACGACGAATAGCATGCGCTTTAGCATTGTAAATTTCTCCTAATTGACCCTCTTGGCAGATGGCTTTTAGGTATTGGCTGTCCTTTCTAAAACGGTTTTGGTAGCCGATAGTTAATTTTTTACCGTTTCGTTCAGCCGCTTCGATCATCGCGCGACCTTCTTCAGCTGTTTTGGCCATAGGTTTTTCGCACATGACGTGGTTGCCTGCATCAAGCGCTGCAATGGATAATTCAGCATGCGTCGCATTTGGGGTACAGACATGGACCACATCTAAACTTTCTTCAGCCAACATATTCAGGTAATCGGTATATACATTGGATTCACTGGTACCAAATTTGGCTTTTCCAGCCAGGGCCCGGTCTTCGACCAAATCACAAAAAGCCACCAATTCTACCCCTTCAACTTGGGCTAAGGCCGGTAAATGCTTCTGCATCCCAATGCCTCCGCATCCGATAATACCTACCTTTAATTTTGTTACTGATTCTGTCATGTGAATCCTCCTTATAAAATGTTATCTCAATATTATGCAACCGGTTTCTTTATTTTCGATAAGAAAAGGCACATACGGTTCGTGTTAAGATTCGCATGTACCTCGGTCGTGCTATTTAATCACTTTGCCTGTTTCAACATCGAAGAAGTGGGCCTTATTCATGTTAAAGGCAATCTTGATGGTTGAACCAACTTCGTGGTAGTCACGGGAATCTACCACAGCAATGAACTCTTGTCCATTAACATCTAAGTATAGGATAGATGTTGCCCCTGTTAATTCGGATACCGTAATGGTTGGTTCGACAACCGTTTCTGGTGTAGCGTCTAAAGCCAATTGCTCAGACTGCATATCTTCTGGACGAATACCAAAAGTCACTGTTTTGCCGTCATAACCTTTCTCGTCTAAAATGCGCCGAGATGGTGGGGTCACTTCAAGCTTGGTGCCACCTTCTAAATGAATATGACCAGCTTCATACTTCACATCTACCAGGTTCATTGCAGGAGAACCCATAAAGGCTGCTACAAAGGCATTTTCTGGATTATTATAGACTTCAAGCGGTGTCCCTACCTGTTGGATTTCACCAGCATTCATGATGACAATCCGGTCAGCCAAAGTCATGGCTTCTGTTTGGTCATGGGTTACATAGATGATTGTCGTGTTTAAACGTTTATGTAATTTAGCGATCTCAGACCGCATGTGAACCCGTAATTTGGCATCCAAGTTGGATAAAGGTTCATCCATTAAAAAGGCTTTTGGCTGACGAACAACCGCACGACCTAGGGCAACACGTTGACGTTGCCCACCAGATAAGGCAGCTGGTTTACGTTCTAATAGGTCCGTGATTTGCAGTAATTCTGCCGCTTCATCCACGCGCGTATCAATTTCTTTTTTGTCTACCTTACGCAATTTCAAACCGAATGCCATGTTTTCACGCACAGTCATATGTGGGTATAAGGCATAGTTTTGGAATACCATTGCAATGTCACGTGTTTTAGGTGCCACATCGTTAACGACTTGTCCGCCAATGACCAAGTCCCCCTTAGTAATATCTTCTAAACCGGCTACCATTCGTAAGGTTGTCGATTTCCCGCATCCAGAAGGGCCTACGAAAACGATAAATTCGTTGTCTTTAATATCTAAATTGAAGTCCGTTACCGAAAACTTCTCCGCATTGTCGTATTTTTTATAAATATGATTTAATTTTATTTCAGCCACAAGGCATTCTCCTATCTTCAAAAATGCACAGTTCAATTGTCATTTTCTTAAACTTGTTAAAGGTGGTACATGATCCATTTAAAGCATCTGGTCTAGGTTCAAACAGGCTTCAAAATCATACTGGCTGGATTAAGCTTCCAACAGTTGAAATTCGTCCAAGGTTTGGTCGCGAAATCTTGTCTTCCACATGACTAAGAGCAGCATGGTCACTAGACCGATTGTCTGCAAGCTAGCGATTAAAGATACATCAAAGTTGTATAAACCGTAAGCCATAGCCAAGAAGGTCGGCAGTGATAAGGCATTTAGGATTAAATTGATGGACTCTTTATAAGTTTCAATAGACGTAACCGGGCTCCCCTTGGTCATATAGAACATGAGGGCTGCAATCCCAACCAAGAATAAGTTCATGGCTAGGAATATCAAGCTGATCACACTCGAGAAGATCAAGACCACTAAGACGCGATTTTGGTCTAACCATTGTTGGCTCAAAATTTCCTGAATCCCTGCTTGGTCGAGTCCTGTCAAGTCGAAGTTTTTGGTATAAAGGACCGTTGCCGTCGGCGCCCCATCTTCCATTAAGACGAATTGATTCTCTTGAAAAATGAGTGCCGTCTTCCCGCTAGCTGCCAGTGCCTCTAGCTGATCGTCTGCTAATCCAAAGGCGACGGTTCCTTCAGCCCTTTCTGAAACCACTGGTTGGTCGATCAGCATTTCGCCATTTTCAAAGGTGACTTGTTGGATCTCGGCCACCACTTGGTCGTCTACAAGAGCCATGGCATTGGGATAGTAGTCGGTTACGGGAAACTCGGTCATATTGGCATAGTTTAGGGTTACTGGAACTGTCATCAAACCGTTTAAGAAGAGGATGACCAGCAACATTTGCCACCATTTGAGGTCATGACGATTAAACCAAATTTTGCTTGGTGTCCAAATACTCATAAAGTAATTGATGGGAAATATTGCTTTTAACACGTTCATCGCCTATCTTTCTATCTGCTAATTGCTTGCTTAATCCGGAAGTTACTTGTGAAAAATCATGTATTACCCTTTCGTACCACCAGCAGTTAAACCAGATACAAAGTTCTTTTGTAAGTAGAAGAACATGATTGAAATTGGTAAGGCGATTAAGATCGCCCCTGCCGCGAATAGGGTTACCCGTTGTTCACGAGGGTTGGTAATAAATTGTTGTAACCCAATGGCTACGGTGTAATTTTCTGGTGAACGCAAGATGAAACGGGCTAGCATGTACTCACCGAATGGTGTCATAAATGCCCATAAGGCTTGCACTGAAATCATTGGACGCACTAACGGTAAGACGATTTGTCCAAAGGTCCGTAAGTGGCCTGCACCGTCTAATTTTGCGGATTCATCTAAGTCAATTGGCACGGTATCAAAATACCCTTTCATCAACCATGAGTTCATTGGGATTGACCCGCCGACATAGGCGAAAATCAAGAACCATAATTTGTCTAATCCGCCAACTAGTAAGGCCATAACATAAAAGGCGGTTAAGGCTGCTGTTGTTGGGACCATTTGAACGATGATGAAGAATTTTAGGGATTGTTTACGCCCTGCGAACCGGTATCTTGAGTAGGCATATCCGGCTAAGGTAATAATCGTTACCTGTAAGGCCATGGTAATCACCGCAACGATTAAAGTATTAATGTACCACTGACCATATTGGGTTTCTGTAAACAAGCGTTCAAAGTTACTTAGGGTAAACTGACCTGAGAAGTTCAAGTTAAAGGCAATTAAGTTTCCACCCCTGAAGGCTGATGTAATAGTGATCAGTAAGGGATATATGATGATGATTGCCATAAAGACTAAGAAGGCATAGGTAAAGAATTGGGTCCAAAAGCGGCCGCGTTTTTGCGTGTTAGCTAATTTTTTCTCAGCCATGGCTTAATCCTCCATTTCAAAAGCATTGGTGTGTTTAAAGATGATCAATGAAATCACAATGACTATAGTTGAGATGATGATGGTAATCGCGGATGATACGTTATATTGTGGCGATTGCCCTGTTGTCAACTTGTAGACCCATGAAATCAAAATATCTGTAGTCCCGGCATTGTTCCCTACAGAACCAGGTCCACCTTCATTAAATAGGTAAATCATTGTGAAGTTGTTGAAGTTTCCTGTATATTGCGTGATTAGTACCGGTGCCGCAACTGACAAGATATGCGGGAAGGTAATGAATCGGAATTTTTGGATTGGTGAAGCCCCATCGATTGAAGCGGCTTCGTACCACTCACCTGGAATAGATTGCAAAATTGACGTGGTCAATACGTAAATATATGGGAAACCAAGCCAACCCTGGATAGAAATTAAAGCTACCTTGGTCCAGAATGGGTCCGTTTTCCAGGCTAATGCTGGAATTTCCAAGAATGGAATCAGGTTATTGATAAACGGAATGACCTGGGAGTTGATGGCTCCGGCAGATGGGTTGAACATGTTTGAAAAGGTTAGGATCGAGATAAAGGCTGGTACCGCCCATGGTAATAGTAGGATTACCCCGAAGAAGCGACGGAATTTGATGAACGGTTGATTCATCAGAATCGCTAGGAAAATCCCTAGACCTACTTGCAAGGTTGTGGCAAATAGGGTCCAAATGACTGTCCACGAGAATACAGCACCGAATGTTTCTCGATAAGTTGTTAGGGTAAAGATTGAATTAAAGGTTTCAAACCCAGTCCACTCGATTAATTTAGCGGGTGGAATGTGTTGGAAGTCGTAGTTGGTAAATACGATTAGAATCGTTACCACTACCGGGAAAACAATAGCAAATAGCATTAAAATATAAGCTGGGATGGTTAATAGATATGGGAAACCTGATTCGTAAAGGTTATTTAAGATATCCTTGGCTGATCGGTTGACCTTATCTGGGTTGATGGCGTTTAGTTTAGCCACATTGCGCGCATCCCACATTTGTACGGCGTAGAAAATAACAAAGATGACAGTTATTAATAATTCAAGTACCCCTTCAATTAATAAGAAGAGGGAATGATCTTCACGAGGTGTTACACCTAGGGTAATCAAGCCGTTGAAGGCATCAAACCCAAAGCTGAATAAGTGGAGAATGTATAAGGCAAAAATCACTAAAAAGATGACACCTTTTAGGACTTGCTTGTTTACGAATTGTCCACCACCGGGGATGATTGAGGCTAAAGTCGCTTGATTGATACGACTCTTTTGCTCAGAAGTGAAGTTCACTTTTTTTCTTTCTTTTGCAGTTTTAACCACTGCAACCAACTCCTTCACTAGAAAACCATGACAAGTATCATAGATTCTTTTTGTTCAATGGTTCATTACTTAAAAATTTATGCCACTTCTAATAATAATAAGGATGGCTCAGCGATGATTACTAAACCATTAGCTAAACCATCCTCAATTTTTTTAAAGGTGTGTCATTTAGTATTTTTGTGCAATGTTATCTACAATCACTTGAACAGCGTCGTCTGCTGATTGTTGTGCAGATTTGTTGCCTGATACTGCATCAAACATCATTGTTTCAGCACCTGTCCAAACTTCAGCCATTTCTGGAATATTTGGCATTGGTACAGCATCGTTATATTGCTCGATAACAGCGATAGCTAATTCATTTTCACCTGCATCCACAATTGCCTGACGAGCTTGTTGGTTAGCTGGTACTTCTGAGTTAAATTCATGTAGGCTATTCATATTTTCTTCAGTCGTTACATATTCTAACCATTGTTGTGCGGCTTCTTCATTTTCAGTATAGCCTGAAACAACCCAGCCCTTACCACCACCGAATGTTTGGTAAGCTTCGCCATTTGGCAATGTTGGGATTGAAGCAACGCCGTAGTCAACGCCACCTTCTTGGTAAGACGCTGCAGACCATGGTCCGCCGATTACTACAGCTGCGTCACCAGAGATGAAGGTTTCATCTACGAAGCTACCAGCTGAAGTTGTATCTAACATACCTTCTGGCCATTTTTCGTACCATGTTTGTGCGTATTCAATCCCTTCAACAGCACCTTCAGTATTTAAACCGATGTCAGATGTATCAGTACCATCTTGCCCGAAGATGTAGCCACCGTAACCAGCAATTAAACCGTAAGCAGAGTAGAAGTCTACCCAGTTTGCTAAGAAGCCGGTGTTTTTGCCTGATTCAGAAGAGTAGTCATAAGCTGAATCTTCTGACAAGGCTTCTAATTCTTCAAATGTTGTTGGGGCAGTATCGATTAATTCTTTGTTGTAGTAAAGGACTAAGGCTTCAACTACATAAGGCATACCGTAAATTTCGTCATTAGCTGTTACTTGACGCTCATCTGTTTCATCGTAACGACCATCATCTGGCAGTGTTACTGGTAATAAATGTCCTTGAATACCTAGATTTCCAATCCGGTCGTAAGGGGCGATTGTCACGTCTGGCGCAATCCCTGCTGGACCATCTAATGAAAGTGAATCTAAGGTTTCGAACATTTCACGCTCAACAACTTCAACGTCAATCCCTGTCTCTTCTTCAAAAGCTGGGGCAATTTCATTTACGTAATCCACGTAGTCAGCACCAACTGATACCTGTAAGGTGCTACCGCTTGCGCTATCTGATCCGCCATCTGAACTAGCGGATTCTTCGCCACCATTCCCACATGCTGCAAGCACTAAAGCAGCTGACGCTGTTACCAAACCAAAGGCTGTTTTCTTCCACTGCAATTTACTCATTTACTTTTCCTCCTAAAATATAAATACCCATAATGTAATCGCTTGCACAAATTATTGCACACGCTTTCAATCTTTGCAACCGTTTTCGTGTAGGTTTTAAAAATATTTTTTTACTTTTAATATATTGCAAAGTATTCTTTACTGTCGACTAGTTTAATTTACACTAACCATGTAGGTTCCCGGTCTCACCTTAATGTAACCGCCTTCAATATCTGCAAGGTTCGTGAGGACAATTTTTGTATTTTTCTCTAGACCAATCTGCAAGTCTTGATTACCCTGGTTAAAATAGGCACGCAGGGTTTGCCCTCGGTAAGTCTTTGTAAAGGCTAAAATTCGCTCACTAGGCAAGTCTTGTGACCAGTCTAGGGTCCCCAAGTTGATGAGATCACTATAGTTCCGTCGCATTTGAATCAGATCCTTGGTAAATTGCCACATAGCTTGGTCTTGCTTGTCCTTTTCCCAGACCATGCATTTGCGGTTGTCTGGGTCGTCGCCACCGTCCAGACCGATTTCCGTGCCGTAATAGATGCAAGGCGTACCGGTTTGAAGGAAGGTAAAGGCAAGAGCTGACTGAACTTTATCCTTGTCGTATTTTGCCCGGGTCAGGATCCTGTCGGTATCGTGTGAATCTAGTAGGTTAAACTGGGCTTGGTTGGTTTGCGTTCGGTAAAGCATTTGTTGACTGGTCATCCGGTCCATAAACTGCCGGTTGGTCATGTCTTGATTTGTTGCCCCGTCCTCTATTTGGTCTTTTTCTGTCGGTCCAAAAAAGAAGTCCTTGATTTGGTCTGTCATCGGATAATTCATGATGGCATGGAATTCGTCCCCTTCAAGGAAACGCTGAGCTGAATGCCAGATTTCACCGACGATATAGAAATCTTCTTTCAAATTGACGCAAGCCCGGTGGAAGTCTTTCCAGAATTGATGGTCCACTTCATTGGCAACATCCAACCGCCAGCCGTCGATATCAAAATTTTGAATATAGTGACGGGCAACGTCTAACAAGTAGGCTTTTACCTCAGGGTTTGCCGTATTTAATTTGGGCATGTGGGGTTCAAAGGCAAAGGTCTGATAGGTCAATTGCTGGCGGTCAAACCGCTCGCCGCCACTATAGTCAATCGCCCCAAAGGCTTGAACGGGAAAGTCTTGGATATGGAACCAGTTTTTGTAGATAGACTGGTCCTGATTGACCAAGACGTCTTGCCATTGACTGGATGCATAGCCGATATGGTTAAAGACAGCGTCCAGCATTACCCGAATGCCCCGATCATGGGCTTGGCTGACCATTTTGCCAAATAATTCAGCGTCACCGAAGGCTGGATCGATGGTCATATAGTCGCTGGTATCGTATTTATGGTTAGTGTCCCCCTTGAAAATCGGGGTGAGATAGATGCCAGTGATCCCCAAATCAGCCAAATAATCCAGATGGTCGATAATCCCTTGCAAGTCTCCGCCATAGAAATCATCATGACGGGGATGGGCCCTGGAACCCCAAGGTAAAGTATTTTCTGGGTCATTTGTGGGGTCTCCGTTCGCAAAACGTTCAGGGAAAATCTGATACCAGACCGTGTCTTTCACCCAAGTTGGCGTCTTAACCCGGTCACTTTCATGAAAATATGGCAGGCGGAAATAAGCATTGACTTGGCCTAAAATATGGGGATCATCTCCTGGGTAAACTCCGCGATCACAATAAAAGACCTCATTCCCGGCAATGTCCTGGACACGAAAGGCATAAGCTAGACGGTTGGGCGCTAATTGCCACTCATACTGCCAATAGTCATGGAGGTCACTAGAGGCGACTTTCGTCATTTCCTGACTGGTCCGGTACCAAGCCTCCGAATAATGTAGGTAGGTATCCCCCGCCAGCAAGTCCACCTGGGCTACGTCATCTTTCTTGGTCCTCAGACGAATATGGACGGTATCTTCATCATATAAATAGGCAAATTCACTCTCCGGTCGGTGGTATAAAGCTGCTGAATCCATTGGTTCTCCTCATTTCTATGTTTTATTTTGACACTTACAACAAGTAAACGCTTACATATAAAGATAGAAAAATAGCTAATGGCCCATAACCATTAACTATCCTCCTTATCGACTTAGCTGACCCTAAGATTTACTATCTTCAACGGTAAACATCAAGCCGACATTTTTCATTATGACTATATTAAAAGTGAATTTTACCTGCTTCTTGACCGCCATCGATGTGTTGGTCAACGCTAGCTAATTCAATCCGGTCAATAGATTCACTATTCGTCACAACCACAATCACTGTTTTTTCCTTGTTAGCCTCTTCGATCGCTTGTAAGTTAATTTCGCCAATCACCTGACCAGCAGTCACTTCTTGGTCCACGGCTACCGTTAAACCAAAGATTTCCGGGTCAAAATTGTTGGTATCAATCCCCATGTGGATCAATACTTCAAGGCCATCGCTCGTTTGAATCCCGATTGCATGATGACTTGGGAAAATCGACACGATTTTACCAGCTACTGGCGCATAAACTTTAGCAGTTTTAGCGTCTGCATCCGGCTCGACAGCGTAACCGTCACCCATCATTTTTTCCGAGAATACAGGGTCATTTACACGAGAGATATCTAACAATTGACCAGCAACCGGTGCTAAAACAGGTGATGCTTGACCAGATGCAGCTGCTTTCTGAGACGTGGCCACTGGTTCGCTAGCTCCCGCTTTGCCTGTCACCTTGTCTGAAGGTGCCGGAATAGCAGTACCAGCGTCCAACAAGTCGTTGATGTCAGATTTTAGAATGTCAGATTTTGGTCCGTAAATTGCTTGTACACCAGTACCACGAACCATTAATCCCATAGCACCAGCTGCTTTCCAATACTCATCACTAGCTACTTTTTCAGTGTCCTTAACTGTCACGCGTAGTCGTGTCATGCAAGCATCTACAAAGTCGATATTTTCACGGCCACCTAATAAGTAGATAACATCTGCAATTTGTTGCTCGCTCGCATTTGAGGCAATGGCTGAAGTTTGGCCGTCAGCTGCTTTATCAGCTTGTTCAGCCCCCAATCCCTCTTCGTAGTTACCTAAACGACCAGGTGTTGCGTATTTAAATTTCTTAATCATGAAGTTTGCAATAAAGTATGTTAATACACCAAATACCAGTGTCACCAAGATAAAGTTAATCACGTCACCCATAATACCAGCTTGCGCTGATAATGGGATACGGGTCAAGAATTCAATAGTCCCGAACGAATGCACGCGTAGGTTTAACACATCCGCCATAGCAAATGCCGCTCCCTGAATCACTGCATACACCACATATAAAGGCATAGCGACGAACATAAACATGTATTCCAATGGTTCAGTTACCCCAGTTAGGAAAACGGCAGCCGCAGCTGAAATGAACATTGGTTTATATTTATCTTTCTTATCTTGGTCAACATTGCGGTACATTGCGTAGGTTAACCCCATCAAGATACCTGAGGAACCAATCATTTGCCCAACTTTGAAACGAGCAGGCACCCAATTTTCTAGTACATATTGATAATTTTGCGTGTCACCAGCATTGTTGAAGTTTGCTAAGTCAGTTGCCCAAGCTAACCATAATGGGTCCTGTCCAACTACTTGTGCACCCGCTTGCGCACCCGTTAAAATTTCATATGTACCACCAAGTTCGGTGTAGTTAATCGGAATGGTTAACATGTGATGTAAACCAAACGGTAACAATAGACGTTCTAAAGTACCAAAAATAAATGGCGCTAAGATTGGCGCAGTATCTTGAGAAGTTGCAATCCATTGACCAAATGCGTTAATACCTGATTGAATCACTGGCCAAACAACTGCTAAACCTAAAGCAGTCACTAATGCCCATGCAATCACGACAAATGGTACAAAGCGTTTACCATTAAAGAAGGACAACACTTCTGGTAATTTACGATAGTTGTAGTATTTATTGTAAGCACTCGCCCCAATAAAACCTGAAATAATCCCTACAAATACCCCCATGTTTAAAGCTGGCGCTTCTAGAACACTAGTAAAGTAGCCATTTACAGGAATCGTTTGACCAAATACCGTGCTTGTCACAGCAGCAGGATCAGCTAACATTTCAGCTGTAACGCCAAACAAGGCACCTGTAATCCGGTTAATTAAGACAAAAGCAACAGCTGCCGCAAAGGCCCCACCAGCACGGTCCTTAGCCCATGAACCACCAATTGCAATCGCAAATAATAAATGCAGGTTACCAATAATGGCCCAACCAATTGACTCTAACACGCCGCCCGTAGTGACTAAAAAACTAATATTTTCAGCAAACAAGGGAATGGTCTTACCAATTGAAATCATTAAACCTGCAGCTGGCATAACTGCAATAACAACCATCAAAGCCTTCCCAAATTGTTGCCAAAATTCAAACGTAAACAGTCTCTTCATTTTTTTCGCTCCTTCATTTACACCCTTTTGATAACGGTTTCATAACTCAAAACAAATTATACACTGTAAAATACTTTTGTGCAACCGTTTGCATCTTTTTTTTTACTATAGCAAAAAGACCGCGAGAATTTCCCACTCTCACGGTCCTTTTAAATGTTTTATTTAATTAAAAATATTGCCCTTCTTCTTGCTACTTCTAACATTTGTTAGCCTTAAATATTGTAGATAAATCAGAAAATCTAGCTAGTAATCATTCTAATGTTGCCATATTTACATACGTAGTTTCAATATTTATCTTTATATTTAGCTTCTAGTCAATAGTTTCTACTAGTACACCTGAGTGGTCTGATACGGCTTGCTGGCGTTCGCCATCAAACACAACTTCGGATTTTTGTACTGCGACACCTTTAGGTACGAAGATATAGTCAATACGAATTTGTTCTTTAAGCCCGGTCCAGCCACCGATTTCTTTCAATACTGTCGGTCCACCGATAGTTTCTTCTGCAATCATATACGAGTCTGTAATTGGAATAGCTGTTGACACCATGTAGTCATAACCATCTGTCCCGGCAGGATTATTAAAGTCACCCATAAAATAAATTGGCAACTTAGTTCTAGCCAGGTATTTTTCAGTTTCTTGCCATTCATAATGAAATTCTTCATTATTTTTCCCGTGCCACCATGAGAAGTGGCCAGAAACCGCCATAAAGCTTTCGCCATTTGGTTTAGTGATCTTAGCCGTAAGAATACGCCGTGTTTTATAGTCATACCAATCATGACTTTTTGATACGTTATAGCTAGTGACGCTATCAATTGGGTATTTTGATAAAATCGCTACACCCTCTTGCATTGTGTCATGCGCAATATGAGTCATAGCCCACGCCCAATAGTAGGTTTTGCCTAATTCCGCTAATAATGCTACTAAACGCATAGCAAAATTATCTTCTTTAACATTCACTTGCCCATCCATAGGGACAAAGTTCTCAATATTTTTAACGTCTACTCGATGTCCAATAATTTTCTGATTAACTTCTTGTAAGCCCACTACATCGATATCCCACTCAGCAATCGATTGCGCAATAAAAGCTAATTTTTGATCTTGATCATCTTCACCATAAGAATGAGTATTTAATGTTAACAGTTTCAACTAAATTAACGCTCCTTTTTATTCATTTTGATATCAGTAACTTGTCTATCTAATTCGATTATAACTCAAACCATTTAATTCACAAAAACATAATGTGAAGTGAAGTCAAATCCTCTATTAACACTCAGACATTAGCTACCCGTACTAATCCGCCAGATAGCAAAACGAATAAAGGCTGCAATCAATAGCATGGCCATTTCACCAGCAAAGTGGCTAGTATTATGCTTCGGTGATTTGAAAAGGACTTGGAAGGCATCTCCTAGTCTCACTTTTAAAATCACAACACTAAAGGCAATTAAAATAAAAATCAAGATGGCCATTCCGGTGTTGCCAATCAATAAGAAACCAATCAAGATAAGTAATAAACTGATATGAACTACAACGCCATTAAAA
>NZ_DJUR01000039.1 GCF_002440555.1 Aerococcus sp. UBA6277
CGGGAAATAGCTCAGCTTGGTAGAGCACTTGGTTTGGGACCAAGGGGTCGCAGGTTCGAATCCTGTTTTCCCGACTAATGGGGTAGCTCAAGAGGGCTATCTTTTTTTTATTTATAAATTTCGTGTATTTTTAAAAAGGAGCGAGACTCGGCGTTTGTAGAAAAGAGGGGTTCATCTTCCTATCTTGGCCTAGGTGCTTGCGCCTTTTTTCATTTTCTATGTCTGTAATGGTACTTTTGACCTATGATTCTTCCTTATAAAAAGTTTACAATACAAATCGAAGAAATACGTTATACTAAAGGTGATTAGAATTTCAGACAATAGCGTAGACTATTGAGGGGAGGTTGACTATGGATATGCATCGGAAACAATTCGTACAGCGATTGATTCATTTACTGAATATTCTGGGTACGATTGCGACTGTAATCTTTATTGTTTGGGCATGGCGGAATGGTTTGTTGACAGATAAGGTGGCTTTTTTAAGATTTATGGGCCACTTTGGGATTGCCGCACCGCTGATGTTCGTAGTGATTCAATTTATACAAACGGTTGTACCCGTCATACCAGGATCAATTACCATCCCACTTGGCGTATACATGTTTGGTAATGTATGGGGCTTTGTTTGGAATTTGATGCCCATTTTCCTAGGGTCTATATTCAACTTCTATTTGGCTCGAAAATATGGTCGGAGCTTGGTCCATATGTTGGTGGGGGACAAATACTATAATAAGGCCTTAAGTTGGCTAGATGACCGGTCGGGCTTTAAACGTGTCTTGATTTTAGGTTTGATCCTGCCCTTTATGCCGGCTGATGTGATTTGCTATGTGGCTGGTTTAACCAATTTGTCTCTGTCACGTTTCATTCAAGTCTTGGCAGTAGGGAAACCCGTTACCATTTTGATTTACTCCTATTCAACCATCTTTTTAGTTGAGCTAGTGAGTAAGTGGATATAGGAGTCTATGATGAAAATTTTATTGCATAGTGATATGAAGAAATCAATTCAACAAAGTGGGGTAGGACGCGCCCAGTTGCACCAGGAAATGGCCCTTGAATCCGCGGGCATTGCTTATACAACCAACTACAAGGATGACTTCGACATGGTTCACATCAATACCGTCTTTCCGCATTCCCTTGTTGTTGCCAAAAAGGCAAAAGCCGCTGGTAAACCTGTCATCTACCATGCTCACTCAACTATGGAGGATTTCAAGAATTCCTACACCTTTTCTAACCAAGCGTCACTCGGTTTTAAATACTGGCTCAACACCTGCTACAACTCGGCAGATTTGATCCTGACGCCAAGTCAGTATGCTAAAAACTTACTTGAAAAATATGACATCGATAAACCTATACATGTCATTTCAAATGGGATTGACCTAACTTATTGGCAAGCTAGTCAAGAAGAAGTGGCCGACATGCGGGCACGGTTTAACTTGCGTCCAGACCAAAAAGTAGCCATTTCAGTGGGTCTACAAATTGAGCGTAAGGGGATTATCGAATTTGTCGAGTTGGCCAAGCAAATGCCGGATGTTACCTTTATTTGGTTTGGTTATTCCAATCCTCATGCCTTGCCTAAAGATGTCAAAAAAGCCATCGCTACCAAGTTGCCGAATTTGATTTTTGCCGGCTATATCCCGCGTGACCAGGTCCGCGTGGCCTATCAAATGGCAGATGTCTATTTATTCATGACCCACGAGGAAACAGAAGGAATCGTCTTACTTGAAGCATTAGCTAGCAAGGTGAACACGATTGTATCTGACTTACCGGTCTTTGATTATTTAAAAGCCGGCCGGGATGTTTATAAAGCGCACTCACTTGAAGATTTTAAAGCGCAATTGCATGGTCTTTTAGAGGGTAATTTAGCCAGTTTGAGTCAGAATGGTTACCAACAGGCCAGCTTGAAAAGTATTCAAAATATTGGCCAACAGTACATTTATGAATACCAATATGCCCGCGCTTGCCAGCTTGAAATGCAAAACGATAAGAAACTCAGCAAAATCCTTTTTTCAACTTTTAAAATATAATGACAAAATCTACTAAAAAATGTAGACAAATTGACGGCCCTATCTAACTTCAGAATAGGGTCGTCTTTTTTTCGTAATATGTGCGTTTAAGGCCGCTATTTGTTATCATATGAAAATGATTGAAAAGGGGATAGATATGAAAGCAATTGGATTTGATTTAGACGATACCTTGTACAACCGATTAACCATCTATGAAGAAACCTACCGAGATATGCAGGCAACAGACCACCATTTAGACGTTGATTTTGAAACTTTCAATCAAGTCTACGCTGAATTCTCCGAGCAAGAATATCAAGCCTTTATGGCTGGTGAAAAGATAGAATCTGCCTTCAAAAATGACCGGGTCATTGAGACTTACGCCCATTTCGGTCATGCGATTGACCAAGCAACTGCTAAAAAATTCAATCAACTGAAAAACCACTATCAAGAACAATTAAGATTGAGCGAAGACTTAGTCGCCTTGATGGAAGCAGCCTTGTCTAAGGGGATGACCTTATTTGTCTTAACCAACGGGACAACAGAGGCTCAAATCGACAAATTGACCAACCTAGGCGTCGACCAATTGATCGACCGGGATAAATGGTATATTTCAGAAAGTATGGGCGGGTCAAAACCACAACGCAAGGTATTTGACGCCATTGCTGCTGATTTAAATGTTGCGCCTCAAGAAATCTTGTTCGTCGGTGATGACTACCAAAACGACATCGAAGGGGCCATTCAAGCCGGATGGCAAGCTATCCACTACAGTAAAACAGAAGTGCCAAACACAGTAGCCACCTGCACAACAGACGACTTTCTAGAAATGCGGACCTTGTTAGGGAATTTATAAAAAATCCAACCTGTCATGTCAGTTATCTTGATATGAATGACGGATTTCGGAAGACAATTTACCGAGTGAAACAAAGTATTTTTAATTTATCATAAAAACAAAAATTGATGTAACCTATTCAATTTTTGACAAAGCCAGCAAAAGCCTATATTTTGTTGGCTTTTTTTATTTGGCATTAAATAAAACATAGGTTCCATAAAATGTTAGATAACTTGACACGTTTGGTTTTTTTGCGGAAATTTCATTGACAATTGATTGTATTTAGAACATGATAAAACACATATAAAATAATGAGAAAATAAGAGGTGTTTTTTAATGATTGCATTTATGGGGTATGCCCTGATTGTCATTTTCATGTTTGTGATTATGCGTAGGAAGATGTCACCCTTCATTGGTTTAGTATTCTTGCCATTGTTATGGGCGCTGATTGGGCAAGTCTTTGGTTTGTGGCAGATTGATATCGGCCAAGCGGCAATGGATGGCTTGGGGACCACGTCATCTACCGGAATTATGTTATTCTTCGCAATATACATGTTTACCATCATGATTGATGCAGGTCTATTCGATCCATTGTCTAACGCGATGATTCGTTTTGCCAAAGGGGACCCCTTAAAAGTGGCCTTGGCTACTGTTGCCTTAACGGCTGCTGTTTCCTTAAACGGTGATGGGACAGCAACGATGATTATTGTCTGTACCGCTATGGTGCCAATTTACAAGAAACTGAATATGTCCTTGTTGAACTTAGCTGTTTTAACCATGACGTCACACTCAATCGTTAACTTACTGCCTTGGGGTGGACCAACTGCCCGTGCTATCGCAGTTATGGGGGTTGAAACCAATGATGTCATGCGCGGACTAGTGCCGATGATGGTAGCTGGTTTGATTTATATGTTTATCATCGCTTGGATTTTTGGTTTACAAGAACGGAAGATCCTTGGTGTAGTAAACCTGTCTGAACAAGAAATGCAGGCCATGATGGTTATCGACGACCCAGAAACCCTTGAATTACGTCGACCTAAAAATGTCTGGATTAACTTAATTATCGTCCTTGTAGCTATTGGTTTATTGGTTGAAGGGTCTGTGCCTTCAGCGATTATCTTTATGTTAGGGACTGTGATCACCTTACTAGTCAACTATCCAAATCCTAAAGATCAAAAAGCACGAATTGACAGTAACGCATCTGAAGCCAACCAGGTAGTGATGACCGTGTTTGGTGCCGGTATTTTCATGGGGATTTTAAACGCCACCGGCATGTCAGACGCCATCGCCACTTCCCTAATCACGATCATTCCTGAGTCATTAAGTGGTTTCTATGGCCTAATCGTTGCCATTGTTTCAGCGCCAGGTACTTATTTTCTACATAATGACGCCTTCTACTACGGCATGATGCCTATCTTGTCAGAAGCCGGATACGCTTACGGATTTACCCCGCTACAACTGACTTTTGCATCGTTAATCGGTCAATCTTTCCACCTGTTCAGCCCGCTAGTACCTTTCTCGTACGTACTACTTGGTTTAACTGGCGTGGAATGGGGCGACTGGCAGAAGAAAGGATTGGTCGTGTCACTTGGCATTTTCGTTGTCTACGTGATCACTGCTGCCATCTTTGGTTTGTTACCCGTTTTCCAATAATGATGAATCAATTAAAGCTATTATATTATCGACTTTAAAAGGAGTGGTTTCATGACGAATACACATACAATCGCCTTAATTCCTGGGGACGGGATTGGAAAAGAAATTACACAAGTGGTCAAGCAAGTGGCAAAAGCCCTAGGCAGTCCAATTATCTGGGACGAAGTAGTCGCTGGTCAAGACGCCATTGATGAAACGGGTGAATTGATCCCCCAAGCTGTTTACGACGCCATCGATACCCACAAGGTTGCCTTAAAAGGGCCTGTTGCAACACCAATTGGTGAGGGATTCAGATCGGTCAACGTATCGCTTAGAAAACATTATCAATTGCATACAAACATCCGCCCAATCCGTGTACTAGGCCAAATTCCAGCCCTTCATCGGGATGTGGATATCGTTTTATTCCGGGAGAATACAGAAGATTTATACGCGGGCGTAGAAGAGCAGATTTCACCTGACGAAGCCCATTCCATCAAAATCATTACCAGACAGGCGACAGAACGGATTGTCACAGCGGCCTTTGAGTATGCCGTGGCTAATAACCGGAAAAAGGTCGCTATCGTCACTAAAGCCAACATTATGAAACTATCGGACGGATTATTCCTAAAAGTGGCGCGTGAAATTGCCACTAAATATCCGCAAATTGAAGCAACGGAAGTGTTGGTCGACAACATGGCCATGCAATTGGTGATGCGTCCTCAACAGTACGATGTGGTCGTCACCGAAAACTTATACGGCGATATTTTATCTGATTTGATGGCCGGTTTAATTGGTGGTTTAGGTTTAGTGCCAGGTGCTAATTTGGGGGACGACGTGGCGATATTTGAAGCCGTTCACGGATCAGCACCAGATATTGCCGGCCAAGGACTTGCCAACCCCACAGCCATCTTATTGGCCTTTGCGGACCTACTTGACCACATCAGTTTACAGGCAGATGCCACTCGTTTGCGTGACGCTTTGAATTCGGTCTTGTCCGACGCAGGTAACTTTACCCGAGACTTAGGCGGTGATTTAACAACAGCAGCCTTCACCGACAAGCTGATCTCAGCCTTAGCATAAGGTGGCGTATCTTAAAACCATCTAATGATTTTGATTTAAAAAAATGAGGCAAACGCAATGCCACTTGAGGGTAGCGTAAAGGATTTGACCAACATTCCTTTGCGTTGCCTTTTTGCTATATAAAGATGCGATATGTCAAATTTTTTCTATAACAGTAGATAATCATCGTTAAGATAAGTATTCAAATCAGATTCTAAAAGTCAGACGCTTTTGGTCCAGTGCATCGAGTCTTAACGACTTTTGTCACACCTCCAATTACCGAGCTTTTGAATTGACTAGTTAAGGTCGGTTATCGTATGATATGGTTGAATAGTCAAAATTAGTCAAAATAAGAATCAGGCTTGAGGTGATGAATGTGAAAAATAGAAATATGTCTGATATTATTGAATCTTATTTAAAGCAAATCCTACAACAAGAAGAGCATGTTGAGATTAGTCGTAGCGAAATAGCAGACCAATTTCAATGTGTCCCATCCCAAATTAATTATGTGATTAACACACGATTTACCCCACAAAAGGGTTATATTGTAGAAAGTAAGCGTGGTGGGGGCGGATATATCCGCATTATGAAATTGGAAATTGTCGAAGAGGCTGAATTAATCGATGCCATGGTCGACCTTGTCCATCAAAAAATGAGCTTACGTGATGCAACTGCCATCATTCAAAATTTATTAGTCAACGAGATTGTTACCGAAAATGAAGCGCAAATCATGCACTCAGCGGTCGACAAGGATGCCCTAGGTAAAATTGTTAATGCTGATGAAGTCCGGTCCTTAATTTTAAGATCGATGCTTATGAAGCTGAAATATAGGTAACCAGATAGGAGGACCTTATGAACGAAATTTATACAGAGAAAGCAAAACAGGCCTTATTGTACGCTGCTGAAGAAGCCAAACAATTTCGTCATAAAGCCATTGGAACAGAACATTTGCTGCTAGGACTTTACCGTGAGCCTGAGGGTGTTGCGCATAACGTGTTAGTTGACCACTTGCCAAGTTACGAGGCTGTGAAAGAAGAAGTTGAATTTGTCATCGGATACGGTAAGGATGAAGTCCAAGACGGCCCCTTAGACTTAAATCGCGTGGTGTATTCACCGCGTTCAAGAAAAGTCTTATATATTGCAGGTGAAGAAGCACAACGCCAACAAGTCACTTTAGTCGGCACAGAGCACATTTTACTATCTTTAATCGCTGACCAAGTACTAGCTGTTCGTATTCTGAAAAACCTGGACGTGGATATCGAGAAATTACGTAAAGACATCTACCGTTCAATTGGCCAACGTCCACCAGTACGCAACCGGAGCAACGAGAATAATAACAAACCATCAAACCACGGTAGCAAACGCCCACAAAGTACGACGCCAACCTTAGACTCACTAACTAGAGACCTAACGGAACAAGCACGTAACGGACAATTAGACTCAGTGATCGGCCGTAAGAAAGAATTGCGCCGGATCATGCAAGTCCTTAGCCGCCGAACTAAAAATAATCCAGTTTTAGTAGGAGAACCAGGTGTTGGTAAAACAGCTATCGCTGAAGCAGTTGCCATCGCAGTTGCAAACAACGATGTCGTATCAACCTTAGCCAACAAACGTGTCGTATCTCTTGATGTCGGGTCCCTTGTTGCAGGTACTAAATACCGTGGGGAATTCGAAGACCGGGTGAAAAACCTACTAGAGGAAACGGAAAAAGCTGGGAATGTCATCTTATTTATTGACGAATTACATAGCTTAATCGGTGCTGGAGCAGCAGAAGGCGCTATTGATGCTTCCAACTTAATGAAACCAGCCTTAGCCCGTGGTCACCTACAAGTAATTGGAGCAACGACCTTAAATGAATACCAAAAATACATTGAAAAAGATGCCGCTTTAGAACGTCGTTTCGCCAAAGTCCTAGTTGACGAACCAAGCGAAGCGGATGCTATCGAAATTCTAAAAGGCATCCGGAAAGATTACGAAAAATTCCACCGGGTAACGATTAAAGATGAGGCGATTGAAGCCGCAGTACGATTAGGAAATCGTTATGTCGCAGACCGTTTCTTACCAGATAAAGCCATTGATATTATGGATGAAGCTGCAGCCACAGCTCGTTTAGACAACGGCGATAAAGATGCCACCCAAGAAACAATTGTTGGTATCCGCAAGCAATTAACGGACTTAGAAGACTTGAAGAAACACTATGTGAATACCCAAGAATTCGAGAAAGCTGCTGGCGTCCACCAACAACAGCAACGCTTAAGTCAAGAATTGTTTAACTTACAAAACAACCCACATGTTGTTTCAGATGGGCCGTTCGATCTTGAAATCGACAGCCAAAATGTAGCGGATATCGTTGCAATGTGGACAGGTGTGCCAATGCAACAATTAACCCAAAGTGAAAACCAACAGTTAATCAAACTAGAAGACCACTTACATAAACGTGTCAAAGGGCAAGATGAAGCTGTTAAGAGCGTGGCTCGTGCCATACGTCGTGCCCGTTCTGGGATTAAGGATCCAAATCGTCCAATCGGTTCATTCATGTTTCTTGGCCCAACAGGTGTTGGTAAAACTGAATTAGCTAAAGCTCTAGCAGGTGAAATGTTTGGTTCAGACACCAATATCATCCGTTTAGACATGTCTGAATACATGGAAAAATACTCAACAAGTCGAATGATTGGTTCAGCACCAGGTTACGTCGGCTATGATGAAGGCGGTCAGTTGACTGAACAAGTTCGTCAACACCCATATTCAGTGGTCTTATTCGATGAGATTGAAAAAGCCCACCCGGATGTCTTCAATATGCTACTACAAGTCTTAGATGATGGTTATATTACGGACTCTAAAGGCCGTAAAGTAGACTTCCGTAACACAGTCATGATCATGACGTCTAACTTGGGGGCAACTGCCATCCGTGACGATAAAAACGTCGGATTCGGTGCCAAACAAGCTACAGATAGTCATGAAGAAATGGATAGTCGTATCCGTAAAGAATTGAAGTCTGCCTTCAGACCAGAATTTTTAAACCGTGTGGATGAAATCATCGTCTTCCATACATTAGCGGAAGCGCAAATCGTTGAAATCGTACAGAAATTTACTACAGCCTTAACCAAATTATTAGCGGAGCAAGGTGTGAAACTCCGTGTGACACAAGGCGCTAATAAAGAAATTGCAAGTAAAGGCTTTGATAAAGAGTACGGTGCACGTCCATTACGCCGTGTAATCCAACAAAAAGTTGAAGATCCAATCGCTGAAATGTTGATCGCTGATAAAATCAGCGAAGGCGACGTTGTCACTGTCGGTGCCCGCCAAGGTGAATTATACATCCGTGTAAAACACCCAGATGGCCAAGAAGAAAGCAACGACGTCAAAGACTTGATTAGTGCAGGTCGATAAGCTTTCACAATAAGTCGTGTGAAACGGACTGTTATGTTAATACAGTCCGTTTTTTTTCGTTTATTTTTGGCATGTATCTTAATGGTGGTGAATTAGGAGTACTCACCAAAAGGTATGATATTTAGCCTTAATGAAAGTCTTGACTAGTAGCCATATTATTTTCGCTGGTATAGTAGATATGCTATAATGTATATAATAATTATTATGGGGAGTGATATCATGGAACAATCAACTAAAAAAGGTTTAATTGCTTTAGGTGCAATTGCTGCAATCGCAGGTATTGCCGCTGTCGCATTATACCAGGAAGATAGAAACTCAGCAGTCAGTGATTTCATCGGTGATGCTGGCCGTCAATTACGCCACACACGTCGTGACCTAGCTCGTCGTGCTGATGATGTATCATTTTTACCAAACCGCTCATTCGGTGATCGTGTGAAAGATTCAGCAGCAGATGCTTACGACTATGCTGTAGGCCAAGCAAAATCATTAAAAAAATAAACCGAAAATAAATGCCTCCAATTGCTATGCTTAATAGCGGTTGGGGGTATTTTTCATTTTATACAGAATGACATTAGCTCTTGAAACTGGTACACTGATGAATATGAGATTTAAAAAAGAAGGGTGAAATAATGATGAGAATTGGTTATCAAGGTATACCGGGGGCTTATAGCGAAGCAGCAACGATTGCTTTTGTACGCGAACAGTTGCATGTTGAGATTGATGATGAACGTTTAGAAATCATCTCTTACGATGACTTTAAACCCATGGTAGATGACTTAGTGGCTGAAAAAGTGGACCGCATTGTCATGCCAATTGAAAATTCGACAACAGGCTTGATTGCACGAACAATGGATATTATCCGTTACCAACCAGTCCTGGCTAAATATGAACATTACCAACCAGTTAACCATGTTTTATGGGGGTTACCAGGTGCTGACATTCATCAAGTGACGAAAGTTTACTCTCATCCAGAAGCTTTGACCCAATGTAAATTATTATTTGACCGCTATCCAAACATGGCACCGGTGGCCTATATCGATACAGCTGTTTCTGCTGAATTTATTGTGCAAGAAGATGACCCAACGAATGCAGCGATTGCTAGCCCTCGTGCGGGTGAATTGCACGGTTTACAAGCGCTAGAACCAGCCGCATACGACGAATCAGGCAATATGACGCGTTTTTTAGTCTTTGAACGATACGACAATATCGATATGACCAATACCCATGACAAGATCATGTTATATATTGAAACACCGCATGAACCAGGTGCTTTGGCCAAGTTACTGCAGGTATTAGATGTTTACCGGATCAACTTGGATGGATTAAATGCCCGTCCAATCCCAATGAAACCCTTCCGTTACGGCTTTTTTATTGAAGCAGACCCAAGCAATATGATTGGGGACTTAGAGTCATTAGAGAAGATCTTAAAAGCATTATCAACCCATATTCAAGTGGTAGCACAATTTAAACAAAATCGTTAGATTCACGACACAAGTGTCTTTTGCCAAAATTATATTATTATATAATAAACCGCTTACATGTTATAATGAATTTGTATAGACAGATAGGATATAGGAGGAATTTTCATGGATAAACGTAAGGTAATTATTGATACGGATCCAGGAATTGACGATGCAGCGGCCTTGATGACGGCCTTATCGGATGATAGCTTGGAAATTTTAGGTTTCACTACGGTTGCCGGGAATAAGGGATTGGATATGACCACCACGAATGCGGTTCGAGTGTCTACTTATTTCGATGGTCGCGTGAAGATTTATCCGGGCGCTGACAACGATTATACATCTTTAAAAGAAAATAAGCCGCCAAGAGAAAATGCAACCGGGAATATCCACGGGTCAAACGGAATGGGTGGCGTCGACTTTCCATATGATGAAAGTTTGATTCAAGACCAACATGCTGTGGACTTTATTCTTGAACAAATTAAAGCACATCCTGGTGAAATCGATTTGATTACCTTAGGACCACTAACGAATATTGCTTTGGCCGTTGAAAAAGACTCAGCGACCATGAAACAAGTCCGGTCAATCATGTCTATGGGTGGGGCTGCTTTTGACGGGAACACAAACCCGGTAGCGGAATTTAACTACTGGTTCGACCCCGTTTCAGTCGATATCGTCTATCAAGCCTTGGGCGAATCTGTCCCGATTACAATGGTTGGTTTAGATGTTACCGGACCATCCCTATTAGATATGAACGACTTAGAATATATACGTCAAGCAGGCGGTGAACTAGGCGGGATGATCCGTGAAATGTTCGATGATTATGTCCTGAACTCATTTGAAAACGAAGGGAAAATTGGGATCGTCATCCATGACCTAGTAGCAGTTGTTGGCTACCTGCACCCAGAAATTTTGACCGAAGTCTACCATACGAACTTGGTCATTGAAACCAAAGGTGAGTATACTTACGGCCAGACCGTCATTGACTTTGACGAGCGCACTGACCGACCAAAAAACGTCTATATCGCAATGGATATCGACCTGGAAGCCTATAAAGCCCACGTGATTTCAACCCTATTTGGCGAAGACAAATACCATCAATACCTAGATATGCTTGCTTAACTTCTAGGGAAAAGGACATACAAAATGAAGCTAGATAAGTAGGTGACGGAAATGTACAAATTCGAATTTATTTCCGCAGACATTCAAGATAAAATCCACCAGGGCATCTACCCTGTAGGCCGGTTACTTCCGAGTGAAAATGACCTGGCCAAGACTTACGACGTATCGCGCGAAACTATTCGAAAAGCACAGAAAAGATTGGAAGATACCGGTTTTATCCAGAAGAAACAAGGTAAAGGGGCTATCGTCCTAGACTTTGCCCGGTTTTCTTTTCCCATATCCGGTTTAACTTCCTACAAGGAATTGCAGGAATCCCAACACTTCCATACAGCAACCCGAGTTTTGAGTAATAAACGGATTGCGGCACCTGACTTTCTGGTGGGTGAAGACGGGGTTGAAGCGGGCGAACCCTTCATCCACCTGATTCGGGCCCGTGAAATGGAAGGGGAAACGGTCATTGTTGACCACGACTACCTCCGCGTATCCGTTATCCAAGACGGGGTGCCAGATGAAATTGCGGAAGTGTCCATTTATCAATACTTTGAACAAGAATTGGACTTACAAATATCCTTTGCCAATAAGGAAATTGTGGCCAAAAAGGCGGATGATATAGATCAAAAGCAAATGGCCATTGGCCCTGATGATTTTATCATCCAGGTAAATAGCCATGTATACTTAGAAGATGCCACCTTCTTTCAATATACCTCATCCCACCACCGAATCGACAAATTTAGATTTGCAGAATTCGCGCGCCGGACAGCTCAATAACCCGTGCGCTAAAGTGGGATAGATAGGACAAACACCCTCAATCAGCCTGGTTTGGCCAAATTGAGGGTGTTTTTCTTCAATTGCAATGGATGCGACTACTCATATAGCAATGGAGCCGTACGTTTAGACTTCGATTTCAAGTTTTTGCATGCTAGATACTATGCTAAATATGTTGGGAACGCTCGTATAATGAAAGAGGGGCGAATGAAGTCGTTGGCTGACTATCTAATTAATGTCCGATAAATTTGATGAAAAATTTTCCGCAGTCCATAAGCGAACATTTAAATGGTACAAGTTGAAGTTATTGATTGCCATCGTCTCTATTTTAATGATGATGGACAGTATACGTTGGTTCACTTGCTATTTTTTCAACCGAGAACGCGCAAAAGCATTTAAAAGTATACATGTAATGATAGTCGCAAAAAAGGAGCTGGAAAATCCAACTCCTTTTTCATTTACCCATTTTTAAGGGGTGTTATATACCCTATTTCGAAAGAAATGCAACTGTTTCATATGGTCCTAGCTCGAATGAGGCTGTCATTTTGTCTAAATCACCATTACCTAATAACTTGTCATAGTTACGGGTTAAATCAACACCTTCTGGTAGGACAACTTGACTGGTGCCTGGGTAGAAATGTGAGAAGACATACAGTACTTGGTCGCCGTAAGTCCGGTAGTAAGCTAATACTTCTGGATGGTCGGTCAATAATTCGTGGTAAGCACCGTCTTGGATAATCGGCAGTTCATGGCGCAATTGAATTAATTTTTGATAGTATGGGAAGATTTTACCTGATTCAAGTTCCTTCTTCACGTTGATATCTTTGTAGTTGTCAGCAACTTTCAACCATGGTGTACCAGTTGTAAAACCGGCGTTCTCTGAATCATCCCATTGCATTGGGGTCCGGCTAGTGTCGCGGGACTTAAATTTAATAATTGCCATCGCTTCTTCTTCAGAAACACCTTTATCTAATAAGATTCGGTAGTTGTTGAAGGTTTCGATGTCGTTGTAGTCGTTGATGTCATCGAAGTCTGGGTTGGTCATACCGATTTCTTCCCCTTCAAAGATGTAGGGCGTACCGCGCATCATGTGAATAGTTTGGGCAAGCATGGTGGTTGTTTCGTATGGATAGTTTTCGGTGTCACCGAAACGAGAGCTTGCGCGTGGTTGGTCATGGTTGTTCCAGAATAAGGCATTCCAACCGTTGCCATCTGACATGCCTTTTTGCCATTCGTTTAAAATGTCTTTTAAAGATTGGAAGTCGAAATCAACTTTAGACCATTTCTCGCCATCTTTGTAATCGACTTTTAAATGGTGGAAGGAGAAGATCATAGCTAATTTCTCTTCTTCAGGATTGGTGTAACGGACACCATCTTCAACTGTTGTAGATGACATTTCACCTACTGTGACAAAGCCTTCGATATCGCCAAAGGTAGATTGGGCCATTTCTTGAATCCAATCGTGTGAATTTTCCGTATCCGTATATAAACGTTTCTCTTGGGTAGAACTTGGGCCACCAGTTGAGTCTTCCAAAATCTCGCTCTTGCCAATCACGTTCATCACATCAAAGCGGATACCGCCAACCCCCTTGTCGATCCAGAAGCGGATAACATCGAATAGGGCTTCGCGCACTTTTGGATTATGCCAATTTAGGTCAGCTTGGGTCACGTCGAAGAGGTGCAAATAGTAATTGCCAGTGTCGCCAAATGGTTCCCAAGCAGGGCCACCGAATTTAGATTCCCAGTTTGTTGGCATAGACCCGTCTTCTTGAGCGGGTCGAATGTAATAAAAGTCTTGGTAGTATTCGTCGCCAGCTAGGGCCTTTTGGAACCACTTGTGTTCAGTAGAAGAGTGGTTTAAAGGCATATCCAACATCAAATCGATACCACGTTTTTTCCCTTCACGGGCTAATTCCTCAAAATCATCCATAGTCCCAAATCGTGGGTCGATGGCTGTGTAGTCTGAAATGTCGTAACCATTATCATTTTGTGGCGATGGATAGAAGGGGTTCATCCAAATCATGTCGATACCTAGTGTTTCCAGATAGTCTAATTTTTCAATGATTCCTCTAAGATCACCAAAACCGTCCCCATCCGTGTCGTTAAAAGACTTTGGATAAATTTGATAAATTACCTTTTTTCCTAAATCATTTGTCATGTTGTCTTCCTCCTTTTTTGAAAAAAGCTCGTCCAGGGTGTCCAAGACGAGCGTGAAACTTGAATCTATCTGGCTAATGCTAGAACTTGATGTTGAAATCGATTTTGTTGTTAGCTAGGAATCCAGTTTTCTTAAATACAATTGTCAGTGCGAATGGTACAACGATGGCGATGGCCATAGCTAGTAAGAACCAACCCCAGTATTGGAATTGAATCGCTAAGATACCAGGCAAACCACCAACACCGATAGAGTTCGCTGTAATGCCAACTGTTGTTGAAAGTAAACCAGCTAACCCTGAACCGATCATCGCTGCAATAAATGGGTATACATATTTAATGGTTACACCGAACATTGCTGGTTCAGTTACCCCTAAGTAAGCCGATACAGCTGATGGAATGGTAATTTGACTTTCTTTCTCGTCGTGACGAGTGGTCCACCAAATCGCCATAACCGCAGATGCTTGGGCAATATTTGATAGGGCAATCATTGGCCATAAACCAGTACCACCAAAGTCAGCCACTAATTGCGTATCGATCGCGTTTGTCATATGGTGTAAACCAGTAATTACAAGTGGAGAGTATAGGGCACCGAAGATTAAACCGAATAACCAAGAAACAGGTCCAGTTAAACCAGCGTACACAACACTTGAAATCCAAGTACCTACAGTCCAACCGATTGGGCCTAAAACTGTATGCGCCAAGATAATGGCAGGTACTAATGATAAGAATGGCACGAAAATCATTGAAATCATCTCTGGGATGTATTTACGCCAGAATTTTTCAAGCCAAGCAAGTGATAGACCTGCGAACATAGCCGGTAATACTTGGGCTTGGTAACCAATCATATCTAATTGGAAGAAACCGAAGTCCCATTGTGGTACTTCACCAGCTAAGATAGCGTCTGGTGCAGCATAAGCATTGAGTAATTGTGGTGAAACTAATGTGATACCTAATACGATACCAAGAATTTGCGTGGTACCCATTTTACGTGTTACTGACCATGTAATCCCAACTGGTAAGAAGTGGAAAATGGCTTCACCCGGTAACCAAAGGAAACTATTCACGCCAGCCCAGAATGTTGAAACATCAACAATTGTGTTGTATTGAGGTGAACCATCACCCATCGTTTGCGCAACACCATCAACAATTTTTTGACCAAGGAACTCCATTGGCACCCCTTCAAGCACGTTACGGAAACCTAAAATAAGACCTCCGACGATAATTGCTGGAATAATTGGTGCAAATACTTCAGCCAAGAACGTCATGGCTTTTTGAATCCAGTTTTGTTGTTGATCAGCTGCTGCAGCTTTCACCGCTTCTTTTGACGTACCAGAAACACCTGAAACCGCTTCAAAATCATTGTAAAAATCTGCCACCTTGTTTCCGATAATAACTTGGAATTGACCAGATTGGGTAAATGTCCCTTTAACAGAAGGGATGTCTTCAATAGCGTTAACATCTGCTTGTTTAGGATCATTTAATACAAACCGCATACGCGTCGCACAGTGGGTAACGGCGTTAATATTTTCCTTACCCCCAATATTATCCAGTAAGGATTTAGCATCCTGTTTAAAATCACTCATTTTTCTTCCTCCTTTATAACAAAAAATGCCATATGATATACAACTAATAATTGTAAACTTGTCTATACAAGTTATCTACAAAAACATTATATAATGATAACGGTTTCAAATCAAGTCAAATCACTCAATCAAAAATTTTTTTATAGGGCTATACTTAATAGGAAGAAAGTAGTTAAAAAGGCCGGAAAGCCCTAGCTATCTGTTGGTTACAAGCCTTTGTAGTGGTATGATTATGGCATGTTTTAGACCGGAAAGAGGTGTGGAATGTCAGAAGAAAAGGATACAAAATTCAATATACTTGACGGGAACCAAGTTGTTTTTATGGAGGCAGCGATTGAAGAAGCGAAGAAGGCAGCGGCTATTGGTGAAGTACCAATTGGGGCAGTTGTCGTTTACCAGGGGGAAATCATCGGGCGTGGCCATAACTTACGTGAGACCAGCCAGGTTGCAACTACCCATGCGGAAATCCTCGCTATACAAGAAGCCAACCGTAATCGGGCATCGTGGCGGCTAGCAGAAGCAGACTTGTATGTGACGTTAGAACCTTGTCCCATGTGTTCAGGTGCCATGATACAAAGTCGTATCAAACGTGTCTATTTTGGCGCCTACGATCAAAAGGGTGGCACGGCAGGAACCTTGATGAATTTACTGGATGATAGTCGTTTTAACCATCAAGTTGAAGTCATTGGTGGTGTCATGCATGAGGAATGTCAGGTACTATTACAAGACTTTTTTATTGAATTACGCAAGAAACGCAAAAATTCAAGTCGTAAACCAAAAGTAGAAAACCAAGCGAGATGTCAAGATATTAAATAGTAAGGCATTGTGAGCTATTTAGCGTTTACATTTAAAAAAAAGCGTTTTTTTGTTATAATTAACTTGTTATAACGGTTTTAGGGGGTGAATTGGGTGTCCAGCAAAACTTTAGCAAAAATTGTCGATACTGAGAAAGCAACACAAGCATTAAGTGATAAATATGCAAGCAAGCGAGAAAGTTTATTAGAAGACAAGAATCGCAAATTAAGCCAAATGGCGTCTGAAAAAGATGCAATCTTAAAAGATTATCAAGAAGCACAGCGTGCCGAAAATGAGAAAGTTTTACAAGCGTACAAATCTGAAGAAAAAGCGAAGAACGATCAAGAGATTGCGGAAATTGAAAATCAATTCCAAAGCGCTTTGCCATCTTTAGTCTCACTTGTAATTGAGGAGGTGAAAAATAGCTATGGCAATCGCTAAGATGCAAAAAGTATCGATTGTAACGGCGCCAACTAACAAAGACCAATTGTTATACACCTTACAAACGATGCAAAATATACAAGTTAGTGACCTTTCCATAAAGGTAACCGGCCAAGACTTTACCTTCAACAATAACTACCAAAGTGATCAAGATTACCAAGTCATTTATGAACGCGGACGCGAAGTATTACATTATCTAAGTCAATACCAACAAAAGGTATCTTTAAAAGATAAAATTACTGCTAAACGCCCACAAATGACCATGGATGAACTACATGAAACTGTGGATGAAGCAGCAGCTTTACAATTGATTGAACAAGTCGAAGCCCTAAGACAAAAGCGTAATGACATTCAAGACCAACGCCAACGGATTGAAGATGAACAAACAACCATCGCTAAATGGCGGGCCTTAGATGTCGATCCGAAATCTCTAAAAGAGTTAAAACTATTCGATGTTCGTCTAGGAACGATTCCAAATGACGAAAATCGTCATTACTGGCAACGATTAAAAGCCATAGATGATGTAGCCGTTGAAGAAGTGTTTGCTAACGAGAATGAAATTGGTATCGCAGTCGTTGCTTTACCAGGTCACCACGACAACTTGCAAGCAAGTCTTGCAGAAAATTATTTCTCTGAAGTGGCGTTCAATTACGGACAAACCCCAGAAGAGACCTTCCAAACATTGGAAAGTGAACGGAAACAACTCATCAAAGATGAAGAAGCCGTTGTGAAAGACATTAAAAGCATGCAAGGATCTAAAGCCACTATTCAATTAGCGGTAGAAGAATTTTTTAACCGTAGTCAACGTGCCAACGCAGCACAACTTTCATATGATAACCAACAGCTATCTTTATTTAGTGGCTGGGTTGAAGAAGCACAGGTTGAAAACTTACAATCGGTTTTAGAGGAAACCTTTGATCCACATTCAGTGGCAGTGATTCTAGAAGAAACCACCGAGCAAGAAGTAAAAGAAGATGAAGTGCCAATTAAATTGCACAACGCTTCGATTGTAGAACCATTTGAAATGATTACAGAAATGTATTCATTACCAAATTACCGGGAGAAAGACCCAACAAACTGGGTAGCCGGCTTCTACATGTTATTCTTCGCGATGATGATGGGTGATTTTGGTTACGGTCTATTGCTTTGGATTGGGACATTCTTTGCCTTGAAGGTTATGGATTTACGGAAGGGTACCAAACGCTTTGTAAAATTTGGACATATTCTATCCTACCCGACGATGTTAATTGGTCTAGCTTACGGATCCCTATTCGGTGAAGCTTTACCATTCGGTGTCATCAATCCAACTGAGGATGCCTTAACCTTGATGATTATTTCATTAGCGATTGGGTACATTCACATCTTTGTAGGTTTATGCTTAAATATCAGATTACAGCTTAGTCGTAAGGACTATGCCTCAGCCTATAATGACGGTATGGGTTGGTTAGCTCTATTAATAGCGCTAGCTATTGGTATTACTGGATTTATGACCGGTGTGGATATGTTGATTACAGTAGCCACTTGGTTAGCCATCGCTTCAGCAGCGGGTATTATCTTAGTACCCATGTTTACCAACGACAACAAAGCCGTTGGTGGTGTGATTGGTTTGTATAACTTATACGGCGTATCTTCATATGTTGGGGATTTCGTTTCTTATACACGACTAATGGCTTTAGGTATTTCAGGTGGCGCAATCGCCATGTCCTTTAATATCTTGTTCAACATCTTGCCAGTGCCGGTTCGATTTTCAGCTGGTATCTTGATGATTATCGCTTTACAACTATTTAATATGTTCTTATCGTTACTATCTGCCTATGTTCATAGTATGCGTCTAGTATTCGTTGAGTTCTTTGGTAAGTTTTATGAAGGTGGCGGTCGTGCATTTAAACCGATCCGTACCTTACAAGAATTTGTTTCTCTTAAAGATGTAAAAGAAAATTAATAAAAAGACAACAAAATGGAGGTTTTTAAATAATGAATACATGGATTGAATTTTTTGTAGAAAATGGTGGCCAAATCTTTGCTATGGTCGGAATTGCGATTGCCGTAATATTCTCTGGTATGGGTTCTGCTCGAGGTGTTGGTGAAACTGGTGCGGCTGCAGCTGCTTTGGTTAAAGATCAACCTGAAAAATTTGCCCAAACATTAATCATGCAACTATTACCCGGTACACAAGGTTTGTATGGTTTCGTTATTGGGATCATGATTTACTTACAATTAGGTGCAGGATTAGACTTAACTCAAGGACTACAATACTTTGTAGCAGGTATCCCTATTGGTTTAGTAGGTTTAGTTTCAGCACGTTGGCAAGGGCATACTGCAACAGCAGGTATCCAAATTCTAGCCAAACGTCCTGAAAACGTATCTAACGCAATCATCTACTCTATCATGGTTGAAACTTACGCAATCTTAGCATTCGTTATTTCTCTATTATTAGTACTTTCTGTTGGTTAATCACTAATCAAGTAGAAAAACCAAAAGAAGGAGGAATAAGTCGAATGGCAGATATTCAAACTTTAGTCGACCAAGTGCTAGCCAATGCTGAAAAGGAAGAAAAAGAAGCATTAAAAGCATTTGAAGCTGAAATGAATGAAGAAATCAACAAAGCCAAAGCGCAAAACGATGCCCAAATTGTGGCTGAAAAGCAACACATCGAAAACGCTGAAGCAAAAAAATTACAAACACAAAAACAAAGCTTCTTAAACGTCTTACGTAATGACAAATTACAAGCCAAACAAGCCTTACTAGAAAAAGTCTATAACCAAGCTATTGTTGAATTACAACAATTATCAAGCGAAGAGTTTACAGGTTTTATCAAAGGCGCTTTAAACCAAGTAGCTGGTACTGAGAACCTTACGTTAACAGTAGGTGAATTCAGCCAACACCAATTCGACGCTGATCAAGTGAAAGCCTTAAACCCATCTATTCAGTTAGATGACACTTTCCTTCCTAAGCGTTCAGGTTTTATTTTAAGTAACGAAGAAGTGGACTATAACTTTACTTTTGAATCAATCATTGACCAAAAGAAAAAAGCATTAGCGCCAAAATTAGTGAAACAAGCATTCTAAGAAAGGGGAGTGATAGCAATGCCAAACGCTACATATGCACAACTGGATACAACCATTCGTGTAAAAGAAAGTAGTTTGCTAGCAAAAGAAGACTATGACGCACTTTTACGTGCCAACTCCCTTGAAGATGTATTTGCTGCCCTACGTAAAATGAACTACCATATCCCTGAAAATATCGGAGAAACACATGATTTCGAAGGGTTCCTAACCCGTGATTTACGTGAAATGTATGCTGGTTTATATGAAGAAACGCCTGTAGATGAAGTGGTAGACGTATTTGCCTTGCGTTACAGCTACCACAATTTAAAAGTGTTATTCAAAGAATGGTATACAGAACGCGATTTCTCGCACATGTATATCAACATCGGCCGTTTTTCAATCGAAGCCTTAAGGACCCTAATGCAAACCGGTGAAGGTAACCAGTTCCCGGAAGTGATGAAAGTTGGGGTTCAACATGCACGTGATTACTACGAAGAATACCATGACCTAGACGGTATTTCGATCCTATTGGACCAGTCTTACCTAGGTCATTTAAGAGACATCGCCGACAAATCAGATGATCAAGATATGGCGAATACCCTATTGATGATGATTGATTTAGAAAACTTGTCTATGGTTGTTCGTGGTATGAAACAGGGTCGTTCTCGTGGGTTCTTAGAAGCAGTTTTATCTGATGATGGGACTTTTGAAGAGGTAGAATTAGTCGACTTAGCAACGAGTAAAGACTATAACCGCGTATTGGATAAATTTGCCAGCTTACCATTCGCTGGTAAAATCAATGACCGTATCAGCGCCAATGATCCAATTGATGTGGTGAAATTAGATAAGAAAATCAAGAAAATCGAGGCTGAAGAAATTCGTCAGGCAGCTTGGGTACCATTTGGCCCAATGCCTGTATTGGCTTACATTTACTTCAAAGAAAATGAAGTAGCCAATCTAAGACTTATTTTAAACGCCAAAGAATATGATCTAGACCAAAAAAGTGTTGAAGAAAGGATGCGACCTATTTATGGCTTATAAAATCGGTGTAGTCGGTGAAAAAGACGTCGTTGTTCCTTTCCAATTGATTGGTTTCGACGCCTATCCAGTGATTTCAAGCCAACAAGCCCGTGAAATAATCCGGAAAATGGCAGACGACCACTATGGTGTGATCTATTTGACCGAAACAATCGCACAGCAAATTCCAGACACCATTGCCTTTTACGATACACAAGTTAGCCCAGCAATCATTCTGATCCCTTCACACAAAGGGAGCTTGGGTATCGGGCAGTCTCGTGTAAATGACAACGTTGAGAAAGCGGTTGGTCAAAATATTCTATAAGAATCAAAATACGCAAATGAAAAATCATAGAAAACGATAAGAGGGAGGAACAGTCTTGAAAGACGGAAAAATCATTGAAGTTTCCGGTCCACTGATTAAAGCTAGTGGCATGGAAGAAGCAGCTGTTCGTGATATTTGTTTAGTAGGTGACCTACAATTAACAGGGGAGATCCTTGAAATGCACGGCGATGTTGCTTCAATTCAGGTATACGAGGAAACTTCTGGTCTTAAACCTGGCCAAGTAGTAAAAACAACTGGTCAACCATTATCAGTTGAACTTGGACCTGGTATGTTAACGAAAATGTTTGACGGTATCCAACGACCATTACAAGAGTTCATGGATTCAACCGAATCAAACTACTTAGAACGTGGTGTGCAAGTAGCACCCCTAGACCGTTCAGCAGTGTGGCATTTTACCCCAACTGTTGAAGCAGGCACACAAGTTACAGGTGGTGACATTGTGGGTACTGTTCAAGAAGGTCCCGTAATTGAACACCGTATCATGGTGCCAGTTGGCGTTTCAGGTACAGTGAAATCAATTCAAGAAGGCGACTACACTTTAGAAAATAACGTGTATGTCTTAGACACTGAGCAAGGCGAGAAATCATTCACAATGATGCAAACATGGCCAGTTCGTCAAGGTCGTCCTTTTGCAGAAAAATACTCACCAAATAAAATCATGACAACAGGTCAACGTGTTATCGATACTTTCTTCCCAATCTCTAAGGGTGGAGCGGCTGCAGTTCCAGGGCCATTCGGTGCCGGTAAGACAGTTGTACAACACCAAATTGCAAAATATGCAGATGTTGATATCGTAATTTATGTTGGTTGTGGTGAACGTGGTAATGAGATGACTGACGTAATTAACGAGTTCCCTGAATTGGTTGACCCAAAAACTGGTGAATCAATCATGGAGCGTACTGTGTTAATTGCCAACACTTCAAACATGCCGGTAGCAGCCCGTGAAGCTTCTGTTTATACAGGGATCACAATTGCTGAATACTTCCGTGACATGGGTTACTCAGTAGCAATTATGGCCGATTCAACTTCTCGTTGGGCGGAAGCACTTCGTGAAATGTCTGGTCGTCTAGAAGAGATGCCTGGTGACGAAGGTTACCCAGCTTACTTAGGTTCTCGTATTGCAGAATACTATGAGCGTGCTGGTATCGTCCGTACTTTAGGTAGCGAAGGCCGTACAGGGTCAGTTACAGCAGTTGGTGCCGTGTCGCCTCCAGGTGGGGATACATCTGAGCCGGTTACACAAAATACCTTACGCGTTGTAAAAGTATTCTGGTCATTAGATGCCAACCTATCTCGTCAACGTCACTTCCCAGCCATTAACTGGTTAAGCTCATACTCATTGTATGATTCAGAAATCTACAAGGGTGTAGCGGCAGAATTAGGCGTTGAATGGGGCCAATGGGTACAAAAAGCCATGAATATCCTAACTGAAGAAGACAGCTTACAAGAAGTTGTGCAATTAGTTGGTATTGATGCCTTATCGGAAAAAGATAAAATGACCCTACTCATCGCAGCTATGATTCGTGAAGGTTACTTACAACAAAATGCCTTTGATGACGTAGATACAACGACTTCAGCGAAGAAACAAGAGAAAATGTTATTCAACATTTTAACCTTCGACCAAGAAGCGCGCCAAGCAATGGAAAAAGGTGCTTACTACCAAGAAATTGCTGACAACACAGTCGACTTACGCGAAAAAATCGTGCGTTCTAAATTTATCCCAGAAGATCAATTAGACCGCATTGACGCTATCAACAATGAAATTAAAGAAGCTATGACAGAAATCTTGAAAGGAGGTAGCTACGCATAATGTTAAAAGAGTATAAATCTATCTCCGACGTTTATGGTCCCCTAATGATTGTAGAGGACGTTGAAGGCATTAGTTTTGATGAGTTAGTAGAAGTACAGTTACAAACTGGTGAAAAACGTCTAGGACAAGTGCTCCAAGTAGAAGAAAGCCGCGCAGTCGTACAAATCTTTGGTGGTGGTTCTGGTATTAACTTACAAGACACTAAAGTACGGTTCCAAGGACGACCACTTGAATTCGGCGTGTCTGAAGACATGATTGGGCGTGTATTCGATGGACTTGGTAATATCAACGACAACGGTCCAGAAATCATCGCTGACGAAAGCCGCGACATCAATGGTCAAGCCATTAACCCAATGGCTCGTGACTACCCGGATGAATTTATTCAAACTGGTATCTCAACAATTGACCACTTAAACACCTTAGTTCGTGGGCAAAAATTACCCGTATTCTCTGGTTCAGGTTTACCGCATAAAGAGCTTGCTGCCCAAATCGCACGTCAAGCCACTGTACTAGGTGACGACGACCAATTCGCCGTTGTCTTTGCAGCAATGGGGGTAACTTTTGAAGAGGCTGAATACTTCATGGAATCATTCCGTGAAACAGGTGCCATCGACCGTTCAGTATTGTTCATCAACTTAGCGGATGACCCTTCAATTGAACGTTTAGCAACACCAAAAATTGCCTTAACAGCAGCAGAATACCTAGCATACGAAAAAGACATGCAAGTATTGGTTATCATGACTGACATGACTAACTACTGTGAAGCCTTACGTGAAGTATCTGCAGCTCGCCGTGAAGTACCAGGACGTCGTGGTTACCCAGGTTACCTATATACTAACTTGTCTACCTTATATGAACGTGCTGGCCGTATCAAAGGGTCAAAAGGTTCTGTAACGCAAATCCCAATCCTGTCAATGCCAGAGGATGACATTACCCATCCAATTCCTGACTTAACAGGTTATATTACCGAAGGGCAAATTATCTTAGACCGTGACCTTGATGCACGTGGTATTGAGCCACCAATCAACGTATTGCCATCACTTTCTCGTCTAAAAGATAAAGGTACCGGTGAAGGTAAAACACGTAAAGACCACGCAGCGACAATGAACCAACTATTTGCTGCTTATGCGAAAGGTAAACAAGCTAAAGAATTATCTCAAGTATTGGGTGAGTCAGCCCTATCTGAAACAGATAAGAAATACGTAGAATTTACCACAGCATTTGAAGATAAATACGTTGACCAAGGTTTTGAGTACAACCGTACGATTGAAGAAACCTTAAATCTAGCTTGGGAATTACTAGCGATCTTGCCTCGTACAGAATTAACACGTATTAAAGATGATTTAATCGATACATACATGCCTTCAACTGAAGGAGAGTGATTTTAAATGGCAAATGCGCTAAATGTCAAACCAACACGGATGGAACTGAGCACATTAAAAGACCGTTTAAAAGTTGCTCAAAATGGTTATGACTTACTAAAAGATAAACAAGACGAATTAATGCGTCAGTTTATTGAATTAATCAAAGAAAATAACCGCCTGCGCAATGAAGTAGAAGACGAATTGTCTGGTGCTTTAGGTAACTTCGTATTGGCCTCATCATCAATGAATGACGCCTTTATGGAAGAAATCGTGGCTTTACCAACTAAACAAGTCAACTTGGAAATTGCCCGGAAAAATATCATGAGCGTTGACGTACCTAAGATGTCATTCTCATATGACGATGACGATCAAAACAGCGACAACGAAGTGAAATACGGTTACCTAAACACATCTAGTGAATTAGACGATGCCATCGAAGTCTTGAACGATGTCATGCCTAAGCTGTTAAAATTGAGCGAAATTGAAAAAACGTGTCAATTAATGGCAACGGAAATTGAATCCACAAGACGTCGAGTAAACGCCTTAGAATACCGGATGATTCCAAACATCAAGGAAACCATCAAGTATATCCAAATGAAACTAGACGAAAACGAACGTGCATCCATCACGCGGATGATCAAAGTGAAGGATATGGGGTAAACACCAGGGTGCTAAATACCAAGGTGCGAGAGCCGACGCCAAGAAAGAAACGTTGTAAGATTAGGGCAGTGGCTGACACAGTCAGGTACAACCTAATCTGAAACGCAGTTCTCTCTGGAGGCTTGAACCCGACTAATGGTGCGAGAGCTTTACTGAGGGTGTGAAACGCTATGTTTATAACTTTAGCCAGTCTAAATGTAACCTTGTCCAGCTTTCGACTTGCACTTACTTGTCATTCAAAATAGTTTTCAAAGAGAGATCAAATCAATTCAAACAATTGGTTTGGTCTCTTTTCCATATGTGAAGATGCTTTGGGAGGTCCATAATATGGAAGAAGTCCTTTACAAAGTATCAATAAAAATGGTATAATAGAATTTGCCGAAAGGCCTTGCGGCAAGGGTAGAGATGTGAACCGGGTCAGATGGGGAACCAAGCAGCCCTAAGCATTGTCTATCCTGTGCTGTAAGTTAGTATAAATTTAAACGGCTAAAAGCCAAAAGCCAAGTGTGTCCATTCACGCTTGGCTTTTTTTATACCCAATTTTAGAAAATTTGTATGCCATACCCGAAGAAAATAGCAGCAATTAATCAGAAAGAGGATAAGTGTCATACTTCTAGTTGGGTAAAGGCGTCCCTTTGCACATCTTCCTGGCTTGATGCAGGATGGTCTTTTATCAAGTGTGTATAGATTACATAAGCGATGATCAAAATACTGGCTGCATACGCTAGGTAATACCAGGTGTATGGATAGTGGTGGTTCACCCAATTGAGAGCTTGGAAAATCCAGTCAGAAAAACCAAAGTAAAAGATTAGCCCGATGAAAAAGTTTCCCAGCCCAATGGGGAAGATAAAGTACAAAATATGATAAGGTGATTTAATTTTAGATTGTAAAATCAATTGCTGGGTGAGCGCAAAGGGATTAATGCCATCGATTAAGCCTGCAATCAAAGCCGTTGTGAAAACCACAAACATGACTGTCCTTCTAAAAAAACGGACAAACACCCAAGTAGCACACCTTCAATTTGAAGGACCTATGTGCACTCGAATATCTATCCGGTGATAGTCGTTCTATAAATGTGTCTCTATCCTATCAAAATAGGGATAGGTAGACAAGGGTAGTTTACTTTAGGTAGTTAAAGAGATTTCTTGGAATAGTTTCTTTAAAATGCAAGTTCATCTCCACAACATTCCGGGTTTCACCATTACCACTCGGTTTTTCAAGTTGGGTAATCGTTGAAACATCTGGTGTCACTTCACCCAAATAATAAAATTCGGTGCCTTCATCATCGTCCTTTTTAATGAACATATGAATTTGCCAGTCGTCCGCATCCTGTAAGATTTTCACTTCAGGAGAAGCTAGTGTCCTTGGTGCTTTCGTGAACCAAGTCATCGTCTGTGAATCTAACAAGGCATCTTCATAAGCGACTTGGGCACCAGTAAAGTCGTCGCCTTTATCCAGTGTCACAAAAATTGTAAAAATTTTCCGTGCCTTATCCTGAGTATACCCCCCGATATTCTGGTCCACCAATTGCGTTTCCCATTTGAGCAGACGTAGGGCGTCACGACGGCCGTATTTTTGGTACAGGGTTAAGTCTGCCAAATTATCATAACCGTCATTTAATAAGGTCGCCGTAGTGATTAGGTCATTTAAATGATACAAAAAGGTCGAATCTTTCTTTGCTGACTGGAAGCCAGGACTTAAGCTGATCCCCTCGTCTACAATGGTCACGACTTGCCCAGGTTGGTAAGTTTTCTTTGAACTACCGGCGTAATAATCGGTGGACAAGGTTCGCGCCACTGACTGCACAGTAAGAGGGTCATGTTTTAAGTCATGTTTGGCCAAAATGGTTTGAATGTTGGTAAAGCTTAACGTGTCTACATTTTCTTTAGCAAGTTCACTCAATAAGACAAGTTCATGCGCTCGTTTGCCAGGTAAAACTTCCCGCGATAAAAACTTCAAGATATCATTAGCAGCTTTAGAAAGGGTATTGTCACTTTCCTTGATGCTGGCCAAGAAGGCGGGGTAATTGTCCTTTTTGTTGGCTAATAAATAAGGGTCGAAACTGTTGGTTGTTTCAAAATCAATCAACATTGGCACGCGACCTAGTTCATTTTTCAGTCCAAGGTAGGCTTCTTTCAATTCTTTCATGGAGTCTAGTTTCACAGCATTTATAGAATCAAAAATCCGCTCTTTAGCGATGCTTTCGAAATTGATATTGGATAATCCGGAAATAAAGTTGGTGTTGACGGTCGTTTTACGCATGGCATCTTTACTACGGTTTGAATTACCAGACAGGGCTACGGGAATCAGGTAGTTGTTCTTGTAGTTGCCGATAAAGTCGATGATATTCACGAATTCCTTATCATCATGCTTACGAAGCCCGCGTCCCATTTGTTGGATGAAAATGATACTGGATTGGGTGTTACGCAACATGACCACTTGGTTGATTTCTGGGATATCAATCCCTTCATTAAAGATATCCACTGTAAAAATATAGTCTAAGAGACCTGAAGTTAACCGATTGACTTGCTTGGTTCGTACATCTTGGCTATCGCTGCCAGATAGAGCGACAGTTTTATAACCACGGGCGTTGAATTTGTCGGATAGGGACTTGGCTTCCTCGTTACGGCTACAGAAGACCAGGCCTTTGACCTTGTCTTTATCTAAACCATAGTAGGTCAACTTGTCCATGACATAATCAACCCGTTCATCTAGGATTAGGTTCTTCAATTGGGTGGTTTCAGAAATCAATTCGCCGTCTTTTTCGAAGTCGGTCACCCCAAAGTAATGGAAGGGGGCTAGTAAGTCAGCTTCAAGAGCATCTTGCAGACGGATTTCATAGGCAATATTGTAGTCAAAGAGTTCATATAAATTATAGCCATCTGTACGCTCAGGTGTAGCTGTTAAACCAAGTAGGAATTTGGGTTTAAAGTAGTCAAAAATCCGTTGGTAAGACGCAGATCCGGCCCGGTGGACTTCATCTACTAAGATATAATCGAATTCTTCTGGGTCAAATTGGTGTAAATGTTGGTCGCGGGTAATGGTCTGTTGGGTGGCGAAAATATACTTGGCTTGGCTATCCTTTTTGCTACCTGTATAAAAACCAAATAAATCATCTGATTCTGCATGCATCACTTTTTTAAAAGAGGCCATTGCGGAATGTAAGATTTGTTCCCTGTGGACGATAAAAAGGACTTTTTCGGGTTTGGTTTCCAAGACATCAAAAGCCGCTAGGTAGGTTTTACCAGTCCCGGTAGCCGCGATTACTAAGCCGCGGTCGGCGCCATTTTGCCTTAATTCAATAAGACTATCTAAGGCTGGCTGTTGCATCTTATTAGGCACGATAAAGTTCTTGGCTGGATCCAGTAAGATGCTAGTATCACGGTATTTAGGCGGTTGGAAGGAATTGGCATATGCTTGAATCCAGTCTTCAGTTAAAGGCTGCGCACTCGCCCATTCCTTGTCTAAATGGGCCTGCATTTGATGGATAATGGCCCCGTGGTGGTAGGTAGTCAGTTTAACGTTCCACTCGTAATTGGTTTTCAAGGCATGGTTGGTCAAGTTTGATGACCCAATAATAAAGGAAGCGTGGTCCTTGTGTTCAAATAAATACCCTTTAGCGTGAAAAGCTTCTTTGTCAGAAATGCGGACTTCCAAATTAGGCACTTTCAGCAAGGCCTTGAAAATATCTGGTGAGTTAAAGTCCAAATAGTTCGAGGTAATTAACCGACCTTTTATCCCTCGTTGGTGTAAATCAAAGAGGTGGGTTTTCAGCGTATTGAGACCACTTTCCGTCACAAATGCCACAGAAAATGTAAAAGTTTCGCTGGTAGCCAGTTCCTCCTGCAGGGTATTTAATAGGAAGATATTCTCATCAGGCTGATTAATAATCAACTCAGGGTCATACGGGGCATGCCCCAACTGCCGTTGATCAATAAAAGCATGCCGCAAAGATTGCGCTAATAAATCCATATATACCTCCAAAACATCCTACAATTCAACCTATAGCGTCATTTGTGATATCTTATCTACAGCAGGCAGGTCCGCTGGCGCCCAGTCTAAAGACTTCAATTCGCTAGGCTTCAACCACTTGATGGCCTTATGTTCCGTCAAAAAGGGCTCACCTTGCTCAAGCTGGCAGATAATTGTTGTGAGGTGAACGCGTCCGAAATCGTATTCGTAGGCTGATGAATCAAAGATCTCTGGGGATACTTGAACCTGAATCTTCAACTCCTCTTCTAATTCACGTTTAAGGGCTACTTGCGCAGTTTCGCCAGCTTCAATCTTCCCGCCAGGAAACTCCCACATGTAGGCTAAAGACTTCTCGGCTCCGCGTTGGGCACATAAAATTCGCTGGTCTTTAATCAAAATGGCCCCAACAACATAGATATCCTTCATTCGTATCACCTTTCAATTGTTTTTTATTATCATTAAAATCGGGTTCGACAAACCATAGATAATTGCTTTTCAGTTTAGGTTGAGCTGATATTGTCAGCCACTGCTCTAAATTTCCAATACTCATCTATCAATTACGGTTTGTCTCGCATCTAGAATATATAGATCATTTTACCGGACCCTCATCAAATAAGAAAGATCATAAACTGCTTTACTTATCAATTGCCCGCAAATGGTTTATGATGATAGGGACGAACACACATACAAAAGGAGTGGATTGGATGAAAGCGTGGATACTCAATCAAGCAGGTGGCCCAGAAAATTTTGAACTGCAAGAAATCGACAGGCCGACAGCACAAGCGGGTGAGGCCCTAGTTAAGGTCAAGGCAATTGGGCTTAACCGTCATGATGTCATGTCTAGGCACAGTTTGAAGCCGGATGCCAGCTTTGAAGACCGGGTGATTGGGATTGAGATTGCTGGTGAAGTGGTAGATATTCATCCAAACGGCGTGGAAACTAGTCATGTTGCTATTGGCGATCATGTAGCGGGGATTATTACCCACGGCGCATATGCTGAGTACGCCCGTATTCCCCTAAGTCGTGCCATGGTTTTCCCTAAAGACACGCCTTTTACAACCGCTGCCGCCATTCCAGAAGCCTTCATGACGGCCTACCAAACCATGTATTGGATTGGCGACCTGAAGCAGGGTGAGCGGATTCTTGTCCATGCAGCGGGTTCTGGTGTCGGAACAGCAGCTATCCAATTGGCCAACCACCTGTCCAAGGCAGAAATTTTTGCCACCGCAGGCCGTCAGGATAAGCTGGACTTAGCGCAAAAATTAGGTGCGCAAACCATCATCAATTATAAGGAAGAAAATTTCGCTGATGTGATTTCTGAATCAACTGACAAGGAGGGTGTCGATGTCATTCTAGATTTCATTGGGGCGTCCTATGCTAATAAAAATGCATCCGCTATTGGTCAAGACGGCCGCTGGGTTTTAATCGGCGTTCTTGGGGGCACAGAGGTTCCAGACTTTGATATGGGGCAATTGTTCTTTAAGCGGGTGAAACTCCAAGGTACCCTGTTGTCACCGCGGTCAGACGACTACAAGGCTCGCCTAGTAGCTGACGTCAATAAAGAGGTCGTGCCTTTAATTGCAGACGGTACTGTTCAACCAGTGATTGACACGGTCATGGCTTTTGACCGCTTACCGGAGGCCCATGAATATATGGAAGCCAATAAAAATTTAGGTAAAATCATTATCAAGTTAGAAGACTAAAGCTTCATGATATTATTGAGGGAAGTGATTTAGGGTGTTTGCCAGCAATCGGGGCAAATACCCTTTTTCATTAGAAATATATGAGAGTTCAGATTGCTTTATCTGTTAGTTTTGATACAATGGGGTTAATATTTATCATTATTTTTTAATGAATTAAAAGGAGCTGACAGGTATGGAAGAGTCGAAGATGCAGGAGATTGCGCAGTATTTGTATGATGCGGAGAAGAATAAGACGGCGATTGATAATGTGACGGAGGTGTTTAATGTTTCCTTTGATGAGCAAGAAGCCTATGATATCCAAGATTTGGTCGTAGCTTTGAAGAAAGAAACAGAGGGGAAGACGGCAGCTTATAAGATTGGTTTGACGTCACCGGCTAAGATTAAACAGTTGAATATTGATCAGCCAGTTTATGCCCACATTTTTGAGTATATGATTTCTTATGACGGCGAACCTTTGTCGATGGAACGGTTTATCCACCCCCGTATTGAGCCGGAAGTGACTATTGTCTTGAAGGAGGATATCTACCAAGAGAATGTAACTTTTGAAGAAGTCATGGATAAGATTGACTATGTCTATTCTTCTGTTGAGATAGTAGACTCTCGCTATCACGGTTTCCGTTTCTCCTTGGAAGATGTGGTTGCTGACAACACTTCTTGCCAGGGGGCTATTTACTCAAATACCCACTTCAGCTTAGACCAAGTGGATATCTTGAATGAGAAGGCTGTCGTTTATATTAATGGTGAGAAGATTGATGAAGGGATCGGAAAGGATGTAGCCAACCATCCAGCCAATGCAGTGGTATTCCTAGCCAACGCCTTGTATAAACGGGGTGTGACTTTAGAAGCCGGCGTGCCGATTATGACCGGTGGCATGACCAAGGCTAACAAGATTGAAATTGGGGACAAGGTCGAAGTGAAATTCGATACCATGGATGACATTTCCTTTGAAGTAGTCGAATAAGCAGACTAAAGACCAACTAATGGCAAAATAGAATCCAGCTAGTAGGGGACGAAAAGCGCCTAATCTAGCTGGTTTTTTTGTGGTTGATTTTAGTAATTTAAACCCAATTGTGGTCCAGCTTATGGGAGCGTTTATGCTTTGGTGTTTACGCGCCTAAATGCGTTAGACACGTCAATTCTAAGCGACTTTTCTCGCATCTAAAAAAGCAAGTTTCTTCTATATAATAGGGCAATTAAATGGCACCTCTTATATATAGGAGAAACTTGCTCAGGGATGATTGATATTTTAACTTATCTAGCTAATTGAAAGCTGCAATACTATTTTATTTAACGACTGCTGCTTCAACTTGTTTTGGGACCCGGTCTTGTTGGTCAGTGAATGGGATAAAGACATCGCGCGACGATTCCATAGCATATTGGATGTTTTTCCCGTCTTCAGTATATTCAACCACGCGGTAGTATGGGTCATGGTAGAAGATAAAGCGGTAGTTGTTGGCTAGAGCTTCTGGCATCAATTCTTGTTTGGCTGAAATCGAATCCATTGGGTAATCGTCTAGACCGCCGACCCAAAGTGGGTTTGTGTGGACGAAAGTAAGTAGGATATCCGCCATATGTAGCATGGTTTCGCCAGCTTGTTCAAGACGAATAATCGTATGACCAGGACTGTGACCACCTGTAACTTCCATTGTAATCCCTTCAGCAATGGTAATGCTGTCTGTAAAGGTTTCTACTTGTCCTTGGATGGCTTCCCAGTTTTCTTTCGGATACGTATTCTTAGTCCGTACGTTTGGATGCCTCACCGCATCCCATTCGATATCAGAGATATAAATCGTAGCATTAGGGAAGGTTGATTGCCATTGATCGTCTTCAAAGTAAGTCAAACCGCTGGCATGGTCGTTATGCATGTGGGTCATCATCACAACGTCAATATCTTCAGGCGTAATCCCAAGCGTATCAAAGTCTTCTTGGATGCTACCTTCTTGTTGTAGCCCAACATTTCGTTTCCCTTTTTCATTGAATTTATCCAAGTTAAAGGATGCATCAATGATGTAGTTTTTCCCTTGGTATTGGATGACAATCGGGTCACAAACCTCAGCCACTTGGTTTTTATCATTATATGGATAGTAGCGACCCCAAAGTGCTCTTGGTACCGGACCGAAAATTGTCCCACCGTCAGTGCCAATCATCGCGCCGTTCAACCAAGATAGGGTCATGTCGTGGAAAGTATATGTGTCAATCATAATAAAAAACTCCTTTATAGATGTGCTTTTGCTCTTAGCTGGTTAGCAGGTTTTAATTACGAGTCATTTTTCAATTGCCAAAAGGGGTTCAGCCCTTAGTTAGTGTCATAGCCGATTAATAGTTACCTTCGATAATCATGGATATTCCTTGGCCACCCCCGATACACAAGGTAGCTAGGCCATAAGTAGACTGGCGTTTGATCATTTCGTGGACCAGGGTGACTAAGATACGGGCGCCGGATGCACCGATTGGGTGACCCAAGGCGATGGCGCCACCGTTCACGTTGACCTTGTCCATATCTGCATCAAGATCTTGCAATACACATAAGGCTTGGGCAGCGAAGGCTTCGTTGGCTTCAATTAAATCAATGTCTTTCATGGTTAGTTGCGCCTTGTTTAGTGCCTTTCTGGTAGCTGGAATTGGACCGGTTCCCATGATTGAAGGGTCAACACCGGCACTTGCAAAGGCTTTAATGGTAGCTAAAGGTTTAGCGCCAATCGCTTTGGCTTTTTCTTTGGACATCAAGATGATGGCTGCAGCCCCGTCATTAATACCAGAGGAGTTGGCTGCTGTGACGGTTCCGCCATCGCGCTTGAAGGCAGGTCTTAATTTGCCTAATGATTCTTGGGTGACACCAGCTCTTGGATACTCGTCCACTTCAATTTGGATATCATCGCCGCGTCTTTGCGGCACAGCAACGGGTGTAATTTCATCTTGGAATTTGTTGTCATTGATGGCGGCTTCCGCTTTTTGTTGACTGGAAGCGGCTAGCGCATCCTGGTCTTCACGAGTGAATCCATATTTATCTACAATATTTTCTGCGGTAATCCCCATATGGTAGTTGTTGAAGGCATCCGTTAAACCGTCTTTAATCATGGTGTCGACCACTTTCTGGTCGCCCATCCGCATGCCCCAACGTGCATCTTCAACAATGTAAGGCGCTTGGCTCATATTTTCGGTTCCACCAGCAACCACGACGTCCGATTCGCCCACCATAATACTTTGAGCGGCAAGGGCGACAGCTTTCAAACCTGAACCACAAACCTTGTTGACAGCAAAAGCTGGTTTTTCAACTGGGATTCCGGCAGCGACTGCAACTTGGCGGGCAACGTTTTGACCTAAACCTGCGCTTAAGACGTTACCGAAGATGACCTCATCTACTATGGCTGGATCAATGTTGGCCTTAGCCAGGGCACCTTGAACGGCTACCTTACCTAAGTCAACAGCGGAAACATTTTTAAATACGCCACCGAATGAGCCGATGGGGGTTCTTTGTGCAGCAACGATTACGACATCTTGCATTTGAAAACTCCTTTCGAGTGTTAAGTTGAGGTGTGGCAAAAGTCGATTAGAATATATGCGCTGGACCAAAATCTGAACAATTACTGTAGGTAAATGGCGGATTTTGGAGAGCGTCGGATAATTCTGACTTTTTAGAACCAGATATTGTGCGTTATGTTAATCAAATTCACTTAAAAGCTAATCATCAGAAACAAAAAAAGACTGCGAACCATTTATGCGGCTCGCAGTCTTACTAGCTAAGAGCCCGCATTCACGAGAAATAGGACTCTTCCATATGATGGAACAATCCTAGTTAGCTAATAATAATAATAAAGATGTATGTGTCTGGTGATCAGTAGAGGTCATTGACCAAGATGTATTGGTCATATTTGTAAATTCTGTATGCATTGTCATATTGGTCTCACTCCTTTGATTTAAGTTAGTGTTATCTTATCATCATATTTTCATTTTAACAAGCTTCTACCACATTTATTTTTAATTTAACTTCATTTTTGAAATATAAAAATAGGGTAACGTTATATGTATCAAGGGATTTGGTCGATTGTAATATTTTTGTAAATGAGAAAATGGTGAGCTTTATGAGGGTAAACTGGACCACTTTGTCAGCTAAAAATAAATCGAAAACAAAAATTGTATATTTGAAAGAAATTTATTTTCACAAATTATGCTCCTAGAATTAACCAAAAAATGTCATTTCCTTCATAAGAACCCCAGAAAAGGTGGTCAACCGTTTTTTCAGAGATTCCTAGGCCAATATCAAAAGGATTCGCTGGCAAATACTTTCTCTTGTTGCTTTTACTAAAATGAGATGTTAAGGTGACACCAATCAAAAAACTCATAAAGTTTTAATAAAAAGTATCCATATTGGAGGAATGCATCATGGCACTAGAAAATGTAGATTTTGGAAACATCAATGAGATTCCCTACCGTCCATTACGCCCGGGGATTGACCAAGCCGTGTTCGCCATGTCAGGTGACGGCGTCAATGTAACAGTGAACCGAGTAGAGAATGGCAACGACTTACGCCCACATACGCATGATGACCACCAACAAATCGCCTGGATCTTACAAGGTGAATGTGACTATTACGTTGACGGTGAGCCATTCCGCATGACAGCAGGCTCATGGGTAGTTGTGCCGAAGGGTGTAGAACATTACATTCATGTGTACGATTCGCCAGAAACAGTGGTGAACGTGGATATTTTCGCCCCAGCCCGTGAAGACTACAACGAAGCTTACAGCCAATTCTTGAAACAACAAGGCTACCAAGGCTTTAACATTATTGACTAATTAGAAATAGAGACATTAGGACTGACTTGAATAGGACTAAAGATGGGAAAAGGATGATATAAATGGAAATGCGCAATCTTGTAAAAGAAAAAATTGCTGAAAAAGGCTATGCTATCGGTGCTTTTGTGGCATCAAGCTCTTCGTTAAATACGGAAATTCTAGGGGTCAATGGCTTCGACTTTGCGATGATTGACTTCGAACATGCTCAAACAAGCTTAGAAACAGCCTTAGACATGGTGCGTGCAGCCGAGTTATACGGTACTGCCCCATATGCCCGTGTTTACAACCCTGAAGACGGTCCAATGATGGGTCGAATGTTGGATATCGGTTTGCATGGATTGATGATTCCAATGGTCAACAACAAGGCGCAAGCTGAGTTTGTTATCCAAAACACTAAAATGCCACCAATCGGGATCCGCGGTAAAGGGATTGGGCGTGGACCACTTTGGGGTGCCTATGAAAACTACAACAAGGGTGAAGTAGACGAAAAATCGATGGTTATCGTCCAATGTGAAACGCCAGAAGCGGTCGAAAACATTGAAGAAATTGTGAGTGTTGAAGGCATTGACTGTGTGTACATCGGTCGTCTTGACCTAGCGCATGCGATGGGTGTTGAAGATCCATCAACAAGTCCAGAACTTGAAGCCAACATACAAAAAGTTCTTAAAGCATGTAAAGATGCAGGTAAAATTCCAGGAATCTTTACAGCCAATGCGAAGGACGCTATCAACCGAATTCAACAAGGATTCCAATTCGTCACGGTATTGAACGACTTGGCCTTCTTCCGTCAAGCCACGAAGACTCGAATTGATGATGTCCGTAAAGGGGTAGAAGGGGACAAATACCAAGTCGACGACGCTGTATTCTTGAAATAGATTATATTTTGGGGGATTTTCCTGAAAAAAGGTAATGAAAAACCTAATAAAAAAAATAAGGCAAGCCATCATAATGAATGTGGCGTGCCTTATTTGTAGTTATTATAGGTTTTCTAGTTTAGTAACGGCTTCTTCCCAAGCAGTCATGACTTTGTTTAGCGCTTCTTCTTTTTCTTGAAGCGTTTGGTTTAGCTGATTCAATTGCTCGAAGTCATCTAAGAATTCGGGCTTGGTCATATCCAGTTCAATACCTTCAATGGTTGCCTCTAATTCGGCCATGGTCTCCTCATACTGGGCAATTTCCCGTTGCAATTTACGCTCTTCTCGTTGCTTGTCTTTAGACATTTGGAAGGCTTGTTTGGTATCAGAAGCAGGTTCAATTACTGCTTTTTCAACTTTTTCCTGGTTACTTTCAGCTTCTAATAGGGCTAAACGTTCCTCTTCAGAGGCTTTTTTGGCTACGTAATAATCGTAGTCGCCTAGATAAAGGGTCGAACCTTCAGGGTTGATTTCTAAAACGGAAGTAGCAATTCGATTGATAAAGTACCGGTCATGGCTGACAAATAACAATGTGCCGTCGTACTCGATCAAGGCATTTTCCAAGACTTCTTTAGAATCGATGTCCAAATGGTTGGTCGGCTCATCAAGAATCAAGAAATTGTCATGTTTAAGTGCTAGTTTAGCCAATTCAAGACGGGCTTTTTCCCCACCAGAAAGGGTGGCAACGGACTTGGTCACGTCGTTTCCAGTAAATAGGAAAGATCCAAGAATGGTCCGAATATCCCGCTCCATCATCGTCGGATGTTCATCCCACAATTCGTGCAGGACATCCTTTTTCGAATTTAGATTCCCTAATTCCTGGTCATAGTAACCCATTTGTAGATGAGCGCCATAGTCGATGGTACCGCGTAGGGCAGGGATTTGTTTAATGATTGTTTTTAATAAAGTTGATTTTCCCACACCATTTGGCCCAACGATGGCAATGGCTTCTTGTTTCCGCAATTGGAAAGAAATGGGTTCAGCTAAAACATTGTCTGGACTATAACCAACCGCTAACTTATTGGCTTGTAAGACATCGTTCCCTGAAGGTTCAGCTACTGAAAACTGGATACGAGCTGATTTCTCATCGTTCAATGGCTTTTTAATCTTGGTCATTTTCTCTAACTGCCTACGACGGGATTGGGCCATCTTCGTGGTAGACGCGCGAACGATATTACGGGCTACATAGTCCTCTAATTTGGCAATCTCTTCTTGCTGTTTCTCGTAGGCCTTCATTTGCAGGGTGACACGTTGTACGCGTTCCTTCAAGTAGAAAGAGTAATTCCCCTTGTAATAATGAATACCTTGGTGGGCCATTTCATAAGTTTCATTGGTCACAGCATCCAAGAAATACCGGTCATGGGACACGATTAATAAGGCACCAGGATATTTTGGTAGATAGTTCTCTAACCAAGTTAATGTCTCAATATCCAAGTGGTTAGTCGGCTCATCGAGAATCAATAAATCTTTCTTTTCTAGTAGGATTTTCGCTAAAGCCAGACGAGTTCGTTGGCCACCAGAAAGCGTCGAAATCTTACGGTCGTAGTCCTCATCAAAGAATTTGAAACCATGTAAGACCATCCGAATTTCTGATTCGTAACCATAAGCGTTAAAACGAATCAAGTCCTCTTGAAGTTTGTCATATCGGTTTAAGGCAGCTTCATAGGCTTCAGCATCTTGCATGAGCTCTTCGTCCGCCAAGGCTAGGGCCGCTGTTTCTGATTCTTCCAATAATTTAATAACGGGTTCAAAAACAGAAACCGTTTCTTCATAAATAGTCCGGTCACCAGAAACCGCAGTGTGTTGGTCCATATAAGCAATAGTTGTCCCTTTAGTCAAGGACACTTGGCCATCATCAGGTGCTTCAATGTTGGCTAACATTTTTAATAATGTCGACTTACCGGCACCGTTGCGGCCAACTAGCGCAATTCGGCTGTTGTGTTGGATAGTCATTTGTACGTTTTCAAAAATTACTTCAACGCCATAGCGTCGAGATAGATTTGAACCTTGTAATATGATCATAATAGGCATGATCCTTTCATTTATAGTCTTAATTATTTTACCACAAAAAGATTTGAGCATTCGCTGGAAACTCTTTATAAAATGTTGCAAATTTTAATATAGTCTAAAAATTAGTGAGTAGGCACTCTTGTGTTAGTTTCACAAACTTGCTATACTGTCTAAGAAATCATTTCAAGAATAAGAAAGAGGACTGAACATGCGTAAAATACCCAAAGCAACAGCCAAAAGATTACCACTATACCACCGCTACCTGCGCGTATTCAAAAACATGGGGAAAACACGCGTTTCTTCAACAGAATTAAGTGAAGCAGTAAAAGTTGAAAGTGCAACGATTAGACGTGACTTTTCATATTTTGGGGCTTTAGGTAAACGTGGTTACGGCTACGATATCGATGCCTTATTAGAATTCTTTGGTAAGACTTTAAGCCAAGACCGTTTAACAACAGTAGCCCTCGTAGGGGTTGGTAACCTTGGTAATGCCTTATTAAACTACAACTTCAAGAAATCAAACAATATCCGTATTGGTGCAGCTTTCGATATCAACCAAGATATCATTGGAACAGTCCACAATGGGGTACCTGTTTATGACATGAAGGATTTAACTGAGCAATTAAAATTAATGGATATTGAAGTGGTCATTCTTTCGGTACCTGAAGCAGTTGCCCAAGGTATGATTCCTGCGTTAGAAGAAGCAGAAATTAAAGGGATTTTGAACTTTACGCCAGTGAGGTTAGATGTACCGGATAGCATCAGAGTGCAGGATGTAGACTTCACCAATGAATTACAAACATTGATCTACTTCATCTCAACAAATTCGTAATTACTTGTTAGTATATTATGCAATCATGTAAGCATTCGGTATAGGATGCAGGTGTCGGTGGCTAAAGACTTTATTTATACAAAAGTTTGAGTTGGAAAATTTATAGCAAGGTAACCTGAATGGCATTCTCCTTTGGCAATTTAGTTTTACCTTACTAATTAATCAGTTGAATAAAATAGTCGCAGGATTCAAAATCTATATAAATATACAAGCGAATAGGCCGAGATGTTTTTTCTCGGCCTATTCTGTATGTTTTAAATCGCCTGAAAGTTTGTTAAGTTTCACATATGTGATCTAAAATGATGTTAAATACTTTGCAATTTTTATCAAAAATTGATATTATTCAGGTCGTTATTTAGATTTTAACTGCCGTACTATACCAATCGTTTTGAATAAATCCATCATTTCATAGGCTGCAATACCAATGGCTAGGTATACTGCCCAATCCCAACCGGTATCTTCTACGCTACGAATGGCAAAGTTGAGCGCTAGAAAGATAAATAAGGCTTTGAATAGTAATAAGAATATTACTGGTCCTTTTAATTTCAACAACTACATTCCTCTCTTCAAGATTAGTCTGATTTTAGTCAAAGTTAATCTTAGATTTCACTTAATAAAATTACCTTAATTTCCGCATAAAATCAAGGTTTTCGACTTGTGGGTAAAAATAGGTCAAAAAAAGTCAATCTTTCTCTTGCAATTCATATTTGATTGTTTTAATATAGGAAATGTAGAGGTTAGCAGTCAACCAAAGAGAGTGCTAACCTCTAAAAAACCAAGTAATTTAGCTTGGATTTGACAGATATTTTATGTAAATGGAGGGACATGTAAATGATTAAACCATTAAACGGACGCGCAGTTGTGAGAGTTGAAGAAGCTAAAGAGCAAACAGTTTCAGGTATTGTATTACCGTCAGCTGCCAAAGAAAAACAGCAAGTAGGTGTTGTTGAAGCAGTTGCTGAGAATACAGAAGATTTCACATCACAATTGAAAGAAGGCGACCGCGTTCTATTTGAAAAATATGCAGGTTCAACATTTGAATATGATGGTCAAGAATTATTAATTATTAAAGAAAGCGACATTATCGCAATTGTAGACTAGTCAATTTATCAATATTTACAGAGTAATAACAGTATGAAATTTTATGAGGTGAATGAATAAATGGCAAAAGATATTAAATTTTCAGAAGACGCTCGTCAATCAATGGTTCGTGGGATTGATATACTAGCTGATACGGTGAAAGTAACCTTAGGACCAAAAGGTCGTAATGTTGTTTTAGACCAAAGTTATGGTTCACCGCTAATCACTAACGATGGTGTAACAATCGCCAAAGAAATTGAATTAGAAGACAAATTTGAAGATATGGGTGCAAAACTAGTTGCTGAAGTAGCTTCAAAAACAAATGATATTGCCGGTGACGGTACAACAACTGCAACTGTTTTAACACAAGCAATTGTAACTGAAGGTATGAAAAACGTTACTGCTGGTGCTAATCCAGTAGGTGTTCGTCGTGGGATCGACAAAGCAATTCGCGTAGCTTCAGATCGTTTATCTGAAATTTCAGTTCCTGTAGATTCTAAAGGCGCAATCGCTAACGTTGCATCAATTTCATCAGGCGACAGCGAAGTTGGTGACTTAATTGCAGAAGCAATGGAAAAAGTTGGTCAAGATGGTGTCATTACAATTGAAGAATCTCAATCAATTGATACTTCTCTAGACGTTGTCGAAGGTATGCAATTTGACCGCGGTTACCTATCTCAATATATGGTTACTGACAATGACAAGATGGAAGCTGTTTTAGAAAATCCTTATATCTTGTTAACAGATAAAAAGATTTCTAATATCCAAGATATTTTGCCAGTTCTAGAACAAGTTGTTCAAGAAGGCCGTGCATTACTATTGGTAGCTGATGACATTGATGGTGAAGCATTACCAACATTAGTTCTGAATAAAATTCGTGGTACTTTCAACGTTGTTGGAGTAAAAGCGCCAGCCTTTGGTGACCGTCGTAAAGCAATGTTAGAAGATTTATCTATCCTAACAGGTGGTCAAGTCATTACTGAAGATTTAGGACTTGAATTAAAAGATACGACAATTGACCAATTAGGTTCTGCTAACCGCGTTGTAATCACAAAAGATGAAACAACTATTGTTGAGGGTGCGGGCGACAAAGAGCAATTAGCACAACGTGTTGCCCAAATCCGCAGTCAAATTGAAGAAACAACTTCTGAATATGACCGTGAGAAATTATTAGAACGCTTAGCTAAATTAGCCGGTGGTGTTGCAGTTGTTAAAGTTGGTGCAGCTACAGAGTCAGAATTGAAAGAACGTAAATTACGTATCGAGGATGCTTTAAACGCAACACGTGCGGCAGTTGACCAAGGTATCGTTGCTGGTGGTGGTACTGCCTTCGTCAATGCTAAAAAAGCAGTTGCTGAATTAGCTGAAACATTGGCTGGTGATGAGCAAACTGGTGCACAAATCGTCTTACGTGCTTTAGAAGCACCAGTACGTCAAATCGCTGAAAATGCAGGTTTAGAAGGTTCTGTAATTGTTGAGAAATTGAAAGAGCAAGCAGAAGGTATTGGCTTTAACGCAGCAACTTCGGAATGGGTAAACATGATTGAAGAAGGTATTGTTGACCCAACAAAAGTTTCTCGCTCAGCATTGCAAAATGCAGGTTCAGTAGCTGGATTAATCCTATCTACTGAAGCAGCTGTTGCAAGCCAACCGCAACCTGAACCACAAATGCCAGCAATGGATCCAAGTGCAGGTATGTATTAAAAATAAAAAACAGGGTGAGAGAGCCGACGCCAAGAGAGGAACGATGGAAGATTAGGGCAGTGGCTGACAAAGTCAGCAACAACCTAATCTGAAACGCAGACCTCTCTGGAGGCTCGAACCCGACTAGGGTGAGAGATATTTATCTGCCGATTATTGGCTGATTAAATCGAATACCCTATATAGCAAACTATGGGACTGTGACAGTAATGTCGCGGTCCTATTTTTTTACGCTCTTTCGTGATTGAATGTTCAACCTATCTTTCTGAAAAGACTTTTGATTATAATAGAGCTATGAATTTATTGAACTGAAAAAACACCGAAGGGTTGAAGGGGCGTTTGATGATGTTATTTACGGAAGATGCGAGCTACTATGCTGAACAAATTAAAGAGGGCAAGTTGTCAGTTAAGGAGGTTGTGACTGCTGCTTTAGAGAATATGACAGCTTTGAATCCGACTTTAAATGCGGTTGTTTGGCGTCAAGATTCAGACGCCTTGGCAAAAGCAGATGAATATGACGCGCTTCTATCGACATTAAACCCGCAGGAAAAAGCGGATTTACCACCGTTTTTCGGGGTGCCAACTTTAATTAAAGATCTTGGTCAGTCACAAGCTGGTCAGTTGGCTGCGAGTGGGTCGAAATTACTCAAAGATAACATGGCGACGGTGACGGACAACTTCGTTCAAGCTGTTGAAAAGGCGGGTTTTATCGCGGTTGGCCGGTCTAACGTGCCTGAATTTGGTTTTAAAGGGATTAGTGATTCGGAAGCTTTTGGCCTGGTTAATTCGCCGATTGATACCAGCCGTAATCCAGGTGGTTCAAGTGGTGGAGCTGCTGCGGCTTTGAAATCAGGAATGGTGCCTTTAACCTATGCTTCTGATGGGGGCGGGTCGATTCGAATACCTGCGTCTTATTCAGGGTTGATTGGTTTGAAACCGAGTCGTGGGCGTATGCCAGTTGGTCCCGGTAAATATCGGAGCTGGCAAGGTGCTGCGGTACCTTTTGCCTTAACAAAATCAGTTCGTGATACTTGGACCTTGTTGAAAGCTTTGCAGGTGACTCAATACGAGGCGCCTTTCCCAATGCCAACAATCGAAGAAGACCAGTTGGTAGATTTAGACCGGCCCTTACGTATCGGTTATCTGACTGATTTGAATGACCAATTAACCATAAGTGAAGCGGGGCAGGCTGTCTTAGACCAGGTAATCGATCAGTTGAAAGCTCTGGGTCATGATGTCTTTCAAGTTGCGGACCCAGTGAACCGGATTCAAGTCATGAAGTCTTACTTTAAAATGAACAGTGTTGAAACAACGGTGATGATGGAGGAAATTGCCCGAGCGCTTGGTCGTGAATTAACGGATGCGGATATGGAACCCTTGACTTGGGCTATTTACCGATCTGGTTACAAAATTTCTGGGGTGGAATTAAGTCAAATGATCGGCGACTGGGACCAATGGTCAGCTATTTATGAAGCTGAGTTCAACCATTATGATCTCTTGCTGACACCCACAACGAATGGACCAGCGCCTAAACAAGGGATTTTTGAAGCTGATGAAAAAATTCTTGCAGCGGAAAAAGATATCGACCAATTAAGCCAAGACGACCAGCAACAGCTTATTTGGGATCATTTTGGCCAATCAATCCCTTATTCACCATATGTGTCGATTGTTAACTTAATCGGCCAACCAGCAATTTCCCTGCCGATGTTTAAAAATGAAGAAGGACTGCCAATTGGAGCGCAATTTATTGCTAACAAAGGAAACGAATACCTGCTATTGCAATTGGCTAAGCAAATTGAAGCAGCTGACTTTTTGGATACAAATATTGTCAATTTGTAGAAAAATCTACCACAATATAGAAAATGATTATCACCATATATAAGCATAAAACTTACTAGATATTTTTGTGTGTTCGCTAATACGGTGTTTATCTAGAATTTTTGAATGTTCTGTTTGTATAGTCAATGATTGACATTAAATTCTAACTTTGATATATTGTTTTCACATCGGAGGATGAATTAAGTCAGTAGATAAATTCTTAAATTCAAACCGGATAAGATGACTAGTTTAATTAGTTATCTTGTCTGGTTTTTTTGTGTTTAAGAAAGTGAGGATATAATTTATGGAAATTAAAAAAGTTAATTATATAGAAAATAAAAATATTACAAAAACAGCGCTTGATAAGTATACAAAAGAAATGTTCCCTGAATTAGATAACGAATCAAAAGAATTGAGTTTTCTTTATGAGGAAAATGGGAAAATCTTAGGAAGGATTGTTGGTTTCTTACATTGGGATCATATTCAAATAGAATTATTTTTTGTTTCGAAGGACTCTCGGGGCAAGGGAGTTGGTATAAGTTTATTTTCTAAGATAGAAGAACTAGCTAGACAGAATAAAGTATCCTATATTTTATTAGAGACGATGAGTTTTAATGCACCAACCTTCTATGAGAAAAGAGGATTTGAGCTTTTAGCGACAATAGAAAATTCTCCTGTAAAAAACGAAAATAGATATTTTTATATAAAAAGATATTCATATGAATCTTAATCATAGGTGAGAATAAAAAGCATTATTTACTGGTTAGTTAGACTAAAAGCCCTCAAAATCAATTTTGAGGGCTTTGAAATTTTTATAGTATATCTGTCTTTAAAAATTGTTATAGTTAACATAAGCGGATGATATACCAAGTTCCAGTATTATCAATGATAAAGGGTTTTTAGGGGTACCTAAACCGGTGGCTAATAACGATATAATGATTGGAAAGTCGTTATATCCAATGGATGGCTTTATAACCTTTAAAACGTAAATATCACCTTTTTGAAGATATTAAAAAACATCAAAAAACAATCTCGTGTTTAGGGGGGCTCTACATTATCTCTTCTTTTTTCTCTCTCTAATAAAACTATCCAGAAAACTTATTATTAGCATGGCAGCAAAAAACTAAACCAAATCAAAAATAAAAGGGTGCATTTGTGGGGAATAACAATAATTTTGGACCAGCCCCATCAGAAGAATCAGCTTACGAAAAGTACTGAACTGCAATGCATCCAGCCTTACGCACGGTGGTGTGAAGGGTCTGAAACGAAATATTTTTCCCAGTCAAGCACACCTAGAAAAGGTCCAGCATTTGTTTTCCAAAAAAAAAAAAACTTGTCATTTCCTCATTATTTGTTAATATTCTCATTAATGAAGACAAGAAACGGGCAGGAGATTGCCCAGAAATTAAAGGAGTGTATCGCTATGGCCATTTGGTCTAATAAATTTCACGAGGAAATGTCACAAGATGCTTATCAATTCAACCAATCTATCCAAGTAGATTACCGCTTGTTGGACGCTGACCTCCGTGGTTCAAAAGCCCATGCGGCCATGTTAGGGCACCAAGGGATTCTTGGTTTAGAGGAGTCGGATAGCTTGGTAAAAGAGCTTGAGCAAATGCGACAAGATTATGCGGATGGGACTTTAGCCGTTGATTTTACAACGGAAGATGTTCATTCTTTCATCGAGGCTGAGTTGACCAACCGTCTTGGCACAATTGGGAAGAAGGTCCATACTGGTCGGTCTCGTAATGACCAGGTAGCGACGGCTATGCGGATTTATGTGCTGGATGAATTGCAAGATTTTATCGAGAAAACACGAGTAGCGATTGAGGCTATTTTGACTAAAGCTGAGGGGCACTTAGACACGATTATGCCAGGCTACACCCACTTACAACGGGCGCAACCAATCACTTATGCCCACTATTTATTGGCCTATGCGCAGATGTTGAGCCGTGACTTATCGCGGTTTTCGGACCTTTCTGACCGGGTAGCGGACGATATGCCACTTGGAGCGGGGGCCTTAGCAACGTCCACTTACCCAATTGACCCTTTCTATACAACTGACCAGGTGGCAGGTTTCACTGCACCGTATGTTAACTCAATCGATGCGGTATCCAACAACGATTATGCCATCGAATTCCTGTCAGATTTAGCCATGATGTCCATGCACATGTCCCGTTACGCAGAAGAAACGATCATGTGGTCCAGCCAAGAATTCCGTTTCATCAGTCTGAAAGATGCCTTCTCAACTGGTTCATCGATCATGCCTCAGAAGAAGAATGCGGATATCCATGAATTAATGCGTGGGAAAACGGGCCGGGTTTACGGGAATCTGATGAGTGTCTTGACCATTATGAAAGGCCTGCCGCTTGCTTACAATAAAGACTTGCAAGAAATCAAGGAACAGCTTTTTGATGGGATTGACCATGTGAAAGCGATGTTGTCTCTATTACCGGGCATGTTAGAAGCGACAATCGTCAATAAAGAAGTGATGTATGCGGCTTGTGGAACTGGTTTTTTAAACGCGACAGACTGTGCAGACTACTTGACCAACAAGGGGATGGCCTTTAGAGATGCCTACCAAGTATCCGGAGATTTAGTGGGTTACTGCACGGAAAAACGCAAGAGCTTGGAAGAATTAACCTTAGCTGAATACCAAGAATTCTCAGAATTATTTGATGCCGATATTTATGACGCCATCGATTTGAAGAATTGTGTTTACCGCCGGAATGTTGCTGGTGGGCCAGCGCCAGAAGCCGTGACTGCAGCAATAGCAAGGGTTCGAGCGAATATTTCCTAGGGCAAAAATTTTGTAAAAAGAATTTTACTTTTCCGGTTGACTTTCTATAAATTACCGATTAGAATAATTAAAAGAAAATGATAAAAACTTAAAAACAAATGATAGATGTCATTTTTTTATGAGAATTGAATATTAAATCATAGAAGCAAAGAGTAACAAGGGTACTGTCTAAAGCGAATAGACGATTGGTGGAAGGTCTATGTCAGGAGAATTGTGAACCGCATTGCTGAGATAATTGAGTGAAGTAAGCTAATTAGATCATAAAAGTAGCTCAATTCGTTAGGCGCGTTAAGTCATCAAGCGTTGATGTATTTTTGTCAGCAGTAGAGTGGTACCGTGGATATTAACCGCCTCTTCATTTGAAGGGGCGGATTTTTTATTTTCCGGGCCGACAAATGAAAGCTTGTTTATAAAGATTGGATGAAAGTCTAGTTTTTTACAAGGGGAGCTCATAGACAAAAATCGCGACAGTAGAGTGGTACCGTGGATATTCGTCCGCCTCTTCTTTTTAGGAGAGGTGGGCTTTTTTTATAGGAAAAATCTAGGAGGATGAAGAAAATGTTTAGTCAGGTAAAGAAGAAAAATCAAGTGGGATGGCAGTTGAAGGGTTTTAATTTGATGGTTATTTTGGCCATTTTGATCAGTCTTGTTGTACCAGCCAAAAGTGTTTCAGCATCGTCTTGGACGGGTCCTGAAGCAGCGGCTGAGGTTGAGGGTGAAGATACATTACTGGCGGAGATTCAAGAACGTGGTGTGCTTAGAATGGGGACTGCTTCTGGTTACTCACCTTATGAGTTTACCGTTTTAAGAGACGGTCAAAACGAAGTCGTTGGGATTGATGTTTTCCTAGGAGAATATATTGCAGACCAATTAGGTGTTGAACTGGAAGTTGTTGATATGGAGTTTGGGTCATTGATCGCTTCGCTTGAAACGGGAGGGATCGACTTGATCATCGCCGGTATGGGGGCGACTGAAGAGCGGGACCAATCCATTGACTTCTCAAATGCTTATGAATTATCTGGTCAATCAATCGTTATTCGTGAAGGCGAAGAAGATGAAATTGTAGATTATACCTCATTTGAAAATGGCGAGCATACTATTGCGGTATCTGAAGCGACATTACAAGAGGGTTATGTGAGAGACTTCTTTGAAAATCCAGACTTGTTGATCATGCGTAAATCAGGGGATGCCATTGCGGCCTTAACTTCTGGGCAAGCAGATGGGGTGTTACTAGATGACGCGGTTGCCGGTGCCAATGCAGCTGAAAATGAAGGGTTAACCGTTATTGACTCTAACTTAGACGGTATGGTTGAAGACCAAGGGAAATCTATTGGTATCCCGGAAAACCAACCATCCTTACAAACAGCTATCAACGATATTTTAGACGATGTGAATGAACAAGGTTTAATCGAAACTTGGACAGAAGCCTCATTTGATATTATCGCTGGTGAAAACGCGGGAACAGGTTGGACTACCTACTGGCCATATTTTTGGGACGGGATTAAAACAACCTTGATTATTGCAGGGGTATCCATCTTCTTCGGTATGATCTTGGGGATTTTCTTAGCCCTTATGCGTTTGACTAATAACCCAATCTTAAAATTCTTAGCGACTGCTTATATCGAGTTTGTGCGTGGTACACCATTAATGATTCAAGTCTTGTTCATGTTCCTTGGTGTAGGGTCGATCTTTGGCTGGTCTACAATGACTGCCGGTTTGGTGTCTGTATCCATGAACTCGGGTGCTTATATCGCGGAGATTATCCGTGGGGGGATTCAATCCGTTGATAAGGGGCAAGCTGAGGCTGCGCGTTCACTAGGGCTTGGCTACTGGCAAACCATGCGGAAAGTCATTTTCCCACAATCATTGAGATCGATTTGGCCGTCATTGGGGAATGAATTTATCACCTTGATCAAGGAATCTTCTATTGTATCGACCATTGGGGTGGCGGAATTAACCTTCCAAACACGTGCGGTAACTAGTATTACTTACCAGGCAGTGGTTCCATTATTTATTTCAATGATCATCTACTTCATCATGACTTATGCCTTATCGCAAGTCTTGAATGTATATGAAAGAAAGATGAACCAAAAATACGCTTAACGATTTTAATTAGAAAATTTTAAACAGAAATTTATATAGAAGTTTTAGATAGAAATTTAGGAGGCATTCATTATGGCAAAAACAAAAGCAGACATTAAAAAGGTTTTACTAGCATACTCTGGTGGATTAGATACTTCAGTGATTATTCCTTGGTTAAAGGAAAACTATAACGACTGTGAAGTTATCGGGATGACTGGTAACGTTGGTCAAGAAGAAGACTTTGAATTCTTGAAAGAAAAAGCGGTAGCCTGCGGGGCGACGAAATTATATGTAGAAGACTTGCGTGAGGAATTCATTACGGATTATATTTTCCCAGCAATTCAAGCAGGGGCTAAATACGAGTCGACTTATTTATTAGGGACTGCCTACGCGCGTCCATTAATTGCTAAACGTATGGTTGAAATTGCGCATTTAGAAGGCTGTGACGCTATTGTTCACGGTTGTACTGGGAAAGGAAACGACCAAGTGCGTTTCGAGTTAGGCATCCGTGAATTTGATCCAACAATGACGATCATCGCACCTTGGCGTGAATGGGATATCCTGTCTCGTGAGCAAGCCTTTGACTATGCTGAAGCGCATAACGTGCCACTACCAATTACACGTGAAACCAACTACTCTAAGGACGAAAACCTATTCCACTTGTCACATGAAGGGTTAGACTTAGAAGATCCAACCAATAAACCAAACTACGAAGAAATCTTGGAATTAGGGGTATCACCACAATCAGCACCTGACCAAGAAGTTGAAGTCACGGTGACCTTTGAATCAGGGATACCGATTGCTGTAAACGGGGAAAAATTAGCACCAATCGCGTTACTAGAAAAATTAAATGAAATTGGTGGCGCCAATGGTATCGGTATCTTAGATGTCGTTGAAAACCGTCTAGTAGGGATGAAATCACGTGGGGTATATGAAACACCAGGTGGCACTATTCTTTACCACGCTCATGAGAAATTAGAGCAAATCGCTTTAGACCGTGACACACAACACTACAAACAAAGCATGGCCTTGAAATACGCAGATCTAGTTTACAACGGTTTGTGGTTCAGCCCATTACGTAAAGCATTACAAGTCTTTGTAGACGAAACGCAAAAAACTGTGACCGGTTCAGTGACAATGGTTCTATATAAAGGGAACATTATCGACGCTGGTATGACAAGTCCTTACTCATTATATTCAGACGAATTAGCAACCTTTGGTGAAGATGACATCTATAACCAAAACGATGCAGAAGGTTTCATCAAACTATTTGGTTTACCACAATCAGCACGTAAAATGGCTGAACAAATCTGGGCCAAAGGTGAAACAACTGAACCAGGTGCCTTTTCGGATGTCGCAAGAAATAATGAGTGGTTAAGATAACTAAGTACGTGACAAGTTTGACTTGGCGAGCCGGATATCCACTAAGTGCAAGACGGTTTGCAGCTTAAAATGTATATATTCTTCCAAGTTAAGGGGCTGTGCTTTTGGTGCAGTCCTTTTTCCTGTATATAGATAAAAATAGCATCCAAAGAAAGAGTAGGCCGAACAGGATTTTTCTACGGGATTCATGATCACAATCTGGCGAGTTTTTGGTGAGCAAGCTAATGTACTTTTGCGCAAAATGAGTGAGTTTTAAATAAGATAAAAGTTATAAAACACAAAAATTGTACTCGTTGAGCAAACAGCCTGTTTTATTAGACTTACATTTTGTAAGTGGAAACCTTGATATAGTGGGCCTCTTCATAGCACAAGGGTCATAAATCTTCATTCTTCAATAAAAAAACTTGTTATACGGAGCACTAACTTTTGATATTTCGAATTCGAGGTGTTATGATATATCATGTAAGATAAAAAACGCAGAACATTTGAAAAGGAGATTTTTTAACATGACAAAATTTGGTGTAGTAGTAGGTTCTATCCGTCAAAACTCTTTATCTGAAGGTGTAGCGAAAGCTATCGTAGCTGGTTTACCAGAAGGTTCAGAAGTTAACTTTTTAGAAATCGCAAACTTACCTTTATATAACCAAGACTTAGACGCTAACTCTCCAGCAGAATACGAAGAGTTCCGTGCACAAGTTGCAGCTCAAGATGCTATCATCTTTGTAACACCTGAACACAACCGTAACATCCCAGCTGCATTGAAAAATGCTTTAGACGTAGCTTCTCGTCCTTGGGGTCAAAACGTATGGGCTGGTAAACCTGCTTTAGTAGCATCTCAATCTATCTCTGGTATTGCTGGTACTTTAGCGCATCACTCATTACGTCAATCACTAGTATTCTTAGACTTACAAACTATGGCTCAACCAGAACTTTACATCAACTCTGCTGAAATTTCTGATATGGAGACTGGTGAAGTAACTAACGAAGACTCTAAACAATTCTTAGCAAGCGCTGGTGCGCAATTCGCAGAATACGCAGCTAAATTCGTAGGCTAATTTATATATAAATCAAACCAAGAAGGCTAGCCCCGTGCTAGTCTTTTTTTATTGGAAAGGAACATCTTCCTCTTCTTTGTAGGCCATCGCGGTGATAGATGACCAAACGCATAATTGCTGACTTGATCGTTCAATTTGTCAGCTTTTTTGCGTGAAAATCTCATGTAAAAAATACCTGCAAAACTGCTATAAGCAAGGAAACCTAGACCAGATAAGCTTTCTGCTGTTTGAAAACGACTGACACTTTTTCAACATTTCAACCGACAGTGATTGACAAATACACGGTCATGTCAATATAATGTAGTGGACGTGGTTAAACCACATACTATTTTAATAAATATTCAATGAAACAAAGAGTAAATTATCGACTGGTATAGCGAGGGGCGTTGGTGTGAGGCCTTACAGAATAGATAATTGAACCGCATTGTTGAGAAAAATGACTGAACCTTTGTTAGTAGGTCATTTCGCTAATGACGTTACCATTTCAAGTAAGGGGAGGTGAAGGCCGCCCCTAAAATTAGAGTGGTACCGTGGATCTCCGCCTCTGTTATAGAGGCGGGGATTTTTTTATTGCCTAAAATAGTAAAAGTTGAAGTTAGCTAGTTGAGTTTGGCTAATTAAATAGTTGATTAGAAGCAAATATTGAGATAGCAGAAAAATGCTTTAAAGGAGGCAGAATCATGAAATATATGAAACAAATCATGTTGGTTTGTATGACACTTGTTCTAGCCATGGTTGGCTTGAGTCAAAGTCCCGTTTTGGCAACTGAAAGTGGTCAATCAGCGGCATCTACCATTGATGCCAGTGAAGCAACAGCACCAGGGGAAGATACTTTATACCAAGATATTCAAGACCGAGGGGTACTACGGGTTGGGACTAACTCGACGTACGCACCTTTTGAATTTTCTATCTTAAAAGATGGGGAAAATCAGGTTGTTGGACTAGACATCTTCTTAGCACAAAAAATCGCAGATGACTTAGGGGTTGAACTTGAAGTTGTTGATATGGAGTTCTCAAACCTATTAACCTCATTGGATACTGGTCAAATTGACATTGTATTAGCAGGAATGACAGCAACGGAAGAACGAGCGAAGTCAGTGGACTTCTCGGATATCTACCAAGTTTCTGGTCAATCATTTGTTATTCAAGAAAGCAAAGTGAGTGAAATTACAGATGATAGCTACTTTTCAGAAGGTGGGAAAATCTCTATTGGAGAAGGGACCACACAACAGTTATTAGTTGAAGAATATTATCCTAATTCCGAAGTACAAGTAATGCGTACGACAACTGATTCGATATCAGCTTTAGATTCTGGTTTAGTTGACGGGGTATTATTGGATGAGGACGTCGCCGGCGCGTATGCGGCAGAAAATCCTAATTTAACAGTGATTGAAGCCAATTTACCAATCCAAGATCCTGGTAAGGCAGCAGCAATGCCAAAAGACCAACCTACATTACAGGCAGCAGTCAACGAATCCATTGCGGACGCTCAAGAACAAGGATTAATTGACCAATGGTTAGACGAATCTTACCAAATTATTGAAGACAACCGTCAGTCCACTTGGCTAGCTTACGCACCTTACTTTGTGAATGGTGTGAAAACAACCTTAGTGATTTCCGCAACAGCTATCTTCTTCGGTTTAATTTTAGGGGCAGCCTTAGCCTTAATGCGTTTATCGGGAAACAAATTAATCGATCTAATTGCGCAAGCTTATATTGAAATCGTTCGTGGGACACCATTGATGATTCAAGTATTGTTCATTTACCTAGGTTTCGCCGGCACGTTCGGTTGGTCAACCTTGACTTCTGGTTTAGTAGCCGTGTCCCTAAACTCGGGTGCTTATATCGCAGAAATCATCCGTGGTGGGATCAAATCGGTTGATAAGGGGCAAGCTGAAGCCGCACGTTCACTTGGTCTAGGCTACTGGGTAACTATGCGGAAAGTCATTTTCCCACAATCATTGAGGTCTATCTGGCCGTCACTAGGGAATGAATTCGTATCCTTAATCAAAGAATCGTCAATCGTTTCAACCATCGGGGTAGCGGAATTAACCTTCCAAACCCGTAACGTATCAACGATTACCTTCAACGGGATCATCCCATTAATCATCTCAATGGCGATCTACTTCATCCTAACCTTCACATTAACCAAATTGTTGAACGTGTACGAACGCCGGATGAACGAGAGATACGCCCAATAACAATAAATTTTTGAGTCGTAACGATTGGTTGCGGCTCTTTTTTTAATTCTAATCGGTATTATTTCGGCTTTGAGAAAATGTCAGTTATCATTAGGGTAAGTATAGAAAGTGCCATTTGGGAAAGAGGCATATGGTTAAAAAGGATTGGTATTGTAGAGATTTAAGGGTCTCGTTCAAGCTGGCTTTTAAAATCGCCACTCGCACCCTTTAGTTGAGCTCGCCAGGGCAGACAGGTGTCAGCTTCAGATTAGTTTGCGGCACACCTTGTGTGTTACAAACTAATCTTCCATCATCTCCTGTCTAAACGCCCTGTCTCACATCCTATTTAGTCGGCTCTCGCATCCTACTATTGACGCTGTTACAGAATGATTACATCAATATGACTAATATAAAAATTATATGATAAAGTACAACAGGTGGTTATTTTTGGGCGATTGCATGATAATCTTAAGACCAAGCAATCGACAAACTAGAAAAGGGAGGGAGAAAAGGTGCACAAACGTTTTTTTAAAGACAATCGACAAATTGCCTATGTATTAATGGCTATTGTGGCGTGTGTGGCAGCCTTTGTCATCATTCGTGCGTTTACCAATACGAACCGCATGTCTGCAGAAGAGAAAACTGAAGCAGTGGCGTCATCAGTAAATGCGCTTTATTATGATAACTCCTACACTTTCCTAAAAACGGATATTCAACAAGATGAAATTTCCGAATTAACTGAAGAAGTAGACAACTTACGAGACAGTGAAGCAAAACCAGTTATTGAAGAACGAATCACATCAGTCCAACAACGGTTTGACCTACAAAGTCAGTTAAATGGACTATTCGATGAAGACGATGATGGTTCCGGACAAGCCGTGATTAACGGGGCAACCATCCAAGAGTATGTCTTAGTAGACGACGATGTCACTATCGATGAATTGGATTTAATTCGTGAGAATTATGCCGATCAATTGGATAATGAAGACGATGGTTTCTACAACACGGCCACTACTTTAATTGATGAGGCAGAAAGCCAAATCAATTTAATTAGTGAATACGCTAGTGATTTAACAGCAATCGAAAATGATACAACACTGACTTATGATACTTTGGAAGATCAATTAACGACAGTTACTGAACGTGTGAATGAAATCGAAAACCCATGTATTCAAGATCGGTTACTAGAAATGATCGCAAAAAGTGACGAGAAAGCAACTCAAGCTATCTTCAACCGTTTGGTAGAAGAGGCAGAGGCAGCTAATCAATCTGATGAGGTATTAGCGAAAATTCGTGAAGAAGGTCAAGCGGCAATTAAAGCATCAAAGAGCCGCGTTGCGGATTTAACAGCCATACGTGAAGAAATCATGGCATCTAACGATGCTTCAGCAACCTTAACATTACGTCAAACATCTGATAAACCATCATTTGGTGTAAATACCAACGTTACTTCAGGCGTTTTAGCTGCTAAACAATCTGGACAAAGTACATCTCGGTCATCAAGTCGAGGAAGTTCATCTTCATCGTCACAAAGACCAGTATCATCTAGTTCATTAGCGGACGGATCGTCGTCATCTGAATCAAGCAGTTCGTCATCGAGTGCAGTATCTAGTGATGACAACTCTTCAAGTAGCACCTCAAGCGACGCAAGCTCAAGTGAAGAAATCCCTTCTTCAGCAAGTTCATCATCGAGTGATGCATCAAGTGTATCTAGTTCAAGTTCAAGTGTTGCAAGCTCAAGTGATTCAACTAGTAGTTCAAGTGTTAGTGCATCAACATCTACTTCAAGCGATTCGACATCATCAAGTGAATCAGAATCATCACGTGATGACTCAGAAATTGAAGACGGGTCAGAAAATGAATCCAGCCAAATGACAGAATCAACTGAATCATCATCAAGCAGTTCGGTTATCGAAGAAAGTGCATCGTCAAGCACCCAACAACAATCAACAGTTGAATCAACAACAACAGAACGACCTCAGTCATCTGTTGCAAGTGATTCAGTTACTGAATCTAGTCAAATTCCATATGGATCACCAGAATAATTAAAGTGGTTTGAAGCAGTTAGGGTAAAAGCTAGCTGCTTTTTCAGTTTTTCTAGGGTAATTTAAAGTTTTTTTAACTAGAATAGGCTTATAATCCAGTCGGGTTATGGTAGAATATTAGGGATTATAGGTGCTTACTTATAGTATAGATATAATGAAATGGGTGAAAAAATGCAAAAAAACGGAGAATGGACGAACTGGTACCGCGTTGTTATCGTGGCAACAGAAGCGTTAATCTTGTTCCTTTCTTATCTTGTTTCATTCTTTTTGCGGTATGGTCGATATGTACCTTTGAAAAACTATGAAGCTTTCCAAGGGGCAATTGGTTGGATATTAATTATCTTTGTATTTATCAATATTTTATTTGGGGTTTATATACTTTATGATAAAACCAAAGGCGACCTCTTCTTCATCACCATCATCAGTCAAGGAATCTTAGCAGTCGTTGCTATGGTCTTAAGTTTTGCTGGTAGATGGTTAGCCTTTCCGCGTTCAGTCGTCTTAATCGACTTCGTGGTAAGTGTTGTGATGCTCTACATTTTTAGAGCCTTAGTCTTCGATATTTACCGACGCTATGCGTCTACAAAACGGGTAATGATCGTTGGATCTGAAGAAGCTGTTTTTCCGGCAATATATAATTTCAAAAATTCGAAAAGTACTCGTCATATCGTAACGCATGTGGTATTAGAAGATTACTACCGCAATGTGAAGAGTCGTTTAGATGAATATGATATTGTATATCTTGCATCGCAAATTGATGAAAGCGAAAAATTAAAAATTTATGACTTGTTGATGCGTGCCAATAAAAAACTGTTCTTGAATTCTAAATTTGAAAACCTGGTCATGGTAAATCCAAATATTATGAATTTTGAAGATGAATCTATTATTGAAACCTCAGACTTTGCGATTCCAGCGGACCAAGCCTTAATCAAACGTGGTTTAGATATTATGATGGCTTTAGTTGGTTTAATCTTAACGTCACCAATCATGTTGATTACAGCGATTATTATTAAATTAACTTCTAAAGGACCAGTCTTCTACCGCCAAGTACGTATAACTAAAGGTGGCGAAGAGTTTGATATCTTGAAATTCCGTTCAATGACAACGGACGCTGAAGTGAAATCAGGGCCAATGATTGCAACGAAAAATGACGCACGTGTCACAACAGTTGGTAAATATATTCGTGCCTTACGTATTGATGAATTACCACAGTTGTTGAATGTGTTGCGTGGGGACATGTCCATGATTGGACCACGTCCAGAGCGACCATTCTTTGTTAACCAATTCCAAGAAGAAAACCCACACTACTACTTACGTCACAACGTACAAGCAGGGATTACGGGTTACGCACAAGTCTACGGTAAATATGCCACTGACTTTAACTCTAAATTGAACTTTGACTTGATCTACATCAAGCAATACTCAATGTTCTTGGACTTCAAAATCTTATTACAAACCATTAAAATCCTCTTCGACAAAGTATCCTCATCTGGAATTGACGAAGACGAAAAACCAACAGTCACAAGAGAAGAAGCAGAAGAAATGAACATCGACGTCATAGGATAGGGTGTGAGAGTCGACGTCAAGAAAGGAACGTTGGAAGATTAAGGCAGTAGATGGCGAAGTCAGCTACAACTTAATCTGAAACGCAGTTCTTTCTGGAGACTCGAACCCGACTAAATAGGATGTGAGACAGGACGCCTGTCTGCCCTGGCGGGCTCAACTAAAGAGTGAGACCGCTGATGTCTAAACAGATGAGTGGTTTGTTCAAATTTTTATAAACGAAAAATCATTAAAGCGTTAGCGTCAGTCATGTGTACTGGTAGCTAACGCTTTTTTGCATGGGATAAAAACCTAATAAGGGTCTAGAGGTGACAACTAGCTGAGGAATAGTGGTATAATAAGGAAAGTCAAATCGCAATTCTTGGAGGGAATAAGAATATGAAGACAACGACCAACGATAGCCTGGCGCTTCACACAGATTTATATGAAATCAATATGATGAAGACTTATTGGGACGCTGGAAAAGCTGACCAACAAGCGGTTTTTGAAGTGTACTTCCGTAAAAATCCGTTTGAAAGTGGATATGCCATTTTCGCAGGCCTAGAACGTGTCATTCAATATGTACAAAACTTAAAATTTACCGACGATGATATCGCCTACTTACGGGAAACACAAGACTATCCAGAAGATTTCTTGGACTATTTGAAAAACTACCACTTCGATGCAACAATTCGTTCAATGGAAGAAGGGGAAATTGCCTTTTCGAATGAACCATTGATGCAAATTAGGGGGTCATTAGCTGACTGTACTTTGATCGAAACGGCTGTTTTAAATATCATCAACTATCAAACCCTAATCGCAACCAAGGCTTCACGTGTTCGTAACGTAGCAGGCGACGACGCACTAGCTGAATTCGGTGCCCGTCGTGCCCAAGAAATGGATGCGGCAATTTGGGGTTCACGCGCTGCTTACATCGGAGGATTCGATTCAACCTCAAACGTACGTGCAGGTAAATTATTCAACATTCCAATTTCAGGTACCCACGCACATGCCATGGTACAAGCTTATCAAAGTGACTACGAGGCCTTTAAAGCTTACGCCAATGCCCATGAAAAATGTACCTTCTTGGTAGACACTTACGATACCCTTCGTTCAGGTGTGCCAAATGCGATCAAAGTAGCCAATGAGATGGAAGATAAGTCTCGTTTTGTTGGGGTTCGTATCGACTCTGGCGATATTTCTTACCTATCATCAAGTATCCGCAAAATGCTGGATGAAGCAGGTTACCCGGATGCTATTATTTCTGCGTCAAACGATTTAGACGAGAAAACCATTCTAAACTTGAAGATGCAAGGTGCTAAAATTGACGCTTGGGGCGTTGGTACGCAGCTGATTACAGCCTTCGACCAACCAGCCTTAGGGGCCGTTTACAAACTATGTGCCATCGAAGATGAGCATGGCGATATGGTCCCAACCATGAAAATTTCGTCGTCACCAGATAAAATTACCACACCTGGTGAGAAACAAATCTGGCGTATTACCCGCAAGAAAGATGGCAAATCTGAAGGGGACTACATCACGACAATGAACGAAGATCCAAACGACTCTGAGTCTATCTTCATGTTCCATCCAACTTATACTTATATTAATAAAACAGTTCGTCGTTTCAATGCCCGTCCTTTATTGAAAACCATCATCGATAAGGGTGAATTGGTTTACGATGTGCCAACGCTTGAAACCGTTCGTGATTTTTCACGCGAGCACTTGGATGCCTTATGGTCAGAATACCGCCGTATGTTGAATCCAGAGCCATATCCAGTGGACTTATCACAAGAACTGTATGATTTAAAAATGAATTCAATCGCTGAAATTCGCGAGCGTATCAACGAAGAATACAAAGAATTTGACTTGAATAGCGACAACGAAGATCACGAAGACTAATTCACCATTTAAGCTAGAAAACAATAAATCAACAACGGAATAAGCAATCAAAGGGGAGATCATCATGCGTCCATTACAAGAAGAAATCATCAATGCCCTTAAAGTCGCACCGAGCATTAGTCCAGAAGAAGAAATCAGACGTACCATCGATTTCATCAAGGCATACCTTAACAAGTATCCGTTCCTGAAAACCCTAGTACTGGGGATTTCTGGTGGGCAAGATTCGACGCTAACGGGTAAACTATGCCAACTGGCCATCACTGAAATGCGCGAAGAAACTGGCGACGACAAGTATCAATTCATCGCAGTCCGTCTGCCATACGGCAACCAAGCCGATGAAGCCGACGCCATGGACGCCATCGCATTCATGGCAGCCGACCAAACTGTACGCGTTAACATCAAACCAGCCGTTGATGCCACAGTTGAAGAATTGGAAAAGGGCGGCCTTACTATTTCTGACTTCAACAAAGGAAATATCAAAGCCCGTCAACGGATGTTGGTACAATATGCCATTGCAGGCGAAAATGCGGGTGTAGTTATTGGGACAGACCACGCTGCCGAATCAGTCACAGGATTCTATACAAAATTCGGTGACGGTGCAGCCGACATCTTACCTATTTGGCGCCTAAACAAAAGCCAAGGACGCGCCATTTTAGAATACTTGCAGGCACCAGAGCACTTATATGCCAAAGTGCCAACAGCTGACTTAGAAGAAGACCGCCCAGGATTAGCCGACGAAGTAGCCTTAGGTGTTACCTACCAAGACATTGATGCTTACTTAGAAGGCAAAGACGTCTCAGCAGATGCAGCTGAAAAAATCGAAAACTGGTACCTAAAAACACAACATAAACGTGAATTACCAATCACCGTTTATGATGAATGGTGGAAATAGGATGTGAGAGCCGACGCTAAGAAAAAACGTTGGAAGATTAGAGTGGTGGGTGACGAAGTCGGTTACAAACTAAGCTGAAACGCAGTTCTTTCTGGAGGCACGAGCTCAACTTCATAGGATGAGAGAGCTGAATCAAACGATTAAAAGGAATTAAATTATAAAAATAGCCTTTGTGAATAGTAAAATCACAAAGGCTATTTTTCTTTTACTTTTTACGAGTGAAATTATTAGATTCATTTTGTGCTTTTCTAAGAATCACCACTAGTATAGTGTAATGTTTAAAATTATCTATCTAGGACTGAGATTATTTTGCTAAAACATCTCCCAAGGATATTCTGCTAATTTAATAATTTGCCACATTGAAAAAAATTTAGTCACAAATCCATTGGCCGTCTACGAAGTTACAAGCCATGCCCGCGCCACCTAAGGTTTGCAGTTTTGGTGTTAATGGTTGCCCTTCTTCTTGAGCAATTTGTTTTAGCTGGTTTTCAATGTCTTCAGTTGCTTGTGCACCAGAAATCAAATATTTTTGGTTGATCACTAAAGCTGGTGCTCCATGGATGCCATATGCTTGACCGACTGCTAAATCTTGTAAAACAGCTTCTTCTGTCTCAGCTTTCTCGTATTGGGCTACCCATTGGTCAATATTAATGTCAGTGGTCGCTACCGCAGCTTTTAGGATATCAAAGTCTTCGATATTCTTATTTTCAACGATTAAAGTATGTTGAATTGCATCAAAAACGTTCCAATATGCGTCTTGTCCATCTAAAATACCAGCTGCTTTTGCTGCTTTCAGGCCATTTTTCAAAGTAGGGAAGGTGAAGTCCATTTCACGCATTCCCTCTATTTTAAAGTGCTGGTCATCATCATTTTGATTAGCTTGTTCCCAATGCGTTAGCACTTCAAGTTTACCGGCTTCACGTGAGCCAAACATTTGGATATAGTGATCTGGTTCCAAACCTGAAGCGAAGGATCGGTTGATCACGTCGATGTTATTATATTTACTAGTGATTTTCCGCATGCGGTTAGACATGGGGAAACAAAATGAACAAGTCACATCGTGGAAAAATTCAATTTGCATAGTGTTCTCCTTTTTATAATGTCAGTCCTTATATTAGATAAAACCAAATTTATAAGCAATTAGATTGCTCAAGGTTTTAATGGTTTGATATTTCGCGCGAAAAATTTGGTCATGGTAGAATAGGTAAAGAATTATAAAAAGGAGGACTAGTATGGACGATAAAATCCAACAATTTAAACAACAAATACAGGATAGTCAACGTATTGTCTTTTTTACAGGAGCGGGCATGTCTACAGCCTCTGGTATTCCTGATTTCCGGTCAGCGAACGGTCTTTTCATGGAAAACTTAGGAGGGACTTATAGCCCAGAAGAAGTCGTTTCTCATCATTTCTTTACACAATACCCAAAGGAATACTTTGCCTATCACTTTGATAAATTAGTATATCCAGAAGCCAAGCCTAATATAGGGCACGAATTTATCGCCAGTTTGGAAGGATCTAGTAAAGATGTTTCTGTAGTTACGCAAAATATTGACGGTTTGCACCAAAAAGCTGGTTCATCAGCGGTTTATGAATTGCACGGCAGCACCTTAGATAACTACTGTGTTTCATGTGGCCATCATTATAAGTTAGAAGAACTTCAATTAGACCAGGATGGGATTCCGCGCTGTCCAATTGATCAAGGCATTGTTAGACCTAATATTGTATTATATCAGGAACAATTAGACCAAGATGTTGTAAACGGGGCAGTGGATAAGATCCGCCAAGCAGATTTATTAGTTATCTTGGGAACAAGTCTAGTCGTTTATCCAGCAGCTGGATTCCTAAACTACTTCCGAGGACAATACCTAACCGTAGTAAACAAATCACCACTTCAAATTCCATATCATGATGCCTTAGTATTTGAAGATACTATTGAAAACGTCTTTAGCCAATTGAGTTAAATCAGTATGTTATAGAAAAAACGCCTTACACAAAATGTAGAGGCCCCCAAAAGTTA
>NZ_DJUR01000020.1 GCF_002440555.1 Aerococcus sp. UBA6277
AACTTTTGGGGTCCACTATAAAATTGTAGGGCGTTTTTTCTTTAAAAATCTTATAACACTACTTAGTGAAAAAGCTCTTTCTATAACAATATTAAATTGTACGGCGTTTCCTATTCGAAATACCAATAAAATTAAACAAGAATAAATGCACAATTCGGATAGTGATTGTGTATTAAAACTAAAGTCAGAGGCTGGAACTACCTAGCATGCCTTAGCAGTGGAACAAGGATTTCTGACCCACATCAGACTGTTAGGGGGCACCCCTTACAGAATGAGTCGTCAGGAAAGCCCTTAGAAATTTTTCTAAGGGCGGTCCCACTGCTTTTAAGGCAATGATAGGTAAGTAGAAGCCGAAAGGCTTCAATACTTATCTCTAACTTCTAATCAAACATTTTTCCTGGGTTCAAGATGTTATTCGGATCCATAGCATGTTTGATGGACTTCAATACTGCCATATATGCTTCGTCTTTGAAATAAGGTAGATAGGCCTTTTTCTCTAAACCAACACCGTGTTCTGCAGATAATAAGCCACCTTGTTCAGCAACGTATGGGAATAAATCATTTTCATAGTCGTGTTTAATTTGTTCCCAAGTTTCATCATCCTGATCACCGCGTAAGACACAAATATGAATATTACCGTCTCCTGCGTGACCGAAAAATCCAGTTTGGACATTATACTTATCTCCTAAACGTTTACCTTCTTTCACTAAGTCGGTAAACAAGTGGTTAGGAACAACCGGGTCATACATTTTCCAGTCACCTTTAGAAACGATGCCGTTCAAGATATTATCGCGAATGGCCCACATTTCGCTTGCTTCATCATTAGAAAGTTCGCGGGCTTCAATTGCACCAGCCTTTTTCCCAAGGGTTTGAATTGCTTCAAGTTGGAAGGCTAACCCGTCTGCCGCATTGTCCGCTACGGTTGCCAATAAGAAAGCTTCGCCGTGAACTTCAGGCATTTTCTTGTTGATAAATTGTTCAGAATAGTGGATACCAGATTCTTCTAAAAGTTCTAAAGCAATTGGTTGAACAGGTGACTTCACAACTTCAAAAATCGCGTCTGACACACCATCTAAAGAATTAAAACCTAGAATAACAGATTTCTCAAAAGCTGGACGTGGGGTTAATTTCAATTGTAACTCTGTGATTACCCCGAGTGTTCCTTCAGCACCGATAAATAGGTCTTTCAAATCATAAGCTGTTGCATCTTTTTTATTTAAAGACCCAACGTGAATCAAGTCTCCATTAGCTAATACCACATCATAACCACGAATATTGTCACGGGTCACCCCGTATTTAATCGCTCGCATACCACCAGCATTTGTAGATGCATTCCCACCTACTGATGCATTTTTATTACCTGGGTCAGGAGCATAGAAATAAGGCGTATTTGCTAGATAATCACGGATTTGAAATAGGGTTACACCTGCTTGAACAGTTAAAGTCAGCGTTTGCTCATCTAATGAAATAATGTTATTCATTTTCTCCAAGCTTAGCAACCAAGCATTATTGATAGGATAAGTTGCGCTCGTTAATCCAGTTTGACTACCGATAGTAATCGTGGGTTGCTTTCTCGCATTGGCATCCTTGATAAATGCGACCACTTCTTCAGTGGAAGTGGGGAAAGCAATTAAAGATGCTGATCCTGGATCTTTTTCAACCATGTATGTCTTCAAATACTTGTCTGCAACTTTTTTTTCAATTTCCATATTAGGACCTCCATTTGTAAGGGTTTACAAATATATTGTCCTCCAATCACCTTAAAAATGCAAGGTGATTTATTCTATTATTTTTTGTGCACGAACAGATTACTAGTAGCTAATTGGTACATCTACATAGATTTGTTGCCCAATAGCAAAGTCAGCTTGGTCACTTGTTAGATTAACGATGTCGGCTTGAACTTGATCTACTAAATCAGACGGGACACCTAAATGATACGTTACGTCAGCTAGATAAGTTGTATCTAATAAGCTGTAGGGCGATTCAGCGATCCAATGTTCTAATTGACCAGTTAATGGGTAAGCAACTTTGATGTCTAATTGGGTTTGTAGTTTCCGTTCTACTTGACCAATGGCATCTAATCCCTCAGAAACAGCAGAAGAATAAGCACGGACAAGGCCACCAGCCCCTAGTTTAGTCCCCCCAAAATAGCGGGTAACAATTACGATAATATTTTGTAAATTCCGCTGTTTTAGAACTTCTAACATGGGTACGCCCGCTGTTCCAGATGGTTCGCCATCATCTAGCGCTCGTTGAATCTCATTTTTTTCGCCAATTTGAAAGGCTACACAATTGTGAGTTGCTTTGTAGTGTTCTTTACGAATTTTTTGGATAAATGCGTTGGCTTCCTCTTCATTGAAGACTCGTTGTGCATGGCAAATAAACCTGGACCCTTTTACTTCAATTTCGTGGCTACCACCGCCTTCAACTACAGTCCGGTATTCAATCATATGACTTGCCTCCTTTTTAATCATTTCTTTCCTTTGAGAGTAGCATATTTTATTATTTTTAGCTATTTGTCTGTCTTTTGTGTATATTTCACAAAGTTGAAGCGCTTTATTAGATAAACTTGTCGAATTTTATCCAGATGTTTGATAAAATGGCACTAAAGTTATTGTCAGTTGATCATTTTCAAGTGGCAATCCGTAAAGTACAGGGATTAGAGGAGAAAATTATATGTCACTTGCCATTGTAACGGATAGTACTGCCTATCTTTCAGACGAATTTGTTAGTCGTCACGATATTACAGTTCTGCCATTAACAATCACATTTTCAGACGGATCTTACCGTGACAATATCGACATCACGATTGATGAATTTTATGCCAAGATGGCGACCTTAGATGAGATCCCAACAAGTTCGCAACCAGCGCCAGGACTTGTCACAGAAGCCTTTGAACGACTTGCTGAGACACATGATGAAATTTTGGTTGTGACCCTATCAAAAGGTATTTCTGGTACCTTCCAGACCTTTAATATGATTGCAAATGAAGTTGCAGAAGAGAAAAACGTTCAAATTTCTGTATATAATTCAGGCATTTCCTTGATTGGTCAAGGGTTATTCGTTCAAGAAGCCGTTAAATTGCGTGACCAAGGGTTAGGATTGATGGACATTCTACCTAAACTAGACGCCTTGAAGCTAACTGCTGACGCATATTTCTCAGTGGAAGATTTAGGACACCTAGCTAAAGGAGGCCGTATCTCAGCCAGCGCTGCGGGTATTGGCAACTTGCTGCAAGTAAAACCAATCTTGCATTTTGAACAGGGTAAAATTGAGGTTTTTGAAAAAGTTCGTACCCATAAAAAGACAGTGAAACGCATGCTTGATTTATTTGAACAAGCTTATCAAGCAGATCCACGATTAAGGGTTGCTATTGTAGGGGAAGATGATACCCCGCAAGTCCAGAATTTAGTGGCTTATATGAATGAAAACCACCCCGATTTGGAATTACAACGGACGCCAATTGGTCCCGTGATTGGGACACATCTTGGCCCTGCTGCCTATGCCTTAGCATGGTGGCAAAACACGGATATCCAGTAGGTTCCGACCTTAAATTTAATTGAAATCGCTATTATTTATATATTTTTGAGATCAGGAAATTTCCTGGTCTTTTTTTTTGCGCATTTTGACATTTTTTTCGTATAAACTTCATAAGAGGGGGGATAAGAATGGAAGCAGTCAGCAACTTACTAAGAGGTCGTCTCGTCACCGCCAAGGAAATAAGCCAGACCGATGCAGCCATCAACTTACTGGATATACCCGGATTACAAATCTTCCCCGCCCTGGAAAAAGAAGGCTCGCGCTTAACCTGTCGTCGTTGCGGAAATCAAACCACCTTTCAAGAAAATAGCTGTCAATGTGGCCTGGCAGACTGCGTCTATTGTTTAAAATGTCTCAACTTCGGTAAACTAAGGACCTGCGACAAGTTATATCACATAGCTGAAGCGACTGAACCTTATAGCTGGCAAAGAAACCAATCTTATTTGGCTTGGACTGGCACTTTATCAGACCAGCAGGCCCAAGCCTCCAAAGAAATTTATCAGACCTACCAAACAGGCGGTCAACGTCTAGTTTGGGCTGTTACAGGTGCAGGTAAGACAGAAATGGTTTTTGAAGCTGTTAACCAAGCGCTGATGGCTGGCTGGAAAGTAGCCCTAGCCACACCCCGAATTGATGTGGCCAATGAACTAGCCCCACGCTTTAAAGAAGCCTTTCCTGAAGTGACTATCCAGTTACTCCACGGTCAATCTGAAGAAACCTATGCTGAATCACCTTTTACCATCGGGTCCACCCACCAACTCATCCGCTTTAAAGCAACTTTTGACCTGTTAATTATTGATGAAATTGATGCCTTTCCTTATGACGGCGACCCTATGCTCTATTTCGCTTCAGACCGTGCCGTCAAAAAGACAGGGGCCCAGATTTTGCTGACGGCAACGCCAAATCCAAGTCAGGAGAAATTGATCAAAGAAGGCAAGCTACCCGTGTCCATTCTGCCAGCCCGCTACCACCGCCACCATCTACCAGTCCCCGTCCACCAATGGGTAGGCGACTGGCAAAGTCTTATTCAGGCAGGTAAAGTACCCTGTGTTTTTAAACGACTATTAGGGGGGCTACTGGCCAAAGGGCGACGAGTTTTGGTATTCATGCCAAACATTGATTTAATGCTAACTTTTGTAAAATCTTGCCGGCAAGTATTTGCTGATTACCGGTTTGAATCCGTGTCGTCAAAAGACCCAGACCGGATAATCAAGGTACAAAATATGCGAGATGGTCATTATGATTTTTTATTTTCAACGACTATCTTGGAGCGTGGCGTTACCTTTGCCAATATTGATGTCATCGTATTAGGTAGTGAGGACCAGACCTTTACTACAGCAGCTCTGGTCCAGATTTCAGGCCGAGTGGGCCGAAAACCCAAATGGCCATCAGGGTCAGTTTATTTTCTACATTACGGTAAGACTAAAGCATCTATTGCAGCTATTCGGCAAATTCAATCCATGAATGACCAAGCAAGAAAACGAGGTTTAATTGATGATTAGTTTATTTAGGGACGTGATGGATGGTGGACTCACTGAGGCGACTGGGCCATCTACTTGTGTAATCTGTCATAATACTTTGGATAACCAACTAACTTTGGCGGATATCTTGTCACTGAGCCCAATAAAACCACCACTTTTTTGCCAGGAATGTTTGAATGGCCTAATCGCGATTGATCCAAAAACAACCTGTAAACAATGCGGGCGAGATATGACTATTGAATCGGCAGGTCAAGTAGATGAAAAAGGTTTTTGTGGAGACTGTCTAAGTTGGCATACTTACCATGGTTGGCATTTTACCAACCAGGCTTTCTATCAATACAATGGTGTCTTTAAAGATTGGCTGGTAGTCTTAAAAGGGCAGGGCGATATTCGTGGGCGTCATCTGTTTGCCAAGGACTTAAAAGCAGTCTACCGAAAGCATATGGAGGCTATCTGGGTACCTATGCCTTCTTCCAGTGAGAAGGTAGCGAATCGTGGCTTTAACCAGACGCGTTTGATACTTGAGGCAGCAGTCATCCCCTTTCAAGACCTATTGATGAGTGAGGGGAGTGGGGGGAAGCAGGCCTATAAAAACCGCCATGACCGTTTGCAAGATACAAGTAAAATTAAGGTGAAAAAGGACCTAGAAAACATAGATAAAAACCGTCCGATTATTCTATTCGATGACGTCTATACTACTGGTACCACTATGTTTTCAGCTTATAAGGCACTTGAATTAGCGGGCTTTAGTCAAGTTAGCGGGCTGACCCTTGCAAGATAATGTATTTTTCCAGTGTGGATTATTTGTATCGGTAAGCGGTTTCTATTATAATTAAAGTACTAAGAAAGAAGCTATAGGAGCTTCACCAGTAATTTATTATTGGTAGAAAGGATGAAAGATTATGTTTACATACAACGTCCGCGGTGAGAATATTGAAATCACACCAGCAATCAGAGAGTACGCTGAAAAGAAAATCTCTAAGATTGAACGGTATTTCACTGATTCACCAGATGCTACTGCATATGTAAATGCGAAAGTTTATCCGAATAAGGATGCTAAGGCAGAGGTTACAATTCCTTTAACAGGTGGTTTGACTTTACGTGCTGAAGAAACATCTCAAGACTTGTACGGTTCTATTGACCTTGTGGTTGATAAGTTGGAACGGCAAGTACGTAAATACAAAACAAAAATGAATCGTAAACCTCGTGTTAGTGCTGGTTTACCAGGTGCTGTGGAAACACAAGTACAAGCTGACCGCGTTGAGCAAGAGGCTGAAGAAGGACATGACCCAATTAAGATTGTGCGTCGTAAAACCTTATCTGTGAAGCCGATGACTGCAGAAGAAGCAGTATTGCAAATGGAAATGCTAGGTCACAACTTCTTCATCTTTGAAGATGCTGAAACTGGTAAAGGTGCCTTGGTATACGCTCGTCGTAAAGGTTCATATGGTTTAATTGCCATTGAAGATGACTTAGAAGACGCATAACCAAGAAAAAATTCTGATCAAATGACAAGCTCCGGTGATTGCCGGGGCTTTTTTAATGGGTTTAGTCATTTTTCCAAAAAAAGATTGTAAAAATCTCATAATTTCTGCTTAGGCTAGCCGTTTCCTGTTTTAATGACAAAATTTTAATGCTATCATGTATAGGACGATAAATATATTGGGGATAGTGGGTGCCAAGGCTTACAGCATATTATCTAGTAGAATTATGTGCCCTAGCCCAAGATTTATATAATTTTCTGAACCAAAGGAGAAAATAATGGCAAATGTTTTAAAAAAGGTTTTTGATAACCAAAGAAAAGATTTGAAAAAATTTGATAAAACTGCAAAAAAAGTTGAAGCATTAGAGGACCGTTTTGCAAACTATACAGATGATCAATTAAAAGATATGACCAAATCTTTCCAAGAACGACTTCAATTAGGCGAGGACTTGGAAGATATTTTAGTGGAAGCTTTTGCGACAGTTAGAGAAGGTGCACGCCGTGTCCTTGGATTATTCCCATACCACGTACAAATTATGGGTGGTTTGGCCCTACACTACGGAAACATTGCAGAGATGAAAACTGGTGAAGGTAAAACTTTAACAGCAACGATGCCGGTTTACCTAAACGCCTTAACTGGTAAAGGGGTACATGTAGTGACAGTCAATGACTACTTGGCTAGCCGTGACTCTGCGCAAATGGGTGAGTTGTATACTTTCTTAGGCCTAACAGTAGGCTTGAATAAAGCAGGTATGAACAACGACGAAAAACGTGCGGCATATGCGGCAGATATTACTTATTCAACAAATAATGAGCTTGGATTTGACTACTTGCGTGACAACATGGTCGTATACAAACGGCAGATGGTGCAACGTCCTTTATACTTTGCGGTTGTCGATGAAGTGGATTCAATCTTAATTGATGAGGCACGTACGCCACTTATCATTTCAAACCAGGCTGAGCAATCAACTGCCTTGTACCAACGGGCGGATTATTTTGCCAAGAGCTTAAATGAAGACGAGGATTATGTGATTGATGTGTCGTCTAAAACAATTGCCCTTACTGAAGCGGGGATTGAAAAAGCAGAAGATGTATTCCATGTGAAGAACTTATACGATATCGAAAATGGTCGTTTAATCCACCATATCGATACAGCTTTACGTGCCAACTACATCATGATTTTAAATATTGATTATGTAGTGGTTGACGGCCAAGTGAAGATCGTTGATGGATTTACTGGTCGTATCATGGAAGGTCGTCGTTTCTCTGATGGTTTACACCAAGGGATTGAAGCGAAAGAAAATGTTGACATTCAAAATGAATCGAAAACTATGGCGACAATTACCTTCCAAAACTACTTCAGAATGTATGAAAAATTATCTGGTATGACAGGTACCGCTAAAACTGAAGAAGAAGAATTTCGTGAAATTTACAATATGAACGTTATTCAAATTCCAACCAACAAACCAGTTATCCGGGAAGATAAACCAGATGTTTTATACCCCAACTTGAAGTCTAAATTCAACGCGGTTGTAAAGGACATTGTAACGCGCCACCAAGCTGGTCAACCAGTATTAGTAGGTACGGTTGCTGTTGAAACCTCTGAAATGTTATCAGATGCCTTAACACAATTAGGGATCCGTCATAACGTATTGAATGCCAAAAACCATGAACGTGAAGCGCAAATCGTTGCTGACGCTGGACAGAGAGGTGCGGTTACTATCGCGACTAACATGGCCGGACGTGGTACGGATATTAAATTGAGCCCCGAAGTAAAAGAACTAGGTGGTTTAGCCGTTATCGGTACTGAACGCCACGAGTCTCGTCGTATCGACAACCAGTTACGTGGGCGTGCTGGACGTCAAGGAGACCCAGGATACTCACGTTTCTACTTATCACTTGAAGATGACGTGATGCGTCGTTTCGGTTCTGAACGTATCCAACAATTATGGGAAAGATTAAACGTAGACCAAGATGATCCAGATATGGTGATTGAGTCTCGTATGATTACTAAACAAGTTGAAGGCGCGCAAATTCGTGTTGAAGGGAATAACTACGATACCCGTAAAAACGTCCTGGAATACGATGAAGTGATGCGTCAACAACGTGATGTCATCTACGCACAACGTTTCGAAGTGATTTCAGCTGAAGAGTCATTGGATGACGTGATGTGGCCAATGATTGAGCGGACCATTAAACGCCAAGTAGAATTGTACACTGCTGGTGACCGTTCTGAGTGGAACTTAGAAGCGCTGGCTGATTTTGCCGAAACAACCTTATACCGCAATACGCAAGTAGACATTGACAACTTAGAGGGTAAAAACCAAAAAGAAATCATTGCCTACATTACAGACAAAGCGGCTGACCGTTTCAACCAAAAAATTGATTCAATCAATAACAAAGACATGGCCCTAGAATTTGAAAAGGTGGTTATCCTGCGCGCAGTTGACTCTCGCTGGACTGACCATATTGACGCTATGGACCAATTACGTCAAGGGGTTGGACTACGAGCTTACGCGCAAAATAACCCATTGGTAGAATACCAATCAGAAGGATTCGACCGTTTCAACGAAATGATTGCCGGTATTGAATATGATGCAACACGCATGTTCATGCAATCAGAAATTCGTCAAAACTTAGAGCGTAAACAAGCGAAATAGGTAAATATCATGAACATAGGGACGAACAAGGCATTGACCGACTAAGATCATCATGCACGTTTGTCCCGTGTTTTTATTAGGAGCGATATAAGATGGAACAATATGAAATTAATAATTTACTAGAACAAAATAAAACCCAAATTGACAGCTTCAGGGGGTCTCTTTGACTTAGAGAAGATGGAAGCTGATTTAGCAGAATACGAAGCCGATATGGTGCAACCAGGTTTCTGGGATGATTCAGTCAAGGCCCAGGCTGTGATTGACGCCAATAATGCCTTGAAAAAGGTCTACGATGAGTTCAACAATCTAGCGGATGAATATGAGGAATTAGTACTGTTAAACGACATGGTTAAAGAAGAACCAGATCCTGAATTAGCTAGCGAATTGGTTAACCGAATTCAAACCTTTCAAAGTAAAATCTCTGCTTATGAGCGGAATATTTTACTAAGTGGGGAATATGACCACAATGACGCCTTGTTAGAAATTCATCCAGGTGCCGGGGGTACTGAGTCCCAAGATTGGGCTTCAATGCTCCTTCGTATGTACCAACGGTGGGCAGACCAACATGATTATCAAGTGACAACACTCGATTTTCAAAACGGTGATGAAGCGGGGATTAAGTCTGTTACACTAGAAATCAAAGGGTTGAATGCTTACGGCTTTTTGAAATCGGAAGATGGGATCCACCGCTTGGTGCGTATTTCACCATTTGATTCCAACAAACGTCGTCATACCTCTTTTGCTTCAGTTGAAATTATGCCCGTATTGGACCAAAATACCGAGATTGAAATTGACGAATCAGATATTGAAATGGATGTATTCCGCGCTTCAGGTGCCGGTGGACAGCATATTAATAAAACGTCTTCAGCCGTTCGGTTGACCCATGTGCCAACAGGTATAGTCGTGGCTTCCCAAGGTCAGCGATCACAGTTCCAAAATAGGGACACAGCTATGAAGATGTTGCAAGCCAAGTTGGCGCATTTATTGGCTGAAAAGAATGCTAAAGAGTTGGACGAAATCCGCGGTGAGAAATCAGAAATTGCCTGGGGTTCACAAATTCGTTCCTACGTCTTCCATCCATATAATATGGTAAAAGACCACCGAACTGACCATGAAACAGCCAATGTACAAGGCGTCATGGACGGCGACTTGGATGGTTTTATTGACGCGTATTTAAAAAATCAATTGAGTGACGAAAATTAGAAGTTACTTTTTCTAACGGAGTGTATTTTAAAATACACTTAAAAAGTTATATAATTGTGAGTGAAGTTCAGCTTGTATCTGGCACTTAGGGTAGGTGGCTACTTTTGAGCGTGAATGAGATTTCCCAAAATTTTATGTGGAGGAAATATATGAAAAAAGTATTAATAGTGGATGATGAACAATCAATATTAACATTATTAAAATATAGTCTAGAAAAAGAAGGCTACGAAGTTATTCAAGCAGAAGATGGACAGACAGGTTTAGAATTGGCCTTGAATAATCAACTAGACTTCATCATTCTTGATTTGATGTTGCCAAAAATGGACGGGATGGACGTTTGTAAAAACATACGCCAGAACAAGGTGAATACACCGATTTTGATGCTAACAGCAAAAGATGATGAATTAGAAAAAATTATTGGTTTGGAACTGGGTGCTGATGATTACATGACCAAACCATTTAGTCCGCGTGAAGTATTGGCCCGTATGAAGGCTATCTTACGTCGTGCGACATATTCTGTGTCTTCAGTGGATGTGGAAAATGGCGTGGAAGAAAAGCATAAAATCACCCTAACGAAAGATTCAGTAGGGAATTTTAAAGATGAAGATGTTGAAATCATTAAAGCTGGCGATATCGAAATTCATGTGAATGATTATGTAGTATACGTGCGTGGAGAGTCGATTGAAATGACGCCTAAAGAGTTCGAGTTATTAACTTATATGGCCCGTCGCGTCAACCGGACATTGTCTCGTGAACAGCTATTGCAAAAATTATGGCGCTTTGATTATGCAGGTGAAACCCGTATTGTGGATGTGCATGTGAGTCATTTACGTGAAAAAATCGAATTAGACACCAAAAATCCTGCATATATCATTACCGTTCGTGGCTTTGGATATAAATTCGAGGTGCCGAACTGATGCAAAAATTGATTCGAAGTATAACAACAGTGTTTGCACTGTTGTTTATTTTATATAGTGTGATATTTGCCTTTACCGTCAATCACTTTGTGTCGGAAACCGTAAACGATGAGGTACAAAATACTTTAATCAATGTGGTATCTACTATTCGACCAAGTTTCAGGTCTTTAGATCCGGTTGATATCACTGGTAATACAGCTGAATTTCGGGACGTTAAACGAACCATTCAACCTATGGTCAATTTAAATGACCGGATATTAATTTATGACGCTGACGGCAACAAAGTTTACGCTGTAGGTAATGACCAGTTGTTAAATGATGCTGCCTTTAGAGACTATGAAGAAAATATGGATAATAGGTTTAGACAAGAAGAAACAGAAAAGAATACGATTATTTATTCTTACTCTGAACGAATTTCTAACTCGAAAGGAGATGTACTCGGGTATATTCAAGTATTGAGAAATTTCCCTCTGAATAGTCCGATTAAAGAAAATATTATCTTTATTGCCGTGGTATTGGCTCTTGGGGCGGTTATTTTACTGGTGGGCTTTTTTGTACACTTTAACCGCAGAATACACTTGCCTATTTTGGCCATCAATCGCCAATTAAATCATATAGCAAATAATGATTATGCGACAAAGTATACACCCGTAGACATTGAAGAATTTGATGAAATTGGTGAAAATATTAATGATCTATCCAATGAGCTGGCACTTCAAGAATTTCAAATTACAAATCAAACACAACGAATGAACAAATTGGTAGATGCCATGATGTTAGGTGTTGTGATGGTGGATAAAGACCATATTGTACGTTTAGCTAACCCAGCTATTTATGAAATTTTAGGGCTAGAGGAACAGATAGAAGGTCGTCGATTTGAAGAAGTATTACAAAGTTATCGTTTGATTCAGATGTTAAACCAAGCTTCTAAAACAAAAAAGAAGATAAATGAAGAAATTTATTTATATTATCCAAGAGAAGTTATTTTGGATGTGAATATTATTCATTTAAGCTATGAAGAAATGGCTGCTTACTTTGATACTGAATCCAATGAAGAACTAACGAACCCAAATGATTCGGAACAAATCATCCTTTTGATTTATGATATTACAGGAATACGTCATTTGGAAAAAGTCCGCAGTGATTTTATCTCTAATGCTTCTCATGAGCTAAAAACACCAGTCACCGCTTTACAAGGCTTTACTGAGACATTATTAGATGGGGCCATTGAAGATCATGATACAGCGGTAGAATTTGTTAAAATTATGCAAAAAGAAAGCAATAGACTAGGCGCTTTAATTAAGGATATTTTAGATCTGGCAAAAATTGAACAGGATCAAGTACAACAAACTAGTGAATTGTTAGAGGCTGACGAGCTAGTGGAAGATGTATTCCAACATTTAAGTGGACGGTCACAAGAGAAACATATTGATTTAGTGAAAGATGATACATCTCAGCCGGGTATATCTTTTAGAGGAGATAGGGGCAGGGTGTTACAGGTGCTTACGAATCTTATTCATAATGCTATTATTTATAACAATCCCTATGGTTTTGTTAAGGTGTCAATTGCTGAATCAGAAAGTTTCATTCAATTTAAGATCTCAGATAATGGTATTGGAATACCACAAGAGGACCTTCCACGAATATTTGAACGATTCTACCGGGTGAGTAAAGACCGGTCGACTGCGTCTGGTGGTACAGGTTTAGGTTTATCTATCGTTCGAAATATATTAGAACACATGGGCGGTACGATTGAAGTAGATAGTGTATTTGGTAAAGGCACAAGTTTTACCGTCTATATACCTAAGCTGGAACCGTTGGAATTAGATGAAGAAGATGAAATTGAAGAATAATAAAGTCATACTAAATTTGGTCGCTAAGGGACATTAAATGAGAATTTACCAATGGAATTTACACAATCTTTACAATATATTTACACAACTGACGGTAATTTACATTTTATCGACTTAGATATTTACAATCATTTTATATAATAATCCTGTAATCGTTTGGAATATGGTTATGTGGATTAAGAAAAAGAAAAGGTGGAAAGTATAAATGACTTTTAGCAAGCTTTCAAAATTAGTTTTAGCGTTAGGTGCTTCAGCTGCTTTAGCTGCATGTGGGAACAGTGACTCTAGTAATGACTCAACGGATACGAGTTCTGATTCGACAACAGAAGCGGCAGCAATTACAGGACCTATTTCAGTTATCTCTCGTGAAGAAGGTTCTGGTACGCGTGATGCCTTCGTTGAGTCTACAGGCGTTATGGCTGATGATGTGGATAATACTACTGCTGCAGCTACCATCATGAATGGTACAGACCAAGTAATTACTGCTGTTGCTGATGATCCAAATGCAATCGGATATATTTCTTTAGGTTCATTAAACGATACAGTCACTGCTGTTTCTATTGATGGTGTTGAACCTACGGAAGAAAACGTTGCATCAAGTGATTACGCCATTTCTCGTCCATTTAACATCGTGTATCAAGGCGAATTAGAAGGTGTAGTAGCTGACTTCCACGACTTCATCTTCTCTGAAGAAGGTCAAGCAATCGTTTTAGATGAAGGTTTTGTACAAGCTAAAGCTGATGCGGAAGCTTATGCAGGTGACGGCTCTCAATCAGGAACTATCAACATTGTCGGTTCTACTTCAGTTTCTCCAGTAATGGAAAAATTAGCGGAAGCTTATGAAGAATTAAACTCAGGTGTTCAAATTAATATTACTTCTAATGGTTCATCTGCAGGTGTTAAGGCTGCTACTGATGGAACTGCAGACTTAGGTATGGCTTCTCGTGCTTTAGCGGACGATGAAACTGATGTAACTGCAGAAGCAATTGCTACTGATGGTGTTGCGGTAATCGTTAACCCTGAGAATGGCGTTTCTGACTTAAGCTTAGATACAGTCGCAAGTATCTTTACTGGCGAAACTACTAACTGGGAAGACACTGCTCAATAATTCTGACTAGTTAAGTAACAACCAAGGGTTTATCTTATTAGAGTTGCTACTCCTATATAGTAGCAACTCCTTTTATATTTTGAGGGTATTTTGAATTATTCAAAGTTCAACTAACCAATTGTGAATTTATGGGTTTTTAAAACCGGATAGATAAGTTATAATTTCCCTTGGACACATTTTTATAGTGAATTTGAATTTAATAAGGAGAACACATGAAACAAAATAATATGTTGGAAACGGTAATGAAGTACGTTTTCATGTTAGCTGCTTTCACTTCAATTCTTGCCTTGTTAGCGATTTGTTACTTTATATTTGCAAGAGGATTACCTTTTATGGCTGATTATGGCTTTGGTCAATTCTTATTTGGTAGCAAATGGCAACCATCTCAAGAAATTTTTGGGTTAGCACCAATGCTAGTAGGTTCACTATACGTAACCTTAATCGCATTCGTGTTGGGCGTGCCAACAGGAGTATTTACTGCGATGTTTATGGCATTTTATTGCCCTCCCAAATTACATAAAATTTTGAAACCAGCGATGAACTTAATGTCTGGTATTCCTTCTATTGTATTTGGTTATTTTGGTTTACAAGTATTGGTTCCGGGAGTTCGAACTTTTTCAAGATCTTTAGGAATTGCATCAAATGGTATGAGTATCATGACAGCGGGTATTGTTTTAGCAATTATGATTTTACCTACTATTATTACCATGTCTGAATCTTCGTTACGTGCAGTGCCAAAAACTTACTATAATGCCTCAGTTGGATTAGGCGCTGATCATGATAGAACGTCTTATGTTATCATGATGCCGGCTGCTAGATCAGGGATTTTCTCTTCTATCATATTAGGTATTGGGCGAGCTGTTGGTGAAACAATGGCAGTTATCATGGTTGCAGGGAACCAAGCAATTTTCCCACGTGGCTTATTCCAAGGTGCACGTACAATGACCGCTAATATCATTTTAGAGATGGCTTATGCAACTGGATCTCACCAAAGTGCCTTGATTGCAACAGGTGCGGTGTTATTTGTAATTATTTTGATTATCAATGGTATATTCGCGTATGTTAAGAGAACGGGGGTAAATAACTAATGTCTAAAGTATTACGTGGATTCACATATTTCTTTGCTGCAGTTACATTTGCGGCCTTAGTATGGATCATCGGTTACGTATTAGTTTCAGGTGTCCCTCACTTAACAGCTGACTTATTCTCATGGAAGTACTCAACAGATAACGTTTCTATGATGCCTTCAATTATCACAACAATCTATGTAATTGGCGGTTCATTACTTCTTGCTATTCCATTAGGTGTATTTGCTGGTTTCTACCTAGTAGAGTATGCTGGCAAAAATAACAAATGGGTTGAAGGTATCCGTATTGCAACAGATACCTTAACAGGGGTACCATCAATTGTATTTGGTTTGTTTGGTATGCTAGCCTTTGTATCCGCAGCAGGATTCCAATATTCATTAATTTCAGGTATTCTTACAACGGCAATCATGGTATTACCCTTGATTATCCGTAATACTGAAGAAGCCTTAATGTCAGTTAAAGACAATCTACGACAAGCAAGTTTTGGTTTAGGTGCTGGTAAATTACGTACTATTTTTAGAATCGTATTACCAATCGCTATGCCTGGTATCTTGTCAGGTATCATCCTTGCTATCGGACGTATCGTTGGTGAGACAGCAGCCTTGATGTATACATTAGGTACATCAACATCACTACCTAATTCAATCTTCTCATCTGGTCGTACATTAGCATTACATATGTATGTATTATCAAGTGAAGGTTTACACCGTGATCAAGCAAATGCTACTGGTGTAATACTATTGTTAGTTGTATTAGTGGTCAACGGCTTATCTACATGGTTATCACAACGATTTACAAAAGGAGGACAAAATTAATCATGGTTGAAAACAACAATCTTAAAATTAAAATGCAAGCAGAAAACATGGACCTTTACTATGGTAACTTTAAAGCCTTAGAAGGTATCAACATGCCAATTTACGAAAAACAAGTAACAGCATTAATTGGTCCTTCTGGATCAGGTAAATCTACTTTCTTGAAAACTTTAAATCGTATGAATGACCTCGTTGAAGGTTGTCGTATCGAAGGTAAAATTACATTAGACGGAAAAAGCATCTTCGACCGTGACATGAACTTAAACATGTTACGTAAAAATGTTGGTATGGTTTTCCAACAACCGAACCCATTCCCAATGTCAATCTATGACAACGTCGCTTATGGTCCGCGTACACACGGTGTCCGTGACAAAAACGAATTAGACGAAATCGTTGAAACATCATTACGTGGTGCAGCGATTTGGGACGAAGTGAAAGATGACTTAAACAAAAATGGTATGTCTATTTCTGGTGGGCAACAACAACGTGTATGTATCGCACGTGCCTTAGCAGTTAAACCTGACGTATTGTTGATGGATGAGCCAACTTCAGCCTTAGACCCAATTTCTACTTTAAAAGTTGAAGAGTTAGTACAACAATTACGTGATGACTATACAATCGCGATCGTAACGCACAACATGCAACAAGCTGCGCGTGTATCTGATTACACAGGCTTCTTCTACGCTGACCCAGAAACTGGCCCAGGTAGATCACATATCATTGAATTTGGTGAAACTGACCAAATCTTCAACAACCCAACAAACACACAAACAGCAGACTACGTTGCTGGACGTTTTGGTTAATCCAAACCCCAAACGAAATAACCTTTTCAAGCCATCGGTATGTGTCGGTGGCTTTTCTTTATGCACAAATCAAGTAGCTAGTGGAGGGTAGGGACTTTTCTTAGCGACCTGGTTTGTTACAAATAGGATATTTTTGCCGATATCCTAGGGTGAATATTGTACAACGAACATACGTTTGTGTTAAAATAGAAGCGTATTTAAGTCAAATTATTCGCAACAAATGCGAACTATGTCATAATAGATGAGTAGATATAAGTGATAAGGTATAATCGTTATTTGCTAAACATCAATTCAGGTTTAGTAATGAGGTATAACAATAAGGAGTGGCATGATTGAGAGATTTAATTAAAGTAAGGGGCGCTCGTTCCCATAATCTAAAGAATATTGATATTGATATTCCCCGCGATCAAATGGTCGTTGTAACTGGTTTATCAGGATCTGGGAAAAGTACTTTAGCCTTTGATACCTTATATGCAGAAGGTCAAAGACGATATGTGGAAAGTCTATCGGCCTTTGCGCGTCAATTCTTAGGTAACACAGAAAAGCCAGATGTAGATTCTATTGAAGGATTAAGTCCAGCCATCTCAATTGACCAAAAGACTACTTCAAGAAACCCACGTTCAACTGTGGGGACCATTACTGAAGTCAATGACTATCTTCGTTTACTATATGCCCGTGTTGGTCAACCCATCTGTCCAAATGATGGGACAGAAATTACAAGTGAATCATTAGACCAAATGTTAGACCGGATTTTAAGTTTACCTGAACGAACTAAAGTGCAAATTCTATCTCCAGTTGTTTATGGTAAAAAAGGTCAACATAAAAAGATCATTGACGGTATCCGTAAACAGGGGTATGTCCGTGTGCGTATTGATGGCGAAATCTATGACATTGATGATGTACCTGAATTAGAAAAAAATAAAAAACACCAAATCGACATTGTGATCGACCGTTTGGTGATTAAAGAAGATATTAGAGGGCGTCTAGCAGACTCTTTAGAAGCAGCCTTGAGATTGGCCGATGGGTATGCAGTGTGTGATTTAATTGATGGGGACGAAATTCTCTTTTCAGAGCATTATTCATGCCCCCACTGTGGATTTACAGTAGGGGAGTTAGAACCCCGATTATTCTCATTTAATGCGCCTTATGGGGCTTGTGAGGAGTGTACTGGTTTAGGCTCAAAAATTGAAGCTGATCCTAATTTAATTGTGCCAGATAAAAATAAAACATTAAAAGAAGGGGCAATTGTTCCTTGGGATTCAAAAGGTTCTGCTTTCTACCCAACCATGTTGGAACAAGCAGCTACTGCCTTCAAGATACCAATGGATGTACCTTTTAAAGAACTTACAAGGGAACAACAAGACCTGATTTTATATGGGTCTGGCGAAGAAGAATTCCATTTCTATTATCAAAATGAGTTCGGATCTGTTCAAGATAAAATGCGCGTATTTGAGGGTGTAATTCCTAATGTACGTCGCCGTCATCAATCTAGTCAATCTAAGGCTATGCGGGAAGCTATGGGTCAATATATGACTGAATTAGAGTGTCCTGTATGTCACGGTAAACGGTTAAATCGTCAAGCCTTATCAGTTAAAATTGGTGGACAAGATATTGCTGAAGTAACCCATAAAGCGATAGTGGATACCATTGAATTTTTCGAGGGGTTAGATTTATCTGAACAAAATACGACAATTGCTCAACCGATTATGCGTGAAATTGCATCACGGTTAAACTTCCTAGAAGAAGTGGGCTTAAACTACCTAACTTTAGACCGTTCTGCAGGTACCTTATCAGGTGGGGAAGCGCAGCGTATTCGTCTAGCTACTCAAATTGGATCAAACCTTTCTGGCATCATGTATGTCTTGGATGAACCTTCAATTGGATTACATCAAAGAGACAATGACCGTCTGATAAAATCATTGAAACGTATGCGTGATTTAGGGAACACCTTGATTGTCGTTGAACATGATGAAGAAACTATGCGTGAAGCAGATTATCTAATTGATATGGGACCTGGTGCTGGTCAATATGGTGGCGAAGTCGTGGCTGCAGGTACACCGGATGAAGTGGCAAACAATGAAGACTCTATCACAGGCCAATACCTAAAAGGTGCCCGTAAAATTGACTTACCAGAAAAAAGACGTAAAGAGGATAGAGGGGCCATTCATATTAAGGGCGCTAGTGAAAACAACTTGAAAAATGTTGATGTGGATATTCCAATTGGTCGTTTGAACGTTATATCAGGAGTTTCAGGATCGGGTAAGTCTTCATTAGTTAATGAGGTCATGAAAAAGTATCTGATACGTGAACTAAATAGAGCAAAGATGCCTTATGGAAAAGTAGATGAAATTTCAGGTTTTGAATCGTTAGATAAGGTTATTGATATTGATCAAAGCCCGATTGGTCGTACGCCACGATCTAACCCAGCAACATATACTTCTGTATTTGATGATATTCGGGATCTTTTTGCGCAAACTAATGAAGCCAAACTACGTGGATACGGTAAAGGACGCTTTTCATTTAATGTTAAAGGGGGCCGTTGTGAAGCATGTAAGGGTGACGGGATTTTGAAGGTAGAAATGCATTTCTTACCTGATGTATATGTACCATGTGAAGTCTGTCATGGTACCCGGTATAATTCAGAAACTTTACAAGTAAAATATAAAGGTAAAAATATCGCGGAAGTTTTAGATATGCGTATTGAAGAAGCTTTAGAATTCTTTGCGGCAGTACCAAAAATTCGCCGTAAATTACAAGCCATCGTCGATGTAGGTCTTGGTTATGTGACATTAGGTCAACCAGCGCCAACGCTATCAGGTGGGGAAGCGCAACGAATGAAATTGGCCTCTGAGTTACAACGTGTAGCAACTGGTAACACCTTATATGTTTTAGATGAGCCAACTACGGGTCTACATACTGAAGATATCAAGCGATTAATTGGCGTTTTACAACGTCTAGTAGATGCTGGTAACACCATTGTCGTGATTGAGCATAATTTAGATGTGATTAAAACAGCAGACTATATTGTGGATATAGGCCCTGAGGGTGGTGCTCAAGGTGGTAAGATTGTTGCTTCTGGTACACCTGAAGAGGTTGCTAAAGTGAAAGGCTCATACACAGGTAAATACTTAAAACCATTATTGAAAAAATAGAATAAAGTAGAAAAACACTATGTTGACGATAAATATTACATTCATCCTGAAGCATAGTGTTTTTCTTTAAGATGAAAGATTATGAGAAGGAAGTGGGATAGTAGTGAAAATTGTACATACAGCGGATTGGCATATTGGAAAAGTGGTCAATAACCACTCTCTAATAGAAGACCAACAGGCCATATTAGATGATTGGCTAGCGCAAACCGTCGCTTTAAAGCCTGATTTGGTGATTATGGCAGGCGATTTATATGACCGAACTTTACCTAGTGGTGAAACGGTTCAGTTAGTCAATGAAACGCTAACGAAAATGTCACAAGAACTAGCTTGTCCCATCTGTATTATCGCTGGAAACCATGATTCAGGTGAACGTGTAGGTTATGTTGCAGGATTACTATCAGGACAAGGCTTACATATGGCTGGTGTCTCTAGCACTGAGATTCAAAAGGTTGAAGTGGGGGACGCAGACGTTTATCTATTACCATTTAGTGATCATTTAACGATTAAACATCTATATCCTGAAGAAACTATCCATAGTATCGAGGATGCAACTAAGGTACAGGTAGGGCGAATTAAGGACAAATGGGATCCTAGTCGGGTCAACATCCTTCTTTACCATGGTTATGTAACAGCCGGGTCCATTGAAGGCCCAGGGGAAGACTTAGAAAAATCCGATTCAGAACGTCCCTTATCCATTGGTACTAGTGAATATGTACCTCATACTGTCTTTGATGGTTTTGATTATGTGGCGCTTGGTCACTTACACGGACCGCAACAAGTAGGTAGTCCGCGAATTCGCTATTCAGGGTCACCCTTGAAGTTTTCTAAGTCAGAAGCCCATCATCATAAAGGCTTTTTAGAGATTGACTTAGATAAAGAAGCAGAAACCATTGAAGTTGTGAAGCATGAATTAAAGGCTGATAAGGATATGCGGATTATTCGTGGTCAATTTGAAGAATTGTTACAAGGGCAATCAGATGACTATATTTTCTTTGAACTAACGGATGCCTACGCTCAGCATGAAGCTATGAACCGTTTGAAGAAACGGTACCCAAATGCCATGAGCATAGAGTATGTAGCTTTAGAAAATAAACAGCGACAAGACTTGAAAACCAAACGTCACGAAGTGCAAGCAACACCTGTATGGGACCAGTTTGCCCAGTTTTATCAAAATAATACGGACCAAGAATTATCAGCATTCCAAGCGGAAATTGTCCGTGATATTTTCCAATCAACCCTAAAGGAGGATAAGGTATAGTGAGACCTATTAAACTTGAATTGCAGGCTTTTGGACCCTATAAAGAAAAAACGAGCCTAGACTTTACAGACTTAGGGGATCAGAACTTATTCTTGATTTCAGGGTCTACTGGTGCTGGTAAAACGACCATTTTTGATGCCATTGTTTACGCCTTATACGGAAAGACTTCTGGTTCATCGCGTGATATTAATGAATTAAAGTCGCAGTTAGCTGAAGATGAAAGTATTGCTTATGTACAGCTAACCTTTATGATACACGGGAAAACCTTTACGGTGAAACGGATTCCCAAGCAAAAACGGCCGACTAAAAGGGGCTTAATTCGAGAGCAAAATGCGGAAGTAACCTTAGAAGGAGAAGATTTCTCCCTAAGTAAAACCCAAGAAGTGGATAATAAGTTAGTTGAAGTTCTTGGTTTGTCAGCAGATCAATTTAGACAAATTGTCATGTTGCCACAAGGTGAGTTTAAAAAACTCTTGGAAGCTAGCTCGAGCGAAAAGGAAGCTATTTTACGGACCATATTCCACACTGATTATTTAGACCGGTTCCAACAAGCTATAGCTGAACGGTTTAAACAGGCCAACCAAGAAGTGGGCACTTTGAAGAAACAAGTAGACCAACATAGCCAATCATTCGTGACCTTTGTGGATAATAAGATTGAGCAAGCAAAAGAAAAAGTTGGCAATCAAACTGAGGTTTCTGAAAATGCGCTAACAGAAAAAGACCGCGTTCAAAATTGGGTGGACCAAGAAGACTATCTGGCGCTGTCTGAATGGGCAGGGCGAAAATCTAGTGAATTCAGCCAAGAGAGTGCACAATTAAGCCAAGAAATCACAGCATCAGAAGCTAGGATTCAAAAGCTAGAAGGGTACATTCAACTGCTCACTAGACAAGATGAATTGGCTCAACAAGAAGCTTCTATTAAAGAACGAGAGGCAGCAATTGTTGGTAAACGTCAGGCGTTAAACCAATATCGGACCACTCAAGACGCTTATCGGTTAATCCAACAGATTCAAAAGTTGACGGATAGACAAGAGCAATTACAGGTCTTGATGAATGAGAAAATGAACTTATTACAAGAAGCAGATGGTCGTTTACAAGCTGTCAAAGCTGAACAAGCTGACTGGCAAGACCGGATTGACCAAGTAGATAGTCTACGGGCAGAATTGCAAGATTTAGCTATCCAAGAAAATCAATGGGATAACTATTTAATGCAAGAAGGTAATCTCATAAAGCAGGTGGCTCATGGCCAAAGTTTGGCAGAACAAACGAAAAAATTAACCAGTCAGATTCAAGCTCAGGAAAAAGTGGTCGAAGCTGGGGAAATATCACTAAAAAAACTACAAGCAGAATTAGACAAAGTAGGCGATATTAGCCAGCAACAAGCCTCAATGGATAATAAAAGCTATCAATATAACTTGTTAGTGAAAAGTTATCAAGACATGGTTAAAACCAACCAACAGATTTCAGAACTCTCTACTCAAGTTGAAGCGGACCAAAAAAACTATCAAGCAAAAGTAGACGACCGAAACAGTTTGGAATTGGCTTATAGCCAAAACTTAGCGGGCGAATTAGCTAGTCAATTGGTTGAAGGACAACCTTGTTTGGTCTGTGGTTCTATTCATCATCCAGCACCCGCAGTGCAGCACGAGGGTGCGGTGACCAAAGAAATGGTTGAGGCAGGGGTGGAGGCTACTCAAGCAGCTTTCCAGCTATATTCAAGTAAAGCAGAGCGTCTATCTGCTATTCAGGAGACTTTTGACCAAATGGTTTCAGACCAAAATATTAAAGGATTAGCGGCAGAGGCGACAAGTAATGAAGAAAAACTTGCTATATGGCAGACCCAACTTGATAAAGAAGCAGCAGATATTCAACAAGCTAAAGCACATTTAGATAAGTTAAGCCAAACCAAACAAGACTTGGACAAGCAAATTAATGAGACGAGTAAGCAAGTAGACGATGCCAAAAAAGCTTTAAATAATAAGCAAATTGAGGCGTCTACCCTTAAAGGACAATCAGAATCTAATCAAAGTGCGGTAGAAGAGTTACGCACTGAGATTGACCAATTAAAAGGGCGATTGGTGGGGGATTCTAAAGCTGTTGTCACAGCTGAATACCAAGCGAAAAACAAGACCTTAGCAGAAATTACAGCTAAAGACCAAGAGTTGAAGTCTCAATTAGATAAGTACCAGCAAGAAGTTGCTCAGCTAACTACACAGATTGCAGGATATAAAGATCAAATCGAGCAAGGGCAAGTTGAATTAAAAGCTAATCAAACTGCTTTGGATGAGGCGATGGCCGACTGTCAAGAAAGCCAGGAAGATATCCGTCATATCCATGAAAATCAAGAAGATTGGCAAGGTATTGAAAGTGAAATTCAGCGTTTTGACAATGAGGTTTATGCCTTTAAAGAAAATAATGCAGCAAACCAAAAGCAAATGGCATCAGCTGGTTTGGATAAAAAAGCGGATACTTATCAGATGTATATTGACCAAGAACGCCTTAAATTAAATGAATTTAAAGACGCAAAAGATCAAATTATTTCGGTCAAAGCCCAATTAGACCATGCAATTTACCTATTTAAGGATAGTTTTGCAGCTTACCAAGAGAAAGGGCGTCACTTTGGGGAACTGTCTCTATTAAATAAGGTAGCCAACGGGAAAGAGAAGGCTTATGGCTATATTTCTTTTGAGCGTTATATTTTAGGTTTGTATTTTGATGAAATCCTTCAATATGCGAATGAACGTTTGATGGCCATGACTCAAATGCGGTATGAATTTAGACGGATTGTCGAAGGTCAGTCTGGTGCAGGGGCTAAAGGACTTGACCTAGCTGTCTTTGATTACCAAGCTGGTGGGGAGCGGTCGGTCCAATCCTTATCTGGTGGAGAAGGCTTTAAAGCTTCCTTAGCCTTGGCCCTTGGTTTGTCTGATGTGATTCAAAATGATGCTGGGGGTATTGAAATTGGCACGCTCTTTATTGACGAAGGTTTTGGTACCTTAGACCAAGAATCCTTGCAACAAGCGATTGAAACCTTGACTGATTTGCAACAAGCGAGCGGCCGTATTGTTGGGATTATTTCTCACGTGGCTGAATTGAAACAACAAATTTCAGTCCATTTACAAGTGTCCGCCAGCAACGACGGGTCCAAAGCCTTTTTTACAGGGGTTCAATAGGGCTAAAATCAAACAATTATGAATTTAGGTCCATAGACCTATGACATTTACCTCCAAAGTTGGCAGAATATAGATAACAAAGGAAAGCTAAGCAACTAGGAGGTTGTCACAATGACGAATCATAAAGAACGTATTTTAAACTTAGTTAAAGAAGGCATTTTAACAAATGAAGAAGCGATTATCTTATTAGAAAATAGAGCGAAACAAGCTGAATCAAACGCTACAACACAAACGCAAGTTGAGGCAGAGAAAGATATCTTAGATGACTTTTATGCTGATTGGGAAAATGACCAAGCGGTAAATCAAGATGATATTACTGGCCGCACACAAAAAGTGGCTATTCAAAAAGACTTGGAAGCATCACTCGCAACCAAGTTAACTGAGCGTCAAAATTTGGTTAACCAAGAAGAAAAATCTGAAGTGACACATATTGAAATTGACCGTTTGACTGAAGAAATCAACCAATTGACCGAGCAAATCCACCAATTAAAAGAAGATATTATTCAAATCGATGCGGCAAATCCAAGACCATCAAGAGCGACAACACCAGCAGATTCAAAAGTTGACGAAAGCGAATCGATTGAGGAAGAAGCTGAAGCAAATGCATACGACTACAAAAATATCGTTGGCGACTTCTTCACTAAAACACGGTCAGTTTTAGACCAAGTGCAAGATAAGGTATCAAAAACAGTGAAATTTGAAAAAGGTAGCGGATCAATTCCAATGCCTAAATTGATTACCCATGATTTTGAAGCAATCTATGAATACACTGAACCATTATCAATGGTGGATATTCAAATCGCGGCTGGTCAGATCGAGTTAACCTCCTGGGACCAACCAACTACGAAATTAACAGTCGTTGGTAAGTTATACGGCGATTTCGAGGAAGAAGATGCGCAAACTGCTTTTGAAAAAAGAGCAAACCTAGAATTTGTTGACGGGGCTTTAAACTTGAACATGATTTCTCGTTTCATCAAGACAGATATTGTGGTACAAGTGCCAAAAGACCGCTTAGACTTTATTAAAGCGAGAACAATTTCAGGCCCTGTAACGGTTGAGCATATGGATACGAATGATATCTATATTCAAACAGTTGACGGCGCGATTAATATCGAAGACTTTACAGCTTCGATGATTGAAGTGGATACGAAAAATGGTCAATTAACCTTAAACGATGTGGAAGCTTTAGATTTAGTGGTGAAATCATTGAATGGTAGCCAACGATTAAAAGGTCACGTAGAAAATGTATTGATGGAAACATTAAATGGGGACATCGTGATTACGATGAACGCAAAACCGTTAGTTCGTGCTCAAGTAGAAACAAAAAATGGCGATATTAAATTGAATATGCCAGCAGGTACAGCAGTTGATGGGTTAGCCCATACCAACCAAGGTGAAATTATGTTCCGTTCAGATTTAATTAAGAGTCAATCACAAGTCAACGATCAATTTAACAAACAAAAAGCATTTTACTACGATGTAGCTGAAGAAAAGGCTTATCGAGTGAACTTGAAGACAATGCGTGGTAATATTCGCGTGAAAGATGATGCTGATATGCATAGAGGAGAGATTTAATTATGTCAGGGAGATTAATGAAGTCAAGAAAAGATAGATACTTATTTGGGGTATGTGGTGGTATTGGTGAATACTTCGGTATTTCTGGGAATTTAGTCCGTATCATCGCAGTATTATTCAGTTTGGCACAGTTTCCAGTTTGGCTAATCTACATTATTTTAATTTTTGTAATGCCAAACAGAAGCCACTAAGAAGGTAGGAGTGAATAGAATGGCTAAGAAATTAACAAAATCACGTAATGACGTAAAAGTAGATGGTGTTTGTGCAGGAATCGCCGAATATTTTGAAATTGATCCGACGATTGTTCGTGTAATCTTTGTCTTCGTCACACTTTCTGGCGGAGCTGGAGTACTGATTTATCTATTGTTGGCATTGATTTTGCCTAGGGATGAAGGGCGTAGACGTGTAGATAGAGATGACCGTGACGAATACCGTCAAACTAAATCATTTGATGGTGAAGATCAGGACGACTATAATGAATCTGACTATTATAAAGATTCAAAAGATAATCCTGATGAGGAAGAAAGTTGGCGTGATTTCTAATTATGAGACGTTTTATATTAGCAACACTGATTGATGCTTTGGGCTTGATGGCTATTTCATGGCTTCTTGACCCGAATGTATATGTGGCAGATTTTTGGTCAGCAATCTTAGTAGCTATCGTATTGAGTATTGTGAACTCAATTATCCGTCCTATCGTAAACTTGTTGGCATTACCATTAAATATCCTAACATTCGGCTTGTTTAGATTAGTCGTAAATGGCTTTATGTTTATTATCGTAGGATTGTTCTTCCCAACATCCTTCGTATTCGCAAACTTCTTTTACGCAATGGCCGCAGCTTTCTTGTTCTCAATGTACCATTGGTTTTTTGAGAAATTTATCGAAGCTGGGAAATAAAACAGGCTATAAAAAATGTCATTAGACGCGTAACGTTGGAAGGCATAAGTGTAGTGACGGTACATCACACATCTTATGTCCGAAGCTACATGCGTCTGACATTTTGAGTTCGACTAAATAAGGGTGCGAGAGCCGACTAGGGTGCGAGAGCTAACGCAGTCAAATCTATATTTTAAATCCTAATCCGTTTGTTGATCTGAATGCCAGATTGACGGGCGGATTTTTCTTTTTCACAAATTACAGCTTAACCATCTGTCCATATGGGTCTAGTATGGTAAAATAGGGGCAAAGTGACTTGTTAAGAAAGGAAACCGTATATGACAAAGGTAACCGTGAAAGACTTAGTCGAAAAATTTGATTTTGAGGTTCTTTGTGGTGAAGATTATCTAGACCGCGAGATCATTACCAGTGATATTTCGAGACCTGGTTTGGAAATTACCGGCTATTTTAACTACTATCCATCAGAGCGTGTGCAATTATTTGGACGTGCTGAGCATACGTATTTGTCTAGAATGACTTCAGACGAGCGGCTATTGATTATGCGCCGTTTATCAAGGGAAGACACGCCATTCTTCATCTTCTCACGAGGCTTGCAACCTGAATATGAAGTGATTCAAGCAGCTAAAGAAAATCATATTCCCGTATTGAGTTCAACTACGACAACAACTCGTTTATCTAGTAACTTAACGGAGATGTTGCATGCCCGTCTAGCTGAACGGGTCTCTAAACACGGGGTATTCGTGGATGTATATGGGCTAGGTATTATGATTACTGGCCATTCTGGTGTAGGTAAATCAGAAACCGCTTTAGAACTTGTGAAAGGTGGTCACCGCCTGGTTGCTGACGACCGGGTTGACTTCTATCAGCGCGACGATACCACCATCATGGGCGAAGCCCCTGAAATTCTACGGAATGTGATGGAAATTCGCGGACTTGGGATTATCGATGTGATGACACTTTACGGGGCGGGTGCAGTCCGTAAAGAGCAACAGTTAAACCTGATTATCGACTTGAAAGACTTGAAGAAGGATGCGAAGTTTGACCGCCTGGGTACTGCGGAAGAGCGTGAACAAATTTTAGAGGTGGCGATTCCTAAAATTACCATTCCTGTCCAAACTGGGCGGAACATTTCAAGTATTATCGAGGTAGCAGCTATCAACTTTAGAGCCAAATCAATGGGATTTGACGCTGCACAAATGTTTAACGATCGTTTAACGAAACTTATCGACAAAAATAAATTATAAAAGCCCTATACTGTGACAATAAATAGTAAAAGGGATGAACAACTGCCATTAACAATAGGAGAGAAACAACAAAATGATGAATATAGCTGCAATAGATCCAGTCGCTTTTGACATATTTGGCTGGCCAATCCGTTGGTACGGGATTTTTATCGGGGTTGCTATTTTACTAGCCCTTACATTTGCTTCAAGAGATTTTCGTCGTAAGGGTTGGGATGAAGAATTTATTTTAGACGCAGCTGTATGGACCATTCTAATCGGTTTTATCGGCGCGCGCGTCTACTACGTCCTATTTGAATTAGACTACTACCTACAAAATCCAGGCGAAATCCTACAAATTTGGAACGGTGGGATTGCCATTTATGGTGGTGTGATCGCCGGAGGTTTAACCCTATACTTCTACGCTAAATCGAAGAAAATGGATCCTTTATTTGTAACGGATACGGTAGCACCTTACCTATTACTAGCGCAAGCCATCGGTCGTTGGGGTAACTTCGTTAACCAAGAAGCCCACGGTGGGGAAGTGACTTTAGAATTCCTACAAGATACCTTGCATTTACCACAATTTATCGTAGACGGGATGCACATCGACGGGGCTTACTACCATCCAACTTTCCTTTACGAATCAGTCTGGAATATCCTTGGGGTTGCCGTCCTATTATTCGTACGTTCACGTAATAAAACCTTGCGTATTGGCGACACCACCTTACTTTATCTGATTTGGTATTCATTTGGCCGCTTCTTCATCGAAGGGTTGCGGACAGACAGTTTGTGGTGGGGACCATTCCGTGTCAGCCAAGTATTAGCCGCCGTCTTATTCATCGGCGCATTATTGATTTTTGCTGCACGCCGCATCAACGACAAATATTATGAATACTACTCTGAACACAACGGTCCGGCTTACAAATCAAGTAAATAGAAATTATGTCAATAGATTGGAGAAGTGATGACGTGACGTCCAAAAATATTGCCGTACTAGGCGCTGGTTCATGGGGAACAGCACTTGCCATGGTCCTTGCAGAAAATGGCCATCAGGTGACCTTGTGGACCCATAATCCAGACCAGGCCCGTGAGATTCAAACCACTGGGAAAAATGACCATTATTTACCTGATCTAGTGTTGCCGAAGAATATCATTGCAACAAACGATATGGCCAAAGCCTTGGACCAGGCAGACTTAATCAACTTCGTCGTGCCCACCAAGGCCATACGGCAGGTAGCAAGCCAGGTGGTTGCTATTTTGCAGGAGAAAAATGTGCATGAATTACCAGTCATAATGCACGCGGCTAAGGGATTAGAGCAGGGCACTCACTTGCGGATTTCTGAGATTTTAACGGAAGTCTTCCAGCCAATCGCCCAAGCACGGGTGGTGGTATTATCCGGACCAAGTCATGCAGAAGAGGTGGTCAAACATGATATTACGGCCATAACAGCGGCTTCAATTGATGACGAGGCCTGCCACTTAGTCCAAGAAGTATTCATGAATGACTACTTTAGGGTTTATACCAATCCGGATATCATCGGAGTTGAACTGGCAGGATCATTGAAAAATATTATCGCCTTAGGTGCAGGTGCCTTAGTAGGTGCAGGTTATGGGGACAATGCCAAGGCGGCTTTAATCAGCCGAGGGCTTGCTGAAATTACCCGGTTAGGAGTAGCTATGGGGGCTGATCCCTTAACCTTTATGGGCCTTTCAGCAGTCGGTGACTTGATCGTTACTGCCACCAGTGTCCACTCAAGAAACTGGCGGGCGGGTCAACAAGTTGGTCAAGGTCAAGCGGTTAAAGCTGTTGAAGACCATATGGGTATGGTTGTTGAAGGGTTTGCGACAGCTGTTTCAGCCTATGAATTGGCCCAACAAGAGGGCGTTGATATGCCGATTACCCAAGCAATTTACAAGGTGATTCAAGGTGAGGCTACTATTCAAGATGTGATTGCCACTTTAATGGCTAGAGAACGCAAAGGTGAATTGCAATTTGAAGATGACTTGAAGGATATTTTTTAAGGGCACTTTGAGTTATAATGAAGTTAGAAAATTTAGTAGATAAATGGAGGATTCATTCATGGCGAAAGTAAGAAAAGCGATTATTCCTGCAGCAGGGCTAGGTACACGGTTCTTACCTGCAACAAAGGCAATGGCGAAAGAGATGTTGCCGATTGTTAATAAACCAACGATTCAATTTATCGTAGAAGAGGCCTTGGCTTCTGGGATTGAAGATATTCTAATTGTTACTGGAAAAAGTAAACGACCAATCGAAGACCACTTTGACTCAAATGTAGAGTTAGAGTCTAACTTGGCAGATAAGGGTCGCGATGACTTGCTTGAAATCATCGGGGAAACTGTCGGGTTAAACCTATTCTTCAAACGTCAATCTTATCCAAAAGGGTTAGGAGACGCGGTATTACAAGCAAAAGCCTTTGTTGGTGACGAGCCTTTTGTCGTAATGCTTGGGGATGACTTGATGGTTGACGAAGTGCCATTAACGAAACAATTGATTGACGCTTATGATGTCACAAAAGCATCTAACATTGCGGTAATGCCTGTACCACATGAAGATACAGATAAATACGGGGTAATCGATCCTGAAGCGCAATTTTCTGAAAAAATCTATAATGTAAAACAATTCGTTGAAAAACCAAAACCAGAAGATGCGCCATCAAACTTGGCTATTATCGGTCGTTACTTGTTAACACCAGAAATATTTGACTTGTTGGAAACACAAGGTGAGGGTGCTGGTAACGAAATTCAATTAACAGATGCCATTGACCGTTTAAATAAAACGCAACGCGTGTTTGCGTATGAGTTTACTGGTCGTCGTTATGATGTTGGGAATAAATTGGGCTACATGCAAACAAGCATTGAATACGGTCTTGAACAAGACGATATCAAAGAAGGTTTGAAAGAGTACTTACTATCCATTGAAGATGAACTTTAATTCATTAGAGAATTTTTGTGAAAGGTTGTAATTAGCTTGAGCTAGTTACAACCTTTTTCCCTTAAATCGTGTTAGAATGGTAAGCGATGTTAAGAAAAGCAATTGATTATAAAAATGAAAAATTACAAGAAAGGATGTGTACAATTTGGCAGAAGAAATTCAAAAATTTGATGTAGTTGTGGTTGGTGCAGGACCAGCAGGTATGACTGCTGCCTTATACGCATCACGGGCTAACTTGTCTGTAGCATTATTAGAACGTGGAATCCCTGGGGGCGAATTGGTCAATACAGCGGATGTCGAAAACTACCCGGGCTTCAAAAACATTCAAGGACCAGACTTGGCCAATGAAATGTACGAAGGGGCAATGCAATTTGGTGTGGTCCACGAATTTGGGACGGTCACTAAAGTAACGCCGAATGAAGGAGCACATGTACTAGAAACAGATATGGGGAAAACTTACCAAGCTAAAGCAATCATTATCGCAACTGGTTCTGTTCACCGTAAATTAGGTGTACCAGGTGAAGACAAATACTCAGGTCGCGGTGTATCTTACTGTGCGGTTTGTGACGGGGCTTTCTTCCGGGATAAAGACCTTCGTGTAATCGGTGGGGGCGACTCAGCCGTTGAAGAGGGGACTTACTTAACACAATTTGGTAAAAACGTGAATATCGTTCACCGTCGTGACGAATTACGTGCTCAAAAAATCTTACAAGACCGTGCCATGTCTAACGATAAGGTTGATTTCACATGGGATACCGTTGTGAAGGAGATCAAAGGGGACGACATGAAAGTCACTGGTTTAGCCGTTGAAAACGTGAAAACTGGTGAAATCACAGACGTGGATACAGATGGTGTCTTCATTTATGTTGGTTTGATTCCAAATACCGAAGCATTTGCTGATTTAAACATCACAGATGAAGAAGGTTGGGTCATCACAAATGAAGATATGCAAACAAATATTCCTGGTATCTTCGCCATTGGAGACGTTCGTCAAAAGAAATTACGCCAAATTTCAACAGCAGTCGGTGACGGTGCCATTGGTGGTCAAGAAGCTTTCAATTACATTGAAGCACTAAACGACTAGTTATAAACATCATATAACACAGCTAAAGCAAGGAGAATGTGCGTTAGCTTGAAGGGGGTAGGCTTTGGTCTACCTCCTTTTTATTGAAAAGGGACCAATCTTCGCTTAAGTTAGCAGCCTATATGAAATTACCAGTCAGCTTGTCTTTGATATATCTTTTTTCATAAAATTTGATACAATAAGATTAAGATGTTATCGCTTTTAAAACTAGGGAGGCTATATGATGAACTGGAAAGAAACTTACTTACAATGGCGTAATTTTGAGAACTTAGATGGTGCTTTGAAAGAGGATTTGGCGTCTATTGAAGCTGACGAAAAATTGCTTGAGGATGCTTTCTATCAACCATTGAGTTTTGGTACAGCTGGTATGCGCGGGATTTTAGGTGCCGGCATTAACCGGATGAATATTTATACCATTCGTCAAGCGACTGAAGGATTGGCTAACTTACTAGAAGATTATGGTCAAGATGCGAAGGACCGTGGGGTTGCGATTGCTTACGATTCTCGTCATATGTCACCTGAATTTGCTATGGAATCGGCGAAAACTTTGGGGGCACATGGAATTAAATCTTACGTATTTGAATCATTACGCCCAACGCCTGAATTGTCATTTGCAGTCCGTGAATTAAATGCCTTTGCGGGGATTATGATTACAGCTTCTCACAACCCGGCTGACTACAACGGTTTCAAGGTTTACGGGGAAGATGGTGGACAAATGCCACCAGTGGACGCGGATGCTGTAACAGCTAACGTACGTGCGGTTGAAAACCCATTAACTGTTGAAGTGGGCGATGAAGCAGCGCTTAAAGCTGACGGGACAATTACCATTATTGGTGAAGAAATCGACCAAAAATACTTAGACAATATGAAGTCTGTTGTAGTAGACCAAGCTGTAATCGACGAGATGGCTGACCAAGTATCTATCGTTTATACACCGCTACATGGTACTGGCCAAATGTTGGTGGAGCGGACTTTAGCTGACGCGGGGTTTACCAATGTCACCTATGTGGCTGAGCAAAAAGAACCGGATGCTGATTTTTCAACGGTTAAATCACCAAACCCTGAAGAAGCGGGTGCTTTTGAAGTGGCTGAAAAGTACGGTAAGGACAATGACGCGGATATCTTAATCGCGACCGACCCGGATGCGGACCGTATGGGTGCAGCTGTGAAATTGCCAAACGGTGACTACCAAGTGATTACTGGTAACCAAATTGCTGCTTTAATGACGCATTATATTTTAACCGCTAAGAAAAATACTGGTACATTACCTGATAACGGTGTGATTTTAAATTCAATTGTATCAAGTAAAATGCCAACAACGATTGCCAAATCATTTGGTGTTGAAACAGTTGAAGTATTAACTGGATTCAAATTTATTGCTGAAAAAATCAAAAACTATGAAGCTGACGGCAGCAAGACTTTCCTATTTGGTTTCGAAGAAAGTTACGGATACTTAGTGAAAGCCTTCGTTCGTGATAAAGATGCCGTTCAAGCGACTTTACTATTAGCTGAAGTAGCTGCCTTCTATAAGAAACAAGGTAAAACAGCTTACGACGGCTTACAAGACTTGTTTGCTGAATACGGTACCTACCAAGAAAAAACAATTTCTGTAAGCTTACCAGGTCAAGAGGGTGCAGCGAAAATTGAAGCCATCCTAAATAATTTGCGTGGGGAAGGCTTAAGCGAGATTGCTGGCCAAGCAGTTGTTGAAACTGAAGACTACCTGCAGGACACGCGCCAATTTGCTGACGGTACCACTGAAGCCTTAGGCATGGACAAATCGAATGTATTGAAATACTATCTAGCAGATGAAACATGGATTGCCGTCAGACCATCAGGTACTGAACCAAAAATTAAGTTCTATATTGGGGTGGTCGCTGATTCACTGGAAGCAACTCAAGCAAAAGTTAAGGCATATGAGGCAGCCTTAAACGACTTAACGGCTTAAGCGTTTGCTGTCTGGCAACTTTATCGACAAAAGGGCAACCTTGCATCTCCCCTTTAAGGAGGAAAAAACAAATTGAATGATCAACTAAAATTAGTCATTATCACAGGTATGAGCGGTGCCGGTAAAACGGTCGCCCTACAAAGTTTTGAAGATATGGGTTACTACTGCGTGGATAATATGCCACCGTCACTATTACCTAAATTCTGGGAATTAATCAAAGAAACAGGTAAAATCAGTAAAATCTGTTTAGTGATTGATTTACGGTCACGTTCATTCTTTGATGAGTTATTAACAGAGATTAATGGCATGGACAACACGAACACCATTGAAATGTCCGTATTATTCCTAGAAGCGGATGATCAGACTTTAGTGGCTCGTTATAAAGAAACACGCCGTGCCCACCCACTTCAAAAAGATGGGGTGTCTGTCTTAGAAGCGATTCAAAAAGAAAAAACCTTATTAAATGATATTCGTAAGGAATCTACAGTGATTGATACGACTAACTTAACACCGCGTAAATTCCGCGAGTTATTGTTGACTGAATTCCAATCTGAAGATGAGGGAACTTTCACTGTTAATGTTATGTCATTTGGATTCAAATATGGTTTGCCCATTGATTCAGATATCGTGATGGACGTCCGTTTCTTACCAAATCCGCATTATATCGATGAGCTACGCCCAATGACAGGGCTGGATGCACCAGTTTATGACTACGTCATGTCTCAACCAGAAACAGAGACTTTCTACCGTAAATTTACTGATTTATTAGATTTTGAATTACCTTTATATGAAAAAGAAGGGAAGTCTAGTCTGACGATCACTATCGGTTGTACAGGCGGTCAGCATCGGTCAATTGCCTTGACTGAACGTGTTGCTCACCATATCCAAGACCTAGGTTACCAGGTCAACATCATCCACCGTGATCGCACAAAAAGAAAAGAGTCGATGAACCTATCGTGATAAATAAGAATCCACATCCGGGTAGACGACCAAAGGTTGCGGTCATCGGAGGCGGAACGGGTCTTCCTATCTTGTTGGAAGGGCTAAAGAACGCTGATTGTAATGTCACAGCCATCGTCACAGTGGCTGATGATGGTGGGTCGAGTGGCTCTTTACGTAATGCAGTCAGTACAATTCCTCCAGGAGATATCCGTAATTGCCTAGTTGCACTATCGGACATGAAGAAAATATATAAGGATGTATTTCAATACCGTTTTAGTGAAGAAGATAAAGAATTTTCTGGTCACGCGATTGGGAACTTAATCATTGCAGCCATTGCTGAAATGCGGGGTGATACCTTTGCCGCTATGCGTTTACTTTCTTATATGATGGAAGTGGATGGCAAGGTCTTGCCAGCTTGTGAGGAGGCGCTTGTTTTACAAGGGCACTTTGCAGATGGGACTATGATTGAAGGGGAAACAGCTGTAGTAGCCTACCCTGACCAAATTCAAGAAGTGACTGTTCGCTTGGCCAATGACCGACCGCAAGTGGATGAGTTGGGTAATCCAATCACCAATCCGCGTGCTGGGCGCGAAGTGGTGTCAGAAATTATGCAGGCCGATATGGTTATTCTGGGACCGGGTTCTTTATACACGTCTATTTTGCCGAACGTGGCAATTGAGGAAATTCGAAACGCAATTGTTGACACGCCCGCTAAAGTTGTCTATATTTGTAATATCATGACACAACTTGGCGAGACTGAGCATTTCTCAGATGCAGATCATGTACGTGTAATTAACGAACACTTAGGGGCTAAAGCAATAGACACGGTGCTATTGAATAAAACCCCAGTACCCTTTGAATATTTGGAGGGTGCCAGTGAGAAGGACTATTTAGTTCAAATCACGCAAGACCGTCAAGGCTTGGCAGACCAAAAATGTCAGGTGGTTGGCTGTGACTTTTTAAATCTTGAAAAGAGTGGGGTCTATCATAACCAAGATAAATTAGTGGGCGCTATTATGGATGTCATGAATGATCGCATAAAATAAAGTGAATAAGAAAGAGGTGAGCTGGTGGCTTCATTTGCAGGAGATGTAAAGAAAGAACTCACTCAGCTAACAGTGGACTATGAGCACGCGCGTTCAGAGCTAGCAGCCATTTTACGTATGAATGGATCAATTTCTATTATGGATGGAAATTTAATCTTAAATGTACAGACAGAAAATGCCGCAATTGCACGACGAATCTACTCACTGTTGAAGGAATTTTTTCATACCCACGGTGAGTTGGTTGTTCGGAAGAAAATGAAATTAAAAAAGAATAATATCTATATTGTGCGGGTGAAAGACCGAGTTGAGGAGATTTTGAAGGATTTAGAAATTCTAGATAATTTGGTCATCAATCCAAATATTTCAGCCGAGATGATGGAAAATGAACAACGGAGTAGGTCATACTTGCGTGGGGCATTCTTGGCTGGTGGGTCAGTGAATAATCCAGAAAAATCAGCTTATCATTTAGAAATTTACTCAGTATATGAAGAGCATTGCGAAGACTTGGTGACGATGATGAACCAGTTTAATTTAAATGCGCGGTCAGTCGAACGTCGGTCTGGTTATATCGCCTATTTAAAAGGGTCAGAACAGATTGCTGACTTCTTAGCCCTAATCGGGGCCACTTCTTCTATGCTGAAGTTTGAAGATATTCGGATTGTTCGCGACATGCGGAATTCTGTCAATCGGATTGTCAATTGTGAGAATGCCAACTTGAATAAGACGGTGACGGCAGCCTCCAAACAAGTTGAAAATATCGAATTAATTCAATCAACCGTTGGGATCGGTGAATTGCCTGAAAAATTACAAGAGATTGCCTTACTGCGGTTGGAAAACCCAGAGGCATCTATTAAAGAATTAGGGGAACTGGTTGACGGTGAACCGATTTCTAAATCAGGTGTCAACCACCGACTACGTAAGATTAACCAATACGCTGAGCAATTAAGAAATACAGCAATGACACAATAGAATAAATTTAGAAGAATAGATAGAATGAAGCGATTTGACAGTGGGTGACTGCTTGAAAATCGCTTTTTTTGATTGCAATTTACGTGTATCCAATCAGTTGGTTATAGTAGGGGGCAAAATTCAGTATTGGTCATTTTTTTCCTTTGTATTACATAATATCGGCTAATCATTCAGCCAGACGATTGCTCAGGAGAAACGTTTAAAAAAATTTACGATAAAAGCCTTGTGGGTGAACATAATCTTCACCCACAAGGCCTTTTCTATAGCTGATGCATGTGCAGGTGACCAGCTGGTACTAGAAGTGGTTTAGTGAATAATTAGTTGGTGGTATCTCTAATTATTAGATGATGGCTAGGGCTAAGGCGACTAGGGCAGACCCAGTTCTCACATGGTTCCACCTAGACCATTGTTGGACAAAGTCAGTCCAATCGATTCGGATTTTCCGGTTAGCTAGTTGGCGGTTCAGTGGCATATTGTAGGCGATAGTTACACCGATGACGCCGACAAAATAAATCACAAAGCTCAGATACATTTGCCAGCCAATGGGGTTGCCTAGCAAAATCATCGCAATGAATAAAAATATCGGTGCAAAAAAACTGCCTAGAAATCGGTCGTTTTCAATCTGTTTGTTGATGTCTTGCATGATTCTTTGCCCAACGTTTCTGGCTTGTTTGCCAAGCACGGGCATGATGGTGTTGGAGAAAGAAAAATAGAAGCCTAGTTGGATGGCCAGGCAAAAGACATAAACAATTTGAAAAATAGACATACTCGCTTTCCCCCTAACCAAAACCTAGCTACAATAGTTTTCAAATAGCTATTTTTAATAGCCTATCATTAAGTCTATTGTACTGGAACAAGTTTCTGCTGGAAAGTGGGAGCTCGATAAATCAGGATGGGGCCAAATTTAAGTTGAGCTAGTCTAATTTGCTACTGGATTAATCTAAAATCAGGGTTTCGATATTGGCCACTAATTGTTCGTCAGGGTTTTGCGGTTGATCAACGCCGATTTTTTTACGGAGGAAAGTCACTTCAGATACTTGAACCTCAATTGTTGAAACGTTTTGACCTTGTTTGTTTTCAAACTGACGCATACGTAATTGACCAACAACCGCTAATTCATCGCCTTTTTGCATGTAGGCATCAATGAGTTTAGCCGTCCCGTTCCATGCGGTAATAGGAATAAAGTCGACATAGTCAGCCCCATCTTTCCCTTTGCGGTTAATGGCTACTGCATTATTGACCACTTGTCGATTGTTTGAAATTTCAGTTAGAGTGACTTCTCTGGCTAGACGTCCGATTAATTGCACTTGATTCATTTTTCATCCTCCTAATGTTTCTGGCTCAATAGAGGTTACCCCTCCAATCTATTACATACGTATTTATTCGCTAATTCCCCCCAAAAAGTTCACAAATTTTTGATATTTTATAAAATTAGGGCAAAAGATAGGTAAAGATAGCCGGTCGTAATGGATTTTAGGGTACAATATAAGAGAATAGAAATGCTGCCCTAAACCACCCAATAGTAGCGCTGGACTAAATATTAAAGGAATAATTTGACTTATAAGGAGGACGAAAACATGAACATCTTGATGATTGAAGATAACGAAAGTGTTGCAGAGATGATGAGTATGTTTTTTGAACAACAAAAAGACTGGGAAGCGACCTTTATCCAAGATGGTGAAGAAGGCTGGCAACACTATTTAGCCAACGAGGAGACCATTGAAATGGTGATTTTGGATTTAAACTTACCAAGTAAAGATGGGATCCAAATCTGTCGTGACATCCGCCAACAAAATAAACAAGTGCCGATTATCATGTTGACTGCCCGAGACGCAGAAAGTGAGCAAGTCCTTGGTTTAGGCCTTGGTGCAGACGATTACGTGACCAAACCCTTTGACCCAATCACCTTTATGGCCCGGATGCGTGCACTATACCGCCGTAGCCAATTAACTGAATCTTCAGTTGAAGCCACAGAGGAAAAGGGCAAGGCGGACCAATTTGACATCCAAACAGAGTTTATCCGGATCAACAGCCAAAACCGTGAAGCCTTCTATAACGACCAATTAATTCAACACTTAACGCCAAAAGAATTTGAAATCCTACAATTATTGGCTGGTCGTCCAAAACAAGTATTTACCCGGGAACACTTACTGACCACGCTATGGGAAGATCCATTCTACGGGGATGAGCGTACGGTAGATGCCCACATTAAAAAGCTACGTCAAAAAATGGAAGAGTATGGGCCACAACTTATTCAAACAGTCTGGGGAGTAGGCTATAAATTCGACGAAACTGGTGTTTAACAATGAAATTGAACTTCTTTTACCAACAAATCCTCAGCTTTCTAGTGGTTATTGGAATGACCATAGTAGCCATGGGGGTGACTTTGTTTTCTTTTTCTAGGGACCAAGTGCTCCTACGGCAAGAACAACAATTGAATGACATTGCCCAATTTATTTCAGGGCAGACCATTTCAACGGAATTCTTAACTTCAATGGAACCCTTACTCCAGTCGTCCAATATGAAATTATTATACTTCAATGCGGACAATAAATTGATTTATCCACTCGATGAAGCGGAGACTATTCCAAACAATCAGTTGACTGATGAAGAATTGAAGTCCCTTGAAAATGGTCACGATTTGAATTTACGGACCTTTGAAATGGGCTTTACGGAAAAAGACGGAGATGCTTTAGCAATCTTCATGCCGCTGACCAATGCGGAAGACCAGACCTTTGCGGGTTACTTAGTCATTGGGGTGCCTTCTAGCAAATCCGATGCGATCATTGATAATCTGGTGCAAAATGTGGTCAAAGGCATTATGATTGCCTTGATTATAGCGGTCATTTTTTCAGTCATTATTGCGGGCTATCAAAATAAACGGATTCGCCGGATCCAAGAGGCCACTCAAAAAATTGCCCAAGGTGATTATTCCGTTCGTTTAGAGGTTAATAATATTGATGAATTTGACGATTTAGCCAAAGATTTTAACCAAATGGCGGTTGCCTTAGGGGAGGCTGAAGTGGAAATCGACCGGCAAGAAAACATCCGCCGTCAATTGATGATGGATGTGGCCCACGAAATCCGGACCCCACTAACGACTATGATTGGTTTATTGGAAGGATTAAGACAAAAAGTTTTGCCAGAAAATAAAATCGACCGGTCTGTGGACTTGATGTACAAGGAAGCTAATCGCTTAAATCGTCTAGTCAACGAAAACTTGGACATTGAAAAAATCCGGTCTAATGAAATCGTATTGAAGAAATCAAAATTCAATGCAGCCGAAGTATTAAGGGATATTTCATTGCAATTATCAGAAACAGCCAAAGCTAAGCACACCAAGTTTGAATTAGATATGCCAGACGAAGTGCCAATTTATGCTGATTATGACCGGTTCCACCAAATTATCTTCAATATCACCCAAAATGCGGTACAATTTACCGATTATGGCGAAATTTTTATGTCCAGCGCCTTTCAAGATGGGGAAACTTATATTAAAATAAAAGATTCAGGTATGGGCATGACGAAAGAACAAGTCGAAAATATCTGGGAGCGATTCTATAAAGCAGATATATCCCGGAAAAATAACGAATTCGGTGAATCTGGCTTAGGTTTATCGATTGTTAAACAACTCGTTGAACTACATCAAGCCACTATCCATGTGGAAAGTGAAGCTGGGGTTGGGACAATATTTACCCTAGTATTTTACGACCGTGAAACACTAGCAGAAAAAAATAAGGTCGACTAGGATTTAACCTATCCGACTGGTAACAAAAGGATTGAAACAAGATGTATTTTTTAGGGCCGTTACTTACATGGCTAGAAGACATTTCTGCAGGAAGAATTTTAAATTTCCATTTAGTAGAGTTGTCATTGTTTAGTTTGGATAAAACCATTCTATATATGATTGCGTTACTGATTATTCAAGCAGGAATCATTTTCTATAAACGGTCTAAGAATACAGATTATTCGATTGACTGGTTTAGAGAAGTAATCAAATTTACCTTTGCCACATATTTAATATTGTTGGTACATTTAACCGTACTACGTTATGATTGGCAATGGTGGCAGGCGTCCTTTAATTTTGAACGGTCGCTGGATGAACTAAATTGGGTACCACTGGTTGATACTATTAAGTTAAGAAATGGGTCCGCATTTTCCTTCTGGTATAACTTCTTTGGAAATGTTGTTTGGTTCTTTCCATTTGGAATGATGTTCCCCTATATTTTTAAGATGAAGCGTGCCTTCTTCATCACTTTACTTTGGGGATTGTTATTTTCCGTATCAATTGAAACCATGCAATTTTATTTAGAAACAGGCGTGAGTCATATAGATGACGTCATCTTTAATGGCGCAGGGGTAATTATCGGTTATCTGATCTATGACATTTTGAAAATCAGCAACAGGTACATAAAAGGGAGAAAAAATACAAATGGCTAAAAAAAACACACAATTACCAAAAAAGGAACTACGTAAATGGGCAACCACCCAAGTGAAAAAAGGACAAATCCTTTTAACTGAAAAAGACTTCGTTAATCCACCATCATTTACTGAAGGTGAACTAGTCGAAATCATCGGAATCGACCACGAATTCCTAGGCTACGGCTACATGGCCAAACAACATAAAGGTGTGGGTTGGATCCTAACAACTGACCAAAACGCTGACACAGGCTTACTTGGTGACCTTGATTTCGTACAAGCGAAATTACAAGAAGCCAAGAACCAACGCCAGGCCCTATTAATCGACGACATGACTACTGCCTTCCGTATTTTCAACGGTGAAGGTGACGGCATCGGCGGTTTCACAATCGACTGGTACGCAGGTTACGCCCTGATTCAATGGTATTCAGAAGGGATTTACCGCTATAAAGACATTATCCTTGAAGCCCTAAACAACGTATTCCCAGAACTTAAAGGCATTGTTGGGAAAAACAGATTCAACTTAGACGGTACAGGCAGCGCCAAGCAATCAGAAGTTTTAGCAGGCGACATTCCTGAAACCTTAACCATCCAAGAAAACGGCGTAAATTACATCGTTCGCCTTGATGATGGTTGGATGACAGGGATTTTCTTAGACCAACGTAACGTTCGTAACTACATTCAAACTGAAATTGCACCAGGCAAATCATTGCTGAACTTGTTCTCATACACAGGGGCCTTCTCTGTCGCTGCAGCACTAGGTGGGGCAGCTGAAACGATGAGTGTTGATGTGGCAAAACGAAGCCTACAATTAACTCAAGAGCAGTTCCAAGCCAACGGTTTAGAAATCGGTGACCAACATAAAGTCCGCGTGATGGATGTATTCAACTACTTAGATTATGCAAAAACACATGATCTACGTTTTGACATCGTGGTTCTTGACCCACCTTCATTCTCACGTACGAAAAAACACACTTTCCAAGCCAGCAAAGACTACCGGGACTTAGTTGCTTCAGCTTTAACTATCTTAAATACTGGTGGTTACCTTGTCAGTTCAACAAATGCCGCAAACATGACCAAAGAAGATTTCATTAAACAAATTGGTGAAGGTTCAGATGACGCACGCGTGGACATCATGCCAGTAGCTGACTTTGGCTTACCAGTAGACTTCCCGGCACCAAAAGGTAACCCGGAAAGTGACTACCTAAAAGTAGAAATCTTCCAAAAATTATAATAAGCATTCAGTCATTGCTAGATTTGTAATCAGAACGTAGGGAATATGGATGTCTATGCGTTTGAAGAGAGCTCAACTAGTAGTGGGACCGCCCTCAGAAAAAATTTCTGAGGGCTTTTCTGACGACTCATTCTGGACGTCGGCTCTCGCACCTTGGAGTCTTCACTGTTAAGGCATGCTAGGAAAGCTTCATCCTTTGGCTAGAAAGACACTATCATTTGATTAAGCTTGAAGGTAAAATTACTCATAAAAGTTTCAATTAAAATATAATTTGTAGAAAATTACCTGCTCAAAAATTTTGAAGCGCGTTTTGGCTTGCGAACTTTTGTGCATCATTAGAAAGTACCGGGTAAAATTAATGGCCAGAGATTGTTGTCGGTTAAATGACTCAATTCTTGACCAATTTCAATTCTCGTAAAATGACTCATCAGCTTCAAATCCGGAAGCCCTTTTGCCAAAAAATGAGATAGTGATATAAATGTCAGTATTGTGCTAGAAATGGTAGTATGTAATTATAACAATATAAATAACTGAAAAAACACAACAGAAAGTAGGAATTTGAGTGAAAAGTAGAGCTGCTGTTGCATTTAATCCAGGTGAACCGCTGGAGATTGTTGAAATTGATGTTGAAGAACCAAAGGCGAAAGAGGTATTGGTGAAGATTTTATATACTTCTGTTTGCCATACGGATGCTTTTACCTTATCGGGTGATGATCCAGAGGGTGTATTCCCTGCTGTACTAGGCCATGAGGGTGCTGGTGTGGTTGTTGCTGTAGGTGATGAAGTGACGTCAGTTGAGGTAGGGGACCACGTGATTCCGCTATACACGGCTGAATGTGGGGAGTGTAAATTCTGTCGTTCTGGTAAAACAAACTTATGTAGTGCTGTCCGTGAAACGCAGGGTAAAGGATTAATGCCCGATGGTACTACGCGGTTCTCTTATAATGGCAAGCCTATTTACCATTACATGGGGACAAGTACTTTTAGTGAGTATACAGTCGTTCCTGAGATTTCATTAGCGAAAATTGATAAGGAAGCGCCACTTGATAAAGTCGGTCTATTTGGTTGTGGTGTCACAACTGGGATCGGTGCAGTCCATAACACCGCTAAAGTAGAAGAAGGCGCTGTGACGGCTGTATTTGGTTTAGGTGCTATTGGATTAGCGGCTATTCAAGGTTTGGTGCAAGCGAAAGCAAGTCGTATTATTGTAATCGACTTAAACGAAGATAAGTTTGAATTAGCTGAAAAAATGGGTGCTACTGACTTCCTAAATCCATCTAAATTCGACCAACCAATCCAAGATGTCATCATTGAAATGACAGACGGTGGGGTAGATTACAGTTTCGAGTGTATCGGAAACGTTGACGTGATGCGTTCAGCCCTAGAAGCTTGTCATAAAGGTTGGGGTGAAAGCGTCATTATCGGAGTTGCCGGTGCAGGTAAAGAAATCCACACACGTCCTTTCCAATTAGTTACAGGTCGTGTATGGCGCGGGTCTGCCTTTGGTGGCGTGAAAGGTAGAACGCAACTACCAGGTATGGTTCAAGATTACATGAACGGTGAGATTGATATCGATTCGTTTATCACCCATAACCTTGATTTCACAGACATCAATGAGGCGTTTGACCTGCTGCATAAAGGTGAATCTATCCGTACCATGTTGACTTACGGGGAGTGATGAAAATTGACTTTAGAAATGATTGCTAGCAATCGTGCCTTTGGCGGTGAACACCGTAAATACCGCCATTTCTCAAATACCTTACAATGCGACATGACTTTTAGTCTATTCTTGCCCTCTAATGAAAAGGGGCAAGAAATCCCACTCGTTTGGTTTTTATCTGGTTTAACTTGTACGGACGATAACTTTAGTCAAAAAAGTGGTTTCCAAAGATTAGCTGAAAAAGAGCAAGTAGCTGTTTTGATTCCAGATACATCACCACGCGGAGACGATGTTGCCGATGACGACGCTTATGACCTTGGTCAAGGGGCAGGATTCTATTTGAACGCCACACAAGAACCATGGGCCAACCATTACAAGATGTATGATTATCTTGTGGATGAATTGGGGCTAATCGCAGCCGATTTAATCCCTCATTATTCGGGTCAAGAAAGTATCATGGGCCATTCAATGGGTGGACACGGTGCCTTAGTTATTGGCTTGAAAAACGCCGACCGCTTTAAAGCAATCTCTGCCTTTGCACCAATTCTAAGCCCAAGCCAAGTGCCGTGGGGAATCAAAGCCTTCACGACTTATCTTGGTGAAAATCAAGACGCTTGGAAAGAATGGGACGCTACAGAACTGATTAAAGACGTTGACGCGCCATCAATTCTAATCACCCAAGGTAGCCAAGATGAATTCTATCCAGAACAATTAGACGAAAGCCATTTCCTCAAAAACGCCGAGGAAAATGGTCAAGTAGTCAATTACCAAAAAGTAGCAGGCTATGACCATAGCTATTACTTCATCGCAACATTCTTAGAAGAACACTTCGCCTTCCACAAACAACATTTAAAATAACATAACAATGACGTCCCTTGAAGTAGACTTGAACAAGCTACTTTAGGGGCGTTTTTTGATTGGGAAAAAGAGGGGCTAGCTCAAATCGGACGGATGAATAATCGTTAAACAGAAAGAATCAATATGATAAGACAACCTCAAAACGCATCCCAACCGGCAAACCACCCCGGGGATTGAACGAAATATTTAATTTAAAAATCATAAAATTCATGAGATCGTATTTTTTGATAACTTAAATTAAATGTTTCGATTCTTTGATTTTGCCTGACCAAATAGTATATGATTAAAAGGAATTGGGCGAAAAGACGAAGAATTAGGGTAATTTAAAAAGGAAAGTATGGTGTTGTATAGTGGCTTACATTCACTTAAAGGATGTTGTAAAACAATACGGAACAGGGAATACCGCAATTTTAGCCAATGACCACGTAAATTTAGAAATTGAAGAAGGGGAATTTGTTGTCATTCTAGGCCCTTCTGGTGCTGGGAAATCAACGCTTTTAAATATTCTAGGTGGGATGGATGCAGTCACTTCGGGTGAAGTTTTAGTAGCGGATAAAAACATCGCTTCATATGACGAGAAAGGGTTAACCGAATACCGGCGTGACGAAGTGGGCTTCATTTTCCAAAACTATAACTTAATCCCTAACTTAACGGCTATTGAAAATGTAGAGGTGTCTGAAGAAATTTCGGATAATTCATTAGCGGCCAAGGATGCATTGCAAGGAGTTGGCTTATACCACCGCAAGGACAATTTCCCCTCACAATTATCAGGTGGGGAACAGCAACGTGTATCGATCGCCCGTGCGATTGCGAAAAATCCAAAGTTATTACTATGTGATGAACCAACGGGTGCTTTAGATTATGAAACTGGGAAAAAGGTGTTAGGATTCTTACAAGATTTAACCAATGAACAGGGGACAACTGTTGTTGTCATCACCCATAACCAGGCGATTGCACCGATGGCTGACCGTGTCATCAAAATCAATGATGGCACTGTCTCGTCACAGGAATTAAATGCACAACCAATGCCAATTCAAGATATTGAATGGTAGGTGGTGCTTGATGAAAATGAAGAATCGAAAAATATGGTTAGACGGCTTTCGCGAGATTAAGAATACTCTGGGGCGTTTTTTAGCGCTCTTGCTGATTATCGCCTTGGGAACAGGCTTCTTCGTGGGTATCCGTGCTGCTGCACCAGATATGATTGCAATAGCGGATAAGTATTTTAACAAAACCAACTTAGAAGATATGTCTATTCAGTCAACCATGGGGCTAGACGAGGATGATTTAGCCTTATTGGAAGATGTGGAAGATATTGAATATCAACCTTATGCCTATGTTGACCGTCAGATTGCTACGAGTCATGATTTAATCCGTTTCTATCCAAACTTCAATGAAACATCAGATATCAACCAATTTGATGTCCAAGAAGGACGGTTACCTGAAGCGACCGATGAAATCGCCATTGATAACCAATTAGCCAATGAGGAAGACTACCAAATTGGTCAAGAGATCAGTTTAACTGCTTTAGGCGTTGATTCAGAAGATGATGAAAGTGGTGCGCCAGCTCTTTCAGGTGAGACTTTTACCATTGTTGGATATGTGAACTCACCCCTGCAAATTTCAAATGTTAGCCGCGGTGCGACAGTGCTTGGAGACGGGCAATTAAACGGTTTTGCGGTGGTTGCACCTGAAGCGATTAATGGGGATATTTATACCAGTATCGCTATTGACGTGACCTCTGTAGATGATTTAGAGGCCTATTCAGACGAGTACAATCAAGTCATCGCAGACAAGCAATCAGAAATTGAAGACGTATTCGCCGACCGACCAAGTGAAGTCTATAACCAGACTGTATCTGAAGCAGAATCAGAAATCTCTTCTGGAGAAGCGGAAATTGACTCTGCTAGATCAGAATTAGCGTCTGGCGAAAGTGAATTAAACCGAGCACAATCAGAAATTGATGACAACCAAAGTCAACTAGACCAACAGAAAAGTCAAGTAGAGTCGCAACTACCAGAAGGTGTATCCTTAGAACAAGCAGGTATGTCTAGTGTGGCCGCTCAATTACAAGCTGGTCAAGCAAGTCTTGATTCAACTCAAAGTGAGTTAAACCAAGCAAGAAATGAATATGAAAGTGAAAGTCAGGAAGCTGAAGAATCCTTGTCTAGCGCTGAAGCAGATATTGCGGACGCTAAATCAACAGTGGCTGATTTAGATAAACCGACATATACGATTAACGACCGTTCTGCCGTCTCAGGCTACACCGCTTGGGAAAATAATGCAGATAACATGGCGACAATTGGCCAAGCCTTCCCAATTATTTTCTTCCTGATTGCAGCTTTAGTTTCCTTTACCAACATGCAACGGATGGTAACGGAGCAACGGGTTCAAATTGGGACATATAAAGCCTTAGGTTATAGCCCACGAACGATTCAAACCAAGTATATTATGTATGCGGGAGTGGCTGCTATTTTAGGGATGGTCATCGGTATTTCAATCGGTAACTATCTATTCCCGAATATCATTGTGACTGCCTTCTCCAATACCGTCGCCTTACCTGGCATGATGTACACTTGGCAAATTATGGACATCTCAATCGCAGTAGGGATTTCCTTGTTGACGACTGTTGTACCAGCTTGGTTGACCACTAGAACGACTCTGAACGAGAAGACCGCCCGCTTATTGCAACCTATTACTGGTAAGAATGGCCAACACATTTTCCTAGAAAGACTTAAAGGGTTTTGGTCCCGCTTGAGTTTCCAAGGCAAAATCACTTGGCGGAACATCTTTCTCTATAAAGGGCGTAACTTGATGACCATTATCGGGGTTGCCGGATGTGCCATGTTGATTGTCACTGGATTCGGTCTATCTGACTCTATTTCAGGTCTACCGGACGAACAATTTAGCCAAGTGAAAATGTATGACGGGAGCCTTTCGCTTAATATGGTTGCCAGTCAAGAAGATCGCGACCAAGTAGTGACCGATTTAACAGCTAATGACGACGTAGAGGACGTTTTACCACTGACTCGTGATGTTCTGATGACCGATGACGATTCAATCACCCAACAAATTGTAAGTGTTATGGCCTTTGAATCAGACAGCAACTACCATGACTACTTCCAAATGCAGGAATTAGACACTGAGAATCAATTATCCTTACCTGAAGAAGGTGTCCTTATCACCGCTAAACTAGCCTCATTGTTAGGCGTTCAAGCAGGAGATACAGTGACCTTAGTGGATACCAATAGCGATCCTTATGAATTTTCTATAAAAGGCGTTATTACCAACTATCTAGGTCATGAAATGTACATGACAGACGCTTACTATCAAGAGGTATTCGATGAAGAAAATGAAGACAACACAGCCCTTGTTCAATTTGATAGTGGCTTATCCACTAGCGACCAATCCGCAATCTTTGACCAAGTCAAAGAAAAAGCTGGCGTCATTGGGACAAGTTTAAACGCTAGTCAAATCACGGACTTTGAAGAAACCCTATCAGCCCTTGATTTGGTTACCGTCGTCTTGATTATTTCTGCAGGAGGCTTGGCCTTTATCGTCCTTTACTCATTAACCAATATTAATGTGTCAGAACGTATGCACGAATTGGCGACAGTTAAGGTGCTAGGATTCCGGTCACTTGAAGTCAGCATGTATGTTTATCGAGAAACCTTATTCTTAACCATGGTTGGGATTATCATTGGGAATTTCTTAGGTTACGGCTTACTAGGCTATATCTTAAATACAGTGGCAATCGATCAAGTATTCTTCCCGATTGTGATACAATGGCAATCTTACCTATACGCAAGTCTGATTACCTTAGCATTTTCCCTTGTGGTCATGATCTTCATGCACTACAAATTGAAGAAAGTGGAAATGGTATCAGCACTAAAAGAAGAAGATTAATAAAAGTAGGACCGGATTTAATTCCGGTCTTATTTTTTATGGGCAAAATCATTAAATCTACCAAATTTCATACAATATTGTTTTAAGTAAACCCCTAATATTAGGCTTTTGTGTCTCATCTTCTCCTTTAATTCCTTAAAAATTAAAGGATTTTCTAGACATGGCTTGAGTTTTTAGTAAAATGAGAGTAACAAAAGATGATAGCGCTTACAAATTCTAATGTTTAAGGAGAGATAAACAATGAATTTGGACTGGATTAAAACGCGCGCAATTACTTCCCCTGAAAAGGTGGCGGTGATTGATCCATTGAAACACACGGAATTTACCTATCAAGATTTAAATCAACGAGCGGAAATTTTAGCTCGGCACTTGGTAGAGGATGCAGGCATCAAAAAGGGAGACCGGATTGCCACTTTTGCTCCTAACGATATTGCTATTATTGATATGTTGTTAGCGGCAATTAAGATTGGTGCAGTCTTTGTGCCACTCAACTGGCGGTTAAAACCAGTAGAAATCGCCCGAGTGGTAGAAGATGCAGGTATTGAATATATTTTATATGCCACGAACCATTTAGACCGCCTTTCAGAAGTACCTGACGCTTACATCAAGTACAATGTGGACGAGGCTGAATACAATCAAATGATGGATGTAAGTAACCATCAAGCTTTTGATAGTGTGTCTGTTGATTGGCAAGATCCGATTTTATTAATTTATACCTCCGGATCAACTGGTCGTCCAAAAGGTGTCATCCATACCCATGAAAGCTATTTAAATAATGTATTTAATCAAATCACTTCTTGGAGAATGAGTGAAGACTGGGTAACAATTGGGTCAACACCAATGTTCCACATTTTAGGTTTTATTGATATTGCAATACCTATGTTAGTTGTAGGTGGTCAATTAGTCTTAGAACGCTACTTCAACTATGAAACCATTAACGATTGGATCCGTACCTACAAACCAAATGTACTGGTCATGATTCCAACCATGTACTACGGTATTATCGCGTCACCTGACTTTAAACCAGAAAACTTAATGAGCGTAGACTTATTAGTCGCAGGGGGGTCACCACCATTACCAGCTGTGCAAAAAGTTTTCCAACAAATGGGTAAAATGATTATTAATGCCTACGGCTTAACCGAAGCGCCTTTACTAACATTTAATACTAGTCAACGCGCTAATGAGCGCCCAGCTACAATTGGTTCTCCTCTTTTATTTGATGAAATGATCGTTGTAGATGATGAGATGCACCCATTACCGCAAGGTGAAATTGGTGAATTGTTGGTGAAAGGGAAGAACGTAACACCTGGTTATTGGAAGCTGCCTGAAGAAAATGCCAAAGCTTTCCACGATGGCTATTTTAGAACTGGGGATTTAGCTTACTTAAACGAACATGGTGAAATGACTTTAGTCAATCGTTTGAAAGAATTGATTATTACTGGTGGGGAAAATGTCCTACCGTCTGAAGTTGAGGCTGTATTAACCCAGCATCCATTGGTTAAATCAGCTATTGTACTTGGATTTGAACATCCAAAATTTGGTGAATCTGTTTCAGCAGCGATCATGGTCAATAAAGAGGTTGAAGGCGCAGACCAGTTCCAAGAGGTACTAGATCAATTCTGCTTGGAAAAACTTGCCGGTTATAAGACACCAAAACTTTACATGGAAATTGATGAAATTCCAGTTAACTCAGTTGGTAAACCAGACCGTCTAGAACTTAGCCGTATGATGGCAGCACACGCTAAAGAAAATTTGACAGCAAGCGCAGGTAGCTAAAATAAACATTCATTTAGGCACTAGGAGGCTTATTTTCCTAGTGCTTTTTTTATTTGCTTTTAAATTTATCTAATAATGATTGCTTGTAAAAATCAACTATATAGAGGATTTTGTATTCCGTTTTTTAATAATAATTATTAGTTCAACTTATAGCTATTGTTAATAATGCCTTTTAAGAAAGCGTTTACAATAACTATTAGTATTGCTCATAGTCCGTATTAATGAGGCTTATTTTTCTTTACACCTTGTTGGTATTATCATGAACTTGTAAGCGATATCATCTTTGTTAGTTTTACTAGAAAATATTCAATTAAGCAAAACCAGCGTGACAATTGATCTATATATAAATAATAAGGAGTGTTTACCTCATGGAAAATAGAGAAGCAGTATTAAAAGCGTTATTCCCAGAAGATATCTTAAAGATTTCAAGTGGTTTAACTGATGGAGAAATTGAAATTTTAAGACAGTTGGTTGAATTATTAGAAAGTAAATACCGTAGTGGATTAAATGAGGCGTGGGTAAGTGAAACGGAGCCAAAAGGATTCTTTGAAGATATGGGGAAATTAAGATATTTTGATAACCCGCTGTTATTTGAAGGTCGTGAAGGTAAAAAGACAACTAGTCAATTATTCCAATTCTTCTTCGCTTTTACCCTATCACGCTTTGATGTTTCCTTGAATACCTTATTGGGTGTACATACTGGTTTAGGTTTTAATACCTTCCTATTTGGTGGGAGCCCAGAGCAAGTCCAAAAATACATTCCACAATTAGCTAGCCACCAATTACGTACTTGCTTCGCTTTAACCGAACCAAACCACGGTTCTGACGTAGCCTGGGGTCTAGAAACGAGTGCTAGACGTGAAGGAGATAAGTGGATCATTAATGGTGAGAAACGTTGGATTGGGGGGGCATCCGTTGCTGATGTGATTCCAGTATTTGCCCGTGATGAAGAAACTGGGAAACCAAAATGCTTCATTGTTAAGGCGGGACAAGCTGGTTTGGATATTGATGTAATTCAAAATAAAATTGCTCTAAAAATTGTGCCAAATGCTAATATCCATTTGAAAGATGTTGAAGTAGCTGAAAGTGATCGACTACAAAATATCAATTCATTTAAAGATATTGCGAAAGTTTTATATTCAACACGTGCAGGAGTTGCCAACATGGCCACCGGTGCGATGGCTGGGGCATTACAAGCTAGCTTGAAATATGTCACTGAGCGTAAGCAATTTGGTAAAGAAATTTCGAATTATCAATTAGTACAAGAAAAATTAGCCATGATGCAAGGAAATTTAACTGCTGCAATGGCTCTATGTTCACAAATTGCACGTCAACAAGAGGAAGGTGACTACAACGAGGTAGTAACTTCAGTCGGTAAAATGATGAATGCATTAAGACTTCGGGAAACAGTGGCGATGGGACGCGGAATCTGTGGAGGTAACGGGATTGTAGTAGACAATGATATTGCTCGATTCTTTGCAGATGCAGAAGCCGTCTACACCTATGAAGGAACGCACGAAGTAAATGCTTTAGTCATTGGTCGTGCCTTAACCGGACAAGCAGCATTTAATTAGTAATTTAAACTGACAATAATAAAGAGCCGGGTAGACAGTTCAAATAATCTGCCCAATCTCTTATTTTTAGAAAATTGATCAAAGATGGAGGGAAATACAATGACAATTACAAAAGCGACCGTTCTCGGAGCTGGTGTCATGGGGAGTCAAATTGCCGCCTTACTCGTAAATGCGGGATTGAAAGTACAATTATTAGATGTTGTCATCGATGAAAATGAACCCAATAAACTTTCTAAGTCTGGCTATGACCGTATCACTGACCGCAAGAAACCGATGTTATATCAAAGTCAATTTCAAGGTAACTTAACTTACGGGAATTTTGATGATGACTTAAAGGAACCTTCAGATGCCGATATTTTTATTGAAGCAGTTAAAGAAGATATCAAGATTAAGCACGCAATTTGGGAAAAGATTGCTGCCGTTGCTAAACCAGAAGCCATTCTAGCGACAAATACTTCTGGTATCCCAATTGAGGCAATTGCTAAAGTTTTTAAAGGGGCTGAACGTGAACGATTCTTAGGTATGCACTTCTTTAATCCACCACGCTATATGAAATTGGTGGAATTGATTCCAACTGAATTCACTTCTGAAGCGACGGTTAATCAATTAAAAGTCTTTACTGAGAAAAAATTAGGTAAAGGGGTAGTTATAGCCAATGATGTACCAGCCTTCATCGCTAATAGAACGGGCACCCATTCTATGAATGACATTATGTACCGAGCTGAACGTGACGGCTTGTCAATCACGGAAGTAGATGCCTTAACAGGAAAAGTACTTGGGCGACCACGCACTGGGACTTATGGTTTATCCGACTTAGTAGGGAATGATGTGGGTACTTTTGTAGTTGGAGGCTTGACGCAAGATCCAAGCGAACAACCATATTTCAACCAACCTACTTTAATTGGCAAATTGGTTGAAGCAGGGGCTTTAGGTAATAAGGTTGGTCATGGTTTTTATAAGAAAGAAGGGCGTCAACGTTTAGTGGTAGATCCAGAAACATTGACTTATAAACCAGTTGAAAAACCTAACTTACCAATTTTAGCTGAGTTTTCAAGTAATTTAAAAAATAATATGGATATCATTTTTAAATCTACAGATACAGCTGGTAAGTTACTTTGGGAAACTTTAGCGAGTACCTTCTATTATGCAGCCAATAATATACCTAAAGCGGCAGCAGATTACAAAGATATCGACCGGGCAATGGTTTGGGGTTACAATTGGAAAATGGGTCCCTTCCAACTCTGGGATTTAATGGGCTTTGAACGGGTTAAAAAACGTATTGAAAAAGAGATTGGTCCCCTACCTGAATGGGTAGATCATCGAGATGAGCCATTCTACCAAAAAGGGGAAATACTTGAGAATATTACGCCAATGAGTGAAAAAACAGATGAAAATATTTGGCAAACAGATGCATCTACTTTAAGTGTTATAAATGGAGATCAGTTATTATTTAATTTCCATACACCAAATAACACAATCACAGGGGATTTATCGACTGAATTGATTAAAGCAGTCGATGAATTAGAGTCTGGCGACTATGTTGGTATGGTGATCTATTCAAATGGGCCGCATTTCAGTCCAGGAGCTAATTTGAATATGATGAAGGAAGCAATTGAATCTGACGGGGTTGATGAGTTAATTGGCCAAACGATTAGTGAATTACATAAAGCGGTTAATAGCGTTCGTTACGCATCAAAACCAATTGTAACGGCTGTCCGTGGGCGTGCACTTGGTGGAGGGGCAGAACTAGTTCTAGCTTCACCTTATGTTGTAGCAGCGGCTGAATCTTATATTGGTTTAGTTGAAGTGGGTGTTGGTCTAATCCCTGGTGGCGGTGGATTAGCGGAATTAACTGAACGTGTAATGAATATGCCAATCCAAAAAGATGCGAAAATGCGTATTCTAGGCGATGTCATTACGCGCGTAGCTTCTGGTGATGTATCGATGTCAGCTTATGAAGCCAGAGATAAATACTATCTAAGACAGTCTGATGATATTGTGGCAGCTAGTGATAGCGTAGTGGAGATTGCCTTAGACAAGTTAACTTATTTAGCTAAAACGAACTATATTCCACGAACTAAAGTGAACTTCCCAATTCTAGGTACTAGCTTCAAAGCGGTTGTGGAAGGTCAATTAGATGCGATGCGACTAGGCCATTTTATCAGTGACTATGATATGGAATTAGGGTTAACCGTTGCAGAAATTATGACAGGTGGGGACTTACCTGAGGGAACATTTGTTAACCAAGATTGGTTACAACATCTAGAAAAAATGCATTTCCTTAGATTAGCGAACAACCAAAAAACATATGAACGGATTGCCTATATGTTAGAAACACGTAAACCATTACGAAACTAGTGGATGAAATTAGGAAGGAATGAACGAATGATGCAAGATGCTTATATCGTTTCTTATGGCCGATCAGCGATTGGTAAAGGGCGGCCGAATGGGGCCCTAGCCAATGATCGTCCAGATGATGTTGCTGCTGAAGTATTAAAAGGGGTCATTGACCGTATTGAAGGTGACTTTGATCCAGCTTTAATTGAGGATGTCATTGTCGGATCAGCCTTTCCAGAAGGTGTGCAAGGGATGAACTTTGCCCGTACAATTGCCTTACGGGCGGGATTACCTTATACAGTTGCTGGTCAAACAGTGAACCGCTATTGTTCATCGGGATTGCAAACAATTGCTATAGCAGCTAATGCTATTATGGCTGGCCAATCAGATGTGCTAGTAGCTGGTGGTGTTGAGTTTATGAGTGCAGTTCCGATGGGTGGGAATGAACCAACAAATAACCCAACCTTACAAACAGAAGATTCGGGTGTGTCTTATCCAATGGGGTTAACTGCTGAAAATGTAGCAAGTAAATACAAGGTTAGTCGCGAAGACCAGGATGCATTTGGTGTAGAAAGTCATCGCCGGGCCCACAAAGCACAAACTTCTGGTCGTTTTGAGGATGAGATTATACCGGTTACTACCCATAAAGTGCGCTATACAGAACATGGTCCACGAGTAGAAGAAAAAATATTTGATCAAGATGAAGGGATTCGACCAGAGTCTTCAATGGAAACTTTAGGAAAATTACGGACAATCTTTAAGGCAGATGGCTCTGTAACAGCAGGAACAGCTTCACAAATTTCTGATGGTGCAAGTTTTGTTGTCTTAATGTCAGGCGATAAAGTTAAAGAATTAGGGGTTAAACCAATTGCTCGTTTTGTTGGCTTTAAGGCTGTTGGCGTTGATCCAAAATATATGGGGATTGGCCCAGCCTATGCCATTCCAGAGGTCTTAGAACTTACTGGCTTAACTTTAGATGATTTAGATTTAATTGAGTTAAACGAGGCCTTTGCCTCCCAAGCTTTAGCGTCAATTCGTGAATTAGGTATTGATCAATCCATCACCAATGTGAATGGTGGAGCGATTGCCCTGGGACATCCTTTAGGGGCAACAGGTGCGATTTTAACATCAAGGTTACTAGCTGAAATGGGCAAGCGTGAAGATAGTAAGTACGGCATGGTGTCTATGTGTATAGGTGCTGGTATGGGTGCTGCTGGTATCTTTGAGTATATTCACTAGACAAGATGGTATAAGGACTCGCTAAGTTATTGGAATTCTATTAGCTTGGCTAGTCCTTCGCCCATTTTGCAAAGGAGTAAATCAATGTTTGAAACAATTTTATTTACCATCGAGAACCAAATTGCAAGGATTACCTTTAATCGTGAAGCTTCCGGCAATGCCTTTTCTGAAACAACTTATCAGGAAGTGATTGATGCTGTAGCATCCGTCGAAGAGAACCCAGATGTAAAGGCGATTGTAATTACAGGGGCTGGAAAATACTTCTGCGCTGGTGGTGATATTCGCCAATTTAAAGACTTGGCGGCGTCTGGTGAAGGTATTCCCGAATCAGGTGTGATTAAAACGGGAGAAATGGTTGCAGCAGTTCGTAGGTCGTCTAAACCAGTGATTGCGGCTGTAAACGGTGTAGCAGCTGGTGCTGGGTTAGGCTTAGCCTTAGCTTGTGATTTTATCCTGATGGGAGAAAACGCACAATTAGTGACAGCCTTCATTCAGATGGCTTTTCCAGGGGATACTAGCTTACTGTTTAATTTGAGTGAGTCAATTGGGACCTACCGTACCAATCGTCATGTTATGTTAAATGAACCCATCACAGCTGAGTTAGCTGAAAAATATGGCCTAACCTATCAAGTAGTGCCGGATGCAGATTTACTAGCATCCGCTTTGGACTTGGCTAGTTGTTTTGTTGCTAGTCCTTCTGTAGCTATAGCTTATCAAAAAGCAATAATGTATGACCTACAATATCCACAAGCTTTAGAGAATAACCAATTAGAAGCGAAATATATGCGTAAGGCTTCCTTAACTGAAGATCACCGCGAGGCAGTAACTGCTTTCTTAGCGAAAAGAAAGCCTCAGTTTAAAGGAAAATAGCCTGGTATGTTAAACTATTGGCAAGAAGAAACGTAAAGGGGCCAATAAATATGGACATCAACCAAATGCAGTATTTTGTGGAAATTGTAAAATCAAATGGTAATTTAACAGTTGCCGCAGATAACCTTTTTGTCTCACAGTCAGCGCTAAGCCAATTTATTAAAAACTTTGAAAAACAGCAAGGTGTGTCTCTCTTTAACCGAAAGAACGGAAGAATTGTAAGCGTTTCAGAATCGGGGATGCGCGTTTATAGTTCAGCCTTAAAGGTCCTGAATCAATACAGCAATCTAGAACAAGTGATTGAGAAAGAATCGCTCGTCCACAAGGGGCGCATCAAGATTGGGATTCACCCAACTTACTTAAGGTTTTTCTTTAATAAGTTTATTCCACAATTCCTCATTGAAAATCCAGATGCCCACATTGAAATTGTGGAAGCTGGGACCAATGATTTATACCAGATGCTACAAGATAATATGATTCATATGGCAGTCCTAGTACCACCTGAGATATTAGATGAAAATAAATATGAATCACATCAATTAGTGAGAACAGAAATTGTGGCTTTTATGGGACCAGACCATCCTTTAAGGACGAAACGCCTACTTAAATGGTTACATCTAGATGGCTATCATTATGTTACTTATAACAAGGAAGACATTGTGCACGATTTGGTTAGGGAAAAATTACGTACCCATGATTCTAAGGCGATTCAATTGTTTACTTCAGGTTCTTGGGATTACATGATTGAAACAGTCCTCTATAATCAATTGGTGGCGCTATTACCAACAGTATATTTTAGTTTATTTATTTCAAAATTAAATCAGATGGGGATTGTGGAGAAACGATTTGAAGATCCTATTCCTTATATTCCAACCTTAGTACGTGAGAAAAAAGCAGGGTATTCAAAAGTTGAAAACTTTGTTTACCAATCTATTTTAGAGAATTTCTATCTAGAAAATGAAAGTCTTAAATATGATTTTCTAGATGAAGCTTAATTAGTGGTTATTAGATAAATACGGTACGGACAATGAACTTTCATGATAAGTGCAGGCCTATTTGATAACCTCTAATCGTTAATATGAGAAGGAGCGATCCAATATGCAAACGCGTGTCACTGAAATGCTCAATATTCAGTATCCAATTATCCAAGGGGGAATGCAGTATATGTCGCTGGCTGAACTTGCTTCAGCTGTGTCAAATGCTGGTGGACTTGGTATAGTACCGTCCATGGCTTTCCCGGATGTCGATAGTTTAAGAGCTGAAGTCCAAAAAATGAAATCTTTAACTGATAAACCCTTTGGCTTCAACATTTCATTAGTACCTGAAGTAGCCATGCCACAAGTGATTATGGATTATATTCAAGTCTTGGTTGAAGAGGGGGTACCAGTAGTTGAAACTTCTGGTCAACGACCAAGAAACTTTATCCAACCATTGAAAGATGCTGGGATTAAAGTGATTCATAAAGTTACTTCTATCCGACATGGGTTAGCGGCACAGGAAGATGGTGCGGATATCATTGCCTTTGTTGGTGCTGAAGGTGGTGGCCATCCGGGAGTAGACCTTGTTTCTGGTCCAGTACTTTGGGCTAAAGCGGTAGAGAAAATGTCTGTACCTGTATTGGCTGCTGGGGGGATTGTGGACAGTAAAAGCCTATATGCCGCTATGGCTTTAGGTGTAGATGGTGTCTTAATGTCCACTAGATTTCTGGCAACACCAGAAGTGAATGCTTCGGAGACTTATCGGCAGGCCTTATTACAGATACCAGAAAATGGAACTGTTTTAACAATGACCTCTTTAAGAAATGCTATGCGTGTGGCGAATAATGAAATGGCTCAAGAAATCCTTCAAGCAGAAAAAGACGGCGCGACACTAGAAACACTAATGCCTTTGATTTCTGGGCGTAGGTCTTATGAAGCGATGCAAAATGGGGATGTCCAACATGCGCAACTCAGCATGGGTCAAGGTGTGGGGCGGATTAACGAGATTATGACAGTTGATGAAATATTTGAGGAACTGATTAATGGTTTCCAAGAACGACATGCCTATATGACTAACCTTTCGGCTGTATTTAAGTAGGAGGGTAGGCATATGGATAAACAGCAGATACTTTCAGATTTATATCCTGAGGACGTATACGGATTCAGCCAAAAATTAACTGAAATAGAAGTTGAATTGTTGAGTAAATTGCGTCAAGTATTAGAAAACCAAATAGCGCCTACTTTAAAACAGCACTGGAAACAAGAGACTTTTCCTTTTGAGGGCTTTAAAGCGGTCGGCGACCTAGGTTTAATGAACCATCCTGATTTATTCAAAGAAGAACAGCGCCCATATAAAGTGAGCGAATATTTTAATCTTTTCCGTTATTATGAATTGGCTAGGACGGATATGTCCTTAGCGACCTTTATGACTGTCCATGCGGGGCTAGGCTTTACTACCTTACTACTAGGCGGAAGTCAGGAACAAATTGATTATTTTGCACCAAAATTTACTAGTTTTGAATGGCAGACTTGTTTTGCCCTAACAGAGCCCGACCATGGATCTGATATTGCTGGTGGTATGGCGACAACAGCTTTAAGAGATGGCGATAACTGGCTACTAAATGGTGAGAAACGGTGGATTGGCGGCGCAGGTTCAGCTGATTTCATACCAGTATTTGCCCGGAACCCAGAAAATAATGATATTCTTTGCTTCATGGTATCAACTGCAACCGAAGGGCTTACTGTAGAGAAGATTGATGGGAAAATAGCCCTAAGACTGGTACAAAATGGCCATATTCATTTAAAGAATGTACAGGTAGCTGAGGCCTTTAGACTACCTAAAATTCAATCCTTCAGAGATGTTTCGCGTATCCTTTACGCAACGCGTGCAGACGTTTCCCATATTACGGCAGGTGGGCATGCGGGTACCTTGAGAGCGGCTTTGAGATACACGGGACAGCGAGAGCAATTCGGTAAAAAAGTTAGCCAATTCCAAATTACCCAGGAAAAATTAGCGAGGATGCAAGCGAATGCCGCAACTGGCTTATCCTTGTCTTATCGCTTAGCTGAGCTTCAAACTGAGGGGAAATATGCTGAAGTGCCAGCATCGATTGCTAAAATGCAAAATGCGCGCTTATTAAGGGAAACTGTCGCATTGGGTAGAGAAATTTGCGGAGGAAATGGTATTACTGTTGATACGGAAGTCGCAAGATATTTTGGCGATGCAGAAGCTATTTATTCCTATGAAGGGACACATGAAGTGAATAGTTTGATTATAGGGCGACATTTAACAGGGTTTAGCGCCTTTGTATAGTTTGTTTAAAAGTCTTTTGGCGGACCGGGTGCGAAAACTTAGTCCGCTATTTTTATTGAAGCATTAAAAAGAATTTAGAGGTGGACTATGAAAAGTAAGGTACGTTCAGTAACAGAAATTGTCACCTTAGTGAAAGATGAGGCACGCATTGCTTTTACAACTAGTGGTATTGGCGGTTTGGCGGAGGAATTTTTTGGTGCCTTACGTTATCAATATGAGCAAACCAGTCATCCAAAAGACATTACGGTGATATCAGTTGCAGGACTCAGTCGCGGTGAGGGAACGGGAATTGACTTATTGCTAGCACCTGGATTACTCAAACGCTATATCGGGTCACATATCCACGGAGCCCCATTAACTGGGCAAGCTGCTTTGGATAATCAAATTGAACTATTTATTATACCGCAAGGCACGATTGGTTTACTTTATCGAAATGCCGCGGAGAAAGGACCAGGTGTGTGGACGAAAGTAGGAATTGATACCTATGTAGACCCTCGTCAATCTGGCGGAAAAATGTCTGATAAAGCTCGTCAGCAAGAAGACTTAATGACAGTTGAAACACTACAAGGAGAAGAGTGGTTATTTTATAAAAACATTGGTATTGATGTGGCCGTCATTAAAGCAACTTATGCTGATGAGAAGGGGAACTTGGCTTTCACGCATGAACCTATGAATCTTCAAGCGTTAACAATGGCTATTGCTGCAAAGAATTCTGGTGGAATCGTCATTGCTCAAGTTGAACAAGTAGTTAAAAAAGATAGTCTCCAGGCTAAATCCGTTCTTGTACCAGGAATTTTAGTGGATTATGTGTATAAGGGCACAGCTGAGTATCATCAACAAACTTTTGCTACCAGTTATAATCCGTTACTTTCAAATGAAATTCGTAGCCATCATTTACCAATAAAACCAGGACCGTTGTCCCCTAAATTGGTGATTGCACGTAGGGCAGCTTTGGAATTGAAGCAGGATTCTATTATTAATATAGGCGTTGGACTGCCTTGTATGGTATCTAATTTATTCTATGAAGCCCATTTACTGGATCAATATCATTTCACCACAGATTTAGGAGCTGTTGGTGGGGTGCCTGCTCCAGGTTTTGACTATGGACCAAATTATAATGCAGAGGCAGTCATTAACTCTGGTGACATGTTCGACCTATACCATGGTGGCGGTCTAGAGACAACAATACTTGGATTTGGTGAAATAAATCAAAATGGCAATGTGAATACGACTTTATTAGGTAACCGTATTATGGGTCCTGGTGGTATGATGGACATTGCGGAAGGGGCAAAGCAAATTATTTTTGTAGGTCCTTTTATGGTGAAAGATAAAAGTCATATTGAAAATAACCAACTAGTCATTGATGATCAAGGAAGTAAAAGTAAATTTACGGACCCCCTATCCTATATTACGTTCAATGGGTTAAACGCAGTTAAGGCGGGTAAGAAAATAACCATTGTAACTGATAGAGCGGTGTTTGAATTGGATAAGGAGGCGAAATTGGTTTTAACTGAATTGGCACCTGGTCTAGACTTGCAAAAGGACATTCTCGATCAAATGGGATTCAGCCCAGTTGTAGCGGATGATTTGAAAGTAATGGACAGCCATTTATTTGCAGAAGCCTGGTCTCTGAAGAATGGTCAGGTACAATAATGAGTTTTTGGTGAGGGAATAATGTCAAAAGCCCATGCTATCAATATTTGACAGGGCTCTGTAAAGCATATAAAATGGGGTGGACTGATGGCTGAATTAAGATATTTAGGAGATAGTAATGTTGATGAATAGGGTAGCAATTGTCGTTGAACCTGTGACAAAGGATCAATCCGGCGAAATCCGCGTCTTAGTGGATCAAATGGTTTACAAGGCAAAGAGTGCAATTCCTGACGGCGAATTCGTTCAAAACGAATTGGTTAAGATTTGCCGCATTGAAGACGACATCGCATACTGCCAACGTGGTATGCTAGATAATCAATATGATCAAGATATCAAAGTTTCTTTTGGTAGCTAAAATAGTAATATTTTTTTGCAATACATATAAAGTGAAGCGGATCTCCTTTTTCGGAAATCTGCTTTTTTTCTCAAAAAAATAACGTTTACATAAAGTTTACACCATTCAAATACGAATATTAATATGTGTTTGGTATGATATAATTAGCGAGTCACTTATTTGGTTTTATATGAGGAGGAGAAAATGTCAAAACGTTATTTTATTTCTACTAGTCGTATTGTGTTATCAATCGCAGCAGCAGGTATGGTTGGTTTAGCAGCTACACCTCAAGCTGAAGCGGCAGAATTAACCGCCGTCGCAGAAGCACCCGCAGCAAATGCCACAAGTACTGAAGCTACAAGTTCTGAAGTGGTTGCTGAAGAAGTACCAGCAACTGAAGAGACCACAGCAAGTGAAACAGCAGTTGAAGAAACTGTAGCAAGCAAATCAGCAGAATCTTCAGCAGTAACTGAAACAACAGAAGAAGTAGCTACTGAACCTGTCGTTGAAGAATCAACACTTGTAGAGCCAGTTGTTGAAGACGTGATTACGGAAGACTTAACAGTGTCAGAAGTAGCCGTTGAAACACCTGTAACGACTGCAGCAAGCGACGTAGATACTGATGGCGACGGTCGTGTGGATGAAATTACCATTGCCCATACAAATGACATTCACGGTCGTGCTGAACAAGCTAACGGTGTAATTGGTATCGCAAATGCAGCCCAATACTATGAAGAAGTTGGCGCAGATGTGATTGTAGATGCTGGGGATGCTTTCCAAGGTTTACCTTTGTCCAACCATGATGAAGGTGCAGCGATGGCTGAAGCGATGAATGAAGCTGGCTATGACGCAATGGCAGTGGGTAACCACGAATTTGACTTCGGTCAAGATGTTGCAACTGGTTATCAAGACAAAACTGGTTTCCCTGTATTATCTGTAAACACTGTATATGCAGATAGCCAAGAGTTAGTATTTGAACCTTCTACAAACATTGCGACACAAGGGTATAACTTAGGTGTTGTTGGGGTATCAACACCAGAAACAGCGACTAAAACGCATCCAAATAACGTTGAAAACATTGAATTCTTATCTCCAATTGATACAACAATTAATGAAATTAACCGTTTAATCGAAGACCAAACAACAATTGAAGATGCCTTTATCGTCTTATCTCACTTAGGTATAGATGCAACAACGAATGAAGAATGGCGCTCAACCGCTTTAGCAACGGCTTTAGATGACGTTGCAGCATTCGATGCTTACCAAATTATCGTTTTAGATGGTCACTCTCATACAGCTTTTGCCAATGAACGTTATGGTAATGTTTTACTACAACAAACTGGTACTGCTTTAAATAATATTGGGTTAGTGACATTGAACTTTGTTGATCCATCATTAACAGAAGGCCAATTAGTGGATGCACAAACAGCCTTAGAAACAATTGGTTATGAATTTGACGAAGAGGGCAACCAAGTAACTGCTGGTCGTACAAATGAAACAGTTCAAGCGATTGTTGATGAAGCTTCTACGGCTTTTGAAGAAGAAACAGGTCGTGTAATCGTTGAAGAAAATCCAATATGGTTTAACGGTGTTCGTGAGTACGCGCGTTCACACGAAACAAACGCAGGTACTTACGTTTCTGACGCAATGGTTGAATACGGCCGTAACGGTGGTTTCAACAATCCAACTGATTTCGCCATGATCAACGGTGGTGGTATTCGTGACCAAATCGTTCAAGGTGAACCAATCACTGAAGGCGACGTAATTGCTGTCTTACCATTTGGTAATATCATCTCTCAAATCCAAGTAACTGGTGAAACAATTTATGACATGTTTGAATTGGCTTACTCAGCAGCGACTGTGACTGAACCTTATTCATCTTCTGATGGCCAATACACTGTAGAAGCAATCGATGAAGACTCAAACTTGCCAAGCTTAGCGGCTTTAGGTGGTTTCTTACAAGTATCTTCTGACATCAAAATCTACTTCGACCCAACATTAGAAGCAGGTCAACGTGTATTAGGTGTTTACATCTTAAACCGTGAAACAGGTGAATTTGAATTAGTGGCTGATGACGCAAGTGATAGCTACTTCATGGCAACTAACGACTTCTTAGCACAAGGTGGAGACGGCTATACTATGCTATCTGGTGAACGTGAAGAAGGACCTTCATTAGACGGTGTTGTGATGGATGCAATGGCAACTGGCGTTTTAAACTTAGCAGACTATGCTGACGCATTACCACAAAACCAAATCATCCCAATCTTAACTGCTGACTACGAAGCTTTACTTGCTGAAGCTGGTGAAACACCAGGTGAAGAAGTTCCAAGTGAAGAAGTTCCAAGTGAAGAAGTTCCAAGTGAAGAAGTTCCAAGTGAAGAAGTTCCAAGTGAAGAAGTACCAGTTGAAGAAACGCCTGTAGAGGAAACGCCGGCAGAAGAAACGTCGGCAGAAGAAACCAATGGCGGTGAGGCAGAAGAAGCGACTTCAGGTAAAACGGATGGACAATCAGGATCAACTGAAGCTGGTGCTACAGATAAAGCAGCAGATAAGGCTGATCCTAAAACAACAGGTAAATCATCTAAAGCTGAGGAAAAAGAAGCAGCTGTAGCGGCTGCGGCCACATTGCCAAATGCTGGATTTACTGCAGGTGGCTTTGGATTTGCCTTCTCAGCAATCGTTGCTGGATTAGGTTTAGCCTTACCAGGACGCAAACGTAAATAATCGATACAAATATATTGATACCAATATAAGAAGCAAAAAGAGGGCTGTCTCCTTTATGATATGCTCCCTCTAAAGTAG
>NZ_DJUR01000041.1 GCF_002440555.1 Aerococcus sp. UBA6277
AGTCCTATTTGACGAAGAGCCTTTTTAAATACCTAATATTTGGCGATTGAAGTCCTTTTTCCCAATACGATAAACCCATTCAATAGCGAGTTGCAGGATCAAAAAGACGGATACAAAGCATAATAAGAAGAAGGATTCATGGAGCACGAGAATAATAGGATCAGTTTCTGGATTAAACAACCAGGCATCATTATTAAAGGCAATTTCATGAAAGGCGATAAAAATGGCGTTGAAATTGAAGACTAGGAGAATAATCACAATAATTGGTAACCATCTCAATTGTTTAAAGGGCCAGTACAGCCGCCATAAGTCACGGGTAACTGTTAATTTATGAAGGGTGAAAGCACCGATTAGACCTGAAATTAACATAGCTACATAATTTAAATAAAATAAGTGCTTCACTTCCATGAAATGAAAGGCTGCAGAGGCCGACGTTGGAAAGTCTGACATGGCTAAAGTTTCAACCCAAGGGAAATTTAAATAGGCCAAGAGCTGTAAATAATTGTCGACTACAGTCCAAAAGGTTAGATCGACTGCGTCAAAGGACTTTGAAAACCATAACGACCCCATAAATAAGGGGACGTTTGCAATGGTGACGGTAATCGCTAATGTAATAAAGAATATCAAAAGGGCTAAAATACCTAACCATAACCGTGTTTCATGAAGAAGTTTACTACCAGATCGATAAGAGTGCTTCATAATTTTCCACCACCAATGTTGGCGTCACACCAAATTCTGCTAAATTATCTCTTGTATGTACACCCGTCTCAATAAAAATAGCGTCAATACCCGCATTTTCTGCAGCAGAAATATCTGTCATTAAGTTGTCCCCTAAAAAAACAGCTCGGTCTTTGCTAAAGCCCATTTTGGCTAGGGCGCCTTCAATGATTAAAGCATTCGGTTTTCCGCAAACTGTGGGAGCAATTCGGGTAGCAGCTGTAATAACTTGGCCAATCGCCCCTGCTCCTGGGACAAATCCGCGCTCAGACGGAAATTGGACGTCTGGATTGGTCAGATAAAAAGCAGCACCTCTTTGAACAGCAATGGATGCTTCAATGAATTGATGGTAGTCCACTTCCTGATCCAGACCAACGACCACGATATCACATGGATTTTGGTCCACATTTTCAACCAGATTAAAGCCGGCTTCTATTACCTGGTCTTTTAAGTAATCCATCCCAATTACATAGGCGTTTCCTGTTTGCTTGACTAGTTTACCCGATTCTAAATCTTCGGATAGGATAAAACGCAGGGTGTCGACTGATGTATAGAAGTGGCTACCCTCAACATTTAGACCGGTAATTTTGTTCAAATTATCTGCTGCTGCTTGGTGTTTACGCATGGCATTATTAGTCACAAATAGAAAAGGGATATTTTCTTGAATCAAGCGCTCGATAAATTCTTTTGCGCCTTCTATTGGTTGACCGCCACGGTACATAGTCCCATCTAAATCAATTAAAAAAACTTTATCTCGTAGATTCATCTATGTCTTATCCCCCTTTTCTTTAATACTGAAAGAGTGTTGGCGCTTAGTCACAACTTTTCTTTTCACTGGTTTTTGACTTTGGGCATTTTTGTTGTTGTCTTTACTCTGTGAAATCGAGAATGACGGCCCTTTAGCATATTCTTGCTTCTTATTTGAACGTTGTTGTTTGTGCTTTTGTTTCTGTTGACTTGGTTTAGTCGATTGATGACGGTTATCCGACTTTTTGCTTTGGTAAGCCTTCTTACCGCCTGAACGGCCTTGGTTCTTTTGCTGTCTATTTCTTGAAGATTCTTGATTTTGGTTTTTTTGTTGTGTCCAAAAGGCTTCATTTCGTTTTTGAACTTCTTCTGCACTTCGTTCATGAAAAAGGACAAAATAAGCGGCCCCAAAACTCCCGTATTCTAGTAAGTAATCAGGTAAATGCTTGATTTTTTGCTCTAATGAGCCGATTTTGGCATCATCCGCAAAGAACCCTTTCAACCTTAATTGTTCATAGGACCAATCCCCTACCACAAAATCATAGACATCCAGAATATCCATATATCGGTCAGCTAGCGCCTCTAAGTCTAAGGCGTCACGGTAATTATCCACGACCGCAAAAGTTTGTCCGTTAATCACTAAACTTTCCGGACTCGTCCGTTCGATCTTAGCGATTGGATAATTTAAACTCGCACGTTGTTCTTTTAATTCTTCTTGTTTCTTACGACTTAACATGTCATACCTCCTTATGCCTTGTGTGCCTTTGAATGCCTATGGCTATTCATCGCGACTACTGGCTTGCTGGATCTTGTCCGCAATGAGTTCTCGTATAAAGGGTTGTCCCCATAAATAATGTTTTTTATTGATTAGTTCCGTGAAAAACGGCAAATACAATATATGGTCGATTGTAATGATTTTCAAAGGTTGATCTAGTAAAAGCTGGTCTAAGTTTTTATTGTCTAAGACCATTAATTGCCCAAAAATCCGACCCCTAAATCCAGACCCTTTAATCGGCATAGCCTGTAAATCTGGTCTGAGCCTTGTAATTTGCGGGTATATTTGATTCAAATATTCTGAAACAGTACACTCGACCACCATCAAGCGAATCGGATGCGGTAATGCCTTATGCAAATCATATTTAGATACTGGCCCAGCATGCAGTCCTTGAAGGAATAAGCCCGAATTAACCATAGCAATGTCTGCACCACTGGCTGCTTTCATGGCCAATAAGGTGTCATATTGTAGGGGGGAAAAATGATTTTCATTCGCTGCTAATGCGATGGGTAATTGGCCAACAATTTGGTTTTTCAATTGGCTTTCGCCCTCTTCTAACCACCTGTTGACCTGGATATAGTCTTCATCATAGGCAGAAATGCGGTCAGAAGCAATCAATTCTTCGTCCAATGTGAAATAGCGTGCATAATCGATAATCGCGTTATCTTGTTGAGCATCTGTTGACATTTTTTTAGGGGTATATAAATGTCCTTCATCTTTATTGATTTCAAGGGTTAGATGGCCCATAAATTGCCCGTACTTACCGCCACCAGTTAATAGTGTGTGGCCGACCCATTCGCCTTCTGGCAAAACGTGGTGGGTGTGTGCACCGAAAATAACCAAGATTTCTGGAAATTGCTCAGCGACTTGGCGGTCTGCTGGTAAACCGAGATGACTCAGCAACAGAATACCATCAAAAGTTTCATTGGTTTTAATGTCCTTTAATACACGTGCGATGCTCAAGAGTGGGTCAATCGGGTCCCAGCCAACTACGCCATAAGAAATTTCAAATGGGGCCGTCATGCCAAATACCGCAAACCGACTACCCTTATTGGTTTGAATCATGGTGTAATCTTGGGTATATTTGGGTGGTCGACCACTTTCTTTATCGAAAATATTGCCTAAAACAACCGGAAAATCTGCCTGTTCATATAGATTGTCTAGGATATCATGCTGACTCCCAATCCCTTCGTTGTTGCCAATTGTCGCAACATCTACCCCAAGTTCGTTCATCAAGGTCACCATATTTTCTCCCTGACTAGCTTCTGTTAAAGGATGTTGGCGGTCAACTGCATCACCAATATCAAAAAGAAAATGGGCTTCGCCTTCGCTTCGATGTTTATCTGCTTGTGTTTGATAATAGCGTAAAAATTTCGGCCAGTTCTCCAGATGAGAATGCCAGTCATTTGTATGATAAAAATGAATTATTTCCTTCATATCAACACCCCAATCATTCTGTATAATCATATCATATTCGTACCCTTTTCAACATGCGGAAATCTTGACCAACCTTACCAACAATCGATGACAAGAAAAAAGGAGAAGCTATCACATAGATAAACTTCTCCGTATTAAACCTCAATAGATCCTATTTTTCTAGCATTTTCTTGGCTGTAAACCCTAATTTTTTGGTCAAATGAATAAACGTTTCGACATCATCCTCGCTAAATTCTTGGAACATATCAGCAATTAATTGACTATGTCCAGGGAAAACTTCTGCCATTTTCTCGCGGCCTAGTTTTGTGATTTTAGCATAAATCACTCGACGGTCTTCAGGATTATGCGTACGTTCAACAAAACCCTTATCCTCTAAGCGATCAATCACATAAGTTAAGCTTGATGATGGAATAAGGATACGTTTACCAATTTGTTGGATGGGTTGTGGACCACGATTATATAGTAACTCTAGGACGGTAAACTCGTTTTCACTTAAACCTTTCTTACGCATATCTTTTTTAAGCACTTCAAGGATGTATTGACTCCCTTTTAAGTGGACACGTAAGGCATGTAAACTTTCAGCTGTTTGCGTCCCGTCATGTTCTGCAGGCATGTTTTCACCTTCTCTTTCATTTCATTGTTCATAAATATACCCAAATTCAAAATATTTATCAAGTGACGGCCTCTAAATAACTGGCTCATTTGACCTTCAAAAATGTGATATTTATTTGAGCTTTCGACATTCACAGAAAGTAATCCTCGGGTCAGATACACATTTAGGATTACGGGCAGTGCAGTATTCTCGACCAAAATAAATGAACTGGTGGTGGGCATCCCGCCATCTTTCTTGAGGGATTTTCGCCATCAAAGTTTCTTCCGTTTGTCTAACGCTGGCATCCGGGTCGACAATGCCCATCCGTTTGGTCACCCGTTCAACGTGGGTATCGACCGCAATTGTCGGGATCCCAAAGGCCTCGCTTAAAACGACGTTGGCTGTTTTCCGACCTACACCCGGTAATTGAATCAATTCTTCCCGGCTTTTGGGTACCTGTCCATTGAATTCATCACGAATCATGATTGCTGTCTTCTTCATATTCTTGGCCTTGTTATGGTAGAGGCCAATTGTTTTGATATAGGATTCAAGGTCCTCTAGTTCTGCTTCAGCCATATGGTCTGGGTCCGGATACTTGGCGAATAAGGCGGGCGTCACTTTATTAACCGCCACATCAGTCGTTTGCGCGGACATCAGAACCGCTACCACTAATTGGAATGGGGTTTGATAATCCAACATAGTTTTTGGATTGGGGTATAGTTTATCTAACTCATCCAGAATAGCAATCGTTTCTGCTTTTGTTTTTAAAGGTAATTTGGTCACTGCTAAACCCTCCTCTTGCATATTTAATGATTTTCTAAAGAACTATTTATTTAACCATTTGGTGACTGGTACCGGTGGGAGGTCTTGGTTTTGCGCTTTTTGTTTACTGAAACCTGCTGAATCATTCGCTTGAGACTGTTTACGTTTAGACCAGTTTAATAAGATCCGGTCCATATAATTCAAGGAATAGACATTGTTTAAGACGGATTCCTTCAAGGCTTCCTTAACGACATCTGGGTCATAACCGTCTTTCTTAAACCAATCACTGATCTTTTGGTACTCAATTGGCGATAATTGCCGACCAAATTCGACTTGAATCATGTCGAACACTTCGCCCTCTTTGGTAGCTTTGGCTTCTTTAAATCGTTCACTTTCGTCTACTTTATCTAATTGCGTGATTTTCTGGTAGAGAGGGTCCAAGGAATAATACTCCACCGATTTACCTTGGTCATTCTTATAAGAGGGAATACTTAGAAAGCCTCGTTCAATTAAAGACTGGATCATGTCATAAAGTTGTTGGTCTTTTACATTCATCCGGCGACCAATCAGGGAAATAGCTGGAAAGTCTTCACCAGCTTGTTGGAAGGTTAAAAAGTGGATTAATAGCATCATTTCTTCATTTGAGATGTTCAACCGGTGATATGATTCTAAAATGCGGTTGCGTAGGACTGTATAGTATTCTCTTTGCATGTGGCACCTTCCTTTTATCGATTTTACTTGCTTAACTATTTCATCTACCGGCGCGTTATTCATTTCTTGAAAAATAGCCGGTCTGCTCGAATGCTATCGCGTCTATTATAATACAAAAAAGTTAGGTCTATAAAGTAACCTAACTTTTCTAATGCACATTTTATCAGATAAAAATTGCATCTATTATTTAGCCATTTTCCCTTGAACAAATTCACGGATACGTTTCATTGCTTCTGCAAAAGTTTCTTCGTTGGTTGCATATGAAAAACGAATATGGTCTGCCTTACCAAAGGCCACACCAGGCACCCCAACAACATGCGCTTGATCGATGAAGGCATTGGCTAAGTCTGTTACGGATTCATAGCCACATAATCTAGCAGTTTCAGTTGCATCTGGGAATAGGTAAAAAGCCCCTTGCGGTTTGAAATCTAATTTAAAGCCCGGAATCGTTAACACTTCTTCATAGGCTGCATTTAGGCGGTTTTCAAATTCTTTACGCATGGCTTCAACGGCCTCTTCACGGGGACCCGTTAAGGCAGCTAAGGCTGCAAATTGACTGATACCTGCTGGGTTTGAGTTGATTTGACTAGCCAATTTAGCAAAAGCGCCAACATATTTGTTATCCGCTAAGGCATAGCCTAAACGCCAACCTGTCATCGCATAGGCTTTTGAAAAACCATTGATCACGATAGTATTTTCTTGGACTTCCGGTGAAATGGCTGCAATCGATTGTGCTTGATGACCGTTGTAGACTAAACGGTAGTAGATTTCATCGGCAACTACCAGGATATTGTGGTCTAAACAATATTGCGCTACTGCGCGGGCGTCTTCTTCACTCATGATCGCCCCTGTTGGGTTAGATGGTGTATTTAAGACAAGTAATTTTGTTTTGTCAGTGACATGCTGGTCTAACAATTCTGGGGTGATTCTAAAGTTGTCACTTGCTGACGTTTCAAAAATTACTGGTATCCCGTCTGCCATTTTCACTTGGTCCACGTAGCTTACCCAATAAGGCGCTGGGATTAAGACTTCGTCCCCTTCATTTAATAGGGATTGGAAGGTGTAGTACAAGACCATCTTCGCCCCATCAGCAATAAAAACTTGGTCTAACGTGTAGTCAACTTGGTCGTATTCAGCATGATAGTCAATAATGGCTTGTTTCAATGCTGTGATCCCTGTTGAATCTGTGTAATGGTGACCGCGACCCGCAAACATATCCTCTTTTACTTGTTCTAGGATGTAGTTTGGGGTGTTAAAATCCGGTTCCCCTACCGCTAGTGAGATGACGTCAACTCCTTGTGCTTGTAGTGCACGAGCCTTAGCTGCAGCAGCCGCTGTTTGTGACCCCTGCATTTTTTTAATTCTATTTGCTAATTCCATAGCCTCATTCCTCCTATAAGTCGTTGATAGTTTCGTACCATTCACCAGTTGTTGCATTGATGTAATGGTAGCCAAGACGGCCGTCTGCATCTGTGAATGAAACTTCCCACACGAATGTATCGTTTTCGATACCGAGGTTGGCTTTTCTTACATTGACATCAGGCATTTCGTATCTTGTCAGTGAAAAGGCGTTATCTTCATTCACCATCTCATCTACAAAGCCCATTTTCTGGTAATCAGTATCGGGTTGGTAGGCAAAATAAACTTGGCGCCCTTCACTATTTTCGCCCAAAACGGCATAATACGTTTCATCTTTATTAAATACATAAAAATCAGTGATATTGGTTAGGCCAGCATCCTTTGCTGCTTTCGTCGTTTCTACTTCTGCACTAGCCACCATTTGTTGCGAATTCGCATAAATATAGGTGGACCCAACCAAGTAAATCACCATCACGGCGATCAAAATGGAAAATAACTTGCGTTTCATTATCTCTTGCCCCTTTTGTAGGTCTATTCTAACATAATTTTAATCTATCTGCTTTAATTCCTGTAGTTTTACCGTCTGCATATTCAAAGCATCCGGCATCACACCAGCAATTTGGTCAGCATAGGCCGCCTTTTCTAGCCGCTTATCCAGTGAGATAAAGATAGCATCTTGGCTACCCGACGCGGCCATCCGACCAAATATTTGTGTTAAATTCATTAACATTTCCGGTAAGGCCACATCATCAAAGTAGTTATCGCCAAGTGATTTTAGATAGTCTTGCTTGGCTAATTCATCTGGCGTATCTGGCGCTGAGAACGGCAGTCTGGTTAGGACAAAAGCGTCCGTTTTGGCATTAAGATGGACCCCTTCTTGAAAGCTAGCCAAAGCGAACAATATGGCCCGTGAACTGTCTTCATACTGACGGGCTAACCGGTCTAGATTGCGTTGATTATTTTGGACAATCAGGTTGCCATAATCAGACCGAGTCATCCGCTGCTTCATTTCAAATTGCGTTGCCCGCATCAAAGACCTAGACTGGAAGAAAACTTGGATTTTTTGCATGGCTTTTCGATTGGTCCATAGGGTTTCCACCAAATCAGCAATCACCATAGCAGCCTGGTCCTCATTGTATTTGTCGATAGAGTGGTAGTCTTTCAGATAATAGCCACGAACTTGATGGTCCCGGCCTTGGACTAATTGCTGGGTGTAAGAATCTTCCATGAAAGAAAACCATGCAAAGTCCTCGATACCAAATAATGACTGAATCATATTTTTAGACCGGACGATTTCAAGTGACGCTGATACCAATAACATTTGGCTTGGAATCGCTTGGAATATAGCCGCTAAATGAGCCTGACTCGTGTACAATTTGCGGTCAATGGTCACTTGAACATAGTGTTTGCCGAAATTGACTTGTAAGTCCGCGTAATAATTTTTGCTAGGTTCGGTCGTTTCTAGCCAGATTTGAATCGTGTAATCATATTGGTTTAATTGGCCAAGTAATTGCTGGTAGGCCCGCTTGGTCAATATCTCCATTTGATATAGCTGTCTGCCAATGACCTTCAACGGTGACACCATCTTAGACATGGCTGTAATCGCCTTTTGGGCTGATTCTCGCCAATCGGCCACTAGATAATAGTCATAGGCAATATAATAGGATTTTTGTGCCGTATGCCGTTGGTAGTAAGATTTGGTTTGGAATTTATCCGAAATTTGATCAATAAACCGGTCTAAATTGCCCCAAGCCTCCTGTAAATTCTGCTCCACATGGTAGAGTTTGTCGACTGCCTGGATTTTCACATTATTGGTGACTACCTTGTCCATCAACCGGTGCACAGTTCGTTCCATAGCCTTTAAAGTTTCCTCCACCTCTTTCGATTGGAGGGTTTTAATCTGTTGTTGGTGGACGGTCACCGGTAATTGATGGCATTCATCAATAATGACCTTAGCTTTTTCTGTCAAAATAGCTTGGTCAATTAAATCTTGGTAATGGTAGACAAAGTAAGCGTGGTTTAAAATCACGATGTTTGCAGACTTGGCTTCCGTCACATGTCGCTCATAGAAAGCATAATCCGCCCATCTNNACATTTTGCCAGTAGACCTCATTGTTTAAGCCAGGATTCAGTTCATGCAAGTCACCTGTTTCAGTTTCATGCAACCAGACAAAAAGTGCCACTGAAATTAAGACATCTCGTTTTAAGGCCGCTTCTGGATGTTGCTTTAACTGTTGAGTATATTTCTGCAATTTCGTCAATTGGATAAAGTGATTTTGCCCTTTTAAAATAACTGTTTTCAAGGGTCTTCCTAATAAGTTGGCCGCTAATTGGACCGTTTTATCCAAGAATTGATGCTGTAAGACAACTGTTGAGGTTGAAATAACCACTTGTTTTTGATCATCATTTACCCCAGACTTAGCCCCAGTTTGCTGACTAGCCGTTTCGTCAGCAGACAAGGCAGATACCACGTAGGCCAAGGATTTTCCAACGCCTGCATTGGCCGTTAGAAAGGCGTATTTAGGTCTTTTAGTCGTATCTGAAGAGGATGTCGCTTCCTCATGGAAAAATGGTGCTATATCTTTGACCATGGTCTTTTGAAGGGGTGCTAAGCTTACCCCATGATTGGCTTCAATCACCTTTAAATCATCAGCTTGTAAATAGCTAGCTTCTTTTGCCCCAAAGCCAGCAGGAAAAATCTGGAAATTAGCTAATTTTGGATTCAAGACAAATGGCGCGATGTATTCGTAAGGACGTTTGGCTCCTTTGTGGTCTTTAAACCATAAGGCCATATAGTCGCCGGTTTGCCCAATAAAATAATGTAAGAATGGCTGAAGCTGGGCAAATAACTCAACTGGCATGGTGGCTACTTTTTCCTGACACATAATCAAAATTTGGGCAGTCGCCACTGCATCATCAATGGCCGTATGGGCATTCTCAAGTTGGATGCCGTGGGATAGACAGAATTCGCCTAGTTTATAGGAATCTGCCGTTGGGAAAAGAGTCCGCACCATTTCCACAGTATCTACCCGGTCATGGGTCATAGCCGGGTAGCCTTGGGCTTGAAAGCTCTTGTCTAAAAATTTGTAATCAAAGCCAATATTATGGGCAACAATGACCGTATTGGAAAGCTTTTGCCAAAGGGTTTCTGCAACTGCTTCAAACTTTGGCGCCCGCTTGACTTGTTCATTGGTAATACCGGTCAACTTGGTAATTTCACGTGGAATTTCTTGATTAGGAAAGATATCCGTAGCAAATTGATCCACAACCTGCCCGTTCTGAACAAAGGCCACCCCAATTTGAATAATGCGGTCACCGTTATCATATGTAGATCCTGTTGTTTCTAAGTCCAGAACCGCATAAGTGGTTGTCACTTCTAACACCTTCCTACAATTAAATTTCGTTTATTTGATCATGATGAGTATCTAGATAAGCCAATAAGGCCGCCCGTTCATTCACCACATCTTGGGCCACAACCGCCTGCTCTAAAAATTGGAGCATTTGGCCAATCGCCCGTTTATTTTCTGGATTGATTTCTTGAATAATGTCTTGGCCGTTTAGGGCTAAATCACGCAAGGATTGAATGGGTAATTGGTCGAATAAAGCATGAATTGCTTGGACATTGGCTGTCTTAAAGATGGTTACAAAATCTTCTTGGCCAGCCACTTGTTGCGCCTCTATGAATGCTTCTACTAAGACAAGTTGATCTCGGTCACGTCCGTATAAATCAACCAGGGTCCATTCAGCTGTTTGGGCCCGGTAAGCCAAGATATCTAAGTAAGCAAGGATATCCTTTTGGGCTTGGTTAGACATCTTCCAGGCCTTGGTGAATTGGCGGACTTGCTGTTGAATAGTAGGTAAATCTTCCCTGCCATTTAGTTGAAAGGCCCGCCAGAAGAATAAGGCCCAGCCAAAGTTTTCATTTGGGATTTGAACTTGGTCACTCGTATAACCTAGTAAATCTGTGAAAACAGCCTTATAGTCTGCTAAATAAGGTACATATTGAATTAAATCTGTCTCTAGGAAGTAGTTTAACCCTTTGTGCCAATTGACACCAATCCACAGTTTATTCATTTCAACCGCAATCCGCTCCACTGCAATATGGACTAGAATACCCGCATTCTCAGCGATTGCTGCTAGGGTTTCTGGCTCAATATTAAAGTCAAGTTGACTAGCAAAGCGAACGCCACGCATCATGCGGAGGCCATCTTCATTAAACCGGTCATGTGGATTACCCACAGCCCGGATAACTTGGTCAGCTAGATCCTTTTGCCCATGGAAATAATCCACTATCTTGTAGTCAGGATTCATAGCCAAGGCATTAATGGTAAAGTCACGGCGTAATAGGTCTTCTTCTAAGTTTTGAACAAAGGTTACCTTGTCCGGGCGACGGTAATCTTGATAGGTTGATTCGGTTCTAAAGGTAGTGATTTCATAGGTTTCACCTTCAAACCAAACCATAATCGTCCCATGATCTAAGCCCACATCAAAATGACGTGGGAAAAGGGCTTGAACTTCAGCAGGATAGGCAGAGGTCGCGATATCTACATCATGGATAGGCAAGTCTAATAGCAAGTCCCGCACAGCCCCACCCACAAAATAGGCCTCGTAGCCAGCCTCATTGAGGGTATGAATTATGGGTGCTGCTTTGGTAAATTCTTGGCTATTAGTCATCTAATAAGTGCTCCAAACCATAGATTAAGCCGTCTAACTGACCTACTTTTTCAACAGCCAATGCTACGCCGGGCATGTATGAGTTACGGTCGAATGAATCTTGACGGATAGTTAAGGCTTCCCCCACACCACCGAATTGTACGATTTGATGTGAGTTGTAGCCTGGTAAACGTAATGAATGGATGCGGATGCCGTGGAAGTCAGCGCCACGTGCGCCTGACATTGATTCTGTTTCATCTGGATGTCCAGAAACATGCTCACCGCGTGCTTCAAAAATTAATTTAGCTGTTTTTTCAGCGGTACCACTTGGGGCATCTAATTTTTGATTGTGGTGAATTTCAGTAATTTCAACGTCTGGTAAGTATTTAGCCGCTTTAGCAGAGAAGACTTGCATCAAGACTGAACCAATGGCAAAATTTGGTGCAATTAAACCACCTAGTTTTTTTGCTTCAGATAAAGCCGTTAATTCTTCAATTTCTTCATCAGTGAAACCAGTTGTCCCAACTACTGGGTGGATATCATGTTCAATATAGTATTTAGTGTTTTCATAAGCTGCAGCCGGAATTGTAAAGTCGATTGCGACATCGATGTCTACAGCGTCAATCGCTTCTTGAATACTTTCAAAAACTGGTGCCTTATCTGACCATTCTGCCACACGGTCTGCTCGCTTGTCTAAGTCGTTGTTGGCTAAAGCCACCAGTTCAAACCCATCATGGTTAATGACCATGTTGGCTGCTGTGGAACCCATTCTACCTAAAAATCCTGTTACTAATACGCGCATAATCTTGCCTCCTAAAATGCTCATTCTCTATGGTTCATTTAATCTGACTCGTATGAATCCTATTATCTTAATTAAAAACCTTCGTTTTCAGCCAACCAATCCTGTAAACTTTCATAAACATCATGGAAGTCTGGTCTTTGGGCTAAGTCAGTTTGGTCTTTAAAGACCTGTTCAATTCGGCGCCAGTCCCCTGCTTCACGTAAAAAGTCGAAATAGTCATGTAAGAAGGACGCATCTTCTTTCAACTGTGGGTAAGCTTCGGTGTAGGCTTGGTTAGCAAAGTCAAATTCCTCTAACTCTTGGAATACTTTGGCCTTCATCCAGACATAACGGTCGAACTCAATCCCTTTTTCATCCATATCTTGAATCAGGGCTCGGGCTATTCCGTAATCCTCGTCATCAATCAGCAATTGCAGTAGCAATACTAAAGCTTGTCCATAGTCAGGATCGATATCTAAAGCCAATTCTAAGGCTTCACGAGCCGTTTCGCGGTTACCAATTTGTTGGGCAAATTCAGCCTTTTGGAAGTACAACCGTGCTTCATATGGATTGACCAAAATCGCCTTATCGATTATTTCTAAGGCCCCGTCGTGGTCATGGAAGGCGTTCTTCACTTGGGCGAAGACTGCCAGTAAACCATCTGACAACTTGTCATCTTCATACAAGGCCTCTAAAATGGTATTGGCTTTTTCAAAGTTTTCCGTTTCCACATAATAGAAGGCTAATTGTTCTTGTTGTTCATCTGTCCGATCATTTTCAGGTGTCTCTTCAATCAACTCAATAGCTTCTTCAAAGTCCCCCGTTGCCGCCTTAGCATAAGCAAAATGGGCTTCAATAGTTTCAAATAAAGATTCTGGCGTTTCCTCAGATTGCAATAACCGCTCATATAGTGGTAAGGCCTGTTGGAATTCACCTTGCTGGAACCGTAATTCCGCAATCCCGTATAAAATCACCGGTTGGTTTGGCGCTAATTCTCGCGCTTCACTCAATTTGACCAAGGCCACTTCCGGCAAATTGTACATTTGGTAAGCATCCGCCTGTAATAGCAAAGCATCCACATACAAGGGACTCTCTGGCGTAATTTTCAATAACTCATCAATCGATTCTTCCACCTGACCATTATCCAGGGCTAACTCCCCCTTCAATAAAATCCAAGAATCTTCCTCAGGGAATCTGTTTTCCCCGACAGTGTAAACCTCATTAGCATAGTCCACAAACCCTAGCTGAGCTAAGCTGTATCCCGTCTGTGCCATCACTTGTGCGTCTTCATTCTCAAGCTGCGTCAAGATTTTTTCAAAAACCGCATTGGCCTTTTCAATCTCATTTTGTTGTATATACGTTATAAATTCATTCACTAATTGGTCCAAAAGATCCAACCCCCTATACCTAGCCTATTTTAGCACAATTCACCAGGTAAAATCTTCCACCAGGGCTATAATTCCTTCCCTTTTGAAAAAGAGTTACCAGACCCCAAACTAATAAACGACCACAAAAAAAGAAGCCTCATTGGTGAGACTTCTTCTTAGAGCCATTCTATTTACTATGGGACTTGCCGCCATGGTCACGGCGTATAAAAAGGTTTGATCCCTTCCGTCAACAGGACCTGTCCCGATTTGGTGATCACAACTGCCTCAACCCCTGCAATAGCAGACAGCTTGGCCAATAAATCTTGACTGGCTAAATGAAAGTACAAGGTCGTGTAAATTTCGCCCGCTAAAGAGGACTTAGACACAATGGTCAAGCCTGCAAGGTCATTGGCCACTGGATAGCCTGTTTTAGAATCAAAAATATGATGGTAGGTCTGTCCTTGGTATTCAAAATGACGTTCATAAATACCAGAAGTCACTACCGAACCATCTTGAAACTGGATAATGCCCCGCAAATGATTACGACTTTGGTCAGGGTCCTGGACCCCTACTCGCCAAAAACCACCAGGATTTTCAGGGTGTGCGCCAACTAACAATACATTCCCACCCAAGTTAATCATGCCTGATTGGACATCTTGCTCAAGGAAGTAATCTTTGATTAAGTCAGCAAAATACCCTTTAGCAAGTGCGCCTAGGTCAATTTCCATCCCTTGTTTCGCTAAGTAAACTGTTTGCCTTTTGTTATCTAAAATAATATCTGCTGGGTTGGTAATGGCTAACCGGTTTTGAATGTCAGCCTCACTTGGTAAGTGAGCATCTTCAAAACCCACCCGCCATAATTTGACCAAGNNCCATCCCCACCCCCCCCCCGCCATAATTTGACCAAGGGCCAATAGCGATATTTAAAGTTGCCCCAGATTGCAAAGAATAATCTTTGCCAGTAGCAATTAACTGGAAGATATCCGGGTCCACTTGAACAGGGGAAATCCCCGCCTTGGCATTGACCTGCATCAAAAGGCTGTCAGAATTATTTGCAGAAAACCTTTTTTCATAGTCCAATAAACGCCGCCTGGCTTCCGCTAGTACTACAGGTGCTTGGTCATGGTCGATAGCAAGACTAATGGTAGTCCCTATGACTTTAAATACAATTTCTTCCATTACTTTCACCTTCTATACGTCACAAAATAGAAACTAGACAGTCTGGCCGGGAATTAATTTAATAGGCAAGACATACCGATTGTCCGCATCCTTCTTGACCTCAAGCGAGTGATCAATTTGTTGCAAGAGGACATCTACTAATAAGTCCGCCAAATCTTTAATGGGTTGGGCAATGGTCGTTAATTGTGGGACATAGGTCTGGATAAAGTCTGTACCGTCATAGCCCACTAACTTTAAATCATTCGGAATTGTCATCCCCAACTCACGGGCGGTATTCATAACCAACATGGCCGTCAAATCATCCGAACAAAAAATGGCATCCGGTGCCTCTTCTAGTAACAAAGCTTTGATTTTCAATTGCTTTCTAATCTGTGAAAAGTTCTTTGGAATCTTAGTGACTTGACCCTCTAATCCATGGGCCTTAATCACATCCATAAAAGCTTGGTAACGCAAATAAGTCGGTGAATTGGGATCATTAGCCCCGGTTATCATCCAAGGGTTGGTCGGTTGCCCCTTAAGTAATGTTTCTGTCGCCAACTTCCCGCCCAGATAGTTGTCAGAAGACACTATAGGAATATTTTCCCCGATATACCGGTCGAAAGAAATTACAGGCGCAGTCACTCGCTCGTAATCCGCATAATTCAAATTATGGGCACCCGCAATAATCCCTTCCACTTGGTTGGATTGGAGCATATTCAAGTATTCAGCTTCTTTGTCCGCATCCCGTTCACTGTTACAAATAATGGTTTTATACCCCTTAGCAAATAGGATTTGCTCTAGGTGGTTGACCAATTCTGCATAAAAAATGGTGTCAATATTTGGAAAAATCAAGCCCACCAACTTGGTCGATTTGCCTTGTAAACTCCGTGCCAATGAATTTGGATAGTAATTCAATTCTTTCATGGCTGCATGGACTTTATCAATGGTTTGTTGTGATAAATAACCCTTTTGATTTATGACGCGACTCACCGTTGTTACTGAAACACCAGCTAAAGCTGCGACATCTTGTAACTTTGCCCGCAAGGTTTTTCCCCCTTATTCATTATTTTTGCAGGGGGTAGGCCAGGTTGTTGTCAGTTCCTTCTGCAAAAATATGTGTTTGTTGGTTAGATGGTGTAAAAATTCTTGAAGACATAACATAAGCGCCATTGTTCACGAAAATCTCTAATACTGATGTATCCGCAAAGACATTCACTGTCACTTTTTCTTTGCCAGCTAGGTCAAGCGTTCGATTTGTGCCAAATTCTTCAGCAAAAACTGTCCCCATCTCACTTCTATCAAGTTCTATTTTACCATCAATTGTATCAATGGATAAGGTGACAAAGTGTTTTTTGTCTGCGTCTGCATATAAATGAATGGTTGCTTGTTTATTCGCCGCCACTTCAAAGGCGTATTCGTAGGTGTTTTGGGATACTTCAATATGGTCAGTAAAGGTTTGTGGATCCTGTCTTAGGGCCAAGGTCTCTTCAACTGGGTACTGATACAAACGACCATCTTGAATACGAAATTCTTTGATTAAACTTAAGGCACCTTGGTAACCGTATTTGTCCGTAGGGTAATCAATTTCCGGTAGTCCTAGCCAAGAAACGCCTAGCACTCGCCCATCTGGTGCATTGATCAGTTGACTGGCATACACATCAAAACCATAATCTAAATTGTGTAATTGACCAGGGTTTTCCAACTTGCCTTCTGCAGTAAAAGCATCCGCGACCAGATAAGCATTAGGGTAGATATTTTGATAGTTTAATTGGTCTTGGTCGATACCTTGGGGGCAGAAAGTGACAAAGACTTTACCGGCCACTTGGTTAATATTTGGACATTCAAACATGTAAGCCGAATCCGCTTGAGGAATTGCTAATTCACTGTGGTAAGTCCACTGATCTAGATTAGATGGGGCTGCTTGGTATAAATACAAGGTCCCCCGCTCGTCAGCTTTTCTTTGACCGCCTATCACTAACCATGATTTACCGTGTGCTGTAAAGTACATGGGGTCACGGAAGTGGTCAGTCGCTTGGTCAATTTCATCAATAATCAGTTCTTTTTGACCAAGTGCACCTGTTTCAGGGTCAAAGGTAACCGTATTTTGTTTTGGATGACGTACCCAATTTTCATCGCGCACGTTTCCTGTATAAAATAACCGTAACTTGTCCCCATCAGCAGTTGCTGAACCTGAATAAGCACCGTGAGAGTCTAATTCATTGTCAGGAAGAAGTCCCAACCCCTTTTCCTCCCAATGGATCAAGTCTTTAGATGTTACTCGGTACCAAGATTTCAGGCCGTGAATTGGACCAAAGGGATAGTATTGGTAGAAAAGTTGCCATTCCCCGTTTATATATGAAAAGCCGTTTGGGTCGTTGATCAGTCCGGTTTTGGGTTCCAAGTGAAAGTGGTTGCGCCATGGTGATTGGTCCGCTAATTCATTGAGTGCCGTGACATAGTCCTCTGGCCAGTCGGCGTAGTTTCGGTACCGGTCTGCTTGGTCAAAGCTGTGTAATGTAAAAGACATGTATATCCTCCTAATAAATGATGAATACCTTGCATCCTCATTCTTTCGTTTATGATGGTATTATTTTAAGCATAACTCAGAAAAATAGCAAGCGTTTCCATGTTGAATATCCTTATTTTTCAATAGATTTATCTGCAAGTTAAATATTTTATGTCAAACGATTGACATATGGTCGTTTGCCTGTTAAAATTCTAATCAAGTAAATGAAAACGCTTAAATTTACAAAATAACTTTGAAGAAAAGAGGTAAATAGAATGAATCACAAAGAAGTTGCCAAACGGATCCATGCAGCTTTGGGAGAAGACAATGTTGTCACTGCTGCCCACTGTGCGACCCGTTTACGTTTAGTGGTTAATGACGAAGGAAAGATTGACCAAGATGCCTTGGATAATGATCCAGATTTGAAAGGGACCTTTAAAGCAAATGGTCAATATCAAATTATTGTAGGACCTGGCGATGTGAATAAGGTATATGAGGAATATACAAAAATCGCCGACATTAAGCCTGCGTCCAAAGAGGAAGTAAAAGAAGCGGCTAAAAATCAGGGTAAACAAAACCCAGTCATGGCAGTCATAAAAGTATTATCAGATATTTTCGTTCCATTAATTCCAGCCTTAACTGCCGGTGGTTTGATTATGGCAGTCAACAACGTCCTAACAAGTCAAAACTTATTTGGACCTGAAGCCTTAGTTACTATGTACCCAGCCTGGGCAGATTTTGCTGACATGATCAATATGTTCGCCTCAGCAGCTTTTGCGTTCCTACCAGTTTTAATTGCCTTCTCGGCTACTAAACGATTTGGTGGTAACCCTTATCTAGGTGCCACCATGGGGTTAATCATGGTGATGCCACAACTAGTAAATGGTTACAATGTGGCCAATGTGACTGCAGCCGGTGAAATGCCGGTATGGAATATTTTTGGCTTAGAGATTGCCCAAGCTGGTTACCAAGGTCAAGTATTGCCTGTTATCGGGGTTGCTTGGATATTAGCTAAATTGGAAACCTTCTTCCATAAATATTTAAAAGACGCTATCGACTTTACCTTTACACCAATGTTAACCATCATATTAACTGGTGTGATTACCTTTACGGTTGTCGGCCCTGTTCTACGTACACTTTCTGATTTATTATTGAATGGTATTGTAGAGGCTATTTCTTACCTAGGTGCCTTTGGTTATGGATTCTTTGGGCTATTCTACTCAGCAATTGTATTGACAGGTTTACACCAATCCTTCCCAGCAATTGAAACTGCCCTAATTGCAGATGTTGCGACGACAGGTGGTAATTTTATTTTCCCAATCGCTTCAGTAGCCAATGTTGCCCAAGGTGCAGCCGCCTTAGCTGTATACTTCATCACTAAGAATGAAAAGACTAAAGGATTAGCGACGTCATCATCTCTATCTGCCATGCTAGGGATTACTGAGCCAGCCATGTTCGGGGTCAACTTGAAATTGAAATACCCATTCTTTATTGGGTTAATCGCTTCAGGTATCGCCTCAGTCATTTTAGGGATTTTTAACGTTCGTAGTCAGTCGTTAGGACCTGCAGGTGTGATTGGTTTCGTAGCCATCATTCCTCGATTTATTCCAACCTTTATGCTAGCTATCGCCGTATCTATTGTGATTGCATTTGTTGCGACCTACATTTACGGTAAATCTTTAGTGAAAAAAGAAGCTAATGATGCTCAAGCTGAGAAAGAAAAAGAAGCAAAAGTAGTTGCTACTCATGAAACAGAAGAAACAACAAATACATCAAAAACAAATACTTCAGTAGCTACAAATACTGACCACGCGAGTGATGACAATACGATTGTTGCACCGCTTGCTGGTAAAATCACTGACCTAGAAAATGTCAATGACCCTGTATTCTCACAAGGTATGATGGGACCAGGATTAGCCATTGTTCCTGACGCAAGTGGCAATGTATACGCACCGATTTCAGGTAGTTTAACAATCGCCTCTGAAACTGGCCATGCTTATGGATTAGTCAGTGACTCAGGTCTAGAAGTTTTAATTCATATCGGTATCGACACAGTGAACTTAAATGGTCACGGTTTTACCAGTGAAGTGAAACAAGGTGATCAAGTCAACAAAGGTGCCCTATTAGGAAGCTTTGATCTAGCAGTGATTAAAGAATCTGGTTATGACCCAGATGTTATGGTAATTGTCACAAACGCAGATCAATATGAAAACGTTGAAGTAGTTGCAGACGGTCAAGTAGCTGAAAAAACAGCTATTATCAAAGTGAAATAGTCTAGACATAAAAAAAAATTAAATTAGGAGGTTGGACAATAGTGATATGCTCCCTCTAAAGTAG
>NZ_DJUR01000025.1 GCF_002440555.1 Aerococcus sp. UBA6277
TTCCAACAACTGATCAATTCGTTCACGGTCAGCTGCTGAAATTTCGTCTAAGGTATTCAAGATTGGGAAGCGAACATGGAAAATAGACCCATTGCCCAGTTCACTCTCTACAAAGATAGAACCCTTGTACCCTTTGATTAATTCTTTAGCGATGGATAAACCTAGACCATTCCCTCCACGTTCACGAGACCGCGCCTTATCCACGCGATAGAAGCGGTTAAAGATACGGTTTTGGTCTTCTTGAGACATCCCCTCACCGAAGTCTTGGATAGCAATTTCAATATAATCAACAGCGTTGGTCGCAACAGAAATATGGATTTCTTGGCGATCAGTTGAATATTTGACAGCATTATCCAATAAAATAATCAGGATTTGCTCAAGATGGTTACGGTAAATCCGAATCTCATAATTACGACGTAAGTCATTTTCCAAGAAGAATTGGAAGTCTGGATACAGGAGCTTGAAGTTTTGGAAAACTTGATTGATTACTTCGTTAATTAACGTCGTCTTATCATAATACTGAGCATCCACTTGCCCTGCTCGAGATAAATCTAACATCTCTTGCACGAGGACCTTCATCCGTTCTAACTCATTTACAGAGGCTGACAGGGACTCTTCAAGAATTTCTGGATCATCCTTACCCCAACGATTTAACATATTTAAATGCCCTTCAATGATGGCTACGGGTGTTCGTAACTCATGGGAAACATCTTCCACAAAGTGAATTTGTTGGTCAATATACTCACTCGTTTGATCTAGCATCTGGTTGATACTTTCAGAAATTTCAGTAATTTCACCGCGGTATTCTGATACGTTCAAACGACGGTCAGCAATATTATCCGCAGTGATGTTCTTTAAGAACCGTTTCATCTTTTGAATCGGTTGAATAAAGAAATAAGCTACACCAAATCCAGCCACAACGGCGATAATTAAATTAACTCCCGCTATGATGATCAATTCAGTTCGTTTATCAGATAGTTTATCGGCGACTGATTGGTAATCGAAGGTTGCAAAATAATACCCAATTTGTTCAGATCCATCATATATTAGTTGATAAGTCAGGAAGTCACCAGTTTCTTTGGATCTAGTTCGGCCTGTTGTTCTACTAGTCGAATAACTATCTACAGTAGTCCCTGAATTATAAACCAGGTTACCATTTTCATTATAAACTTGGATTTTCACGTCATGTTCATTCAAGTAATCTTCTAATGAAATATTCTCAATGGCAATCCGTGATTGGAATCCTTCACGCACTTCAGAAGCTGGGCGCGATGCTAAGGAATTTAGATAGGTTTGTAAATACGTGTCAATTTGTGTAACCTCAGCCACATAGTTTTCTTCTAGCGCTTGTTGTTCTTGAATATTTGAAATGATGGGGCTCACACTCAAGGCCAACCAAAACATGCTAGATAAAACTAAGCCCCACTTCCAAATTAATGAAAATGGGTGCTGCAGTTTTGTTTTAAAATCATTTAAAACGCTATTAAACATTATTCTGGGGTCCTCATTACATAGCCCATACCACGGACAGTTTGAATGTAACCTGGTTGACCATCCACGTCGATTTTATTTCGTAAGTAACGAATATAAACATCTACAACGTTGGTTTCAACTTCAGTTGTATAGCCCCACACTTTATTTAATAATTCTGTACGAGGTAATACAACATTAACGTTCTCCATTAACATCACCAATAACTCGTACTCACGTTTTGTTAAATCGATAATCTCTTCGCCACGGCGAACGATACGATTTTCTTTTTCAACAGAAAGGTCACGGAAAGTTACTTTCGTTTGTTTTCTGTGTTGTTGTTCTTCTTCGATATCAATACGACGAAGTAATGCACGAATACGTGCCAATAATTCTTCAATCGCAAACGGCTTAACGATATAGTCATCGGCACCGTGGTCAAAACCTGATACACGGTCAATAACTGAATCTCTAGCCGTCATGATGATAATCGGCACATCTGAAGTTGGTCGTAAACGACGACACACTTCAATCCCGTTAATCTCTGGCAACATTAAATCTAACAAGATTAAGTCCCAGTTGCCTTCCTGGGCTTTTTCAAGCCCAATACGACCATCCTTAGCAAGTTCTGTTTCGTAACCCTCATGTTTAAGTTCTAATTCAACAAAGCGCGCTAAGTTTTTTTCATCTTCAACGATTAAGATGCGTTTTGCTTTTTCTTCACTCATAATTTCACCCTATTTCCTGCACAAATTTATGGGCAAACCCAAAATTAAGCATCGATTTGTTCTTCTTTATCCCATAATAAGTGGTAAGAACCTTCAGCATCAACACGTTCGTAAGTATGCGCACCAAAGTAGTCACGTTGTGCTTGAATGATGTTCGCTGGTAAAGTTTCTGAACGGTAACTATCGTAGTATGACAAGGCAGATGTGAAACCAGGTACTGGAATACCAGATTTAATTGCTTCTGCTGCTACTTCACGAGTTGCTTGTTGATATTCTTTAGCAATATCCATAAAGTATTCATCCAATAAGATGTTTTCTAAGTCAGCATTGTTTTCGTAAGCATCCATGATTTTTTCTAGGAAGCCTGCACGGATGATACATCCAGCACGGAAAATAGCTGCGATTTCTTTATAGTTCAAGTTCCAACCATATTCTTCTGACGCTGTACGGTATTGGTAGAAGCCTTGCGCATAAGACATGATTTTAGAGAAGTATAAAGCTTTACGGATTTTTTCAACGAAATCGTTTTTGTCGCCTTCGAATGTTGTATCTTCTGGTCCAGCTAACACTTTAGAAGCGCGAACACGTTGGTCTTTCAATGCTGAAATGTAACGTGCGTAAACTGATTCAGTAATTGTTTGTAATGGTACACCAATATCTAATGCTGATTGAGAAGTCCATTTACCAGTACCTTTGTTACCTGCACGGTCCAAGATCACGTCAACCATTGGTTTACCTGTTTCTGGATCATGTTTTGTCAAGATATCAGCAGTAATTTCAATTAGGAAACTGTCTAATTCACCAGTGTTCCAATCTGCAAAATGGTCAGCGATTTCTGTTACAGGTAAGTCTAAATGACGACGTAATAAATCGTATGTTTCAGCGATTAATTGCATGTCACCGTATTCGATACCGTTGTGAACCATTTTAACGTAGTGACCAGCACCGTTAGGGCCGATGTAAGTTACACATGGTTCGCCATCGCTAGGTGCTTTAGCTGCGATTTGTTTTAAGATTGGTTCCACAATATCGTAAGCTTCTTTAGGACCACCTGGCATCAAGCTAGGGCCTTTAAGCGCACCTTCTTCACCACCAGAAACACCCATACCAATGAAGTGGATACCAGAACCGTCGATTTCGTTAGAACGACGAATTGTATCTTGGAAGAATGTGTTTCCGCCATCAATAATGACATCGTCTTTATCTAATAATGGCATTAATTGACTGATTGTTGCATCTGTTGCTTTACCTGCTTGTACCATTAATAAGATACGGCGAGGTTTTTCTAATGAATTCACAAACTCTTCCATAGTCTCAGTAAAAACTAAATTTTTATCTGAATTTTCATCTACAACAGCTTTTGCTTTGCTGGTAGTACGGTTAAATACAGCCACCGTATATCCACGGCTTTCAATATTCAACGCTAAGTTCTTGCCCATTACGGCCATTCCGACAACACCAATATGTGCTTCAGTCATTTATTTTCCTCCTTAAGGTAACAACTTGATGATAAAACCTTCTCATATAGTATCAAACAATCTCATAATTTAAAAGTATCTCATCATAATCATAGTAAATTTAACGCTTAATTTTAGCGCTTATTCATAATTCACTTCTTATTATACCACTAACTTGAAAATTTTCATTTAGAAGATACCGGAAGAAAGCAATATCCTTTTGTGTTATAATGGTCGAGAATTAAAAATGAGGAGTATTGATATGCGTAAAAGTCTAAAGAAACATACACCAGAAAAACGTGGCTTCGATAAAATGTACAATAAAAAAGACAAGAAAACCGGTAAAATCTTCACATGGATCATGTTAGTCTTGATTCTATCATCAGTAGTCTTGTCCTTAGGTTTTGCCTTATACAGCTATTTCGCTATGTAATATAATTTGAATTTAATAAAAAAGGAGGTGTGACAAAAGCGTCACACCTCCTTTTTTACTATCTAATTTTTCTTACGCTAGTGAGTCAACTACTTGAATAGCACTTTCATAATCTGGTTCGTTTGTTACTTCATTAACGATTTCTTTGTAAACAACATTACCTTCAGTATCGATAACGAACATTGAACGTGCCAATTTACCTAATTCTGGTAAGAAAATACCGTAGTCTTTACCGAATGCTGCTGCATCATTTAACATACGCATATCTGAATCATTTTCAGATTTCCAGTTAGATAAAGATTCGTCAGTATTCATAGATACTGTTGCAACTTCTACGCCTTCACCAGCTTGTTTAGCATAGTCGCTAATACGATTTGACTGGATAGAACATACAGATGTATCAATATCTGGTACAACGGATAATAAAAGTACTTTACCAGCAAAGTCCGCTTTACTTACTTTGCCACCACCTACTTCATTCAATTCAAAATCAGGTGCCACTTGGTTTACTTCTACCGGAGTACCTTCTAATTCTACAGCTTCGCCTTTAAATGTAACAGTTGCCATAATGTTAATTCCTCCTTTGATTGATTAACTTAAGTCTATCAATAGTATAACAATAACTTTGAGGAGAACTCAATTCAAAAGGGTTAGCCCTTACATTATAATAAGTCGCTGAAGGCGTCGGAATCTTCCTTGTTGCGCGATCCAGGCATAATTTTCTCGCCCATAGCACCTTCAACAGCCCGTTGTACCAAACCTTCAATATCTAATCTTGCCTCGTAGTAGGCAATATCATCCAATTTGGGCTTAGTTTTTGGTGATGGTGGCGCAAAGACGGTACAGCAGTCTTCAAATGGTTGAATAGATAAGTCAAAAGTATCAATTTTTTGCGAAATATCGATAATTTCCAATTTATCCATAGCGACAACTGGACGAATAATCGGCGATGAAGTCACTTCATTAATGGCAAACATTGATTCTAATGTTTGTGACGCCACTTGGCCAATCGATTCCCCGTTTATAATCGCTAAGCCATTGTATTGTTTTCGTAATTCATCTGAAATACGCATCATCATCCGTCGGGTAATGGTCATCAAGTAAGCTGGGTTTACATGCTCTTTAATAGCTTCCTGGGTTTCCGTAAATGGTACTTCCACAAAGTTAATCCAGCCACCAAATTTCGTCAGTTTTTCCGTTAAGTCCTTCGCTTTATTTAAGGCTTGTGGACTGGTGTATGGTGGTGAGGCAAAATGGACAGCCGTGATCCGTATACCACGTTTCATGGCTAAATATCCGGCTACCGGTGAATCGATCCCACCTGATAACATCAATACTGCATTCGCAGATGTCCCTACTGGTAATCCGCCAGCCCCGTTAATCCATTCTGACGACACTAAGAAATCTTGTTCGCGCACTTTGACACGTATGGTTAAATCCGGTTTTTTCATTTGAACTTTTAATTCAGGGAATTCTTCCGCCAAAAAGCTACCCAAAGCTTGGTTAACATCGTTTGTATCCATTGAATAGTTGTGGTCTGACCGAGATGTTGCCACTTTAAAAGTTTGCACGCCATTCTTCGCGATTTCTGCCTTGACTAATTTAACGGTCGCTTCTTTTAGCAAGTCAAAATCGCGTTCTAATTCGATCGCTGGTGAGAAACTTTGAATACCAAATACTTTTTCCAAACTATCAAGGACCTCATCTTGAGGGGCCCCGTTTAATTCCATGAACATAAAGTCATGTTGTTGGTTGATTTTAATTTCTGGATATTCACCCAAGGCTTCACGGATATTGCGCCCTAGAGTCGCCACAAATTTACGCTTGTTCTTCCCCTTCGTTGATAATTCACCGTAGCGAATCATAATTAATTCTTTCATATTACCTCCCGGATTATTGAATACGTTCAAATTTCTTCATTAGTTTCGTATATACCTCGATAAATCGGTCTACTTCAGCCATGGTGTTTTCCTTGCCAAAACTTAAACGAATAGCTTGTTTAGCCCAAACTGGATCCACCTTCATAGCACCGAGTGTAGATGAGCTATTGTTGACCGCACGACTTGAGCAGGCACTAGTTGTAGACACAATAATATCCTCATCTTCCAATGCATGGACCATCACTTCACCGCGAACGCCTTTTAAGGCGAAACAAAGGACATGTGGTGCTGCATCTTCAGGACTAAAGACTTGGACAAGGTCTGTATGTTCAGCGAAAAAAGCGCGTAATTTTTCTTGCATAGCAACCTCTTTGGCTTTCACATCCTTAGCTTCAGCTAGAGCCATTCGAAGGGCTTTGGCAGTCGCTGCAATCCCTGCTAAGTTTTCAGTTGTTGACCGTTGGCCCATTTCTTGGCCACCACCATCAAGCAACTGACTAATTACACGGTTCTGTTTCTTATATAAAATACCAATACCACGTGGACCGTTAAATTTGTGGGCTGAAAAACTCATCAAGTCAACACGATCATGAATCAATGGTTTTTCAAAAGTCCCGATACTTTGCACACCATCAACATGGTAATGGATAGTCGGATAACTTTCTAGCAAATCACCAATTTCAGCAATCGGTTGAATAGCACCAATCTCATTATTGACTGCCATGACAGATACCAAAATCGTCGTTTCTTTGATTGCCGCAGCCACATCTTCAACATGGACTTTCCCTGATTTATCAGCCGGCAGATAGGTAATTTCAAAGCCATTTTGGCTCAAGGTCTCCATGGTATTGCGAACAGATGGGTGTTCCACACTTGAAACGATAATGTGGTTACCGTGGTATTTCACCTTTTCCATCGCTGTTCCTTTAATAGCCCAGTTATTCGACTCCGTACCACCTGAAGTGAAGAAGATTTCCGGTGATTGCGCACCTAACAAGTCGGCAACTTGTTTACGCGCTGAATTTAATAGTTTCGCTGATGCAGTCCCCAACTTATGCAAACTAGACGGGTTACCGTAATATGTTTGCATGACTTGTGTCATCGTTTGTAGTGCTTCCGGCGCAATTTTTGTTGTTGCGCTGTTATCAAAATAGATCATTTCTGACATGGTCGTTCCTTCCTTTTCCCCTTTTCAACTCTTAACATATTATAGCCATATATCACAAATTGCAAGTAGCTGGCCCCAAAGTAACCCGCCATAATTTGACAGCCTCTATCTATAAAATAAATACCCGCTCATTAGCCTGGATTCATCCTTTTCCAAGCTTAAGCTTATAGTTGACAAATAGCTAACACTGACCTAAAACAGCAAAAGACCGAGCACATGTCTCGGTCCTTTCTAAAATTAGCCTACTTGATTTTCTTGGTCATACTGCTGAATAATTTCTTGTCTTGCACCTGGTTGAATTTGGTCAACCGCTCGGGCAATGTTTTCAAAGGCATCTTCATATAAGAATTCTTTATCGAATAAATAATATGACCGTTCTATTACCGCATTCAACTCTGGATGTTGCGGACGGTAACGATTCGCGTATTGAATCGCTGACTCTGTTAATTGGGCAGCGCGGACTTGTTTTTCAGTTTCATCATCCAAGTATTCAATCGCCTTAGCAATTTGATCGGTTAGATTTTCAATTTCCACCATGTCTAATTTCACACGATTTAATGATTCTGACAATTGATCAATGCGGTCGCTTGTATCGAAGAAGTAATCTAAGTACTCATTAGTCAAGCCTGGTAAATGATGAATTTCTACTGAACGCTTGATGTTACGTAAGTCAAGCTCGAACATGTATAGGTCATCGCGCGCATCGCGCTCTCTTTGACGTAAGTTAGCCAAAGCCACAACAATCGCTGATTGACCTTTATCAATTTCAGCTAACTGATCATAAATTTCGCGGTAACGTGTTTCCATATCTGAATAAGCAATTTGGTGTTCTGCTAATTGGTCATCTGTCGTTTTCAACAGGTCTTTTTGGCGTTCAATTTGATCGGCGTATTCTTGCATTTTACCCATTTCATTATCATATAATAGGTAATTTTGGGCTACACGGTCAATTTCTAATGCCCCATAGCGGTTGCTTTGTGTAACTTGTTCCAAGCGACGTTGAACAGTACCTTGGTTTTTCCCAATATACTCTCTTGAAGCTATTTCTTTCTCCATCAAAGTATACGTATGGTCGATTTGTATCCCAGCAGCTTCCATAAGTTCAGCAGCTTGGGTCAAGTCTGCATCTGACACAGCCTTTTTAGCTTCAGCCACTTTCTTTTCAGAGGCAGAAATTTCTTTTGGAATATCAACATCAATTGGGAATTGGAAATTTTCCTCTTCCATATGTGCAAAACCTTGTTTCATATCGGACACTTGTTCCACATATTCTTCGTTTAACTTGGTATACAAATTCGGAATCTTTTCCATCATTTGCTCTAATTCGTTCAAGTCAGCATCGATTTGTACCAGTGCTTCTTGAGCGCCTAGGAAATCACCATCATTCATTTGTTGGTGATATTTGGTGAAATCGAGTTCGATATAAGCTAAATGGTGCTCTAAGGTTTCTAGGGCATCACCGAATTTATAGCCATGTGCCAGCAATTCTTTACGTAAGGCAGCGTAGCGGTCGTAAGTTTCTTCATGCTTGTCTTCAGACGCTTTTTCACTGGCTAATATTTCAGTTAAACGGTCGTTGATGCCATTCACTTCTACCTTCGTTTCTTCAAGGATAGTTTCCACTTCGTCTGCAACACTTCTTGCTTTGACGATGTTGTATTTATCCGTGTAATCTTGCGCAGACACTAATGCTGCCTCGATCTCTGGTAAACGGAAACGAGTGATGGTTTGCCACTTGGCTTGTTCACTCTCGTATACTCTACGCGTTGCTCCCGAAACATTCTTGTTACGCAGTGTATATAGTTTGTCTGCTACCGGTGTAGACATGATTTCTTGTTTTTGCTCATCTAATGCAATATTAGTTTGAGTTTGTTTACGTCCTAAATAATAAATTAATCCGTAACCAAGTAATACCAATATAATTAAGATTAACAATGCGATTAAAAACGGCACACGCACGCCTCCTTCTATCCGTTGATATTTAATAAAAAATTTTAAAGGTTATTTAACCCCTATATTATCATAATTTAAGCAAAAAAAATATCCGTTATATTAAAATTGCATGCCAAATCAATCGATTCAACAGTTTATTGCTGGAACCCTTTTCCCAGAATACAATTTCTCTAGTAAAATGACCACATTCATCTCAACAGTAAATAAAAAGGCCGGAACTAAGTCCGACCTTTTCAATAACAAGTTATCTAAAATTAGATTAATTTGTTGTAGTATTCAACGACTAGAGATTCGTCGATTTCTTGGTTCATTTCGTCACGTTGTGGTAAACGAATTAAAGAACCTTCTAATTTTTCAGCGTCGAATTGTACGTAAGGTACGTGACCATATAAGCCTTCAACTGCTTCTTTAATTACTTTAACGTCTTTAGATTTTTCACGTACAGAGATTACTTGACCTGGTTGAACGCGGAATGATGGGATATCAACACGTTTACCGTCTACAGTAATGTGACCGTGGTTTACTAATTGACGAGCTTGACGACGAGTAGTCGCTAAACCTAAACGGTAAACTACGTTATCTAAACGTTGTTCTAGTAAGATCATGAAGTTAACACCGTGTTTACCTTCTTTGATTTTACCAGCTTGAACGAATAAGTTAGCAAATTGCTTTTCGTTCATGCCGTAGATGAAACGTAATTTTTGTTTTTCTTGTAATTGTAAGCCGTATTCAGATAATTTAGCACGACGACCGTTACCATGTTCACCTGGTGCGTATGGACGACGAGCGATTTCTTTACCAGTACCTGAGATTGAGATACCTAAACGACGAGAAACTTTCCAGTTAGATCCTGTAAAACGAGACATTATATATTCCTCCATAAAAATAAAATTTTGGAGTAAAATAACCTTTTAAATTGACCGCATTCGTGCATTTCACCTTAGCGCTTTCGTCTTCTGCAGCCGCAGACTACTTGGCTTACTGACGGTTGTCAGTGGTTGAAATGTTGACGAGCTTGCTTCAATTTTGCTGCATTATTTTACACGAAGTCTATCATACCATTATTCTTGACCTTCGTCAATGATAACTTAATTTAAATGTTTTAAATAATTCAACGTCACTTTAGCGGCATTTTGCCCTGCCGTCACCACAAATTCATCAAAGACCACATTAGCATCTTGTTGAGCGGTATCAGAAATCGCTCGAATAACAATACAATCAATACCAAACTGGTTGGCTACTTGAGCAACTGCAGCCCCTTCCATCTCAGCGCATTGGGCTCCTCTGAAGGTTTGGTATAGGTCATTAACCTTGTTTGTATCGGCGATAAATTGGTCACCCGTTAGAATTAATCCTCTCGTAGCCGTTAAATCTGTCTCATGATAAGCATTTAAAAAGTCTTGGATCAAATTTTCAGGTGCCTTGTAACGGGCTGGCATTGTAGGAACTTGGCCTAATTCATATCCAAAAGCACGCGCATCCGCGTCATGGTACATCGTGGCTTCCCCAATGACAATATCCCCAATTTGACGGTCTGGTGCCAGGGCCCCTGCTGACCCGGTGTTAATGATTAAATCAGGAGCCTTTTGGGCAACTAAAGTCGTCGCGATTGCAGCATTCACTTTCCCAATCCCGCAACGGGCTACAACGATCTCGTGCCCTTCGTAGGATGTTGTCCATACTTCTGTTGACCCAACAATTTCACCAGCACTTAGGCCCAGGTGTTTTTTATAGTAACCAATTTCTTCTTCCATTGGGCAAATAATTGCAACTTTCATTTATAATACACTCTCCTCTATTTGAATTGATTTAAATTAATTAAACATAAAAGGCGATGACGGTCAAAATGATAATTCCTAGAGTTAACAGGACAATCGCGATATTTAAGAAACGATCAATTTTAGTTGCCCCGAAAAAGGACTTCCCTTTGCTAGCCTCTTTGTCCGCTTGTTTACCATCCGCATCCACTTGACCTGCATGTTGACCAAACTGATTTGCCTTATCCGGATTTGCTTCAGCATTACTTGTACCGACAAAAGCTTGTTGTGATTGGTCAATTCCTTCATTATCATCTACTAATATGTCGACATCTCTTTCAGCCTCTAATACATCCTCTGAAGAACTAAAAAGGCGTTGTCTAAATGACAGCCGTTTTTTATTTTTCTTAGTAGCCTCTGCTATTAATGGTTCTTCCGCAAGTGGTGTCGACGTTCTAGCAGCCGTCACCACATGGTCGTCTTGGTTGGGCCAATCGCCCTGACCAGCATAATTGCGGTCGATTGGTCCTTGGTTTGTCGAAGAAGAATTTGGATTTAATCTATTGGTATTTGGTCGTTCAGGTCTAGACGCCTGTTCAGCTGATCTAGATTTTCCTCGACTAGCTTTTGCTTCCTGACGCTTCTTTTCATATAAAGCCTGGTTCAGCATGTCCGCAGAAAATTTCCTTGGCGCATCAAAGTCTTCATTTCGCTTAAAAATTTGGGTATTGCCCGATGTTGCATCGTGGTTAATGGGTGCTGATTTTTTGTGACGTGCATCACGAGATGTATCATATGTCGTTGATTCACCTGGTCGCTTATTTTCTTGAATTTCGTAGGCAATTTCACTACCCGTTTTGTCGGCGTGGTCAATTTTATTCTTCAAGGCTCGGTACTGTGCACGTGTTAATTGTGGTTCTTCATCTGGCGTCATATATGTCACCTACTATCCTTGTAATGTTAACATTTGCCAATATTGAATGGCGTAAATGGTCTTCATATCTGAAATTTCTCCTGAGGCAATGGCTGCTTTCGCTTGGTCAAAGTCCAGGTATACGAGTTCGATATTTTCATCGTCGTCTTGTGCGGGCGGTTCTGGTAAGTCAGTAACGTTTTGACAGGCATACATTTGAATGAATTCATCATTATAACCTGGTGTCACATAGAACCCATCTAGTTGCTGCCAATTTTCACCAGCCATACCCGTTTCTTCCGCAAATTCTCGTTTAGCAACCACCAATAAATCTTCGTTAGGATCTACTAATCCAGCTGGCACCTCTAAACTAACTGCTTCAATCCCTTTTCTATACTGACGAACTAATACAATTTTATCGTCCCTTAGGGCGAAGATACCGACTGCCGGTCCGTGGAAAATGAGTTCACGATCTGCCAGTTTACCATTTTGCAAACGGACTTGATGCTTCTCTAAGTTTAGAATCTTTCCTTTATATAACGTTTCTTTCCTAATTGTTTCTTCACCAAATGTCATCATGATCAACCTTTCTTAAACATTATATTTGTACTTTACTGATATATGTATATTTACTGTAATTTAGCTTTTGATTTTGATGGCTACTCCACTTCATTTTAGCATTTTTAACTAAAGTATGGGTTAGAAGGGGAAATTTTAGGGATTTATTTACCTTTTCAACTTGCTTCTATTGTAAAGGAATAGACTATTATTTTTAAATAAGACTAGAGGCCGATGTTGATTGAGCGCCTGTCCGATATAATGAAATTAAATCAATCAAAGGAGTGACTATACATGAACCGCCCACTTCAATATATCGCAAAAATTGGTCAATATCCCTTTTACTGGCCGATGAACGTGACAATCATTTTTCTATTGTTTGTATTTGGTACCCCCTACTATCAAATGATCTTCTGGGTGTTGGCAATATCTTTCTTAGTCTTTGTGATCAATAGTATGTATACGGCAAATACCGCTACCCATCAAAGCAACCGTAAAAAATATAAACTAGGTCGGGTGCCCAAATCAAGAAAGGACATCTATGAGGAAGCTGACCTAACTGACCAGGAGATTCATTTTTTCCGGTCCGAAATGGCTGAAGCCTTGGTTAATATCGAAACAATCTTGGGATACGAAAACTACAATACCCATTTAAATATGGTGTTCAAACGTTATGATACAAGCAAAGTCTTGAAAAGTTTTTTCCAAGCCATTACAAAAGCGCCAGATCGTTTAAACCATGCGACCGATTTCCTATATCATGTGCTCCCAAATTTAAAGGGCGCACTTGAACAATATATGGCGATTAATCAATCAATGGATAAATCGCCACGAAAAATTCAAAAGTTAACCAGTTTACGTGAGGAAATCGCAGACTTGGCCGAGCAAGCGCAAAGTTTATTCGATAGCTTCACTAATGAACCTGAGTAAAGGAGAACCATGATGACAGAAGACAAAAACCAACCATTAAACAAACAATCGGATAATATTTCTAAATCAGTAGATGATTTAATCGCCAACCCCTTCCAAGATGCGACTTTAGCCAATTCGCCCTTAGAAAACTTGGCGAATACCGATGAAGAAACGGGTATGGAACAGACGATTTACCAACAATTATCTAAAGACCGCCAGGACCAGGCTCAGGCATTATCTGAAAAAATTGACGCTAGCGATAACCAATCAATCGTTTCCTATGGTGCCATGGCCCAAAAACAAATCGGTGATTTCTCGCACCAAATCATCGCTCAAGTACAAAACCAGGACTTAGACGTTGTTGGCGAACAGTTGCGTGAATTATTAGCCCGCTTGAATGATACTGACCCAAGCCAATTGACCAACCAAAAGCAGAACCGCATTCAACGCTGGTTTAAGAAACAAAAGGCCTCTTTATATGAGATGAATGCCAAATATCAAAAAGTTGGCTACCAAATTGATGAAATCGCTGGTCACCTAACCCGTCAAAAGAATGGTTTATTAAATGACAACCTGCAACTGGATAGTTTATACCAACAAAACTTGGAATTCTTCGAAGCATTAAATGTCTACATCGCTGCTGCTCAAATCAAAGCAGAACGACTACGCCAAGAAGAGTTACCTGCCCTAAAGAGTCAGGTAACTAGTGAACATGACCAAATGACCATTCAAAAAATTGCCGACTTAGAGCAATTTATTAACCGACTTGAAAAACGAATCTACGACTTGGAGTTAACACGTGAAATCACCATCCAACAAGCACCTCAAATTCGTTTAATTCAAAATGCCAACCAAAACTTGGCTGAGAAAATCCAATCGTCTATTTATACAGCCATTCCTTTATGGAAAAACCAAATTGCTATCCAATTATCCCTATACCGTCAAAAAGATGCTTTGGATGCACAAATCGCTGTTACAGATACCACTAACCAATTGTTAACAGAGAACTCTGAATTGTTGAAACAATCATCACTTGAAACAGCAAGACAGTCTGAACGTGGTGTTGTAGATATTGAAACCTTGAAACATTCACAACAAAACCTGATCGATACCATAACTGAAACCATGCAAATTCAAGAAGAAGGTCGGGCTAAACGTCTGCAAGCTGAACGTGAAATGGTACAAATGGAAAATGAATTAAAACAACATTTACTTAATGGCGGTCAAAAAAAATAAAATGATGATTTTAGAGTGTTATCATTTCATCTGATTTAATCCATATGTTAAAATGTATATATGGACAACAAGTCCAATACAAAATGAAATGGAGGAATTATCATGGGCTGGTTATGGTCTTTAATCGTCGGTGGACTTATTGGTTGGGGTGCAGGTGCAATCCTAGGTAAAGATGTTCCTGGGGGCATTATCGGTAACATCATCTGTGGTATGTTAGGTTCTTGGGTAGGATCTACTTTCTTACAAGACTTTGGTCCTGTAATTGGTGGATATGCAGTTGTCCCTTCACTAATCGGAGCTATCGTATTAATCTTAGTATTAAACTTTATCCTTAAACGTACTAAATAAGATGCGTAAGCATTATTGAAACACCGAAGCAGGAGCAATCTAAATTGCTCCTGCTTCGGTGTTTC
>NZ_DJUR01000022.1 GCF_002440555.1 Aerococcus sp. UBA6277
GTTTTAACAGAGAGTAGTTGATAACAGAAATATAGTCAGCACCTTCATCCATAGCTTCTTGAAAAAGGCTTTCTAACGGATTTAGGACAGCCATTTCAACCCCTGCTTCATCAGCCAGTGTTTTGGCCATGCTGTCTGATCCTGCTTCTTCGTAGTAGATATATTGAATATCATTTTCTTTTACGTAGTCAGCTAATTCGGCTAGACGGGCTGCTGATGGTTCCTCTTCAGGTGTTAGACCAGCAATCCCGATTTGATTTAAACCGTAATCAACGGCTAGATAGGTGAAGGCAGTATGAGAAGTAACGAAGTCTTGGCGACTAGCATTCTCAAAGGCTTCTGCATATAAGGCATCTAACTCATTTAATTCTTCCATATAAGCATCCGCATTGCCTTGGAATTCTTCGGCCATATCTGGATATAATTCGCTTAATTGGGCTGTAATAGATGCCACTTCCATGATGGCACGATATGGTGACACCCAAGTGTGTGGGTCGTAGGCGTGTGAGTGACCTTTGTGTCCTTCTTCATCAGAGTGATCGTGGTCATAGTCGTCTTCAGAACCTGGCAGTAGGACCATGTTTTCAGTTCCTTTAATCACATTTACATCTTCGTTGATGCTGGATTCTGCAGAAGGCACCCAAGTTTCCATATTTTCATTGTGGTAAATTAGGGCATCTGATTCGTTTAGGGCCGCAATTTGTTTTGCAGAAGGTTCATAGTCATGGGCTTCTGTGCCCGCTGGTACCATTAAACTCACGTCAGCTTGGTCGCCAACAATTTCTTTTGTGAAGGCATAAACAGGGTATATCGTTGTTGCAATTTCTAATTTGTCCCCATCATTTCCCACATCTGCCTCAGTATTTGCTTGTCCACATGCACCCACAAGGGCAGCTCCCATTAAGGTCAATAAAGCGAATGTCAAACTCTTATTCATCAATGTATCCTCTCTTCCAAAATAATATTCAATCACATGTATTTGGGTACCCAATATATTTTTTTGCCTTAGCTAGGGGCAAAGTTAGTAAATCGTAATCGTTACGATTTGATATCGGCTAATTTATCACATGGCGGATCAAGTAGTCAACTAAAATTTACAGGAAATGTCCGTCATATAGACCGCGAAGGCTCTTTTTCCAAGGAAATAAGCCCTTTAAATTACTTTTGGAAGGGACTCCTATATAATGGAGAAAAGGGTTATTAGGAGGAATATGATGAAAATTGCGATTGTACAAGCATCCTTACAACAAAGCCAGGTGGCAGAGAATTTTCAAACGATCCAAGCGTTGATGGAAGAAGCGACGGCCAATCAACCGGATGTGATTGTGCTGCCAGAATTATGGAATACATCCTTCTTACCGGAAGACGTGAAAGAGCGAGCGGACGAGGATGGCAAGGTGAGTCGTCAATTTTTAAGCCAGTTCGCTAAAAACTACCAAGTCAATGTGGTTGGGGGTTCGGTGGCTAATAGGCGTGGTGACAAGCTATTTAATACGGCCTATATCTATAACCGAAAAGGGCAAGAGATTGCAGCTTATGATAAGGCCCATTTATTCTCACCGGCCAAGGAAAATGGTTATTTTGAAGCGGGTGAAGCGAGTGTGACCTTTGAATTGGACGGGGTCAAATGTGGTATTGTCACTTGTTATGACTTGCGTTTCCCTGAGTGGGTGCGGGCCTTAGCCTTGGCAGATGCACAGATTGTATTTGCGCCGGCTGCCTGGCCTGAAGTCCGGAATCTACATTGGGATACTTTGGGTCGGGCACGGGCAATCGAAAACCAGTTGTTTGTCGTATCGGCTAATTCAAGAGGACCGGTTAATGGGGACGAAGAGACTTTATATGGCGGTCATTCAGCCATCATTGATCCTTGGGGCGAGTATGTTGTTTCTCCTGATTTACAAGTAGGCGTAAAATACGGTGAGATAGACCTTTCTGTTATTGAAGGCATTCGTTCATCGATTAACGTCTTTAATGACCGGAGACCAGACATCTATAATATATAAGTGATAAAAAATTGAAGCTGTTTTTCTATATGTTATAATTTATAAAAGGTTAGCCATCGGGCTAACTATAGTAGTCGACACTATGCTTAACGAAAGGGAGATTCCATGAAATTAAAAACAGGTGCGCTAACATTATTCGCTTCAGTATTCTTACTTGCGGCATGCGGTAACAGTGGCAATGAAGATACGACTACAAGCGAAACAGCTGAAACAACCAGCCAAGAAGCTTCTTCAACAGAAACAAGCTTTGAAACGGTACCTAGTTCAGAAGACACGTCAGGTGACGACGCGGATGACAATGTCAATGATAGCAACGAGAGCGCAAGCTCAAGTGAAGCCAACCAAGCTGCTTCAGGAGAATTCATTTCTGAAGATGAAGCGTGGCAAATTGCTCTAGACGACGCTGGTCTAACTGAAGATGCCTTAACAGCACGTGAAATTGAATTAGATGATGTGGATGACGACGATGATGATTACGATGACGTTGCCCATTATGAAATTGAATTTACTGTAGAGGGCGACCGTGAATTTGAATATGATATCGACGCAACAACAGGTAATATCTTAAATGCTGAAAAAGACAACTAATTAAAATTTGAATTTAGTAAGGGTGGTACTGAAAGTGTCACCTTTTTATTTTAGCTAAAGATAATAGACACTTAAATGCTTATTTTCTTTCGGTCTGAGCGAGTCCGAGTCCTGTTTGCTAGTATTTTTCTGATTTCTTTTCTATAATAAAGTATCAAGAAGTTAGTGGACTTGTAATGCAGTCCCTATATGGGTGAGGAGTGAATAGATGACCTTACATTTAAATATGGCTGAGTTAGGTCCTGAGGCGGTCAACGACAATGGGAACAACTGGCCTTTGAATAAGGAAATTGGTTTTTCTCCTTTGAATACATTTGTCTTGGCGGTTGCGGCCTGTTCAGCGAGTGTATATCGGAATATTTTGAATAATTCAAAAATCGACCATACTTTCCATGACGTAGCCATTGATTTCGACCGTTCTGAGGAAAGTGCCAAACCAGTCACAGCAATCACAATTACCATGTACGTGAGTGTGGCTGAGGAAAATCAGGGACGTGCTGAGCGGGCAACCAAGATGATACACAAGTATTGTCCAGTGGTGCAAAGTATTGACCCAAATATTCAAGTGAATGAGATAGTTGTTTTTCAATAGAGAGCATATAAGGAGCGTGTAATGATGGAATTTGTAACATTAAATAATGGGGTAGAAATGCCAATTTTAGGTACTGGTACCAATACTTTCGGTAAGGTTGACGGTGATTACTTGGGTGAAGTGACTGATGATACAACGGAATTAAAATCAGCGATTGCGGCAGGTTACCGTGCCATTGATACGGCGGTTGCATACCGCAATGAGTCGACTGTTGGTAAAGCAATCAAGGAATCTGGTTTACCGCGTGAGGACTTCTTTATCACCTCTAAGATCCCTGGTGATTTGGACCATGCGGGTTCAGCTGAAAAAGTGGAAGCGACTTTAAATGCATCACTTGAAGCATTACAAACAGACTACATTGACTTATACTTGATCCACCATCCTTGGGACAATGAAAATGAAATGTTACAAACTTGGTATGCTTTAGAAAATGCCTATAATGAAGGCAAAATTAGAGCTATCGGTGTATCTAACTTCGACCAAGACCAATTAGATATCATCATCGATAACGCGCGTATTCAACCAATGGTCAACCAAATTAAATCGAATGTTGAAGTATGGAACGATGACATTATTGAATATTCTGCTGAAAACGATGTGGTTGTCACAGCTTGGGCGCCAATGAAGGGAACTGACGAAAGTTCTCGTGCTATCTTAGATGAGATTGGTGCTCAATACGGCAAAACTTGGGGCCAAGTTTTACTTCGCTACCAAATTGAACGTGGTGTGGTCGTGATTCCTAAGTCACATAACGCAGACCACCAAGCAGACAACTTGAATGTATTCGACTTTAACTTGAGCGACGCTGACAAAGAGAAAATCGCTAACTTATAATATGACGATATTTTCTGGCAAAAGGTTATGACGGGAATGTTGTAGCCTTTTTTATATGGGAAAAATTTCTAAGGGGTATGGGATAATTGTGAATTTTGTTATAATGAATTGATTGAAAAGGAGACACTGAAACGATGAGACAATTAAAGCAATTAACAGAACGTGTGTATTATATGCCGGCGGATGGGGATTTGGACCGCCCGGTTTTAGGTTATATTAGAGGAGACAAGTTTTCCTTGCGGATCGATGCGGGGAATTCTGCTAGTCATGTAGCAAATTTTGACCAGGAAGTTGAACGTTTAGGATTGCCTAAAGAAGCTATGACTTTAATTACCCATTGGCATTGGGACCATACTTATGGCATTCATGCGGTGGATACGCCGGTCCTTGCTAATAAGAAAACTAATACCCAATTAGGCGTGATGGCTGAGTGGAAGTGGAATGAGGAGGCTATGCAAGAACGCCTTGAAACAGGCGAAGAGTGTGCTTTTTGTGACCAATATCTACGTGTTGAGTATGACAATCCAGTAAGCCAAATTAAAGTGAATCAGGCTGATTTAGAATTTGAGGGTAAGCTGAATATTGATTTGGGTAACCTTGAAGTGGAAGTTTTCCCAGTGGTGAATCCGCATTCTGAAGATGGGATGATTATCTATATTCCGTCTGAAAAAGTTGCTTTTATCGGGGATACAATTACGGAAGATTTCTACAACAATTCTTATTTGGATCCTGAGAAAATGGCTGTTTTACGTCAAAGTTTGAGTGAATTGGACGCTGATTTCTACTTACATGGGCACATTGACCCAGTTTCATTTGAGGAATTAGACGCGTTTATGCAAGTTTAGTAATGGCAAAAAGAAGATTATTATAAAGGAGATTATTATATGAAAGATTATTTGAATAAAGATTTACTGATCCGAGCCATTGTGGCTTTTATTGGCTGTGTGGCGATTGCATTTGGCATCTCATTATCTGGGACTATCGATATGGGGATGGATCCGTATAGTGCCATGAATATGGGGATTTCGGCCTTAACTGGCATTCGATTTGGTACTGTAGTTGTTATTTTTAATGTATTTATATTTTTAGCCGTAGTCTTCGTTGACCGTAGTCAATTTGGCCTGGGGACTATTATTAACTGGTTGTTTGTTGGTTATATTGTGGAATTCTTTGATTTCCTTTTAAACCAAGCAGGTTTGGGTGATGGTGATATGAATTTATTGATCCGTGTTGTATTTACCGTTATTGCCGGAACGGTATTCTTATTCGGTGCAGCCTTATACATTTCGGCCGGAATCGGTACGGCACCCCTAGATGCAATTGCACCTACAGTTGAAGAGAGATCGAGATTTTCTTTTGCACAGATCCGATTTGCCCATGAAATTTTATGCTTACTGATAGCCCTATTATTAGGTGGTCCAGTTGGGTTGATGACTGTTTATTTAGGTTTCTTCGCAGGACCGATGATTTCAACATTTAGAACTAAATTGGCGGAACCTATTGTCAATAAATTAACTGGAAGCAAAGTTTAGAAAGCTAGAAACGGCGAAGACTAAAAGTTGAGAGCGACTTGAAGGGAAGGGTGAGGGCATGGAATACGCTGAAGTGATGACTGAATTGGAAGCTTTGGGAAAAGACCGGACCAAGAAAATATACCTTTCAAATGGGGCGGTTGAACCATTATTTGGTGTAACAACGGAGTCAATGAAACCCATGCGGAAGGCCATTAAGATTGACCAAGACTTGGCTGAAGAATTATATGCATCCGGAAACTATGACGCTATGTACTTTGCGGGTGTAATTGCGGACGCCAACGCCATGACGGAATCGGATTATGACCGGTGGATGGACCAAGCATACTGCTTCATGTTGGCTGACTGGGTGGTTGCTGTGACCTTATCTGAAGCGGATATCGCCCAAGAAGTGGCGGACAAGTGGATTGCCTCTGGCGAAGAGTTGAGGATGTCAGCTGGCTGGTCGACTTATTGCTGGTTGTTAGGCCGGTTGAAAGACGATAATTTTAGTGAGGATAAGTTGTCAGCTATGCTTGACCAGGTTAAGGAAACGATTCATGACCAGCCTGAACGGTCCAAACATTCTATGAACAACTTCGTGTATACGGTTGGCTTATCCTATATTCCCTTATCTGAAAAAGCCTTAGCGGTGGCTGAAGAAATTGGTGAAGTGGTGATTGAACGTGAACATAAGAAACCACAAACTTTGAATGCTTATGCGTCGATTCAAAAGGAAATTAAAAGAGACCGGATAGGTTTTAAACGTAAATACGTTAGATGTTAATTTAGATAAAAAAGGTGCCTGCGATTTTGTTCGCGGGCACCTTTTTACTTTATAATACAGGCTTATAGATTTTGAACGGCTGTTGTGACATCTGTATCTCCGTCAACTACTTCGAATTCTTTACCAATGGTATTGTCGTTTTCTAGAACCGCTAGTAAGGTTTGGGCTACGTTTTGACGGGCAACGTCTATGACTTCACCTTGGGGTTTAGTAGTGATTTTCCCAGAACCTGGTTTATCACGTAAGACACCTGGATGAACGATGGTCCAATCTAGGTTGGTACGTGATTTCAACCATTCATCTGCATAAGTTTTCGCAGTGGTATAAACGCGTAAGGCACCTTTCTCTATTTGCTCGCGACCGGTTCTAAAGGTAGATACGATCACGAAACGCTTGATACCAACTGCCTCAGCTGCTTGCATCGATTTAATAGCGCCATCAAGGTCAACCATCATAACAATGTCGTCGCCTGAACCGCCGGCACCAGCTGAGAAAATCACTGAATCAATATGATTGTCGGTCAGAATTTTTTCAATGTCTGCTTGTGTGTGTTTGGTTAAGTCTAAGTAAACTGATTCAATCCCGCGTTCTTCAAAGAAGGGGGCTTGGTCTAAGTTACGGATGGCTGCAACTTCTTCTACTGTTTCTGAATCCTTTACAAAATCTGCGAAGTGACGGGATACGCCACCATGGGCACCAATTACAAGTACTCTCATGTTTGAAAAGCTCCTTTCAAATGACCTTAATATTTCTGTATCAAATTTTTTTATGTTCATTTGTCTACTACTCAGTATAAAGGTCAAAAAAGGGCAATTCAAAGAATCCGCTTATTAGCGGTCGAAATCAATCCGCTTACTTAAAGGGTACATGATAAACATACCAAGGGTCATGGCCGCAAATTCAGATAGGGCAAGTGATAAGTAAATTGGTAAGAAGGCAGCGTCTGCACCGACTAATACGATTGTTGTAGTGGTTGTGAACATGGATAGGGCGAAAACAACTGTCAAAGTGATATAGCGAATCCATTGGTCAGACAATAAGTCAAATTGGGCTTGCTTGGCCATTTTGACAAGATAATCGCCTAACCAGCGACCAATGTGTAGGAAGATAAAGGTTGAAACAGAGCCAACGATCATGTCCATTGGGCCATATGTCAGGAAGTTGGCGATGAAAACACCGATAGAAACAGCCCAGATATAGCGTTTATTATGAAGCGCTAGGAAGTTTAGAGATTCAGAAATCCGGAATTGAACGGGGCCGTAAGAAATCGGCGCGATGACTAGGGTGATGACCACGTATAAGGCTGCCACGACGGCAATTTTGGTCATATCTAGAGTGGTAAAGCGTGAAGGGGTGATTGTATCATTTGCGTTATTCATTTTAGTCTCCTTTGTAGGCTGGGCCTAGTGTGCAATTGCGACCAAAGGACACTGAAAACAGTGAGTAGTACTCTACCGAAGTGTCGCAATTATAGTGTGTTTTTTGATGTTGAGTTGATATATGTAGAAAGTTATCGGATCAGCCAACCGCCGTCGACAGGAATAGTATTGCCCTGCATGTAAGCTGCCTGGTCGCTGGCTAGAAATAGGGTTAGGGCCGCTACTTCATCAGGACTTGCCCACCGTTTAGCGGGTGTTTGAGCCATCACTTGATCGGCCATGGGATTATCACCCATAAAATCAGCTTGGTTCATTGGCGTCAGGATAGCACCAGGCGCAATGGCGTTCGCCACTAAACCTTGCCCCGCGTAATCGTAGGCCATCTGTTTAGTAAACCCGACGATAGCATGCTTAGCTGTTGTATAAGCAATCCCGCCGCCACCAGCCGTTAACCCAGCAATCGATGTCATATTGATCAAGCGAGAAGTAGGATTGGCTAGTAGCATAGGTAAAGCTTTGTAGGTCATATTATAAACCACTTGTAAATTACTAGAAATAATCGTTTGCCAGGTTGTCGGGTCCGTTTGATCTAAGGCTTTATAATCGTCAAGGACACCGGCTGTATTACATAGTACATCAATAGTATTCCAAGAAGTTTTTAATTCTTGAAAAAGGATAGTTACTGCCATTAAATCGCTACAATCCACTTTGCGAAAGCTAAAGTTTTTCGGGTAGCTAGTAGTCCATTTATTAACCAAACCTGCATCTTGCTTAAGATCGACAGCCAAAACGCGATGGCCCTTTTCTAAAAAGTGTTGTACCTGACTGCTGCCAATACCAGACATGCCTCCTGTAACGATAACATTTAATTGGGCAGGGAGTTTAGGATAATCAGTGTAGGATGTATCCATGTATCTGCTTCCTTTCTATTGTGTAAGTGATGTCTGCGTTACTAGTCAGAAACGATAGACCAGTCGTCAGCTAGGATATCGCAAACGGTTGGTTGGAACATTGAGAAGCCCTCTCCTGCTACTGAAATCAAAAAGTAGGGGGTAATGGCTTGGCCTTCAAATTCTTTCGGGTCAACTAGTTTTACGTACTCTTCTGCGCCACCCCAACCATCGCGGATAATGTGTGCGCCTTGGCGTAATTTAGGTAAGATTTCTTCAAATGTCATTTATTTCACCTCCTCAAAATTGCGTCAACAATTATTATAACAAATTTCAATTCTCCTATAGTATATATTTTTTATGGAATATGATTGTTTTTTCATATAGGTGTGGTATAATGATACCAAGTTATATGAATGGTCATTCATATAACTTGTATATAGTAAGTGAAATGATTAAAAGGAGTGGACATGATGACTGAAAATAGAGATCGTCATACGGAAGAGAAAACTCATGACCACCATGGACACAACCATGGTGAACATGATACCAAACTAGCTGCGAGACTATATATACTAGGACTGATTGCCTTTGTACTTGGATTAATTATTGGTAACTGGCAAAGTTTAATTGGGAATATATTGATGGTAGGGGCTGTTATCCTTTCTGGCTACCATGTTTTAGAAGAAGGATTTGGAGATACTATCCGAGATAGTTTATCAGCTGGTAAGTTTAAACCCAATATTCACCTCTTGATGGGGTTAGCGGCAGTTGGAGCCATATCCATTGGTTCATTCTATGAAGCGGCCTTATTGATATTAATTTTTGCGGGTGCGCATTTCTTAGAGGATTATGCAGAAGGTCGATCACGTCGAGAGATTACTAATCTGATGAATTTAAATCCAACAGAGGCATTCTTGTTAAAAGCAGACGGTACTAGTCATAAGGTAGCGGTTGACCAATTGCAAATCGGGGACCGGGTAAAGGTATTAAATGGTGGACAAATCCCAACGGATGGTAGAATTGTTCAAGGCGCGACAGTGATCAATGAGGCTTCCATTAATGGGGAGTCCATGCCAAAAGAAAAGTCAGTTGGAGATGAGGTTTTTGGTGCTACCATTAACGGAGACCATGCGATAGTCGTTGAAGTGACTAAAAATCCAGATGAAACAGTGTTTGCTAAAATTCTACAAATGGTTGAATCATCACAAGCAAATCTAACGCCAGCAGCCTCTAAAATTAAAAAATTGGAACCTATTTATGTTACAGCGGTCCTAGCGATGTTCCCATTTGTGATTCTTCTTGGACCATGGCTTTTTGGCTGGGATTGGGCAGATGCTTGGTATCGTGGTCTAGTATTCCTCATTTCAGCATCACCATGTGCTCTAGCAGCTTCAGCAGTTCCTGCAACCTTGTCGGCCATTTCTAGTTTGGCCCGTCATGGTGTTTTATTCAAAGGTGGCGTTTACTTATCTAATTTGAAGGATTTAAAGGCCATTGCCTTTGATAAGACGGGTACCTTGACAAAAGGTGAACCTGAGGTGACTGACTACTATTTCATTGAAAGTATTGAAGGAAAAGATATATTACCAGTGATTGTTGAGATGGAAAGCCAATCTAACCATCCTTTGGCCCAAGCCATTTTACAAGAATTTAAAGACTATACGAACAGTTTAGCTGGGGAAATTGAAGTGATCAACGAATTAGGAAAAGGGCTTAGTGGTCATTACGATGGGCATCACTATCAAATTGGTAAACCATCAATATTTACGTCTGTTCCAGATAAAATCAAAGCGCATTCGGATGCATTGTCAAAAGCTGGTAAAACGGTAGTGTATGTCGCAAAAGATGATGCCGTGATTGGTTATATTGCCATGATGGATACCCCAAATCAAGCGGCTCAAACAGCCATTAGCTACTTAAACCAAGCTGGTGTGCATACCGTGATGATCACTGGTGACAATCAAGCAACTGGACAAGCAGTGGCCAAGCAAGTTGGGATAGATCAAGTTGTGGCCAATGTTCTACCTGAAGAAAAAGCGCAAATTGTAAAAGATTTGCAAGCTGAATATGGCCAAGTTGCGATGACAGGCGATGGGGTGAACGATGCACCAGCACTTGTTCAAGCAGATATTGGTTTTGCCATGGGCGATGGTACTGATGTAGCGATTGATGTGGCAGATGTTGTAGTCATGGACAACGATTTGGAAAAATTAACCTATGCCCATCAACTTTCTAAGGATTTAAACCGCATTACTTGGCAAAATATTGCTTTTTCTATGTTTGTCGTTTTGGTTCTAGTTGTCCTTAATTTTATGGGAGTTTCAGATATCGCTTTAGGTGTACTTTTTCATGAGGGATCAACTATTCTAGTTATTCTTAATGGCTTACGACTCCTAAGAGGAAAAAGAGGTAAGTAGCCAAGCGTATGGATTGTTGAATTCCGTGCTGGAGAAAATGAGGCCTTTAAATTAGGTAAAGATGAATTATTATATTCAGATAATGGTGAGTCCGCAACAGATTCTCGTGCCTTAGCCATTACAGTCCTAGATAAAATAGAAGACCCGCAATATCAAAATAAACGTTGCCATGTTGTTAATGCATAATATTATAAAAAAGGAGGATGTGACGGTTTGATATGCTCCCTCTAAAGTA
>NZ_DJUR01000037.1 GCF_002440555.1 Aerococcus sp. UBA6277
CAGTTTTCGGGTAGAGATTCAACTCTCGTGGGCCAGTCTTTTTTTAGTGCGAAAGTGCTTTTGGGCAAAAGAGGTAAACGTCAGCTTTCTGACACCTCTATCTATGGCGGTTTAGCTAGCAAAGACAAGAATCGTCCTTTTTCAAGAAAGTATTAGATGGCCTTAGAAGTATGCTAGAATAAACTGAGAAAATGATGTCATAGAAAGAGGTTTTGTCATGTTAACAGATATTCAAATTGCCCAACAAAATGCGTTGGCACCGATAAGTGAAATTGCTGAAAAAATTGGTTTTAATGTGGACGATATCGATTTATATGGAAAATATAAGGCCAAGGTACCTGCAAAAACCTTGGGAAAAATTGAATCGAATGAAAACGGCAAGTTGATTTTGGTGACAGCCATTAACCCGACGCCTGCAGGTGAAGGGAAATCGACAACAACAGTTGGTTTAGGGGACGCATTGAGTCAGCGCGGCAAGTCAACTATGATCGCCTTACGTGAGCCTTCGTTAGGGCCAACTATGGGGGTTAAGGGTGGTGCTGCAGGTGGTGGTTACGCGCAAATCCAACCGATGGAAGATATTAACCTCCATTTCACAGGCGACATGCATGCCATTACAACGGCCAATAACACCTTATCTGCTTTAATCGACAACCACATCCACCAAGGGAATGAGTTGGATATCGACGTCCGTCGGGTGACTTGGAAGCGGGCGGTTGACTTGAATGACCGGGCTTTACGTGAGGTTACAGTGGCCTTAGGTGGCATTGGGAACGGCTTCCCGCGGCAAGACGGATTTGATATTACCGTGGCATCAGAAATTATGGCGATTTTATGTTTAGCGACAGACCTTGAAGACATGCGTGCGCGGTTTGCCCGGATTGTCATTGGGGAAAACCGTGACCGTCAGCCAATTACTGTAGCTGATTTAGGGGCTGAAGGGGCTTTAACCTTGGTCATGAAGGACGCAATTGCACCGAATTTAGTCCAGACTTTAGAGCATACGCCAGCATTTGTGCATGGGGGGCCTTTTGCTAATATTGCCCATGGTTGTAACTCAGTTGTGGCGACACATGCAGCCTTGAAATTGGCGGATTATGTGGTAACTGAAGCGGGGTTTGGGGCTGATTTAGGGGCCGAAAAATTCATGGACATTAAAGTGCCCGTACTTGGAAAAGCGCCGGATGCAGTCGTTGTTGTGGCGACCATACGTTCATTGAAGATGCACGGTGGCGTTGCGGTGAAAGACTTGAATGCAGGGGAAAACGTTGAAGCGGTGGCGGCTGGCTTTGCCAATCTGCAAAAACATATTGAAACCATGCAGAATTTCCAAGTGCCAGTGGTTGTTTGTGTGAATGAATTCGTGACGGATACCGAAGCGGAAGAACAGGTTGTCTTAGACAAGTGTGCTGAACTTGGGGTCGTTTGTGTGAAATCATCTGTATGGGCTGATGGTGGCCAGGGTGGTTTGGACTTGGCAGACGCTGTCGTAGCTGCAATTGACGGTAATGACCAGGAATTTAAAGCGACTTATGCTTATGAAGCAACGAATTTAGAAGAGAAAGCCCGTGCCATTGTGCAGAAAGTTTATGGCGGACGTGATGTAATCTTTTCTAAGAAAGCGCAAAATCAAATGCGTCGTTTCGAGAAAAATGGCTGGGGTAATTTACCAATTTGTATGGCGAAAACCCAATATTCACTGTCTGATGATCCAAAGGCCTTGGGTCGACCAGAAGACTTTGATGTGACAGTGCGTGAATTGGTGCCAAAAATTGGGGCAGGCTTTATTGTGGCCTTGACGGGTGACGTGTTAACCATGCCAGGCTTGCCAAAAAATCCAGCAGCCTTGGATATGGATATTAAAAAAGATGGGGAAATCACTGGCTTGTTCTAGGATTTTCTGTGACATCAGCTAAAAATACAAGTGAATTGTTATAAGAGCGTGTAGCGAAAGTTGCATGTTTTTCTTTTTGCCAAAATAAGCGAAACCTGATTTCGATTCATTATTAGTTTGGTCAAGTTAGCACTTTTTCCACGTATAAATATGGTAGAGGGGTGTGAAGGAATGACTGAAAATCAAGTGTTATTAAAGACAACCATACATGAGCTGCCAGAGGAGATTAGGCCGAGGGAACGGTTGATGACCCACGGGGCGGAATCGTTGACTATGTATGAGTTACTAGCTATTGTGTTAAGGACAGGCAACCGGAGTTTGAACGCCATTCAATTGGCTATGAAAATTATCCAGCATTTCGGGACGAGGTATGATTTGCGTACGGCTTCTTACCATGATTTAATTCAGTTACCTGGTGTTGGGCCAGCTAAGGCGGTTGAAATACAAGCTGCTATAGAGTTTGGTCGGCGCTTATACCAATCTAACCAGGAAAAATTGGGCGTGATTATGTCGACAAAAGATGCGGGGAATTATTGTATTGAGAAATTAAAAGACCTGCAGCAGGAAAATGTGATGGCCTTATATCTAAATACAAAAAATCAAATCGTTAAAGAGAAGACCATATTCGTTGGAAGTTTAAATGCAAGTGTCGCGCATCCAAGGGAAATCTTTAAAGAAGGGGTTCGGGCGTCTGCTGCGCGAATTATTGTCGCCCATAACCATCCATCCGGTAATCCATCGCCTTCTCAGGCGGATATCGATTTTACTAGACGATTGGCTGAAGTGGGGGATTTGATTGGCATAGAAGTATTGGATCACATCATTGTGGGTGGCGATGCTTTCTTAAGTTTACAGGAATATGGTATTTTTGAATAATAAAAATAACTTCACTTATTATTAATCATTGCTAAAAATATTTGTCCATGTTACAATAAAATTAGAATTTTTGGATAGGTAAAAAGTTATACATTTTTAAAAGTGCTAGCCACTTAAAAGTTTTACTCGAGCCGTGCAAGAATTACTAAAGAAATATGTGCATGAGCACGAGGAGGATTCTATTATTATGGAACAAGGTAAAGTTAAATGGTTTAACGCAGAAAAAGGTTTTGGATTTATCGAACGCGACGGCGCTGACGATGTATTTGTTCACTTCACAGCTATTCAAGGTGAAGGATTCAAATCTTTAGAAGAAGGTCAAGAAGTTTCTTTCGAAATCGAAGACGGAAACCGTGGACCACAAGCAGCTAACGTTGTTAAAGCGTAATCAACTAAGATTGATATGACGGGGTTTTGATACCTCGTCTTTTTTTGTATCTAAAATTCGATGCCAAAAAGGGAGCGCTAGGGAGCATAAAGGGAGCAAATTATATCTGAAAGCTATGTAATTTTTCTCCAATGTCTTGTTCAATCTTGTCGGTAACGTGTAAATAAATATTATCAATCATTTTAGTATTAGCATGCCCAACTTGTTTAGCTATTGTATCTTTATCTATTCCTTGTTCAACTGCCAGACTGACATACGTATGTCTAAAGGGTTCTGTTGCAAAGTTTTTAAATAAAGAATAAAATCCCTTACGGTATCTATGATTTAAGCTGGGATTCCCAATAATACCTTGATTTCAGTACAGACCGAAAACCCGAAGAGAGTGCCTTCTTTTCGGGTTTTCTTATATAATCCTCGAATGGCTTCCATGCCTTTAATCGTGGTAGAGGCAGTGCGTAAACTTCGATAGAATTTATTGCGTCTCTTTACTGGACGATGGTCTTGTTCAATCAAATTATTCAGGTATTTAATGGTACGATGTTCTGTACCTTGATAAAAGCCGCCGTATTCTTTTAGTTTATTAAAGGCACTTGTAATAGAGGGGGCTTTATCTGTGACTACAACCTTCGGTTCATCAAACTGCTTCACTAACCGCTTAAGAAAAGCATAGGCTGCTTGTGTGTCCCGTTTTTTACGTAACCAAATATCCAAGGTTAAACCATCTGCATCGATGGCTCGATACAAATAATGCCATTTTCCTTTAATTTTGATGTACGTTTCATCCATTTTCCATGAATAAAAGGATTTTTTATTTTTCTTTTTCCAAATTTGATAGAGTAGTTTGCCATATTCTTGCACCCAACGATAAATCGTCGTATGAGAAACGTTAATGCCACGATCATATAAGATTTCTTGAACTTCACGATAGCTAAGGTTATAACGAAGATAGTAGCCCACGGCTACAATAATCACATCCTGCTGAAATTGCTTTCCTTTAAAATGATTCATCGTCATTCCTCCTGCTATCTTTTTCTATTATTCTACCTTATTTGAATAGTAGATTTAAAACTTTGCAACAGAACCATTTAGATAAGGTAAATGATGAAAAATAAAGGAGGAGCTATGGACAATGAAACCCTACCGTTAAACTGA
>NZ_DJUR01000023.1 GCF_002440555.1 Aerococcus sp. UBA6277
CCTATTTGACGAAGAGCCCTTTTTACCTAATCCAACAATAATCTTAATATCGGGCTTCAAAAGTCAAACTTTTCCGACATTTACCAAAATACGGCAATGACTTTCAGGAATTGTTCAGCTTTTTAAGATGTAAACGCCGACTTCACACCATGATATGGGACTATTTTTCTAGCAATTCCTGTCTGACCGCCATACATCACATCCTGATTTTAAGGAAATGATAGGTCAAGTATAGGCCAAAGGTCTATGTGTACAGTAAATTCTGAATGATTTGAAACAAATTGTAATCAAGAGTAAAATAGGAAAGAATAATGATAACGAAAACAAAACAAGAGGAGTGGGTTTTAAATGAAATATAATGACACTTGGGATTTAGACGCCATGTATCAAGGCGGGGTTACAGGGGACGCCTTTCAAGAGGCACTTGAAACCCTAGTCCAAAAACGAGATGCCTTAATCAATGACATGCAGGCATTTGATATCCATGCACCAGGTGCACCAGCAACTTTTGCGGATATTATTGATCAAGCTGACCAATACTTAAACCACTTCACCACTTTAATCACCTACGCCCAAATGGCATCTGATGCAGACATGCGTAACGAGGCCGCTTCGGCAGCGATTAATAAGGTGGCGACTTTAAACCAGGATTATGAAATTGCCCGCAAAGGGTTAGATAAACAATTGGCTACCTTAAGCGATGCCGAATTTCAGAACTTTTTAGCGGAACCACGCTTGGCTGAAATTGCCTTCACCCTTGAGGAAGACCGTCGCGATGCGAAACGCCTGCTAGATGATCAAGCGGAAGCCCTTTTGTCAGAATTACAAATCGACGGCTTATCTGGTTGGTCAAATACGTATTCTACGACGGCTTCAGTGATGACGATTTCGGTCGATTTAGACGACGGCCACCACGATTATTCAGTGGGACAGGCGATGAATAATATGTACGCTGACCCAAATCCTGAAAACCGGGCAAAAATTTTCGCTGCTTGGGAAGAAACTTTTGCCCAATATGGACCAGTCTTCGCTGATATCTTAAACCATTTGGCTGGCTACCGGTTAACCACTCAAAAAGCTCATGGATACAATGATTTCATGGAGGAACCACTAGAATATAACCGTATTAAAGCGGAAACCGTAGAAGCTATGTGGCAGGCAGTTGCGGACAATAAAGATACCTTTGTCCAATTTTTAAACCGGAAAAAGGCTTTACTTGGTTTAGACGAATTGAACTGGCAAGATGTGGATGCGCCATTAGATTTCGAAGATACCAAGCCAACGACCTTCACTTACGATGAAGCGGCAGATTTTGTAGTAGAAAATTTTAGAACTTTTGGGGACAAGTTAGCAGACTTTGCCCAATCAGCTCTGGATAACCGTTGGATTGAGGCGGAAGACCGTCCAGGCAAGCGCCCAGGTGGTTACTGTACAGAAACCATCAACGAAGATGAAACCCGTATCTTTATGACCTTTACAGGTTCAAGAAACGATACGTCAACCTTGGCCCACGAATTGGGTCATGCCTTCCACTCTGACGTTTTAACTAGTGAAGCACCGTCTAACCAAGCATACGCTATGAATGTGGCGGAAACAGCATCTACTTTTGCAGAAACAATTGTGGCCAACGCCAATTTAAAACAAGCCAAAAGTAAGTCTGAACGTCTACAATTATTGAACGCGAAAATGGAAAATGCCATCGCGATGTTCATGAATATCCGGTCTCGTTTCTTATTTGAAACAGCCTTTTATACTGAGCGCCAAGATGGTTTTGTATCTGAAAGTCGCTTAAATGAATTGATGACAGAAGCTCAAGAAGAAGCATTTGGTGGGGCAATCAATGATTTACACCCACATTTCTGGGCAAGTAAATTACACTTCTTCATCGATGATGTGCCATTCTACAACTTCCCATATACATTTGGTTACATGTTTAGTTTAGGGATCTATGCGGAATACTTGAAAGCACCAGAAGGATTTGAAGAACGCTACATCGCCTTATTGAAGGATACCGGACGTATGACCACTGAAGAGTTGGCTATGAAACACTTAGGGGCTGACCTAACTAAGCCAGATTTCTGGCAAGCAGCTATTGATTTGGCGGCATCAGACGTAAAAGAATTCTTAGCTGAATCGGAAGATTTAGTTTAATAGACTATACAAACAAGTTTCTAAAAGCAGGTAGGGATATATTTCCTTTACCTGCTTTTTACAATATGCACAAACGTTGCGTGCTATAATTAACCTAATATTGAATTCAATTATAATCTTTGTGAAATTTATGGAGGTTGGAAAATAACAACCGCAGTCATTGCCACCAATATTGGCGATGTGGTGGGGTCACGTTTTGAACGGCATAATCACAAAAATAAAGACGTTGAATTGTTTACAAAAAAGAACCATTTCACTGACAACACGGTCATGACTCTAGCAGTCGCTGACGCCATCATGGACACGTCAGCGCTAAAACTGGTTTTCGGCCAAGATGATGCGGCTATTGAAGCCTTATTAGAAGGGGATTCTTTTGAAGACGTCATCCGACACGGTATACCAGTGGGCAGGGATTCAGATACAATCGCGTCTATGGCTGGGGCCATTGCCCCCGTTTATTACAAAGATATTCCGGATGAGCTAGTGGTTCAGATATTAACCTATTTGACGGATGATTTAAGGGCGAGTTTCACTAAATGGCAATCAATTGTTGGCTAGAGAAAGGAGTGTGTGATTTTCATGACTAAATCAACCATTTTTGACGAAATCAAACAAGAAATTATCGACGATCCTTATAACAAGGATTATACCGACCGCGGGATTGAGCCTGTTTTCTATGCTTCAAAAAATGCCCGAATAGCCATTATCGGCCAAGCACCAGGTAAGAAAGTAGAGGAAACACAAATATTCTGGAATGACCAGTCGGGAGACCGGTTAAGAGATTGGATGGGGATTTCTAGGGATCTATTCTATGAAACGGATTTGATTGCCCAGTTACCCATGGATTTCTATTATCCAGGTAAGGCCAAAACGGGGGATAAGCCACCAAGAAAGGCGTTCGCAGACAAGTTTCACCCGCAAATTATAAAGGAAATGCCCAATCTAGAAACCATTATCTTGATTGGAAATTATTCACAGAAACATTACTTGGGAAAAGACCGGCGGAAAAACCTGACCGAAACAGTTAGACATTACAAGGATTATTTACCAGATTATTTTCCTTTAGTCCATCCTTCACCTTTAAACCAACGGTGGCTGAAGAAGAATCCTTGGTTTGAGACAGATGTACTACCTGATTTTAAAGAGATGATACAGACGTATATCAAGGAGGGTTAGCTAATGGACCAGATACCAACAATCGATGACTATATTGCAGATCAAGCAGACGATGTCCAAGCTATTTTAAGGAAGTTGCGACATAAGCTAGCATCGGCATTACCAGTTTGTCAGGAGAAAATTTCCTATGGCATGCCAACCCTTTTTGACAAGAAGGTGGTTATATACTACGCGGCCAACAAGCGCCACCTGGGGATTTATCCATTCCCGAAAACGATTGATGTTTTTGGGGATAAGATTTCAGACTATAGGTCAGCTAAAGGGACCTTACAATTTCCCTATGATTCAGATATTCCATATGACTTAATTGTTGAATTAGCGGTTTACAACTATCAACAGCAAAAATATTAATACGGAGGCAAGTCATGGCAGAGATAGGTAAAAAGTTTTGGGGTTATACCAAAGAAGAGTGGTCGTGGGTTTTACAGGATATTGGAAATTCAGCTTATTCCTTAGTCATCACATCGACACTATTTCCTTTGTTTTATAAGGAAATCGCAGAAGGGGCGGGGGTTTTGGACGCAGATTCAACAGCCTACCTGTCTTATGCCAATTCTATCGGGACGGCTTTAGTAGGCTTGATGTCACCGATTTTAGGGTCAATTGCTGAATATCGAGGTTTTAGAAAACCCTTGTTTACGATTGGGACTTTATTAGGGATTATTTCCGTATTATTAATGGCCTTCACGCCAGGTGGGACATGGGGGATTGTTTGGTTGATCCTATTAATCTTATATGTTTTATCCAATATCGGATTTTCATCGTCAAATGTCTTTTATGATGCTTCACTGCTTGATGTAACGGGGAAAACCCGGATGTCTCGCGTATCTTCAATGGGTTACGGTATGGGCTACATAGGGTCTTGTGTGCCATTTTTATTATATTTAGTCTTTATGTTAAATATCGATGCTATGCCATTTACCCTAGATTGGTTAACCAGAGCAGCCTTTGTATTAACCGCTATTTGGTGGTTTGCCTTTACTATTCCTTATTGGCAAAATGTTCAACAAAAATCGTGGATTACCCCAAGTCCAAGACCCATCCGCGATTCCTTTAAACGGGTGAAAAATACCATCAAAGACATGGCTCAATACCGTCAGTTATTTATTTTCCTATTGGCTTATTTCTTATATATCGACGGGGTAGGGACGATTATTTCGATGGCAACGGCTGTAGCAACTGACATAGGGATTGAAGCGACAGTCCTTGTAGTGGTCTTATTGATTGTTCAAATTGTGGCCTTTCCATTCACTGTATTATACGGGCAATTGGCCAAACGATTCGGGGACAAGAAAATGATCTATGTAGGGATTGTGACTTATATCATCATTTGTATCTATGCCTTGAGTATGGAAACAGCGACTGATTTCTTTATACTAGCTTGTATGGTCGGGACGGCTCAAGGTGGCTTACAAGCCTTGTCACGTTCTATGTTTGGAAAATTAGTACCAGAAGGCAAAACGAATGAATTCTTCGGCATCTACAATGTCTTTGGGAAATTCTCTTCTATTATCGGGACAACCTTACTAGGGATTATCACCCAAATGACGGGCAACTCCGTGAATGGGGTCTTTGGTTTGATTATTCTCTTTATTATCGGGGGTGCATTGTTACTTGGCGTCAAAGAAGACGGGGTGAAAGGGTAATCTTTTGGTCATAACAAAAGGAAAAACTGGTGTCACGTTTAATAGTGACCACCAGTTTTTTTCGTATTGGCTTGTTTAATTTCTTGCAGTCACCTTAGATGTCTAAAGAGATTGCCGGACCCGCTGGAATAATACCGTTCGGGTTGATTGTTGGATGGCTACCGTAGTAGTGGTGTTGGATGTGGTAGAAATCAACTGTATCAGAAATACCTGCAATGTTGTAGATTTCACGGGTATAACGCCATACATTTTCAAAGTCTGTTAAGTGCTTGATATTGCACTTGAAGTGACCGTAGTAGACATGTTCGAAACGGATTAAGGTTGGGAACAAGCGGATGTCAGATGTAGTTAATTTGTCACCTAATAAGAATTTTTTGTCAGCTAGGATACCGTCTAATTTTTCTAAGGCATCAAATACATGACCAACTTCTTCTTCATAAACAGCTTGGTCTGTCGCAAAACCAGCTTTGTAAACACCGTTGTTGATGTTTGGATAGACAAAGTCATCCATTTCTTTGATTTGGTCGCGCAATTCTTCAGGGTAGTAATCACCTTCAATGGCACCAATTTCGTCAAAGGCTGAGTTTAACATCAACATAATTTCAGATGATTCGTTGTTAACGATGGTATCTTTTTCTTTGTCGTATAAAACAGGTACAGTTACACGTCCAGTATAGGTAGGGTCTGCATGTGTGTAAACTTGGTGCAAGAAGTCAGCGTTTAAAATTGGGTCAGCAATCACACCTTGGTCTGGTGCAAATGTCCAGCCGTTTTCCAACATGATTGGATTTACGATAGAAATAGAAATCATGTCTTCCAAGCCTTTTAATTTACGCATCATCAAGGTGCGACTAGCCCACGGACACGCTAGTGATACATATAAGTGGTAACGTCCAGCTTCAGCCTTAAACCCACCTTCACCTGTTGGACCTGGTGAACCGTCAGTGGTGATCCAGTTTCTGAATTGTGAATCTTTACGGACAAAGCGACCACCTGTTGATTTTGTGTCATACCATTGGTCTTTCCAAACGCCGTCTACTAATAATCCCATAATACATCTCCTTTTAGAAGTGATAATTCGATTTCAAAATAATATACCACTATTGTAATATAGACGACTGTATTTCTCAAATGATAGGGGTTGATGGGAAAATAAATTAACCTCTTCTGTTACCACTACAAGTCGAATTCTACAGGGCAGACAGGTGTCTGCTTCAGAATAATTTGCATCACACTTTGTGTGATACGGCACTATTCTTCCAGCATTACCTATCCGAGCGCCCTGAATCATATCCTATTTTAAGGCAATGATAGGTAGTTAAGAGACCGAGGGTATATTATTTTTTTACTTATTATAGTTCTTGAATAATTAAATTCACTTTCCTTGGATGACTATCAATTGAAAGTTAGCTATACTTAATTAAACTAGTTTTTTGTTAAACTGAAAATAGACAATTTTCAAAATATCATGGAAAGAGGCTTAACCATTGCGATACGAATCACTTCAAGCAAAGTTGCCCCTAGCACCCGCGGGCGAAATGGTGTTAGGACTAGCGTCAATGAAACAATTAATGGCGCACTTTAACCACCCAGAAAATCAACTCCCAACCATTCATATCGCAGGCACTAATGGCAAAGGGTCTACGGCAAAAATGTTGGCGACAATCTTACAGGAAGCAGGCTACAAAGTTGGCTTGTTCAGCTCACCGTCATTAGTAGACTTTAACGAGCGCATTCAAATCAACGGTCAGCCAATAAGTGACGACCAATTGATGGCGCAAGTTGACCGGATGACGAAAGCACTAGGGCCGGATGAATATTACACCGAGTTTGAAGTCTTTACCGGACTTGCTTGGTTGACCTTTGAGGCAAATCAAATAGATTTTGTCGTCTTAGAAGTTGGTTTAGGGGGTAGATTGGACGCGACTAATATCATCGAGCGACCACTTCTGACAGCCATCACCAAAATTGCCTTGGATCATCAGGAAATTCTTGGCGACACCTTGGGCGAAATTGCAGGTGAAAAGGCAGGAATTCTGAAAGATGGTATACCTCTCGTCTTATACCCACAAGTTGATGAAGCTAAGAGGGCAATCCTTCAAAAAGCTGACCAGCTGAAAGTGCCGGTACATGAAGTCAACCCAAGTGATATTGGCCAAATAGTAGTCAACCAACAAGGGCATCCATCATTTGATTACAAAGGGCAAAGGTATACCCTTAATCTACAAGCCCCTTATCAGGTCAATAATGCAGCCTTGGTCCTTGAAATAATAGATGTATTAAAAGGTTTGGGTGTTTTTATTTCTGGACAAGCAATTAAGCAAGGTCTAGCAACCGTCACTTGGCCAGCTCGATTTGAAAAGATTGCGTCTGAACCCGATATTATTATCGACGGGTCGCATAATATGGATGGGATATTGTCCTTGAAAGAAGCGATTTTAACCCATTATCCAGCTTCAAAAGTGGGCAAAAGGATAGCGATTATGGGCATGTTGGCAGATAAAGATGTGGTCCATGTGGTGAAAGAAATTACGCCCATTTTTCAAGAAATCATTACCGTAACACCGCATTCAAATCGGGCTTTACCGGCTGACCAGTTGGCTGATATGATTGCAGAAAGTGGAACGAAAGTGCAAGTGGCTGAATCAGATCCAGTAGCCTTACAAATGGCCTTACAACAATTAGATAAAGAAGACATTTTATGTATATTTGGGTCCTTCTACTTTGTGGGCTATTTACGGGACATCATCAAAAATCGGCTATAAGCATTATAAAGAGTGTTCAATATTAATTAAGAAAAGGTGACAATAATGGATATGGAAAGAATTGAAAAGGCAGTACGGGAGATACTGCTTGCAGTTGGCGAAAACCCGGACCGCGAAGGACTTGTTGAAACGCCAGAACGGGTAGCCAAAATGTATGCGGAAATATTTGACGGGCTAAATCGAGACCCTAGAATCCACACAGAAAAAACCTTTTCTGAATCAGCATCAGAATTTGTCTTGGTGAAGGATATTCCCTTCCACTCAACATGTGAACACCATCTATTACCAGTGATTGGGCAAGCGCATGTAGCCTATATTCCAAAAGACGGGCAGGTTATTGGCCTATCTAAATTGGCACGGATTGTCGAAGATTTTGCCTTGAGACCGCAATTACAAGAACGGTTAACCAACCAAGTGGCGGACGTTTTAGCGGAAGAATTAGGGGCAGAAGGCGTATTTGTCGTGTTAGAAGCAGAACACATGTGCATGACTTTACGAGGCATCAAGAAACCAGGTGCTAAGACGGTCACTTACGCAACCCGTGGCACATACACTGACCGCGGTCGCCGGCAAGAAGTTTTAGATATGATGAATTTATAGTGGATGCAGTGACCATAGAAAGTTTGTGACGAGATGTATATTAAACGATTAAATAAAACCTTCAATTTCCCGAGCGACCACACTTGGATCATGGGTATTTTAAATGTGACCCCTGATTCATTTTCAGATGGCGGGGCCTATGTTGCTACTGACGACATGATTGCCCAAGTAGAAAGAATGGTCGCTGAAGGGGTGGATATTATTGATGTGGGCGGTGAATCGACCCGTCCTGGCCACGTCCCAGTTACCCTTGAAGAAGAAATTAACCGGGTTGTGCCAGCAGTTCAAGCTATTCGTCAAGTTTCGGATGTCTTGATTTCAGTGGATACCTGGAAGGCTGAGGTGGCCCGTCAAGCCCTTGAAGCAGGTGCAGATATCATTAACGACCAGTGGGCTGCGACCCGTGAACCAGCAATTGCCAAGGTTTGCGCTGACTTTGATGCACCTTTAATTTTGATGCACAACCGGGAAGAATACCAGGCTTATAGCGATATCATGAAAGAGATGAAAGCTGACCTACAAACCTCTATTGATATTGCCCGCGCCCAAGGGATGCGTGACGACCAGCTGATTCTTGACCCTGGTGTTGGTTTCGCCAAAACGGCGGACGACAACTTATTGGCAATCCAAGGCTTACAAGAATTGTCTAGCTTTAATATGCCTGTCATTTTGGCTACTTCAAGAAAAGGCTTTTTGGGTAAGTTAGTGGATGTGCCGGCTAATGAACGCGACGTCGCGACCGCAGCCACAACGGTTTCAGGGATCTTATCGGGGGCTGACATGGTTCGGGTCCACAATGTGAAAGTCAACAAGGAAGCTGCAGCGGTGGCAGATGCAATCAAACGCGGACAAATTGACCCAGTGAATATTTAAGGAGGGGTTCTGATGGCTACAAGGGATAAAATTTATTTGAATAATCTGCAATTTTACGCCAACCACGGCTTGTTGGTTGAAGAAACAACGCTTGGGCAAAGGTTTAATGTGGATGCAATTTTAGCTGTAGACTTGGCGCCAGCTGGCCAATCAGATGATATGTATGATTCAGTTTCTTACGCCGATGTCTATACGGTTATTGAAGAGGTTGTGGTTCATGAAGCACCCGCTAAATTATTGGAACGATTAGCCCACAAGTTAGCCATGCGGATTTTAGGGGACTTTCCACTCGTTGAAGAAGTGACCATCAAGGTAGTGAAACCTGACCCGCCTATTCGCGGAATTTACGATAGTGTAGCCATTGAGATCCAACGAGACCGAGCATGGTTTAGTCAGATGAACGAGGTGAAATAAACATGCAATCAGACGTATTAATCGCTTTAGGGTCTAACATTGAACCACGACTAGGCCACTTGAAAAATGCAGTGGCAGCCTTTAAGCAAAATGAAGGGATTAAAGTAGTGGCAACTTCACCAATCTATGAAACGGTCCCCAAAGGCTATCTTGACCAAGAGGACTTTTTAAATATGGTTGTGCATATCCAAACGGACTTATCAGCAGCTGATTTATTGGCTTTCTGTCAAAGCATTGAACAAGATCAAAAACGGGTACGAACCATTAAAAATGGCCCTCGTACCATTGACGTGGATATCTTGTTGTTAGATGAAAATATCATCGATACAAATGATTTACAGGTACCCCATCCCCGTATGCATGAACGGGCTTTTGTCTTGTGCCCAGCGGCCGATATTGCCGGGCAATGGCAAGTACCAGGCTTAAGCAAAACAGTTTCTGCATTACGAGATGCATTACCACAAGCGGAAAAAGATGATGTCCGCGTTGCTGGATTAACTTTGGAAGACTTGTAAATATATAATTCAATAATCCTTCGGCTTACGCTTTTTTCTAGCATAGGCTTGATTGCAGTGGGACCGCACAGAGCCCTGGTCTCTATGCTTGCCTGACTATTCAATCTGTAAGGCGTACCGCCCACATCTTGATATACGTCAGACCATCCTGGTTCACTGCTAAGGCATGCTAGAATCGCTCTAGCCTCGGCTATTATAGCTAACAATTATTCCTGAATTTCTCGTTAATCAAACCATCATAACTAGTTTACACAGTAAGCAATGGATGATTCGCTTGTTATCAAGGAGTGACACCAATGTTTAATTATTGATATATTATTCTGACTGTACTTTAAGATGTTTAGAAAGGGGATTTCATGGGTAAGATTGCTTTGAGTATTGTCCAAAGTGTGGATGGTTATATTGCGGATTTGGATGATCAATTTGATTTTATTGAAGGGGTTGCGGGTCCGAATTTAAGGGATGTATCAACCAGTGATTCACCGTATTCGCTAGAAGCCTTTTTTGATGCTTATGACATTATTGTCATGGGACACCAGTCTTATAAAATTGGTTTTGCAGCAGATTTTCCATCAAAAACCATATACGTTGTGACAAATGAAAAGCGGCCAAACGAAGGCAATATCCATTTTGTCAAACCAGGGCAAATTGTGAAATTTATGTTGGCGAAGAAGAAGCAAGACCATAATATTTACTTGTATGGTGGTGGGATTATGCTGAAACCCTTTATGGCAACCAATGCGATTGATGAATATATCATCGGGACCGTGCCAATTATTCTGGGTAAAGGGAAGCCTTTATTTTATGAAATGGACGAATCTATTCCCTTGCAACTGGACCAAGTGGATGTGATGGGTGGGTTGACCATTCATATTTATCATAGACGTTAGAATATAATACGAAATTATGATAATACACCTGTAAATTAAAACGCTTTATTTTGGAAGAGGTGAGGTAATTGGTGGATACCCCATTAGTTATACACGATGAATCATCAAACGCTGATAGTGAAATTGCCGAAGCAGTTGAAATGGGCATTCAGAAATCAACTATTATTCAGCCATGACTAATAAAGTCTTAATAGAAATAAAGAAAGATTCGGAGGGTTAGAGTCGTCAAGAAAGCATCTACCTACAAGATTTTATTGACCCATAGTTAGACTATTTTGCTGAAGAAATGCTAGCTGTAATTGAAAAATTTAGACCTTAACCATCCCAAAATAAGCTAGCTTACCAAGACCATTCCTTGTTATAGACAGGAAACAAGACGTGAAGCTAGCTTTTTTTATTTGTGGTCTTTTTTTCGAAGGTTGTCTGACTAAACTTGATTAAATTCTTCTAGTTCGTAGGCACCTTTAGTATAGACAACATGGGCATAGTGACCATAATCTAAATCTTCTTTTAAGTCAAATTCTGGTAAGACTTCATGGAGGAAGAAGCGAATGGGCATGTCGTGGCTAACGATTAAGACGTGGATGTCTTTCTTTTGGGTTTCCATGCGGACTTCTAGGGCGTCGTCGTGGATATCCAACATCGCTTCTTCAATTCGGTTCCAGAAGGTGATAAAGTCTTCTGAATTGCCTTCTTCATCTCGCTCGACAAGATTTTCAATAATTAGTGGCACGTATTGGGTGGAGGGGATTTGGTTGATCCGCATCTCGTCAACTAATTGGCTAATGGATTTTGGCCACACCTTCTCGATATCTTGATCTTCTAAACCACCGAAGTTGTACTCTCTAAAGCCTTCAACTGGGAATAGTTGGATATCATTTTCTTGTTTCATTAAGATGCGCTCACCTGTTTCAATACACCGGTCTAAATCACTGGTGTAGGCTAGGTCAAAGGGCACATCTGATAGTGTTTCGGCTACTTGGTCGACTACACCCATGCCGGCGCGTGTAACTGGTGAATCTGCCCATCCTTGGACGCGTTGGTTTGCATTGGCGGTCGTTTCACCATGACGGACAAAGTAATAATGGATAGCTGCCATAATATTCACTCCTCTCATGTTTTGATATTTGATGTTAACTTCATTCTAGCATAAGAAAGGCTTTATGAAAACGATTTCCATAATAAATAATATATTTGCTGGCCTCATGTGAAATGTTGGTTAATTCTGCTTAGAAAAGTATTCGTATAGATAATTCAATAAAAGCGAACACCCATGATTGAAATCTCATGAGCAATTTGTTATTTATAGGCAAAAATTCGTGCTAAAATGGGGAATATATGACGAATGCCAGAGGAAATGGCAGAAAAATGAGGAGTGTTCTTTTTGACAAAAGCAGCTAAAGTATTTACTGATGAAGAGAAAATTAAAATTTTAAGCGATATTGTGGCCATCGAGACTGTAGACCGCAATGAGGAAGATGTGGCTAATTATCTTGCAGCCCTACTAGGCGAGTATGGGATCGATTCTAAAGTGATTCCAACAGGGATTCCTGGCCGTGCCAACTTGGTAGCTGAAATCGGATCGGGTTCACCAGTATTAGCTATTTCTGGTCATATGGATGTGGTTTCGGCAGGGAATGCGGAGGCTTGGATGTCTGATCCTTACACATTGACTGAGCGCGACGGGAAACTATTCGGCCGTGGATCTACAGATATGAAAGGTGGATTGGCTGCCTTAGTGATCGCCATGATCGAAATTAAAGAACAAGGATTATTAGAACGCGGTACTTTACGCTTGTTAGCGACATACAACGAGGAGAACGGGGCTGTCGGTTCAATCCAACTAGAGGAAGCAGGTTATGTATCTGACGTTGACGCGATTGTAATTGGTGAACCAACAACAGGGATGATTCACCCATCTCACAAGGGTTCCATGAACTTTGTGGTGTCTTCACGCGGTAAATCTGTTCATTCATCTAGACCACGTGGTGGCATCAACGCCATTGACCCGTTGATGGACTTTGCGTTAGCCTTCAAAAAAGCATTCAAGGAAGCAACAAAAGATATCAGCTTTGGTCAATTAGACTTCTCGCCAGTATTGAATTTATACGGAGCAGTTGAAGGTGACGACGCCGGTAACCAAGAATTAGACCAATTATTGAAACAGCCAACCTTTAACGTGACGGTATTCCGTGGTGGTGACCAAGTGAATACGATTCCTGATCACGCAGAAGTAGTCTTTAACATTCGCACAGTTCCTGAATTCGATAATGAAGCAGTTAAAGGCGTATTTTCTGAAGTTTACCAAGAATTCTTGGATAAAGGGGCAGACTTCGACCTACAATTAACCCTAGACTTAAAACCGTTGAATGGTGGGGTTGATTCAGACCTAGTACAATTAACCAAAACACTAGGGGCTACATACCTAAACCAAGACTTGGAAGTTGTGCCAATGACTGGTGGTACGGATGGGGCAAACTTTGTTGCCAACAAACCAGCTGGCTACCCAATCATCATCTTTGGCCCAGGATCAACAACATCCCACCAAATTGATGAATACGTGGACAAGGACGAGTATCTAACATTCGTTGACTTATACATTGACTTGTTAGCCACTTATATAGAGAACAAATAAAATTGGTTAAAAAAGCTATGACATTCTGGTCGTAGCTTTTTTGCAGCCGGTACAATGGTGTCTACCACCATACTATTGTATTTGTCGCATATATCCAGTTTATTTGATAAAATATGGGAGAGACTGTTGCTTTTTTCGCAACAAATAACCGTTGGAAACGACATGATCATAAAATAATCGTAGGGGTGTATGAATATGGTAGAACATAATTTAGAAGAGACGCAAGAACAAGCTGCAATGGGTAAAACCCTTCAAGCAATCAAAGTTGGCGATACTTTCCGTGTAACTGAATCGATTAGAGAGCGAGATGTCTTGTTATACATGGGGGTTACCTCAGACTCGAACCCCGCATACCTACAACAAACGTCACATAAAGCTGGCCTTACGCCAGGCGAGGTTGTTGTACCACCAATCGCCTTAATGGGGATTATTACACGTACAGTATCGATGAATTTCCCTGGTCCAGGTTCTCGTTTAGTTGAAATGAACATCAATATCATCCATTCTATTCCACATAACTCAATCATCACGTTTGAATTTGAGGTTATCCGTGTAGAAGAATTGAAACAATTCGTGACGATTCACTGTATTGGGAAGTTTACCAATTCCACTGATGACGACCGTGTCTTAGATGCTATGTTGACTGTTTTACCACCACTAGAGCATCTACAAAATGACGCTGAAACGATTGATGCAGGTGTATTCCAACGAATTTCAGGAGGCGACTCAATTGAGTACTAATAAAGAAAAGAAGAAGCTCGTCCTATTTGACGGGTCATCTCTGGCTTTTCGTTCTTTCTATGCCATCCATAATATCGATTCATTCGTAAACAAAAATGGTATGCATACCAATGCCTTGTTTGCTTTTCATGAAATGATGAATAATATCTTGGAAAAAGAACAACCGACGCATGCCTTGGTGGCGTGGGACGCAGGTAAAACGACTTTCAGAAACGAATTCTTTGATGAATATAAAGGTGGGCGTCAATCAACACCATCTGAGTTTAGAGAGCAGATGCCATTTTTCAATGTGCTCCTAGATGCCTTTGGGGTTGCGCATTATGACTTGACTAACTATGAGGCAGACGACATTATCGGGACTTTTGCGACTAAAGTAGACCCTGAAGAATTTGATGTTGTCGTGATTTCCGGGGACAAAGATTTAACGCAATTAGCGCGTGACAATGTCCGGGTAGATATCACCAAAAAAGGGGTATCTGAATTAGTGTCTTATACGTCAACTTCGATTATGGAAGATATGGGGATTACGCCTGAACAAATCATTGATATGAAGGGGTTAATGGGGGATTCTTCGGATAACTATCCTGGTGTGTCAGGCATTGGTGAAAAGACGGCCTTAAAATTATTACATGAATATGGGTCAATGGAAGAGATGTACGAACAAATTGACGACATGAAGAAATCGAAGCGTAAAGAGAATCTGATCAACGAAAAAGACAATGCGATGCTGTCTAAAAAGTTGGCACGTATTGAACTGGATGCACCCGTGAAGATTGACTTAGCTGAGTTACCTTATAAAGGCAAACAGCTTGAACCGCTGATGTCATTTTACAAGGATATGAACTTTAATGGTTTTATGTCACGTTTACTGGAAAATTCAGACCAGGCGGACTTGTTGACAGAAGATTGGGAAGAGGTTACCTATACGCATGTGGCGTCTGCTGAGGATTTAACAGGGGACCATTTCCCAAGTGAAGCTGTAGCGGATGGGTACGCGATTTACCTTGAAAACTTGAGTAAAAACTACCATGATTCAGAGGTTGTGGCTATTGCATGGACGAATGGTAGTGAAATATTTACCGGAGATGCTAGCTTACTACAGGCTGATTTATTTAAAGCATGGTTATCGGATGAGCAAGTCACAAAAGTGGTATTTGATGCCAAGCGGACGAAAGTGATGCTAGATTATGTAGACATCGACTTTGCAGGGGTTGTAGATGATGTCTTAATTGGGTCGTATTTACTCCATGCCCGTGATAATTCTAACGACTTGGCTGAAGTGGCACGCGAATTTGATATGGATGACTTGTCTTATGATGAGTCTATTTATGGCAAAGGGGCTAAACGGAGCGTACCTGAAGAAACTGAAACCATGTACGAACACATTGCCCGTAAAGTGCATATTATCGCACGACTGCAAGAAACTATTCGCCCGCAACTAGAAGCCAATCAAATGGATGACTTGTACCGAAAAATAGAGTTACCATTGGCTTTAGTATTAGCAAACCTTGAAATTTTAGGGATTTCAGTGGACAAACAACAATTAGTCACTATGCAGGCTGAATTCCAAGAGATTATCGACGGCCTTGAAGCCAATATCTGGAAGGAAGCTGGTCACGAATTCAATGTGAATTCACCTAAACAATTAGGCGTTATCTTGTTTGAAGAAATGGGCTTACCAGTGATTAAGAAAACGAAGACTGGTTATTCTACAGCCCAAGATGTTTTGGAAAAATTGGCTGGCCAAGCACCAATCATCGACTTGATTTTAAATTACCGCCAATTGAATAAATTGCAATCAACTTATGTTGAAGGATTACAAGAGTTTATCCACGAGGATGGTAAAATTCATTCTCGTTTCCAACAGACCTTAACTTCAACAGGTCGTTTATCATCAGCTGATCCAAACTTACAAAACATCCCAATCCGTTCTGAAGAAGGTCGGAGTATCCGTAAAGCCTTTGTGCCAAGTCACGAAGACTGGGTTATCTTTTCAAGTGACTATTCACAAATTGAATTACGAGTTTTAGCCCATATTTCTGGTGACAAGCACATGCAAGAAGCCTTCAACAACCACGAAGATATCCATACTTCAACAGCTATGAAAGTCTATAATGTGGCTAAAGAAGAAGTGACCTCTAATATGAGACGGAACGCCAAGGCGGTAAACTTTGGGATTGTCTATGGGATTTCTGACTATGGTTTGAGCCAAAATTTGAATATCTCTCGTCCAGAAGCTAAGAACTTTATTGATACTTACTTGGAAAACTATCCAGGTGTTCAAACTTACATGAAGAATGTTGTAGAGAAGGCCAAAGAAGATGGTTATGTAGAAACCCTATTTAACCGTCGTCGCTACTTACCTGATTTGAAATCGAAGAACTTCAATGTTCGTTCATTTGCTGAACGTAATGCCATGAATACGCCAATTCAAGGTACCGCAGCGGATATCATTAAAATTGCGATGGTAAAGATGGATGAAGCTTTAAAAGAACATAAGTTACAAGCTAATCTGTTATTACAAATCCACGATGAGTTGGTTTTTGAAGTGCCAAAAGATGAAATTGAGACACTAGAGAAATTAGTAACTGAAATCATGGGGTCAGCAGCTCAACTAGATGTGCCATTAGAAATTGAATCTAATTACGGTGCAACTTGGTATGAAGCTAAATAATGAATAAAAAGAGGTGCAGTGAAAACAAACTGGCACCTCTTTTCTATCCTATGGAATAAAATGAACAAGTATGTCAGATATCTTGCAAGGTTTGCCTCCTGCTTGTCTTTTCAATAGGCAGGTTTTGCATTAGAATAGAATAAAGAAGAGATAGTAGAAAGTGGTGTAATGATGCCAGAGATGCCGGAAGTGGAGACGGTTAGACGTGGTCTAGAAGAAATTGTTATTGGCAAGAAAGTATCGTCTGTGACAGTGACTTGGCCAAGAATTATTCAGGCAGAAGGTGGCGTGGAGGCTTTTGAGAGACGGATGCCCGGCCAGCAATTAGAGAAAGTAGGTCGAGTAGGGAAATTTTTACTTTTCTATTGGACAGATGTGACATGGATTGCCCATTTACGAATGGAAGGCAAATACCTATATGAGCCAACCGATAGCCCGGTAGACCAATATACCCATGTTATTTGTCATCTGACTGACGGTCATGACCTTCGTTACCGAGATGTTCGGAAGTTTGGCCGGATTCATATGGTTGAAAAGGCGGATACTGAAGCAGAGATTGCCAAGCTGAAATTAGGTCCTGAGCCAAACGGTTTAACCTTTACTTATCTGCAAAAACGATTTGATAAGACAACAAGATCCATCAAGGCAGTACTCTTAGATCAAGGGGTTATTGCGGGAATTGGCAATATTTATGCGGATGAAATCTTATTTGCAGCGAAAATCCACCCTGAACAAAGCGCTAGATCGTTATATGATGAGGAAATCCAAGCCATTATCACTGAGAGTCGTCGGATTATGGCGTCAGCCATTGAAGTTGGTGGGACAACGATTCGAACCTATACCAATACCTTTGGTGAGAATGGTCAATTTGCCGATTATTTAAAGGCCTACGGGAAAAAGGGACAACCCTGTCCACGATGCGGCACTGAGATTGAGAAAATTAGCGTGGCTAAAAGAGGAACGCATTTCTGTCCACATTGCCAGCGCATTCACTTGCAGTGAAATATATTACATCATCTATTTAAATTAAAACGGAGGCACTATGAGTCATATTTTAGGACTAACCGGCAGTATTGCCACAGGTAAATCAACAGCAAGTAAATTTTTTAAGAAAGCCGGGTTTCCAGTCATCGATGCAGATTACGGGGCACGGGTGGTTGTTGAACCCGGACAACCAGGTTTAGAGTCAGTTAAAGCGCATTTTGGAGAGGATATTGTCTTTCCTAATGGGGTTTTAGACCGCAAAAAACTGGGCCAAATTATCTTCTCAGATGATAAGGAACGAGAGAAACTGAATGAACTATTACGTCAACCTATTCGCGACTGGTTAAACAGTCAAAAAGACAAGTATGAAGCGGAAGGCCATGAACTGATTGTCATGGATATTCCTTTATTATTTGAAGGGAATTTCGCGGATGCATGTGACCAGGTGATGGTTATTTATGTGTCAGAAACCATTCAATTAGACCGGTTAATACAGCGGGATAACTTAACCTCAGTTGAAGCTTTTCAACGAATGACTTGTCAAATGTCCATTGAACGAAAAGCCATGATGGCGGATGTGGTGATTGATAATTCGGGTTCTATTCCAAATACTGAACAACAACTGGATGCATGGATTGGCATCTCTGGTTTTCAACCGCTAAAATAGTGGTTGAATAGCCTTTGTGCTATAATAAATCGAGCAATTATTCAAGTATATTAAAATTGAAAGCAGAGGTGTCAAATATATGCAATGTCCAAATTGTGCTTCAACCAATTTAAAAGTAATTGATAGTCGACCAGCGGAGAATAATACCTCTATTCGCCGACGTCGAGAGTGCTTAGAATGTGGCGCCCGTTTTACCACTTTCGAGCGCATCGAACGAACCCCCTTATTAGTCGTTAAACGTGACGGAACCAGAGAGGAATTTTCTCATGAGAAAGTTTTACGTGGTCTGATCCGTTCTGCTGAAAAGCGTCCTGTATCAGCTGACCAACTTGAACAGTTAGCCAATGACGTTGAATCTGAGTTGCGGTCTCGTAGCCAAAATGAGGTGCCAGCTTCTGAAATTGGGGAGTTGTTGATGGCAGCTTTACCAGATATTGATGAAGTGGCTTATATTCGTTATGCTAGCGTATACCGACAATTTGAGGATCCGACTGTTTTCCTAAGAGAAATCGAGCGATTAAGAGGGCGGAATGACCAGGCTGAAAGCGACGTGAATCCCGAAGAGTCAAACCAAGGTCATGTAGCAGACTAAATATTTCACAGAAGGGAGGGTAATGCCAGTGACATACCCATGGCAAAATTTAGATCCAAAAGGGCTTGTTCAAATTACCCAACCCCACTGGATTTCAGATATTGACCAGCAAGTCCTACTTCACCTATACCAACCCATTATTGGTGGCATTGCCTACGCCTTTTACCAGACTTTATATGCCAATATTCAATTGTCTGACTTTGCCTCAATCCCTTTGCGCCACTTCGATTTGATGGAACAAATGGTGGCCGGTAAGGAGCAATACGTGAAGGCCAGACGGCAACTTGAAGCAATTGGCTTATTACAAGTTTTTGAAAAAAGTAGTCACACAAGCCAAGATGATGTGACGACGATTTATCAATTACAAGCACCATTGGATTCTAAGCATATTTTCTCTGATCCAATTATGTCTAGTCTATTAATGGACCGGTTGGGTCAAGACCGCTATCAATTGATGTTAGATAAGTTTTCCATCAAAATGCCGATGGATTTAAAATCAGGAGATTGGACGGAAGTGACCGCCACCTTCCAGGATGTCTACCGATTACCAAGCCAGTACTTTCCAATTTCTGATGAGATTGAGGATAAGTTGGTAGCTAAGAATAGCCAAACCAAGGCAACTACAATTACTAGTTCAACCTTGAATATGAACACCTTAAAAGAGTTGCTGCAATCGTCATTCATCTCTGAAAAAGCCATTACAGATGACGTGAGAGAGATGTTTGTATCCTTACATCAACTCTATGGTTTTGATGAAGTGGACTTGAAAGAATTGGCCTTATCAGCGACTGATCTAAGGACCAATAAGATTGACGTACGCAAGTTACAACGTCTGGCTTTAGACCGGTCGAGTAATCAAACGAGTACAAGCAATATTCACCCAGCAAAGGCATCTACACAAGGGACTAGTAGCGGTTTAACGGACCGGATCACAGTTTCAGAGACCAAAGACCGCCAACAAGCAGACCAAGCTGATCAAATATGGTTAGGCAAAGGGCTTTCACAAGAAGAGTTGTCATTTTCTAAATTGGCTAGGTCTTATCCACCAATTGCTTTTGCGAAGTCGATTAAGGAACAAAAGGGTGGCTATCTGACGAAGTCTGAGGGGAACGCTATTACCGAGTTGATCAAATTAGAGGTGATTCAGCCGGCGACCTTAAATGTAATGGTCCAATATTGTTTGATTGAGTTGGAACAGAATCGGCTGACGCGCTCATACCTAGAGAGTGTTGCTGATGATTGGCGTCAAAACAAGGTGGTTGAGCCTGAGGAAGCCATGTTATACTTGAAGCAACGTAAGCAGAAGAGTGCTGAAAATTATGAAAAACGGCAAAAAAACCGGATGGCTAAAGGTCGTTATCAGACGCAGAAGCAGTCGGTTAAGCCAAAATGGTTAGACCCTGATTCAAGACAGGATAAATATCAAAAACCAGTGGCGGCGCCAAAGGCAAGTGACCAAGAAATGCCTAAGCAAGACACGGCAGTTAAGCAAGAAAATAAGGCAACCTTAAGTGCCCAAGAAGCAGAAATTCAACAATTACTACAATCATTAAATCCCAAAGAAGGTGAATAAGTATGGCTGATGACAACCAAATGAAAAATGTGGGCGACTCCTTAAAACAGCAGTTCAACCGCAATCCTATGTTCAAAGAGCGACAAGCCAAAATTGAAGGGATAGTCCAAAGTGACCCAGATGTTCAGGCTTTTCTTGCCAAACATCAATTAAGCTTTGAAGATGAAATTGTGAAGAAATCATTTTCAAAATTATATGAGTTTGCCCGCGAGAACGGCAATGATGCTTTGGGCCAAAAGAAATTTGTCCAATATGCGCCCAATTTGATTATGAACGTGAACTTTATCGATGTGGATTATCATCCAACTGAAGCCTTTATCCAGCAACAAGAGGCCGAAGAATTAAACAAGCGGGTGACTATGGTCTCGATGCCGAAAAGTCTGCGATCAGCTTCTTTTGAAAAGATGACGAAAGATGACTATCAAGACCGATTTGAAGCGATTCAAAAGAGTCTGCAATTCATCTCAGCCTATACTAGTAAGCCAAATGCTTATCATAAAGGTTTGTATTTACACGGGCAATTTGGTGTTGGGAAAACCCACATCTTAGCAGCTTTAGTCAATACTTTGGCTGAGCATGGGGTCAAATCTACTTTGGTGCATTACCCAGAATTGTTAGTAGATCTGAAATCACGTATTCGGACCAATACGGTTGACCAAAGAGTTAATGAAATCAAGCAAGCGCAAGTCTTGGTACTGGATGATATTGGTGCTGAATCCAATAGTGAATGGGTGCGAGATGATGTCTTAGGTGTTATTTTGCAGTACCGGATGCAAGAACAGTTATCGACATTCTTTACCTCTAACTTCTCTATGGCTGAGTTAGAAGAATTTCTAACGACGACTAGAGAAGGAGTAGATGTGGCTAAATCTGCCCGTATCATGGAAAGAATCAAGTATTTAAGTGAAGAAATTATAGTTGGAGGTAGAGACCGTCGTAACGGTTAATACCTTCTTTTTTTTATCGTCATTTTAACGTCGAAATATTTGTACACTTAACTTTAAAATGATAAGCTATACTTATATCATATAGGAGCTAGATGAAGGAGGTGAGTGAATGGGTGGATTAAGAAAATTCCTTCAAATCCTATTTTCACTCTTAGTTTTATTAGCGGTAGTGGCAACAGCTTCAATCATTTATCCAATACCATACGTAAGTGACTTTGTTGACCAGTATATAGTGTCTAATCAAATGTTAGTGAATACGGTCATCGTCCTATTATCCCTTGCATTTATATATTTTGCAGTTGCTTTAATTTGGGCCTTGGAGGCACCAGCAAAATCACGTACCTTGAAAGTGTCTAATGACTTTGGTGAGGTGAAAGTAAACCGTGATACAGTTGTAAACGCGGTACACCAAGAGTTGTTAGATGTGAAACAAGTGTCTCATAAAGATGTGACAGTGAAGTTTGGACGCAAACCGGAAAATACTAAAGTGACTGTTAATTACGCTGTAGATAAAAATCAAGCAGTTCAAACGATTTCTAATAAAATCCAAGAAAAAGCAAGTCTTGGTGCAGAACGCGTTATAGGAACAAATATTCAAAATGTAAAAGTATCTGCCGCACCGTATGATGCGAGCCAGGTAAGCCAACAGGGGCGCGGTCAAAACCAGGCGCGCGTTAGATAATCTTGGTCAAATAGGACCGAATGTTGATAGGGGGCACAGAGCATATGAAACAACCACCACGTAGCTGGTATCCATATAGAAATCGTATTATTAGCGGATTGATTGCATTCATTTTTGGTTTGCTGTGGATGTGGTTAGGTTTTGGACCTGCCTTATTCATCCTAGTATTATCAGTAATTGGATACATTGTAGGCGCATATTTTGATGGGCAAATTGACTTAGAAAGCTGGTTCTCATTTTTCAATTTTTAGTATCATATTGTTTGAGTTAAGTAGATGGATTTGCTATGATGATGACAACTTATTGGTTATATAATTAAAAAATAAAAGAAATGGGGTATTTTACATGTCAGAAAACGTAAAACACACAAATGATTTAACTTTTGAAAGCCGTGTTTTAGAAAAAATTGCTTTCTATACAGTTCAAAACATTGATGGGATTTTAGAGTTAAAAGGTAACTTTACTTCAGGAATTATGAACTTCTTCTCTAGCAGCGAAGACGAAACTAAAGGTGTTAGCGCTGAAGTTGGTAAAAAAGAAGTAGCGTTAGACCTTGAAGTGATTGCTGAATATGGCAAAGATATTCCTGCAGCTTTTGACAAAGTGACTAAAGCGGTGAAAGAAAATGTCCAACAAATGACTGGTTTAACAGTTGTTGAAGTGAATATGAATGTAAATGACGTATTAACACGTGCTGAGTATGAACGTGCCCAAAACGAACAAAAACGTGTAGCTGAACAACAACGTCTTCAAGCAAACCAAAGTGGTCAATATATTGACGGTTCACGTGTACAATAATTTTCATCAGAAGGAGACGGGTTTATACTCGTCTCTTTTTCCTTGAAATCGCCTATGTGAAACGGTTTCTTATGAATTTTGTTTGACAATTAATGTTTCGATGCTTATACTTATTCTGAAATCAGATAACTAAATCGAAGATAAGAGACAAGCTTTAGGATTGGACAATAGGGACAAGTTGGTTGGTGAAAAACTTGCAAGATCATATAGCGAACCACTCTTTAGATCGCACCGAAACAGATGGCATTATGCACATGTGATAAGGTGTACGGGTCGCACCCATTATCAGCATTTAAGGATAAGATATGCCCTGCATATATTATCGAACTTGGGTGGAACCACGCATATTGTTTATTAGCGTCCCATTCTAGTCTTTTAGGCTAGGATGGGACTTTTTTTATTTTTTAAAAGGAAAAAGGAGGAAAAACATGATCGACTTAGTATTCCCAGATGGGGCTAAAAAATCATTCGAAGCAGGCGTTACAGGTCGTGACGTTGCTGCATCAATTAGTAACTCATTAGCAAAGCGCGCATTAGCGGCTAAAATTGACGGTGAATTGGTAGACTTAAATGCCCCAATTAATGAAGGTGGCGCGATTGAAATCGTTGATCCTAAACATGAAGATGCATTAGGTATCTTACGTCACTCTACTGCTCATCTAATGGCACAAGCGATGAAACGTTTATATCCAGGTATTAAATTTGGAGTAGGACCAGCCATCGAAACTGGTTTCTACTACGATACTGACCAAGACAAACAAATTGCTGAAGAAGATTTACCTGCAATTGAAGCGGAAATGGCTAAAATCGTTAAAGAAAACTACCCAATTGAACGTCGTGAAGTGACTCGTGCTGAAGCCAATGAAATCTTTGCGGATGATGAATACAAACTAGAAATCATCGCCGATTTACCTGAAGATGAAACGTTAACAGTTTACTCTCAGGGTGAATTCACTGACTTATGCCGCGGTATTCATGTACCTTCGACTGGTTACATCAAAGAATTCAAATTATTATCTGTTGCTGGAGCTTACTGGAGAGGTAACTCAGATAACAAAATGATGCAACGTGTTTACGGTACAGCATTCTTTGAAAAACGCGACTTGAAAGAATTCATCAAACAACGTGAAGAAGCAAAAGAACGTGACCACCGTAAATTAGGTAAAGAATTGGATATCTTTATGGTAAATCCTGAAGTTGGGTCTGGTTTACCATTCTGGTTACCAAAAGGTGCAACTGTTCGTCGTATTATCGAACGTTACATCGTTGATAAAGAAGAATCACTAGGTTATGAGCACGTCTACACACCAATTATGGCAGATGTTGAATTTTATAAAACTTCTGGTCATTGGGACCATTATCATGAAGATATGTACCCACCAATGGATATGGGTGATGGTGAACAATTAGTTTTACGTCCAATGAACTGCCCACATCACATGATGGTTTATAAAAATGATATTCACTCTTATCGTGAATTCCCAATTCGAATTGCGGAATTAGGTATGATGCACCGTTATGAAAAATCAGGTGCTTTATCTGGTTTACAACGGGTACGTGAAATGACTTTAAATGACGCGCATATCTTTGTACGCCCAGACCAAATTAAAGAAGAATTTACGCGCGTATTGCAATTAATCAAACAAGTCTATGATGATTTTAATATTACAGACTACCGCTTCCGTTTATCTTACCGTGATCCAGACAATACGGATAAATACTTTGATGATGACGAGATGTGGGAAAAAGCACAAGCAATGTTAAAAGAAACAATGGATGATTTAGGTTTAGAATATTTTGAAGCCATTGGTGAAGCAGCGTTCTACGGTCCTAAATTAGACGTTCAAATGAAAACTGCTTTAGGTAATGAAGAAACCATGTCTACTGTTCAATTAGACTTCTTATTACCAGAACGCTTTGACCTAACTTACGTTGGCCAAGACGGTCAAGATACACACCGTCCGGTGGTTATCCACCGTGGTGTCGTTTCAACTATGGAACGTTTCGTAGCTTACCTAATCGAAGAATACAAAGGTGCCTTCCCAACTTGGTTAGCACCAGTTCAAGCGAAATTAATCCCAGTTAACGATGATGCACATGGTGACTATGTTGAAGAAATCCGTCGTCGAATGAAAGCTGCGGGTATGCGTGTTGAGGTCGATAACCGTAACGAAAAAATGGGTTACAAGATTCGTGAAGCGCAAACCCTTAAAATTCCATACCAATTAGTATTTGGGGACAACGAAATCGCTGAAAACACAGTAACAGTGCGCCGCTATGGTTCAAAAGAAACATTATCAATGCCATTTGATGAATTCTTAGCGCAATTAGAACAAGACATCAAAGAATATAAATAAAAGGGTGTAAGCGAGACCGCTAAGCTCAACAACACTGGAAGAATAGTGCCGTATCAAGTAAAGTGTGATGCAAACTATTCTGAAGTGGACTTGAGCTGGTCGAGCACACCCGACTAAACAAGATGCGAGAACCGACGACCTACTGATATAAAGGCAAAAAAACGCCGATAACATTTGTTATTGGCGTTTTTTACTATGCCCAAATAAAAAGAGAAATCGAATGTTCACCCAATCTCTCTACTGTTTCTATAAATATAATTCCCCGGCTTGTAATACGGGTTCTAAGTGACCTAATGGAATGGTCGCCATACTTGGGCGTAAGGTTCCTTTGTTTTCATCGCGTCCTTGGATAACCAATTTTGCGTCGTCTTGACGGTAAGTGTTGATCCCCTTAACGATTAATTGTTGGGTTTGGTCGCTAGAATAACGGTTGAACAATACCGCTAACTTAACGAAAGGTAATTGTGTCATCATTGGATAGTCACCCATAGAGTCTCCAAATACCAAAGCTGGTTGCTTGTCGTGTTCGGCTACCATGAAGTTCTTAATCACTTCTACTTTTCCTAAGCCCTTAGTGATAAAAGTGCCTTCTTCCAGACGAGAATCCATAATGCCATTTTCATCCACATCGTAGCACTGGCCGAAAACTTGGCTTTTGTCTAAGTTGAATGGTGCTTGAGTGACCACTGAACGCACCAAGTCAATTGGACTAGCTGTGATTACATAAATCGTAATGTTATTGTCTTTAAGGACTTTCCATAAGTGAAGGATCTCACTGGGAATGCGAATGCCTTGTTCGAATGAGGCTTCCACTTTTCCGACCTTGCTCTTAATATGTGAGCTAGAAAATAGTCGGCGTAGGGCAATTGGTTTATTCAAAGCATCCTGGAATACAGCTACAGATAGGGCTTTAAATTCTTCGACGGTATAGCCTTTAAACCAGTAAATCGGTGAATTTTCGCCTGGCGTTCTTTGAAATTTACTACCTGCTAGTTGGTAGAACAAACGCAATTTCGCTGCAAATTCGCTGAATTGGGTTAATTCCTTTATTTGTTCTAATGGCAATCGTTCGCTCTCATCTAAGGCAATATAGTCGGTATATAAGACTTGGTATTGTGCGATGATATCGTCCGCCAAATCAGTGTAAGTTGCCATATTTTGTGAATTTGGGAAAATAGGTTGGTTGAAATTCATCGGGCCAGTAGTTAAGACGTCATAGAATTCATCTGGTGTCATCTTGTAGGCCAAGTGATCAATCATGTACATCATCAGATGGTCTTCAATATCGTGCATGATTGTAGTGTTGTCAAAATCAAATACAGCGTATTCAGTATCTTGCTTTCTGACACTTGCTGCTGAAGCTGATTCACGAATCACTGTATTCAGACGTTGGACAACAAAGGGGTCCCATTTTTGTTGGTTGATATTTAATGGCATAAAAATCTCCTCGCATGTTTATAAATAAATTGATGTTATTACTAACTTACATCACATTATAAAGTAAGCGTAATAATTTCATGTAAAATCTAAGTCATAATTAAGTAAATAGAATCTTTATCTGAAGTCGCACCGTGGTTCGTGGTGGTTATAGACACCAATCGTCTCCAGAAATGATTCGATTGTAGTTGGCCCGACAAATTTAAACCCGCGTTTCTTCAATAATTTCATCAAAGCTTTATTCACTTCAACTTCGTTGCCGTCAAATTCTGCCACCAATTGAAGGGCCTTTTGATAGATAAAATCTCTAAAACTTGGAAAATGAGTATCTTCCTCGATTGCTAACGCGCACTGGGCGTTGTTTATCATAGCTTGGATCTTTTGGCGGTGACGAATAATCCCTTCATTTAGCATCAAGCGTTCAACATCAGTTTCATTAAACTTGGCCAAAGCATCCATATCAAAATCAGCAAAAGCTGCTCTTAGCGCTGGCCGCTTTTTCAGGATAATCGCCCAGGACAAACCGGCTTGCATAGATTCTAGACATAGGGCCTCAAAGACTTCTTGGCTAGTGGTTTTGGCTTGCCCCCATTCCTCGTCATGATAAGCAATCATGTCTGGGGTATTGGCAAATTGACAGCGTGTAATCATGGAAAAACTCCTTCTCCTTGCAAGATTCGCTAGGATTTCTTAGTGTGTCCAAATTATAGCAAATTTAATGGGTTTTTAATAGTTGGGTTCGAAACAAACGATTACTTATGATTAAAGTAAGGTATTATCAATTTCATGAATCCTTCACTATAATGAAGTTGTGAAAAGAAAATAATTTGATATGGGGGAAGGGTTTATGAAACACTTTGTGAAGTTGGGGTTAATGGCTTTATCGGTAACGGTGTTGGCAGCGTGTTCTAGTGATGGTAGTGAGGAAACAACGATTCGGGTCGCGACTTCGCCAGGTCCTTATAGTGAGTTATTTCTAGACCAAGTGGCGCCAAAGCTAGAAGAAGAGGGTTATACAGTTGAAGAAATTGAGTTTACGGACTTGCGGTCAGCGGATGTGGCCCTACAAGAAGGGTCAGCTGATTTAAACGTAGACCAACACGCCTTGTATTTAGCCAACTTCAATGAAGAAGCGGGTGCAGAACTGACGGCTGTGACACCGGTACCGACTGTGCCTACAGGTCTGTTCCCTGGCACCAAGGATGATTTGGCTGCTGTCTCAAGCGGTGACCGTGTGGGTATCCCGGATGATCCGTCAAATTATACGAGAGCTTTACTCGTTTTAGAAAAAGCGGGCTGGATTACATTAAATGAGGATGCCAATCTGGAAAGTTTAACTGTTGATGACATCGCAGAAAATACATCGGGGATTGAAATCGTGCCTATGCAATCAGCGGTCATCCCAAGAACCTTGGAAGATTTAGCCTACGCCATTATTCCCGGTTCAATCGCCTATGATGCGGGCGTTGACTTCTCCACCATGTTGTTAGCGGAGGATGTGCGTAAGGACTTGCTACTGCAAGCTGTGGTTTCCAAACCTGAAACGGCGGAAGAAGAGTGGGTGCAAGCTGTCATAGACATTTACAATTCGGGTGAGTTCCAATCACAAATTAAAGAAATCAATCAGAATTCGGATGAAACTTACTGGATCATTCCAGATTAAGAAGGCCGAAAGAAAGTTTAAATATTTGTAGAAAACGTTTACATAAAAGGGCCATTTCCTATATGATAGGGGTATCAAGAGAATAGGAGTGATGTACATGGTGGAAGTTTACACAAACTACTGGGAAAATCGACGCGATGGTGTTCGAAAGGAACATGGATCATATGCTAGCGAGGAAGAGGCCTTTGAGGGCATTCAAAGCTGGTGGACACTTCATCAAGAAAAGTATACCGATGTAAATAAACGACGGACCAATTCAGGTGCCCTAGAAATTACATATGGTGATGACAACTACTACTATCGTATTGAGAAACGGCATTTGGACAAGTTACCATCGACTAAATGTAAGTTGAGAAGTCCTGGTGAGATTGACAGTAAACGTAAACTGGCGCAATTAGATGATGAAACTTTCCTATTTGAAGAATTAGCAGAACCTTATCGTGACCTACTACTTGTTGCAATGGGGAATGGCCAGCGGGTCAAGGACTTTATCTACGATGAAAAAGGTCGACCGATTCGCGAGCTGACTGAAGTATAAAATTTAAAAGAAATGATTGACAAAGAGATACTATGGTGTTATGCTATTGGAGTTGAGAAAAGAAGCAGAAACACCCGTTTCTCACCTGAGTTGATAAGTTACGTCCTCGGGTTGATAGATATTCAGTTCACACAGACTCGATCTGTGTGCTTAATACGACGGGGAGTGATTGTGCTATCCGTCGTTTTTTCTATGTGAAATTTCTCTTTCATACAGATTTATGCAATCTTGCAGAAAAATTTCTTTTTATACAGCATCAATGGAGGTGTATTACTATCGCAAAAGATATGTTCGTAAATGAAAATATCCGTGCACGTGAACTTCGTGTAATTGATTCTGACGGTGAACAATTAGGTGTGTTGAGTAAAGACGAGGCTTTAGATAAAGCTGAGCAAGTTGAACTTGACTTAGTACTAGTATCACCAAACGCTAAACCGCCAGTTGCCCGTATTATGGATTACGGTAAATACCGTTATGAGCAACAACGGAAAGAGCGTGAACAACGTCAAAATCAAAAACAAGTCAATCTGAAGGAAGTACGTTTATCTCCTACGATTGAAAAAAATGATTTTGACACAAAATTGCGTCAAGCTCGTAAGTTCCTTGAAAAAGGGGACAAAGTGAAAGCTTCAATTCGTTTCCGTGGACGTGCTATTACGCACAAAGAAATCGGTCGCGAAGTGCTAGAACGCTTTGCAGAAGAGCTTAAAGATGTTGCAGAAGTTGAACAAAGACCAAAAATGGAAGGACGTTCAATGTTCCTTCAAATGGCACCAACTGCTGACAAATAATTGAACACTTTTAGGAGGAAAAAACATGCCAAAACAAAAAACTCACCGCGCTTCAGTTAAACGTTTCAAAAAGACTGCTTCAGGTAAATTAAAACGTAGTCATTCAGAGCGTTCTCACCGTTTCCACGGTAAAACTAAAAAACAACGTCGTCAACATAAACAAGCGACTACAGTTCATTCAACAGATATTAAACGTATCTCACAAATGATGGACACTTACAAATAAGATTATCTAAGCGTTCAGTCACGGACTGAACAGTACCAAAAGGAGGAAATTAAATGGCTCGAGTTAAAGGTGGAACAGTAACACGTCGTCGTCGTAAAAAATATCTTAAGTTAGCAAAAGGTTACTTCGGTGCGAAGTCTAAATTATACAAAACAGCTAAACAAGCTGTAATGAAATCTTACACTTACGCATACCGTGACCGTCGTCAAAAGAAACGTGATTTCCGTCGTTTATGGATTACACGTATTAATGCAGCTGCTCGTATGAACGGAATGAGCTACAGCACATTAATCAACGGCTTAAAAGTTGCTAACATCGACATGAACCGTAAAATGTTAGCTGAATTAGCAGTTAACGATGCTGATGCATTTGCAGCTATCTGCGAACAAGCGAAAGCAGCTTTAAACAAATAATTCAATCAAAGTCCACGTAGCACCAGCTTTTAGCGAGTGTCTACTGGACTTTTTTTGTTTATGAGGAGTCTCTTGTTTGGTGTTCTGTTTAAACTATCAAGGGTTATGATATATTCGTATTATTCAAAACACAGAACACTTGGTAAGATATGTGTTAGAAATAGCCATGGTCCATCTTTTCAAAAAATGAAGCATGAATATTAGAGGATGATAGAAAATGCTATTGCCTAGTGGTGGACACAATCAAGATTAAACTAAAGTAAGTCATCTTATGATAGAATGAAGCGATAGCGTCAAAAGGAAAAATATATAAGTTAATGTAGAGGTGAAACAGATGTCAATTATCGACTTAAAAGATGTCGCGGTAAAATTTGATACACCAAATGGTACCGTTGATGCAGTAAAAGATGTCAATATTTCAATCGATGAGGGCGAAATATTTGGCGTGATTGGGTACTCTGGTGCAGGGAAATCCACACTAGTTCGTACCATCAACCGCTTGCAACCAGTAACTTCTGGTCAAGTAATTGTAAATGAAAAGGAAATCAATGCCTTATCAGAAGCAGAATTACGTGCTTCGCGTAAGAAAATTGGGATGATCTTCCAACACTTTAATTTAATGAATGCAAGAACGGTTGAGGGTAATGTCCTCTTCCCATTGAAGGATTCTAAATTATCTAAGGAAGAGAAGAAACAGAAAGTACATGAGTTGTTGGAATTAGTTGGATTAGCTGATCGTAAAGATGCTTACCCAAGCCAACTATCTGGCGGACAGAAACAACGTGTAGCGATTGCGAGAGCCTTGGCTAACGACCCAGATGTTTTATTATGTGACGAGGCAACTTCAGCCTTAGACCCTAAAACAACATCTTCAATACTTGACTTGTTGAAAGAATTGAATCAACGCTTAAACCTAACAATTGTCATCATTACCCACGAAATGCACGTTATCAAAGAAATTTGTAACCGTGTGGCGGTAATGGAGCATGGTGTGGTTGTTGAACAAGATACAATTTTCAATATCTTCAGAAACCCACAACAAAAATTGACCAAAGACTTTATCGAGTCTGCGTCACCAATTGAAAAGGGTATTCAAGAAGTCCTAAGCAAACCAGAATTGTTGAATATTCACCCAGATGATCGTGTAATCCGCGTGACCTTCTCAGGAGCTTCAACTGGGGATCCGTTAATTTCTAAGTTAACAGAGCAATTCCAAGTGAAAGCCAATATCCTATTTGGCAATATTGAAATTTTACAAAATATTCCGGTGGGAACTTTGCTACTAAGCCTAAGAGGTGAAGATGCGAAAGTACAAGAAGCCATTGATTTTATTGCCTACGAAGGGATCACTTTTGAAGAATACAAAATCGAAGGCGACCACTATATTCAAGAGGAGGTTGATGCATAATGAATTTTATCGAAAGTATCCTACCAAATGCAGCAAGCATTCCTGATGAATTTATAGAAGCAACAATTGAAACACTTTATATGACACTTTGGACTGCGGGACTTGGATTTGTTCTTGGTCTTGGACTAGGTGTTTGGTTAGTCTTAACCCAACCTAAAGGGTTAAAAGCCAACGCAACCGTTTACGGCGTCTTAGACAAGTTTGTGAATATTTTCCGGTCTATTCCATTCGTTATTATGATTGCCTTACTTGTGAAAATCACACGATTAATTGCGGGTACTTCAATCGGAACTACTGCAGTAATCGTGCCTTTAGTCGTAGCAACTGTGCCATTCTATGCCCGTCAGATTCAAAATGCCTTGGTTGAAGTAAACCCTGGTGTGATCGAAGCAGCGCAAGCAATGGGCTTGTCTACAGGAGACATTGTCTTCAGAGTGTACTTAAAAGAAGCCTTACCAGGTATTATCCGTGTATCTGCATTGTCAATCATCAATGTAATCGGACTAACAGCTATGGCCGGAACTATCGGTGGTGGTGGTCTTGGTAACTTGGCTATCACACGTGGATACAACCGATTCCAAACGGATGTAACGATTATTTCTACAATCATTATCCTAATTATCGTCTTTATCTCTCAAGCTATCGCTGATCGCTTGGTGAAAAAAGTAGAGCACTAAAAATCTGTCACTAATCAAATTTTGGAGGAGAATTATAATGAATAACAAATTTAAATTATCTGCAACAATCTTTGCTTCAATTATTGCTTTAGCTGCTTGTGGTACAACTGGTAATGAAAGTGAATCATCTGCATCTGAAGAACAAGCTGAATACACTGTTGGTGTCGTTGGGGATACTGAACGTTTAGTATGGGAAGACGTTGCTGAACGTGTAGCAGACGAAGGCATTACTTTAAATGTTGAAACCTTTACTGACTATGTAACACCAAACACTGCTTTAGTAGATGGTTCCTTAGATTTAAATGCCTTCCAACATTTAGCTTACCTAGCTGAATTTGTGGCATCTAACAATGCTGACTTACAACCAGTTGGTTATACTTATATCTCTCCAATGGGTGCTTACTCAGAATCATTAGAAAGCATCGATGACTTAGTTGACGGTGGTACAGTTGTTATTCCTAACGACGTGACTAACGCTGGTCGTGCCTTATTGCTATTAGAATTAGCAGGCGTACTTGAAGTTGACGATGCTGCTGGTATTACACCAAGTGTTGAAGACATTACTGCTAACCCTAAAAATATTGAAATTACTGAAGTTGACGCCGCTCAAGTACCTCGTTCGCTTGCTGATGCTGATTTAGTAGTTGCTAACACAAACTACGCAGTCGATGCAGGTTTAGTACCTGAAGAAGATTCAATTTTCTTAGATACAGATGACTTGGGTTCATTAGGTGCACAATACAAAAATGCAGTTGTTGTAAAATCTGAAGATGCCGAAAACGAAGACATCAAAACTATTGTGGAAGCTTACCAATCTGACGAAACTGCGGCTAAAATTGATGAAGTAACATCAGGTGCTGACCAACCAGCTTGGACAGACAATGATGATATCGCAGCAGACTTTGAAGAAGTTGTAAACCAAAGCCAACCAGCTGAATAAGCAATTCAATTTATATTGAGAGGAAGAAATTGAATGAATAAGAAAGTAAAAGTTTCAGCTACTTTATTGGCTTCAGTGTTTGCATTAGCCGCTTGTGGTAATGTTGGGTCTAATGAAGCAGATTCATCAGCTTCAAATGAAGTAGCCAACACAGAAGAAACTTCTGAATATACGATTGGGGTTGTGGGCTCTGCAGCTCACGATGTTTGGGATGACGTAGCAAGTCGTTTAGAAGATGAAGGTATTCAACTGAATATTGAAGAATTTTCTGAATATACTACGCCAAACAATGCACTTGCAGATGGGTCACTAGATTTAAATGCCTTCCAGCATTTAGCTTTCTTAGCTGACTACGTGAATGCAAATGATGCTGACCTACAACCGATTGGCTATACCTTTATCTCACCAATGGGTGCCTACTCAGATGTTGTTGAAAATATTGATGATTTAGCAGATGGGGCTTCAGTTGTCATTCCAAATGATGTGACAAATGGTGGTCGGGCCCTACAATTGTTAGCCTTAGCTGATCTAATCGAATTAGATGAAGCTGCGGGCATTTCACCTACAGTGAGTGATATTACTGCTAACGATAATAACTTAAATATTACTGAAGTGGATGCAGCTCAAGTTCCGCGATCTCTTGCGGACGCTGACTTGGTGGTTTCAAATACCAACTATGCAGTGGATGCTGGATTGAATCCTTCTGACGATGCCATTTTTGTGGATACCGACAACTTAGACGATGTTGGTGCGCAATACAAAAATGCGATTGTTATCAGAGCTGAAGATGCAGAAAATGAAGACTTCCAAAAAATCGTGGAAGCATATCAATCTGAAGAAACGGCTGCAGTAATGGATGAAGTAACATTAGGCGCTGACAAACCGGCATGGTCAGATAATGATGATGTTGCAGGTGAATTTGCTAAGGTATTAGAACAAACTAACTAGTTAATTTATTTGGTGACAAGCACTTGATTAGAAATACTGAAACGTGGAAAATGGTTTAACCACCTGTTTTCCACGTTTTTTTATTAAGGGGTCTTTCTAAGCATACCAGCTGAATAATTTGCAATTATAGCTTTACAGCGGCAAAGCAAGCACAGGAAGAAGCCAATTATTGTTGGAAACTGGTTTTTTTATATCACAATTATCGCAAAAATTAAATTTATTTCATTATATTTTTTTAGTGATATTCTATCTATGATTTAAAGATTCAATCTGATAAAATAAGTTGAATTTATTCAAAGTAAAAATGAACTTAGGAGAAGACATGAATGAGTCATATTAAGATGGGACTAGCACCTCGCCAATCAGTTGAGGGGGATTTGGCGCAATTAACTAAGATGCTTGAAGATGCGATTGCTTTACTGGCAGTGAATAATGTAGATCAATGGCAAAACGGTACAATATCCAGCAAAATGCTATTAGATGCAATTATACAGGGCCAAGGCTTTGTCTGGGAGCAACGGGATACCACTGGGATTGCAGGATTCTGTGTCTTGGATACTTACGATGAACTATACGAAGTACCCCTTGCTGAAGGCAAATGGACTGTAGAGGGCCCTTATTTGGCGATTCACCGTGTCATGGTTTCCCAACATTTACGTGGTCGTAAAGTTAGCACTCAAATGTTTTTAGACATAAAAAAAATGGGGGTAGTTAATAACATTGCCTCATTACGAATTGATACCCATCCAGATAATATCATAATGCAAAAAACCTTGAAACGTAATGGTTTTGCCCGTACTGGTTTACTTTATATGCCATCAGGCAGTCCACGCTACACTTACGAATTTGATTTATCCCAGTTTTAGACTAAAATAGTAGCTATAGCTTTACAAAAATTTAGTTTGGAATTGAGAGGTAGTAAGTTATGTATTATGTTAAGAACGAACGTAACGGTGAAGAGATTTTTGACCCAACTGTTAATTTGGCGATTGAATATTTTCTATTGAACGAGAAGAAGTTAGATGAACCCATCTTGCTTTTTTATATCAACGAACCTTCGATTATTATTGGTAAGAATCAAAATACCCATGTTGAAATTAATGAGCCTTACGTGAAGGAACATAATGTCCACGTTGTCCGCCGTTTTTCAGGTGGTGGGGCGGTTTACCATGATTTAGGTAACATCTGCTTCTGCTTCATTACCAATGATGACGGCAATTCATTTAGGGACTTTAAGAAATTCACCGAGCCAATTATTGAATCTCTTGGCAAAATGGGTGTTGAAGGGGCTGAACTTAGGGGCCGTAATGACCTTGTAATCGGTGATCAAAAATTCTCTGGCAATGCCATGTATGCTAAGAACGGCCGTATGACTGCGCATGGGACCTTGATGTTCGATGTGGATATTGATGAAACGACGAAAGTATTGAAACCTAAAGCCGCTAAATTGAAGGCTAAAGGGGTTAAATCAATCCGTTCTCGGGTAACGAATATCAAGCCACACATGGATGCTGCATCTCAAAACATGACGCTATTCGACTTTAGAGCAGCCTTATTGCATGACATATTTGATGTCGAAAATCTTGAAGACATCCAAGAATACGTCTTAACTGACGATGACTGGGCATGGATTGAAGACTTCCGTCAACAATATACCAATAACGATGATTGGAACTACGGTGAGAATCCGGACTTTGAAATCATCAGAGATGAAAGAACGCCCGCTGGCCAAATCGAATTCCAATTTAATATTTCAAAAGGTAAAATTAAAGCATGTAAAATCTATGGTGACTTCTTTGGTTTAGGGGAAATTACTGACGTTGAGAATGCCTTGATTGATGAAGAATATAGCCGTGAAAATTTAATCGATGTTTTTAACAGCATTAACATTAAAAGCTATTTTGGGAACGTGACAGCCGAAGAATTAGCTGACATAGCATCGCTATAACAATAAATCTAATTGAGAGGCAAGGATTCAAAGGGATCCTTGTCTTTTCTTATTGAAGGCAAATTTTGCTAAACAAAAAACCAGCCAACCGATCTCGTTAACTGGTTTATGAATACTATAGGTTGTCTTAGCCAAATGCGCGGCGAATTTGGACACTCGCATTGCCTCTGGCAATTTCAGTTCCGCGTTCACGGATTAATCCAGCATTCAATGCGGATACTTCAGCGTATTCTTGGGCGAATGAAATTAAATCTTCAATTTCATCATCTGTTAATTCGTTTGCTTCAAATTTAATTAAAGCAAAGTAGGATTCATTATAAACATATAAGTCTACTTGCGCAAATTCATCCTTAAAGTCACGCGCGAAAGCTATGAAATCTTCAAAAATCCGGAAGACTAAGGTGTTTTCTCTAGGAACACGTGGTGCCTCAGTTTCAGCACTCGTCGCTTTTTTCTTCTTGTCTGCCTCTTGGTTGGCGAGGCCATCTAAGACGTTTTGGCGTTCGTTTGCTTTTGCTTTATCTTCATCTTCAAGCTCGCCGATTGTTTCCATTAATTGTTGGAAAGCACTATCTTCTTCATTGTCATCGCCAAAACCTTTACTGATATACAAATCGATACCGTTTCTTTTTGGCATTACTTGGAAAGTGATCGCTTCAGTGTGTTGAAATTTCTGTGACACATCGACCTCTTCAAGGATACTCATGAAAAAATGCTCAACTTCGTTTTGATTGCTCATGATATCCATAAACGAGATACCTCGCTCAATTAAATCATCAGTATCTATAAACACGCGCATAGTATTTTCGTTAATATACTCCATTTCCATCGTAATCACCCCAATCTATTAATATGTAGTGTAAACTAATTGATGCGAAAGTTAAAGTAATTTAGTTTGAGAAAAGAAAAAGAGTACAGAAATTTGCACTCTTTCCATCATATTATCTTGTTTTAAAATTTAATTTGCGTGTGCTTCTTGTTCTTCGTAAGAGGCCAACGCTTGTTGTAATTCAAGTTTACGAACGCTTCTTGGCAAGAAACGACGAATTTCATCTTCGTTATAACCAACTTGTAAACGTTTATCATCTAAAATAATAGGGCGTCGTAACAAACCAGGATTATTTTGGATTAATTCAAATAAATCGTTCAACGGAATCTCATCAAGATCAACATTTAATTCTTGGAATGCTTTTGATCGAGTTGAAATGATTTCTTCAGTACCTTCCTCTGTCATGCGTAGGATGGCTTTGATTTCATCTTCTGTTAATGGTTCTGAAAAGATGTTTCTTTCGGTGTAAGGAATTTCATGTTCTTCTAACCATGCTCGAGCTTTGCGACATGAAGTACAACTTGGTGATATGTATAATTTAACCATGTGTATCTCTCCTTTGTATGAAAAACAATTCTTAACTAACATAAATATAGTATAACACAGAGTTTGTGAATTTTCTATGGTTTTTTTAACCAATTTTGACGTATCAAAAATAAGTTAATATAGCGGTCGCATCTAGTCTTTAGAACACGGCGGATACTAACAAAACAGTAAAAATATGCTATACTAGAGTAGAATTTAAGTGAGGGGATATTTAAATGACAAAACGTATTTTTTCTGGTGTACAACCAAGTGGAACACCAACAATCGGTAATTATGTTGGTGCTATGAAGCAATTTATCGAATTACAAAATGACTTTGAAGCCTATTACTGTGTCGTAAACCAACATGCCATTACAGTAGCACAAGATCCTGAGGAGTTACGTAAAAACACGCGTTCACTAGCTGCCTTATATATTGCTTTAGGGATTGACCCAGAAAAAGCAACGATCTTTATTCAGAGCCAAGTACCGGCCCATGCACAAGCTGCTTGGATTGTTCAATGTAATACGGCCTTAGGTGAATTAGAGCGTATGACACAATTCAAAGATAAATCAGCTAAACAAGCATCTGTTTCAGCAGGTCTGTTAACTTATCCACCATTAATGGTAGCAGACATCATTTTATACCAAACTGATTTAGTACCTGTTGGGGATGATCAAAAACAACATCTTGAGTTAACAAGAAACTTTGTTGAACGCTTCAACAACCGTTATACAGGCAAGAAAGAAAACCCAATTCTAACCATGCCAGAATTCTACGCACCAAAAGAGGGTGGTCGTATTATGAGCTTGCAAGAACCGACGAAGAAAATGAGTAAATCAGACGAAAACAAAAAATCATTCGTTTCATTATTGGATGATCCAAAAACAATTACGAAGAAAATTAAATCTGCAATGACAGATTCTTCTGGTGAAATATCTTACGATAAAGAAAATAAAGCCGGTGTATCTAACTTGCTAACGATTTATTCTTCATTCGCCAATCGTCCAGTTGATGACATCGTCGCTGAGTACCAAGGTGCTGGTTACGGTAAATTCAAACAAGATTTATCGGATGTCGTGATTTCTGTCCTTGAACCAATGCAAGAACGTCACGCAAAATTGATGGCTTCCTCTGAATTAGATGACATCTTAGCAGATGGTGCCAAGAAAGCCAATGAAGTGGCAAGTGAAACACTGGCTGCCATGGAAAAAGCAATCGGATTTAGATAAGCCGACGAAGCTAATCAAATTTACCGATTCAAACAAACAAGNNTTCATAGTGTGGTGTTAGCAAACTAAGTTGGCTAGCACCACGCTTTTTCGTGAAAATTGCCCGGATCAATTTATTTTGACAAAAAGCTTAAAAAGTATATAACCACTTACAAAACTTGCTAATATATCATGATAGCGCACTAATTTTTGACGTGGGGATTGGCATTGGTGAATAAAGCGAAGATACATTGAATTAGATTAGTGGTGACACCCACGATGTTTGCTGATGCTAGTGGGATTGTTAATAATTTGGTTGGCGTCCCATTATCATTATCGGTAGTCTGCTGACCTTTATATTTAGGGTATCTTTCTTTAGGGGCAGTCGACATGCCATTATTAACCAATGAAATGTTTGGTCGTCAACATTTTGCCAAAGTCTTTCCAATGATCGGTTTTATTTCAAATAATGGAATTGCCTTGGTTAATACACTAGTAGGCTATGTTTACGACCTCACCGGGTCAGATACGTCAGCTTTTATCATAGGTATTATCTTCCAAATATTTGACTAAGCGCGCTTAGTCATTGCCATGAAGAGTGGACTAAATCGCAAACTAGCCTATCAACAAGCAAGGTAAATAACCGCTCATTTTTGCCAAGTAAGGACCACACCTTGCTTGGTTTTTTAATTGATTTAATTATATTTGAAAATAGTCTGACGCTTTTGAATATTTACGGCGTATATAATTAAGTGATAGGGGGGATAAGGGATGAGATTTGCACAGAAAGAAGACGAATCATTTGTCTTTGCGGTAGATCTGATTGACGAAAAAGGTAGAAAAATACCGACAACAGAAAGCTATTATTGCAGTCAATGTAAGGGGGCTGTTTACTTAAAGAAGGGGAAAGATACGAGACCTCATTTTGCCCACTATGCTAAAGCAATCAAAGACCACAATAAGGTGAATGAATCTGATATCCATTTTGACCAAAAGACAATTATTCACGGCCATTTAAAGGCGGTTGATTTAGAAGGTTATATAGAGCATGCAATTAAAAATCAAGTGAGGCGGGCCGATATTTTTGTGCCCAAGCAAGTCAAGGTTAGTAATAACATAGCTATCGAATTACAGTATGCCCCCATTTCTGCTGAAGATGTCTTCAAACGACAAGCGGATTATCAGGCTGTAGATTGCCGTGTTCTATGGTTGTTAGGTTACCAATCTATTTATCAAAGCATTTTTGATCAGAACCACAAAGGACCCACTTCTAAGACTTTGCATGCCGTCCGTCCCTTTTTACGGTATGCTTACGAGTTCGGTTTTTATCTGCCTTTTTGGCATGAGGCCTCAGGTAAAGTAGTTTTATTGACACTCAACTTATATGGACAAGGGCAAAAGCAAATTCGAATGTCTATTGAACGCTATATTCACTACTTCAATGAGCATTTCACCTATGAAAAGGGCGACTTTTTGACCAGTTTATTATTTGGCAAAGACCAGCCCATCATTAGTCCAACCCCAAAAGACTTAGACAAGTTTATTAAGAAAGTTCTTGTTAGTCCAACAGTTAATCAACAAAAAATTCTAGAAATCATTTACCAACAACAAGTTTACTTACAAGAAGCACCAACTGATTTATATACCTACCAGGCAACCGCAATGTTTTCAAAAGTGGCTGACTGGGCCATTATTCTAGCTTATGTAGGCATTTATCAAAAGAATGACCCAGAATTTGAGCGGACGCATTTTGCCCAATTCGCCAATGTATTATTCGATAATCAGCTTGTCATTGACCATCCATTGTTTACCAAAGAAATTATTATTTCATGGCTGATGTGGTTATTTGCTAACTACGAAAATAGCTAGCATATTAATATAGAAACTGACCTTCGTGTGTTAAAATGAAAATACTATTAAAAATCGGAGGTATATTATGGCAAAAATTTTTGAAGTAAAACCTAGAAATGAAGTAGACAGTGCGTTTCAATGGGACTTAACCAGTATCTTCCCAGATGATCAAGCTTTTGAGGATGCCTTAAGTGGATTCCCAGCAAAAGCGGATGCTTTTCAGGACTATAAAGGCACTTTAGACCAAGGTGCTGACCAAGTGGTAACCGTATTAGAGGCCTTATTAGCGTTGAGCCGTGAATTGGAATCCCTATATGTTTACGCACATTTAAAACATGACCAAGATACAGGAAATAACAAGTACCTAACTTACAACAGTCAAGCAGGTGCCTTACTTGCTCAAGTTAGTGAAAAAATCTCTTGGTTTGAGCCAGAAGTATTAACAGTATCTGAAGAGGTACAAAAAACATTGGAAAACCACTCTGAATATGGTCACTTCTTCCGTGAGTTATTTGCGAAGAAAGCGCATGTGTTATCACCAAATGAAGAGGCTTTACTTGCTGGTGCTAGCGAAATATTTGGTGGCTCTTCAACAACTTTCTCACTTTTAAACAATGCCGATTTAAAATTCGGTAAAGTCAAAGATGAAGAGGGCAATGATGTTACTCTTTCTCACGGTTCATACGGTGTCCTACTAGAAAGTGCAGACCGTTCTGTTAGAGAAAATGCCTTTAAACAACTTTATGCAACTTATGAAGGGGTTAAAAATACCAACGCTTCATTGATGTCTGGTAATATTAAAGGACATAATTATACGGCTAAAATTCGTCACTACGATTCAGCACGTCAAAAAGCTTTAGACAACAACAATATTCCAGAAAGTGTTTATGACACATTAGTAGATACAGTAAGAAAGAATACAAATCTATTACATGAATATGTTGCCTTAAGAAAAGACATGCTAGGTCTTGATGACTTACAAATGTGGGATATGTACACACCATTAACAGGTGATGCACCGGTGAAATTTACTTTCGAAGAAGCTAAAGAGATTACCTTTAAAGCTTTAGCGCCTTTAGGTGACCAATACTTGAAAGACTTGGCCAAAGCCTTTGACGAGAAATGGATCGATGTTTACGAAAATGAAGGTAAGCGTTCAGGCGCATACTCGTCAGGTGCTTATGATACCAACCCATATATCTTACTAAACTGGCAAGATTCGTTGAATGACTTGTACACACTAGTTCATGAGTTAGGTCACTCAATGCACTCTTATTACACTAGGAGTAACCAACCATACGTATATGGTGACTACTCAATTTTCGTAGCAGAAATTGCCTCCACGACAAACGAAAACTTATTAACTTCATATTTACTGGATACGATTGATGATAAGGATGCACAAATCTATATCTTGAACCATTATCTTGATGGCGTAAAGGGCACAATCTTCCGTCAAACTCAGTTTGCTGAATTTGAAAAATTCATGCATGAATCTGATGCAAACGGGCAACCTTTAACAGCAGACTTCCTTAGTGAAAACTACTTCGAATTAAACAAGGCCTATTATGGTCCGTCAATCGGAGAGGATAAAACAATCGCTTTAGAATGGTCTCGTATCCCTCACTTCTACATGAACTACTATGTTTACCAGTATGCAACAGGATTCTCTGCCGCCAACACATTGGCTAAACGTATAGTAGAGAGTGAAGATGGTGCCGTTGACAAGTACTTAACTTACTTGAAATCAGGTTCATCCGATTTTCCAATTAATGTTATGCAAAAAGCGGGTATTGATATGACCAATGCCACTTATATCGAAGAAACCTTTGCCCAATTCGAGCAAAGATTAGCTGAATTAAAAGGCTTATTAAACAAATAGAAATAGATTGAAGGGGCTGTAGCATTCACTACAGTCCTTTTTAAATCGCCATTTAAAGATTTCAATCCCTTGATGACGAGACGAAAAAAGGTCGGAATTTTCCGACCTCTTTTGGATATATTTTATTTTTTAATACAAGTTAAAATTGGTTTTTGATTCATTTCTTCATCCATAGCTTCCTCAGAAGGTACCATCATTTGATCAGTTAGGTATTCTAAGTTTTCAAGAGTGATATTTTCTTCAAGTTTAAAGCCATATTTGTAATTGATATTATCAAATACAACAACAGTAGAATTGGCTGAAATTTGCATTTGGCGAGCCAACTTAGCATCAGCCACAATGCCTTCTTGTGTAAGCTCTGAATCCAAATCCTGCAACCACATGTCCGTATCAAGACGCTTAGATTGCGCGATCTCTAGCATTTTTTCGTGTGAGTAAGGGTTACCTTGGCGACCGAAGTAATCTTGAATCTTCATCAAGTACTCACGGCCAACTTTCTTCCCCTGCAGTAGAGCAGCCTTGTAGCCCTTACAGACTTCTTGATGTGCAAGATACAAGCTGTTACGGTCAGCTAAAGATAAAGGTTTATCTAGTGCCTTGATGTAGTTGTTAAAGGTCTGCATATCTGATGTTGTGATAAAACGGAAGTAAACTTTTTTATCCGTTTGTTGTACAAACTTCAACACTTCTTCTTCGCAGCTTAGACAGGTGTCACCGAACGGGTTAACAAATAAAAAAACTTCAAACACGTGTTTATGCTTACAGGCGTCTGGCGTTATTTTTTTACTGCTATTCGTTTGAACAATCTTTTGTGCCATACTCCACTCCTTTACTCATATTTTTAAAACGATCATATTTACTTTAATTTATTTAATTTTTTATTGATTAGTTTTAACAAATAATCTAATCACATCGAGTTCTTAACTATTCACCAATTCTAACAGGCTAACTTTAAAACTGCAATCTATTTGTTTCGGCTAAGAGGATTTCTTTACCTTCTTATAGGTAAAAGATTGACAGCATAACTGAATTTAGCTTAAGGGACCATCGTTTGATTGGTTCATACGCACGATTTTTTGTTTAATTGGCCGTTGTGGAATTTGAAATTTTTGCAATAAATTTTGATAAAAAACGAGGCCAGTTTCTGGATTATTTGTTTCAACTTCAAGTTCAAAATCCTCGTAGTCTTGGAAGAAACAGTGGTCTAACACCATATCTTGACCTTCAACCACTTGTTGGTGTCTGACAGTTTTAAACTGCCCGATGATGACTAAGTCATCAAGTGCAATATCAATTGTTTCTAAGAAATCAGCAACCTCACCGCCATGGCTTATTCGTCCAGATTCTTTAATAGATTCGCCATCGATAAGGGTCAATTTTTCAGTTGTTTCCAATTTCTGATGGTCTTTAACAGGTTGTTTCATTGTTAAATGGACATAAGTATCTGTTATACGCACACGTAAACCAATATGCCGTTTGCGCAATTCATGATCTTTAGTATCAAAATAGATATTTTCTTGGGTTAGGGGGGCAGTTTCTGCGAAATTATAGTAGTTAAACAACTCCTGGTACTCTGCTTGATTTAAAATATTTTTGTATTCTATTTCTAAATGTTCTGCCATTGGACCGCCTCTTTTCTATATTCGCTTCAAGTATATCAAGATTAACATAACTTTTACAATAAAAGGGGTTGGCGGTACCATGCATTTTATACGAATAAAAAGACAAAGATAACTTGCTATCTTTGCGTTTATTATTATAAATCAATGGTTTTTGTGATAGAATATACAGGATGTGTATGCAAGTAGATTAAATAAAGTGGGTGACCAGATGGTGGAAGATTGGCATAGTTTTCTTGCGCCGTATCGACAGGCTGTCGAGGAGTTAAAAGTTAAATTTAAGGGTATTCGTACGGAATTTGAAGAAGCAAATATTCATTCGCCAATCGAATTTGTTACTGGCCGGGTAAAGAGACCTGACAGTATTTTAAGAAAAGCTGAGTTTAGAGAAGTATTAGATCTAAACGCACATAATATTGAAACCGTGATTGAAGATATCGGTGGTATTCGCATCATGTGTCAGTTTGTGGAAGATATCTATCAAGTCGTTGAAATTCTTCATCAGCGTGAAGATTTTGACATTATTGTTGAACGTGATTATATTAGCCATAAGAAGGCAAGTGGGTATCGTTCATATCATATTGTCATTGCTTATCCGATTGAAAGAATTACGGGGACCGATTCGATTCTTGTTGAAATACAAGTGCGGACGTTAGCGATGAACTTTTGGGCGACGATTGAGCACTCATTGAATTACAAGTATGCGGGCGATTATCCTTTAGAATTGCACCAACGACTTGAAAGAGCAGCTGAAGCAGCCTTTCGTTTAGACGAGGAAATGTCTGAAATCCGTGAAGAAATTAAAGAAGCCCAGAAGTATTTTCAAACGACTGGTTCAAATAGTAGGCAGAAAACACAATTCCCTACTCCAGTAGAAAATCAAATAGAAGACAAACATAAACGCCCATTGCAGTTTGATGATTGATTAAAATATTCTGATCAAGTTGCAATGGGAATGAAGATATAAATATAACGGTGACTAAATCAATTGTGGAGGGCATATAGATGAGAGTGGCAGTACGATACAGTGACACTGAAAGTTCTAAGAAAATTCGCGATATGATTTATGCATCTTGTGCAAGCTCAGGCTTTGAATTGGATGATGTAAATCCTGAATTAGCAATTTCCGTTGGTGGAGATGGCACCTTACTAAAAACCTTCCATACTTATGCGGACCAATTAGACTCTGTTCGTTTTGTTGGTTTACATACGGGACACTTAGGTTTTTATACAGATTGGCTAGAGAGTGAATTGCCTGAATTCCTTGCAGCCTTAAGTAATGATTCGGGTGAAACTGTGTCTTATCCCCTACTAGAAGTCGAAATTGAATACAGTGATGGCCAAGTGATTCGCCACATTGCTTTGAATGAGTCTGCTATTAGACGGTATGAGGGGACAATGACTTGCGAGATTTTTATTAAAGAAGAAAAATTTGAATTCTTTAAAGGAGACGGCTTGTGTATTTCAACCCCAACTGGTTCAACAGGGTTAAATAAATCCTTAGGGGGGGCCGTTGTCCACCCTCGTTTAGATACCATTCAAATGACGGAGATTGCCTCAATTAATAACCGAGTATACCGGTCTTTGGCCAGTCCCTTATTAATCGCTAAGGATGAGTGGATTGTCTTAAAACCGGCCAAAGAACATGCCATGACTGGCGTATTCTTGTCTTTAGACCATTTGAATATGCCTTTGAATGATGTTGAGAAAATCACTTACCGTGTAGCCAAAGAGCGGGTACATTTTGCCCGTTATCGTCACATGCACTTTTGGGACAGAGTAGAAAACTCATTTATCGGAATCAACGACTATCCAAAGCGCAAGCTAACAAAGGAAGAAAATTAGTTTTTCATCACTTAGTATTTAAAAAGGCAGTAGATTAAATTAACAAGTAAAGTAGCATAAATGAAAGGTCGACAATTTTTATGATGGTATTCGAATGGCAAGCAGATGAAGCTTTGTTAACGCGTACCTTTTTGAAACACAGGGGAATTTCTAGGCGACTATTGTCCCGAATCAAGTTTCATGGAGGGCAAATTTTAGTAAACGGACAAGAAGAGAATGTCCGTCACCAATTGACCGTCGGCGATAAAGTGACGGTCATTTTGCCGAATGAGGGGAAGCAAGAAATCATCGAGGCCATTCACCTGCCGATTGATATTTTGTTTGAAGATGACCATTACATCGCCGTCAACAAACCGGCTGGCTACACCTCTATTCCGTCCCAATACAATCCGCAAGGGTCCATGGCTAACATTTTAAAAGCCTATTACCAACGTCAGAATTATGACAACCAGGTCATCCATGTGGTGACGCGGTTGGACCGGGATACGAGTGGGGTCATGTTATTTGCGAAACACGCTTTTGCCCATGGCTTAATTGACCAGCAAATGCAGCAAAAAGGCATTGAAAAGACCTATCTAGCTGTTTCGGATAAAAAAGTATCTGACCGTGACCATGGTTTTATTGATGATCCGATTGCTAGAAGTCCGCGGTCAATCATTGAACGACGGGTTCACGAATCAGGCCAATCGGCTTTAACAGAGTATTGGCTGTCTGAACAAGTGGATGCCTTAAAAGTCTATAAAGTACAGTTACATACTGGACGTACTCATCAAATCCGGGTGCATTTTGCTTTTAATGGTGCACCACTTATTGGAGACGACTTGTATGGTGGTCAAATGGACCATGGTATTCAAAGACAAGCTTTGCATTGTCGGTCTCTCAAGTTCAAGCATCAATTTACCGGTGAAATGGTTGAAATACAGGCTCCCTTGCCGGAGGACATTTCTGCTTGCTTTGACCTATAGGTTATATTACAATGGTTGGCATCTGTTAAAATAAAAGCTGTGACAGCTTTGTTACAACATCAATCAACATTACAACATATCAAAAATGACATAGGGGTGAGAATATGAGTCGCGATGAAAATAAAGAAGTCTTAGATAATCGAGAAACAGAAAACGAAGAAGTGGAAATCTTTGAAATGAGTCAGCCTACTGATGAGGAAATCTATGAAAGTATTATAGAGGCATTGCAGCATAATGACCGAGACCGGTTTAGAGAAGAATTCTTCAAAAACCATACATATGATCAAGCACAGATTTACCTGACTTTGGATCCAGCTGAACGGGTGAAATTGCACGATTATTTAGCGCCGCAAGAACTAGCTGAAGTTTACGATATTATTGATGAAGACGATCACGACCGTATTTTGAACTTCCTATATGATATGGATGATAAATACGCTGCGGACGTACTTTCATACATGTATACCGATAATGCCGTGGATATTCTAAACGAGTTAGACGTTGAAAAAGTGCGGACATACATGCGTCTGATGCCAAAAGCGGCAGCAGATGATATTAAAGTCTTGATGCATTATGCGGACGAGACAGTAGGGTCGATTATGACCACTGAATTTGTATCGATTACTACCAATCAAACTGTTAAGTCAGCCATGACCATGTTACGTGCCAAAGCCTCAAACGCTGAAACCATTTACTACTTATACGTGGTAGATGATGACAACCGTTTGGTCGGGGTACTATCCTTGCGTGATTTGATTGTTAATGACGGGAATGTCATGATCAATGAATTGATGTCTGACCGTGTCGTTTCAGTAGATGTTAACGAAGACCAAATCAATGTTGCTCGTACCATTCAAGACTACGATTTCCTAGCGGTACCCGTTGTTGAAGAAACAGGGGAACTGATTGGTATCGTAACCGTCGATGACGTTATCGATGTCTTGAATGATGAAGCCATGCAAGACTACTCTGGTTTGGCCGGGGTAGACGTGGATGAGCAATATTCATCACCTTGGAATTCAGCGAAATCACGTTTGCCATGGTTGATTACCTTGCTATTTCTAGGAATGGGCACTTCTACTTTGATTAGCCAATATGAAGATATGATTGCTGAAGTAGCGACTTTGTCCTTATTTATTACATTAATTACCGGTACCTCAGGGAATGCAGGGACACAGTCTTTAGCGGTTGCGGTTCGTAAATTGGCGACACCAGAAGATGAAGCCTCTACTATGGGGTCAATGATTTTACGTGAGATTATGACTGGATTAATTGCGGGTGCCGTGACAGGATTAGTCATCATGACGGTTGTCGGTATCTGGCAAAGCAATTTTGTATTAGGTGGGGTAATTGGTGTCTCTATGTTAGCGGCGATTACAGTGGCTAATTTAGCTGGATCATTGATTCCTATTTTGATGGACAAGCTGGGCTTTGACCCTGCGGTTGCATCAGGACCCTTTATTACAACGCTATCCGATTTAACGTCAGTATTAATTTATTTTTCAATCGCCTCACAATTCCTACAATTTTTAGCGTAAATGCAATTGAATATCACAAATAAGTAATAGGGATAACCGGTAACGGTTGACAGTTTAAGTAGATTGTTTTAATATTTGCTTATAGAAATATAAGAACTTGATGATAAACATAAAAAATGAATCACATTGAAAAGATAAGTAAATGGAAATCTTTGCTCAGAGAATCTACGGTTGGTGGGAGTAGGTGTAAGTATTTCCTTTGAAAATGGTCTGGGAGTGACGAGTGTAGAATGTACTTACCTTTAGCACTTGCGATTGATAGTCGATAACCTATCTTCGTATGATTGTACGAATGAGGCGAGCTGATAGTTCGCAAAGTAAGGTGGTACCACGTTCCAGACGTCCTTATAATACTGTGTTGTATTATAAGGACTTTTTTTTATGTAAAATGAAGATGATAAGGGAAGAATCGCTTAGCTAGCTTGATGAAGCTAGAGTGATAAAATGGAGGGAATATCAATGCCAATTAAAGTTGTTCAAGATTTACCAGCATTACAAAAATTAACCCAAGAGAATATTTTTGTTATGGATGAACGTCGTGCAACCATGCAGGACTTTCGTACTTTAGAAGTGGTTATTGTGAACTTAATGCCGACTAAAGAAGCGACGGAGGAGCAGTTGCTGCGGTTATTAAGTAACTCACCACTGCAAGTGAACGTGACCTTTATCCATATGCAGTCACACCAAGCGGCGCATATTTCAGAAAACCATCTAAAAGAATTCTATCGAACCTTCGACCAAATTAAAGACCGCTACTTTGACGGGATGATCATTACTGGTGCACCGGTTGAACACCTAGATTTCGAAAAGGTGAATTACTGGGACGAATTGGTATCTATCATGGAATGGTCAAATAACCATGTTTTTTCAACCTTGCATATTTGTTGGGGCGCTCAAGCGGCCCTTTACCACCATTACGGGATTGGCAAACAACCTTTAGACAAAAAACTATTTGGTATTTACGAGCAAGAATTGAGAGATAAAAAAGTTTCTTTAGTACGTGGAATGGATGAACTATTCTATATGCCACACTCTCGCCACACGACTGTGCCAACTGAATCTTTTGAACAGGCACCTGACCTAGAAATTCTAGCTGGTTCAGAAGAAACTGGGGTTTCAATCGCTCAGTCAACTGATTCACGTTTTGTATTTATCTTCGGCCATGCGGAATATGATGCTGAAACCTTAGATAAGGAATACAAGCGTGACGTTGAAGCTGGAAAGCCAATTGAACTGCCAGTCAATTACTATCCTGGCAACAACCCAGAGAAGACGCCGAAATTGAAATGGCGGACAGCAGCTAACACCATCTATGCCAACTGGTTAAACTACTATGTTTATCAAGTAACGCCATTTGTTATTGAACAAATTAGTGACTCTTGGCAAGGCAAAAAGAATGCTTAATCGCTTTTCTAATTAAAATAAAGGAGAAAAATGATGCAAATAACAAGAGGCGACCAAATCATCCATTTAGCGGGGCAACCCTTGCAAAGAGGCGACCAGTTACCTTTAGTGGACCTATACAACTGCGATAAAGAAGTCGTGCGATTAGCCGACTATATCAAAGGATTAACCGTTATTTCTATAGTGCCAGATATCAATACCAAGACTTGTGACATCCAAACCAACCGTTTCGCAGCGATAGCTAAAGAAAAGAATTATCCGATTTTAACTATTTCTTTCAACGATCCTACTGATATTACTAACTGGTGCCATGCCAACAATGTCGACATGACCTATCTATCTGACCAGGCGGGCCATTTTGCTAAAGCCTCAGGCCTTGAAATGGTGGAGAATGGTAAACTGGCACGGACTGTCCTATTGGTAGATGACGCCAATCAAATCCAATACATCGAAATCGTTGCGGACATGCGGGACGAACCCAATTATGATGCCGTTCTAGCTGCCGCTGATCAATTGATTTAGATTAGTTAAATATTTTTAATGAAAAAAGAGCTTTCACTAGCTTGCTAACCCTCAGTTTGGAGATGAGGGTGCAGGTGAGTGAAGGCTCTTTCGGTCTAATAAATATTCAATATTATTCGTAAGTGCTGAAGAAACGAGTGATTTCAATAGCCGCATTCTCTTCTGTGTCTGAACCGTGGATGGCATTTTCAGTCACATTTCTAGCGAAATCAGCGCGAATGGTATCAGGCGCTGCTTCGCGTGGATCAGTTGCCCCTATGATTTTCCGCATCCCCTCAATGACATTATCACCTGTAACCACCATGGCAAAAACTGGGCCTGAAAGCATATAAGTTTCAAGCTTAGGATAAAAATCTTCATTCAATAAGTGAGCGTAATGGTGGGCCACCATTTGTTTGTCTAATTCCATGATCTGGGCGCGTTCGATAAAATAATTCTGATCTTCGATACGCGAGATAATGGCACCCATCAAGCCTCGTTTTAATACATCTGGTTTCAACATAATAAAAGTTTTTTGTTCAGGCATAATGAAAAGCCTCCTTTAATTTACTATTATAAGTAACTCCTTGGAATTTACCAGTTATTTACCCATTTTTTAAATGTTCCAATGAGCGAATGATTTAACTTTTCTAGGAGGGGAGTGGTATATTTAGGTAAGCAAGTGAGGATTAAAAAAAGGAGCGATTAAATGAGCGAGTATATTGTACCAAGTGTATGGACATGGGAAAATGAAGCTGAAGAAATCAAGAATCTAGGGGGTAACCGTCCAACTGCTGGTAGCCGTTTTGAACAAACGCTACCTGTTGGAGAAGCTGATTTACAATTGTATTCTTTGGGAACACCAAACGGGATTAAAATTACTATTTTACTAGAAGAATTGAAAGACCTAGGTGTATCTGAAACTGAATATGACTTATTTTTAATTCATATTGGAAACGGGGACCAATTTGGTTCTGATTTTGTTAAAATCAATCCAAACTCTAAAATTCCGGCTTTAGTAGACCAAAGTCAAGAACCCGCTTTAAACGTTTTTGAATCAGGCTCAATCCTACTGTATTTAGCTGAAAAATTTGGTCACTTAATCCCTACAGATATCCATGGTCGTACTGAAACCTTGAACTGGTTATTCTGGCAAATTGGTGCCGGTCCTTATGTAGGTGGTGGTTTCGGTCACTTCTTTAATTATGCACCTGAAAAATTAAAATACCCAATTGACCGTTTTACAATGGAAACCAAACGTCAATTAGACTTACTAGATCAAACATTGGCTAACCGTGACTTTATCGCGGGTGATGAATATACTATTGCGGATATCGCGATCTGGTCATGGTATGGCCGTTTAGTCCTTGGTGAATTATATGAAGGATCTAAAGAATTCTTGGATGCTGAATCATACAAAAATGTAGTTGAATGGGCCAACAAAATCAACGAACGCCCTGCAGTTCAACGTGGTTTAGCAGCAGAATACAAACCATTAGACCAAGCGTAAAATATACACGAAAAAACCCTGTATCGTTAGACCGAAATCTAACTTTACAGGGTTTTGTTATTATACAGATTTTACTTGAGTGTCCAGAATCAAGACCCTAATGTGGCGGTGGTTTGGATGGAAGATTCGCTAGCCCTAATTAGTAAAAGCAGAGCAAGAGATAGGGGCGTTAGTATTTGTTGGATAAGGCTTCGTCATTAGAAAATATCCTTGAAGTAGTCGCTATATGGCTTACTTGCAAATGAATGAACTTCACGATCATCAAAAGTAGGATGATGATCAGGCAGTAAATCAACCATTCGTTAAGACTTTTCTGAATGCTAACTGATAAGGAGACCATTTCGTTGGTTTGCAAAAACCGTCATTTCGATGGAGCGACTGAGGGAAAGTTCCTATTTTATTGAAAAAGGCTCGACTACTTTAACTAGAGTCTACTGGGTGCTAATAGAGAAAACAAATGATATCAGGTAAAGATGTAGGATGTGCAAAACCAATAAACTTTAAAGTTGATCCACAGAAAAAGCTGTACCTGTTCATTGACAGATACAGCTTTTAGATGGGTTGTTTTAGTCAAGCAGTCAATCGTTGACGTGACTGATATTTTTTTCCATATCGACATGCATGATGCCTGCGTCCATATATTTTGGTGTGTCCATGTTTTCATAGCCAAGCGCTTCATAGAAACCGGTCACGTGCTCTTGGGCACCCAAAATGATTTGTGAGAAATGCTCCTCTAATGCCTTCTCTTCAACAACGGCCATCAATTCACGGCCTAGTCCTTGGCCACGATATTTTTGAGCAATTGCTACACGTTGTAATTTGGCTGCATTCGGTGTTAAGGCGAGTAAACGCGCTGTATAAACGGGTTCATTATCGCTGTTGTAGCCAACCATATGTAAGCAATCTGCTTCGTATTTATCGATTTCTTCGTCAATATCGATGCCTTGTTCATCTACGAAGACTTCTTTTCTAACTTTTAAAGCGTCCCTATAGGGCTCTGAATTGATATCATTGGTCCAAACGGTCTTCATGCCATTTCTCCTTCAATAAAAAATGAATTTAGTGCTAAAAATGATAGATTCATTATAACATAAGCGGGGATAATTATTATGTGATTTGCAATTTTAAATTACTTGACGCATATGGTATTATAGAAAGGCATATTTTAGGGAGTGTGATTATCTTAGCACGCTATAGAAATTGCACGCCCGACAAATTAGAACGATATTTTTAATAAAAAATCAAAAATTGAAAAAGGATGAAGAGGATGAACTTAACGCAAGAAGTAGCAAGACGCCGTACCTTTGCCATCATTTCCCACCCGGATGCTGGTAAGACGACGATTACAGAACAATTATTATTATACTCAGGTGCTATCCGTCAAGCAGGTACTGTTAAAGGGAAAAAATCAGGTAAATTCGCCAAGTCTGACTGGATGAAAATCGAGCAACAACGTGGGATTTCCGTGACCTCATCAGTGATGCAGGTAGACTACGACGGTTACCAAATTAACCTAGTTGATACCCCAGGACATGAGGATTTTTCTGAGGATACTTACCGTACTTTGATGGCCGTAGATGCGGCCGTGATGGTAATCGACTCAGGTAAAGGGATTGAGCCCCAAACTAAGAAATTATTCCAAGTTTGTCGTATGCGTGGCATTCCAATTTTCACCTTCATGAATAAATTAGACCGTGATGGTCGCGAGCCAATGGACTTAGTTGCTGAACTTGAAGAAGTTTTAGACATCGATGCCTACGCGATGAACTGGCCAATGGGTATGGGGAAACAATTCCTTGGTTTATATGATTTCTACAACAACCGTGTGGAATTAACCCATCCAGAAGAAAATGGTGATAATGACTTTCTGCCATTGAACGAAGACGGTGAAGTTGAAGGTGACTTTAAATTCAAAGAATCTTCTATTTATACGGAAGCCTTGGAAAACGCAGAATTAATGCGTGAAGCTGGTAACGGTTTTGATGCAGACGCCATTGCTGCCGGTGAATTAACGCCAGTATTCTTTGGCTCTGCCTTAACAGGATTCGGTGTTCAAACCTTCCTAGATGCTTTTGTTGATTTCGCGCCAGCACCTTCTGCAGTGGAGACTGTTGAAGAAGGGGAAAAAATTGAGCCAACAAATCCTGAGTTAACTGGTTTTATCTTTAAAATCCAAGCCAACATGGACCCACGTCACCGTGACCGGATCGCTTTTGTCCGTATCGTGTCAGGTGCCTTTGAAGAGGGAATGGATGTAAAAGTAACCCGTACTGACAAGAAAATCAAATTGAACAATACTACCCGCTTTATGGCCGATTCAAGAGAGAACGTTGAAAAAGCTGTAGCTGGCGATATCATTGGTTTGTATGATACAGGGAACTTCCAAATTGGGGATACCATTTATACAGGCAAAAAGGCCGTAGCCTTCCCACCACTACCACAATTTACCCCAGAATTGTTCATGAAAGTTTCACCTAAAAACGTCATGAAACAAAAATCATTCCATAAAGGGATGCAACAATTAGTCCAAGAGGGTGCCATCCAACTGTATAGAACGTGGCATTCTGAAGAATATATTATCGGTGCCGTTGGGCAACTGCAATTCGAAGTTTTCCAATACCGCTTATTAAATGAATATAACTCAGAAGTAGACATGTCACCAATGGGGAATAAAATCGCCCGTTGGATTTCTGAGGAAGAGTTGGATCCGAAGATGTCTTCAAGTCGTAACTTACTATGTAAGGATATCCATGGTAATCCTGTTTTCCTATTTGAAAACAACTTTGCTGTAAACTGGTTCCAAGGTAAGTACCCGGATGTACACTTAGAAACTTTATTATAGGTAGGTGTGAGAAAAGGCGGTTAGAATTGACGGGTTCAACCAAATCCGAACAATTACTTCCAAGTGAGTGCCGTCGTATGATCGGAAAGCGTCGGGGAATTCTGAATTTTTAGAACATCTTATAGGAACGTAATGACGTATGGATGTCTATGCGATAGAAGTGCCTGATTAGAACGCTCTTATTAAATAACGAAAAAGGCCCAGGAAAAATTTCCTGGGCCTTTTGGCTACTTAAAAAAGTGTTGTATTTTAATCTTCGGCATCAGCCTGATGGCTATCGTCATTTTCCGATACTTCTTCAACTAAAGCCGATTGGTCTACAATAATGTTACCATCGCTATCTACAGTAAAGTAAATGTCGTGAACATCATTGTTCTTCAAGAAGGTATCAGCTACTTGGTCTTCGATTTGACTTTGGATGACACGTCTTAATGGGCGAGCGCCAAGTTTTGCGTCATAGCCAAGTTCAACTAAACGTTCTTTGACCTTGTCATCAACCTTGATGTGGATATCTTGGTTGGCTAGTAAGTTGTTCATATTGTCTAATAGTAGGTCAACAATCACAATCAATTCTGCTTTAGTTAGTGGTTGGAATTCGATGATGGCATCGAAACGGTTCAAGAATTCAGGTTTGAAGTAGTCACCAATCTTGTTCATGACACTTTGTTGTTTACCTTGTTTGCTTGCACCGAAACCAACACTCGCTTCCACGCCATCTGAACCGGCGTTTGATGTCATGATGATTAAGGTATCTTTAAAGGACACAGTGCGACCTTGGGCGTCTGTTAAACGACCGTCTTCCATAATTTGTAGGAAGATATTTAAGACATCTGGATGGGCTTTTTCAATTTCATCTAATAGGATGATTGAGTATGGTTGACGACGTACTTGCTCTGTTAATTGGCCTGCTTCATCGTAGCCCACGTATCCTGGAGGTGAACCAATTAATTTAGACACGGCATGTTTTTCCATGTATTCAGACATATCAAAGCGGACTAAGGCTTCGCGACGACCAAATAATTGAATGGCTAATTGACGTGCTAATTCGGTTTTACCGACACCAGTCGGGCCGACGAACATGAAGGAACCGATTGGACGGTCTTGACGGCTTAAACCAACGCGGTTACGACGGATAGCTTTGGCAATCTGTTCTACTGCATCGTCTTGACCAATGACGTGTTGCTTCAAGTTTTTGTCTAAGTTGATCAATTGGTCTTGTTCAGATTCTTGTAGGTCTGAAACAGGGATACCGGTTTTGGTTTCGATAATTGCTTGAATGTCGCTGGCGTTGACTGTTGGTGTCTTTTCAGGAACATTTTGATGGCTATCGTACATATCTTGGTATTTGTTTAATTGATCACGGTAGTAGGCTGCTTTTTCATAATCTTCAGCTTCTGTGGCCATTTCTTTCAGTCTGGTTAATTCGTCAATTTGATTCTTCAACGATTCGCGGTCTAAGAAAGGGATGGTTAAATTCTTTTTAGAACCAGACTCATCTAATAGGTCAATCGCTTTATCTGGTAATTGACGGTCTGTGATATAACGGTCTGATAAGCGAACAGTTGCTTCAATCGCTTCATCACTATATTTCACGTTATGGAAACCTTCGTATTTTTCTTGAATACCTTTGATAATTTCCAGGGTTTCTTCTACAGAAGGTTCAGCTACCATGACTTGTTGTAGACGACGGGCTAGGGCGCCATCTTTTTCGATTTTTCTAAATTCATTTAAGGTTGTTGCACCCACTAATTGGAGTTCACCGCGAGCTAGAGCCGGTTTTAAGATATTACCAGCGTCTAAAGAACCACCTTCAGTTGAACCAGCGCCGACAATTTCATGGATTTCATCTATAAATAGAATGATGTTTTTATTTTCGCGGACTTCATTCATTAATTGTTGCATTTTTTCTTCGAATTGGCCGCGGATACCAGTTCCTTGAACAAGTGAAGCGACATCTAATTGGATGACTTCTTTGTTGCGTAATTTTTCTGGTACAGCATGCTCAACAATCTTTTGGGCTAGGCCTTCGACAACGGCTGTTTTACCGACACCTGGTTCACCAATTAGAACAGGATTGTTTTTTGTACGACGGTTCAGGATTTCAATCACTCGGATAATTTCATCGTCTCGACCGATAATTGGGTCGATTAAACCAGCCTTGGCTTGGTCAGTCAAGTTGGTTCCGTAATTGCCTAGAATAGAATCGTCATTGTTGCCACCATTGCCAGCTTGAGCTTGGGCTTTATTTTGCGAATTTGCAGAAAAGCCTTGTTGCTGCATTTGACGTAATAGGTCATCAAAGCTGTAGCCGCCAAATGGATTGTTACTATTACTATTATTATTATTATTATTATTGTAATTTAAATTATTTGTTTGTTTACCTTGAGATAGCTGTGAGTAGCATGTTTGGCAGAGGTTTACCGCTTCACGTCGGCCATTCACATTTGCGTATACATGAATGACAGCGTCGCGTTCGCCACAGTTTTGACATAACATATAAGCACTTCCTTTGTTTAATGCTAGAGCGATTGCCTGCAATTTTTATATTCGCAGCATATAGATATAACTGCTAATGTCTATATTATACCCTGACCAATTTTGACTTTCAACCAAAAGGCTTAAGCAAAAATTATTCCTATAGTATTCAAGGGAAAAACCTTGTGGAAACGCTATTTTTTTGGTAAATTATTAATGAAAGAGTTTTCTAATTATGGTATAGTCTAGTTTGTGACATTTTACTTTTCAAATAGATAAGCTATAATAACTCTTGCCTATTTATAAAGGTCTAAATAAAACATTTTAAAGGAGATTTTTGATTATGCAAAAACAAGAATTTAACATTACAGCAGAAACTGGTATTCACGCACGTCCTGCAACTTTATTGGTGCAATCTGCAAGCAAGTTCAACTCAGATATTAACTTAGAATACAAAGGTAAATCTGTAAACTTGAAATCTATCATGGGCGTAATGTCTTTAGGTGTAGGTCAAGGTTCTGACGTTGTAATCACTGCTGAAGGTGACGACGAAGAAGAAGCAATCCAAACAATTGCTGACACTATGAAAAATGAAGGGTTATCAGAATAATATGACTAAACTAACAGGAATCGCGGCTAGCGATGGCGTTGCCATCGCTAAAGCGTTCTTAGTTGAAGAACCTGATTTAAGTTTTGAAATTTCAAAATCTAACGATTCACAACAAGAAAAAGAACGCTTAGCAAAAGCTATAGCTGACTCAAAAGTAGAAATCGAAAAAATTAAAGCGGTTGCATCTAAAGCCTTGTCAGAAGAGGAAGCGCAAGTCTTTGACGCGCATTTAATGGTCCTTGAAGATCCGGAATTGCAACAAGCTTATACGCAAAAAATTGAAGATGAAACATTGAACGCACAATCTGCAGTTCGTCAAGCAGCTGACTTCTACATTGAAATCTTCAAAGGTATGGAAGACAATCCTTATATGCAAGAACGTGCAGCTGACATCAAAGATGTTACTGACCGTTTAGTTGCGCATTTATTAGGTGTTAAAATTCCTGACCTTTCAACTATCGATGAAGAAGTAGTTGTTGTTGCTTATGACTTAACGCCAAGTGATACAGCACAATTAAACCGCCAATTTGTTAAAGGTTTTGCGACTGATATCGGTGGACGTACGTCACATTCAGCGATCATGTCTCGTTCATTGGAAATCGCTGCAGTTGTAGGGACTGGTAATGTTTCTAAAGAAATCAACGACGGTGACATTGTCATTGTTGATGGTTTAAACGGTGATGTTATTGTAAATCCTGACGATGCAACCATCGCAGAATACGAAAAAATTGCTGCCGACTTCTTAGCTCGTAAAGCTGAGTGGGAAAAACTTAAAGACGCTGAGACTTTAACTAAAGACGGCAAGAAATTCGAAATCGCTGCCAACATCGGTACGCCAAAAGACTTAGAAGGTGTACACTCAAACGGTGCTGAAGCAATTGGTTTATACCGGACTGAGTTCTTATACATGGATTCAGACGAAATGCCAACTGAAGATGAGCAATTCGAATCTTACAAAGTTGTTTTAGAAGGGATGAATGGTCATCCAGTCGTTGTTCGTACAATGGACATCGGTGGGGACAAACACTTACCTTACTTACAATTACCAGAAGAAATGAACCCATTCTTAGGTTACCGTGCAATCCGTATCGGATTAAACCAACCTGAATTATTACGTGTACAATTACGTGCCTTATTACGTGCGTCTGTATACGGTTCATTACGCATCATGTTCCCGATGATTTCAAATTTACCTGAATTCCGTGCTGCGAAAGCAATTTATGAGGAAGAAAAAGCTAAATTAGAAGCTGAAGGTGTTGAAGTTGCGGATGACATTCAAGTGGGTATCATGATCGAAATTCCAGCGGCTGCTGTGATTGCTGATCAATTCGCTAAAGAAGTGGACTTCTTCTCTATCGGTACCAACGACTTAATCCAATATACAATGGCGGCTGACCGTATGAACGAACACGTTTCATACCTATACCAACCATTTAACCCATCTGTATTACGATTGATCAAAAACGTTATCGATGCGAGCCATAAAGAAGGTAAATGGACTGGTATGTGTGGTGAAGTAGCCGGTGAACCAATGGCTGCTCCATTATTAGTAGGTATGGGCTTAGATGAATTCTCTATGTCTGCATCTTCTGTACTGAAAATCAGATCATTAATTTCTAAATTAGATTCAAACGAAATGGCTGAATTAGCTAACAAAGTGGTTACTGAAGCAACTTCTTCAGACGAAGCTGAAGCTTTAATTAAAGCAGCAGTTCCTGAACTAGCTGAACTATAATCGTTTCAAATGAATAAACTGAAAACCTCACTGAAATCATGGATTTTGGTGGGGTTTTTTCTTTGTCTAACAGTAAATGTCAAGCGAAGATATTCCTTATCTTATTCTTTACAATTAAGTTGCCGTCAGATGATTTTTTAATTACAATTATTCTGTTATGATAGGATATGTGACAGGATAAAAATAAAAAGGGCATCTAAGGAGTGTTTAGATGAATATCGCGATCTTTACCGATACCTACTTTCCACAAGTAAGTGGGGTCGCTACCTCAATTCAAACATTAAAAGAAACGTTTGAGGATAATGGACATCAAGTATATATTTTTACGACATCTGATCCAAAGGCAGAAATCGAAGACCATGTCTTTCGCTATGAATCAGTTCCTTTTCTATTCTTCAAAGATAGACGAGTGGCGATTCCTTCTTTTGCGTCTATTTACCGTAAATGCAAAGAGTTAGCAATCGATATTGTTCATACCCAAACGGAGTTCTCTATGGGGTTGATGGGGGTAAGCGTAGCACGCTATATGAGAATTCCACTAGTGCACACTTATCACACTTGGTATGAAAAATACCTTCATTATATTTTAAATGGCAAATTAATTTCTCGAAAAACGGTCGTTCATTTGTCTAAGCTTTTCTGTGACCAAGCTGATTTAGTCATTTCACCTAGTGAGCAGATGAAAGATGTTTTACGAGATTATCAAATTCTAAAACCTATTCATGTCTTGGCAACAGGGGTAAAGTTACCTAAGAAAATTGACCCAGATGTCCTAATCAACTTTAGACAAAGCTGGGGCATTGCACAAGATGAGTATCTACTGTTATCGATTAACCGTATCGCTGAGGAAAAAAACTTAGTCGCGATTATCGAGCAATTCCCTCAGGTGTTGGCGGATATTCCAAATGCTAAGTTGTTACTTGCAGGTGACGGGCCACAGTTAGAAGAGTTAAAAGCATTAACGGCTGAACTGAACTTGACGGATAAAATCATTTTCCCAGGCTTTGTATCTCATGACCAAGTCAATGTCTTGTACCAAGCGGCGGATGTTTATGTGAATTTATCGACTTCAGAGACGCAGGGCTTAACATTTATTGAAGCAATCACCAACCAACTACCGGTGATTGCCATGAAGACGCCTTACCTAGCGGCCCTTGAAGATATCGCACCGTTCGGTCATTTACTAACGGAAGTGACAGATTTTCCCAAATATGTGAAGGATATTAAAACGACGCAATCTTCATTAACAGAAGGTTTAGCACCATTGATTTACCATGTGTCGGCGGATGCTTTCTATGAAGACTTGTACCATATTTATCAGTACATGATTGAATTGCAGTCAGAGAAACCGAGAAATCTAATTGGACGAAGTGTTTACCTATCTTCTTCTTTTGCAGAATTGCATAGACCTTTGAAGTGGACTAGCAAGTATTTTCCGTCCTTCTATATTCGTAGAAAAGACGAATAGTCAGCATAAATATGGGTCGTCATTTTTCAATGAAAAGGCTTTGCTGAAATTAATTCATTTCTTATGCACTTAAAGGTTTTTTATTCACCCAAAGAGTGTTAAAATGACAAAGATAAGAAGGCGAAAGGAGATTATTATGCAATCATCTCGATTAGAAGCAATTATTACCCGATTAAAAGCGATGCTTTCTGATGACTCAGAAATCGAAGTACGTCGTTTCGAAAAAGAGGGCGTTGAAAAGTGTATTGTACGCTTTAACAAAGAGTCTGAAAGTTTTGAATTAGAGGACTTAACAATCAACGAAACTTTCCAATTTGATGACATTGATTTAGTCGCAATGGAAATCTACGAGTTAATTCAATAATTAACCAATTCAGTTGAAATTGTAGGGTGACCTACTAGAACTACCAATATGGCAGACATTCTGTGTCGTATAGAGGGTCGTGGCATCACGATCCTTTTTTTATTTATATGGAGTAGAGGGAGTTTAACATGTCAGATTCAATGAAATTATCGCGTGCTATCGCCTTTTTTAAGGACAATGGCAGCGCAACAACCATTACACAAGAAAATGTCGCAGACGAGGTCATCATTGATCGGATCACATTTGACTCGCGTGCGGTGACAGCCAACACCTTATTTGTGTGTAAGGGGCTCAATTTTAAAGCCTCTTACCTAAAAGATGCTGTTGACCGTGGGGCAGTGGCCTACCTGTCAGAACAAGATTACGCAGCCGACATCCCAGGTATTATCGTTGAAGATATCCGCCTAGCGATGGCTCAGCTTGCCAATTTTTTCTACCAATCGCCGTGGCAAGACGTGGCCATTTCAGGGATTACAGGAACCAAAGGCAAAACCACCACAGCAGGTTTCGTTAACCAAATTTTGACCTTAGACAGTCAGGAAAAAGGGCAAGCACTACCTGGGTTCGTGTCATCTACCTTTAACTATGATGGCCTTGAAAAAACACCATCGACCCTTACCACGCCTGAAGCCATGGATTTATATGAAATGCTGGCGACTATGCGGGACAATGGGGTAAACCGGGCAACTATGGAAGTATCCAGCCAAGCCTTAAAATACCACCGCGTTGATGACGTGAAGATGCAAGTGGTGGCCTTTTTGAATATTTCACCAGACCATATTTCGCCAGTCGAACATCCGACTTTTGCTGATTACTTCCAGTCAAAATTACGGATCTTTGACCACGGTAAAGTGGCTGTCATCAATGAAGATACAGACCACTATGAAGAGATTTTAAAAGCGGCTGAAGATGCTGAAAATATTGAACGGATTGTGACAGTTTCGCGTAAAAACCCGGCGGCTGATTATTTTGCCGATGAAATAGCCTTTAGTGAAACCAAACAGACATTTGTGGTGAAAAATCAAGGTGAAGCGATTCCGATGGCTTTAAATGTCTTAGGACACTTTAATATCAACAATGCCTTAGTGGCAACAGCGATTGCGCGTGAAAATGGTGTTGCGTGGGCAACGATTCAAAAGGCTTTAGATGATGCTAAAACAGATGGCCGGATGGAAATCTACCGTAGTAAGGACAATCAATTGACCTTCGTGGTTGATTTCGCCCACAACAGAATTTCCTTTGAAGAATTATTCTCATCTGTTAAAGAAATGGCCCCTGACAATGATATCCGTATTGTTTTTGGATCAGCCGGTGGCAAAGCTGAAAACAGACGGGCGGATATGGGCCATGTGGCTGGTTTAAACACCAATGAAATTTATTTAACCAGTGATGATCCTAACTTTGAAGACGCTTATAAAATTATGGCTGAAATTGAAGAAGCCATTAACGGGGTCAATCCAGATGCTAAAGTAAGAAGCAATTTAGACCGGACCGGGTCAATCTATATGGCCTATAAGGATGCGATTGCGTCCGGAAAACCAACGACCATTGTGGTAGCTGGTAAGGGTTCAGAAGATACGATTAAAATCAATGGCCGTAACGAATTTTACGTACCCGATTTTGAATACGTTCAACAATTGATTGCTTTTTATGAATTTAAGGGTAGAATTTAAGAGTGGAAACGATTATGAGAATACCATGAAATATACATGATAAAATACTATCAACTAAAGAGGTGGCGAATTTGAAACAAATTAATATTGGATTACTTGGTCTAGGTACAGTCGGTGGCGGGGTAGCCAAAATTATGCATGATCACGCACAAAAAATGTCAGACACGGAAGGTATTCAATACCATGTAACGAAGATTTTTGTCCGCGATATTGAAAAATCAAAAGTGAAACATCCCGGATTACCAGAAAGCATTCAATTGACAACTGATTTCAATGATGTCATCAACGACCCTTCAATTGATATTGTCGTTGAGGCGATGGGGGGGACAACATTCGCAGCTGACTGTATTGAATCTGCTTTACGCGCCGGTAAACACATCGTAACTGCTAACAAGGATTTGGTGGCGATTAAACGTGGTTTAGATTTAATCCAATATGCCCAAGACCATCAATTAGACTTCTTATATGAAGCAGCAGTTGCTGGTGGTATTCCAATTTTAAACAGTTTACGTACGCCATTAGCGTCAGATAAGTTATTCTCTGTATCAGGTATTGTCAACGGGACAACGAATTATATTTTGACAAAAATGGTGGAACAAGGTCGTGGCTTCGATGAAGTCTTAGCGGAAGCGCAAGCTTTAGGCTTAGCGGAGGCAGACCCATCGGGTGACGTAGATGGTCTAGATGCAGCCCGTAAGATTGTTATCTTAACAAAAATGGCCTTCGGGGTAACTGTCGACTTGAACGAAATTCCAGTCAAAGGCATCCGTCATGTCACAGCTCGTGATATTCAAGTTGCTAGCTCATTAGGTTATGTGATTAAGCTAATTGGTCGTGCAAACTTGGTAGACGGTACCGTCTACGCTGAAGTGGCGCCAACCTTAGTACCAAAAACCCACCCATTATCAACTGTCCGTAACGAAATGAATGCGGTCTTTACTGAGGGAGCAGCGACTGGTGAGATGATGTTCTACGGTCCTGGTGCCGGTGAATTACCGACTGGTGCCATGGTGGTTTCAGATATTATGGCTATTGGTCAACATATCCACACAGAAACCACTGGCCAACCATTTGCCAATTACAGTCAAGATGCCACTTGGAAAAAGGCAGAAGATATCAAATCTGTTGGCTTCTTCCACTTTGAAACTGAAGACAAACAAGGGCAGTTCATCAAGCTTGTCCAAATCTTTGACGAAGCGAAAGTTAGCTTAGACAAGGTTTTCCAAGAGCCGTCATCTGATGACAAGACAGCGAAAATTGTGGTTGTCACCCATGAAATGTCACAAGCCCAATTACAACAAATCAACCAAGCTACACAAGATAGTCCTGAATTAAACTTGATTTCTTACTATTCAGTGTTGCCTGAAGCGAAGTAGGTGACCATTATGGTAGAAAAGGTACGCGTGAAAGTTCCGGCAACTTCAGCCAATATGGGGCCCGGCTTTGATTCAATCGGTGTTGCCGTTACCCTATATTTAACGGTGGATATTCTTAACCCTAGTGAACAATGGCAAATTGACCATGACCTAGGCGAAGGGATTCCAACTGACGCATCCAACATGGTGATTGAAACGATTTTACGGTTTGCACCGGATGCCCAACCACATCATTTAACTATGACCAGTGATATCCCGACAGCTCGTGGTTTAGGGTCGTCATCTTCAGCTATTGTGGCGGGTATTGCCATTGCTGAGATTCTAGCGGGTGCAACTTGGTCAATGGATGAAAAGATTAACATGGCTAACGAAATCGAGGGCCACCCGGATAATATTGCCCCAGCTTTAGCAGGTGGTTTGGTGGTGTCAGTCGCTATGGATTTAACCCATGTATTATGGACAAAATCGCTATTGGATGATGTGCATTTTATTGCGACTGTTCCTAATAGAGAGTTGTTAACTAAAGAAGCAAGAGCCGTTTTGCCGAAAGAGTTGGTGTTTGCAGACGCAGTTCGGGCGAATGGTATCGGTAATGTCTTCGTGAGCAAGTTGTTAGAAGGGGACATTGAAGCAGTAGGCACCTTGATGGAGATGGATCAATTACATGAACCGTTTCGGGCGAAATTAGTCCCAGAATTAGGGCAAATCCGCCAAGCTTTGTCAACAGTTGACGGGGTATACGGGACTTACCTATCAGGTGCCGGCCCAACTATTATGACCCTTGTCCAAGCTTCTGCCTCAGATCAGATTGTTGAAGCCATCGGCCAATTAAATCTTGACGCACAGATAAAGACACTTGACTTTGCCTCAGATGGGGTTATAGTAGAGGATATGTGATTTTAGACGATTGATAATGTTACGAGCATGTCAGACTGATATGCTCGTAGCATTTTTTGTTGCTTTGCTTTTTAGAAAAGGCTGCTGATCGCCTACTGGGCTTGCAGCATTTTACCAAAAGTTTATGCTTATAAAACAAGCGGTGAATCGGCTTCTGCATAAGTGAATCAAGGGGCTGCTTATGGTATACTATTCATGAAATTAAGGGAGGCCGGCATGAAAAAAGACTATTTTAAACCAACCTGGATGATAGAACGTATCTATCAATTGACACCTGACCAATTAGCCAAACATAATATCAAAGGCGTAATCACCGACCTGGATAACACCTTGATTGCATGGAATAACCCGGATGGGACACCTGAATTGCGTGCTTGGTTAAAAATAATGAAAGATGCGGGGATACCTGTTGTCATCTTATCCAATAACCATCATGGTCGCGTCAAACGTGTAGCTGACCAGTTAGGGGTGCTCTTTACCTCAGACGCTAAAAAACCTTCTCGTAGAGGGTTTAGACGGGCTATTGACATGCTTGGTGTCAGTCAGGATGAAGTAGTCATTGTTGGTGACCAACTTTTAACCGATGTTTTTGGTGGTAACCGTCTAGGCATTCGCAGCATCTTGGTCATGCCATTAGTTGAAACAGACTTGGTATGGACCCTATTAAATCGTAAAATTGAAAAATTCTTATTCAAGAGAATTGAAAAGAAACATCCCGACTTGAAGTGGAGGAATAATATTGTCTAACGAAGAAACACTATATTGCGTTGGTTGCGGTGCTGAAATTCAGACTGACCAACCAGACAAACGCGGGTACACGCCGCAATCTGCCTACCAGAAAGGTATCGAATCAGGTTTGTTATACTGCCAACGTTGTTTTAAATTGCGTCATTATAATACCCTTGAGAAAGTATCCACATCTGCAGATGAATTTTTAGCCATCTTAAATACCCTTAGCGAAAAAGATGCCCTTATCGTTAACGTGATTGACATCTTTGACGTAGCAGGCTCTTTAATCAACGGCCTAAACCGTTTTGCAGGGACTAACCCCATCCTAATGGTTGCCAACAAGATGGACGCTATTCCGAAGGCAGTGAAACACAGTCGGATTGAAAATTGGTTGCGTAAATACTTGAAAGATAATGGGGTTAAAGTGGATGACTTAATCCTTACTTCAGCTAAAAAGCGGGCGAATATTGACGACTTATTAGCGAAAATCGATGAAATGCGTGATGGTCGTGATGTTTATGTGATTGGTATGGCTAATGTTGGAAAATCTTCATTGATCAACCGGATTCTTCAAGCCACAGGTGTTGAAGCGGATGTCATTACAACTAGTCAGTTCCCAGGAACGACCTTAGATTTAATCGATATTCCTTTTGACGATGCAGAGGGTAATGAAGCTAGCTTAATTGATACACCAGGAATCATTAACCCAGGACAGATGACTGCTATTTTAGAAGGAAAAGAATTGGTGGACGCCTTACCGAATAAAGAAATCAAGCCTGTGACTTTCCAACTGAATCCAGAACAAACATTGTTCTTTGGTGGCTTAGCGCGTCTTGATTTTATTGCTGGTGAACGGACCTCATTTACCCTGTATAAGTCAGGTCAAATCAAACCACATCGCCGTAAGTTAGCGGGTTCAGACGAATTTTACCAAGAGCATCTTGGTGGGATTTTACAACCGCCTTACCCAGAAAATGTGGCCAATTTCCCAGGACTGGTCCGCAAAGAATTCTCAATCAAAACACCAACAGATATCGTATTTCCAGGTTTAGGATGGGTTTCAGTTAGTGACCCAGTTCAAATCGCCGCTTACGTACCAAAGGGTATTGATATTATCACCAGAGAAAAATTAATCTAGATTTTATTCGCGGTAAAAGTCGCATAGCCTATCAGCTAGTGTAAAAATCGGGTTTGAGCCTGCTGAAATGAAAGGCCGGCTCTCACACCCTAATGTGAAAGGAGACTATTCATTTTGAATAATAAACAAAAGAAATTTTTACGTAAAGAAGCCCATCATTTGAACCCCGTAGCCAATATTGGTAAAAACGGTTTATCAGAAGAATTTATGGTGCAAATTGATGAAGTCCTAGAAAAACGTGAGTTGATTAAGGTACATTTATTACAAAATACAGATGAGGAAACTAACGAAGCAGCAGCGGAAATCGCTGAGGCAGTAGATGCGTTTGTTGTCCAAACAATTGGTCGTGTGATTACTTTATACCGTCCTTCATCTGAAGCTAAGTATCAAGAACTCTCAGCGCAAGTAAAAGCTTTAGGCTAATTACAGGAGGCAAATTGTGGCAAAGGTATCATTTTTAGATCAAGAACATGTTCGTTTGATAAATGAACCAGAGACAGAATTAGCGTTTGAAGACAATCCCCATAAACGGATTGGCATTCTTGGGGGGACCTTTAACCCCATCCATAACGGGCATTTATTGATGGCTGAACAAGTTTATGACAAATTGAAATTGGATGAAGTATGGTTTATGCCAAACAAGAAGCCACCCCATGCGGAAACCAAAGAAACCTTAGATGACGCCTACCGGGTAGATATGATTGAATTGGCGATCCAAGATAATCCACATTTTCGTCTAGAAGCAATTGAACTCGACCGGGTAGGGAAATCTTACACGGTGGATACTATGGAGATTTTAACAACTTTGTATCCAACTTATGAGTTTTACTTCATCATCGGTGCTGATATGATCGAAAACTTACCTAAATGGCACCGGATTGATGATTTGATTAAGATGGTGCATTTTGTAGGTGTCGGCCGTGAGGGATATCAAAATGATACGGACTATCCATTGATTTTTGTAGACGCTGAAGGAATGACTGTGTCCTCAACAGGAATCAGAAAAGCAGTAGCAGATAAGGCTTCTATCCGATATCTGACGCCAACAGCTGTAGCTGCCTATATACAGGAAAAGGGGTTATATCAAGCACATGAAAGATAGAAAATTAAATCCGGATTTAATCAATATTCAACGGGATGAACTTGAAAAATTACTGCAGGCTCGTTTAACCAACAAGCGATATAAACACGTTTTGCGGGTTGAAGAAACAGCAATTCAACTAGCTGAACTATACCCTGAAGCGGACGTAGATAAGGCCAGTATAGCAGCCTTACTCCATGATTATGCCAAAGATGACAGTGAAACCCACTTGGCTGAGTTTAAAGACTATCCAGGTTACAACCCAGAGTGGTTAAATTACGGATCTGCCATCTGGCATGGTCCACTAGCCGCTATGATCGCTGATACCCAGTTTGGGGTCAAAGATGAAGATATCTTAAAGGCTGTTTGGGTTCATACTATTGGGGGTTATGACATGACCCTAAATCAAAAAATCTTGTTTATTGCTGACTATATTGAACCAAGTCGTGATTTTAAAGGCGTTGAAAAAGCACGGGAACTAGCTAAAACTGACTTAGATGCCGCAGTAGACTTCAAAATCAAGCGATCCATTGTGCATTTGGTTGAATCAGGCCGTCAAGTATACCCAGAAACCATTGCAATCTATAATGATTGGGTCAAAAGATATAACAATAAAAAACGAATAAGAATAAGTAATCAGACTAAGTAAGCAATAATAAAGGAGTATTTATGACTAAAANNCGACCGCTTAGCGACAGATATCGTTGCCTTGGACGTTGCCAACACAACACCAATGGCTGACTATTTTGTCATTATGTCTGGACGTAACGACCGTCAAGTCAAAGCCATTGTTGACGCTGTTGAAGAAGCAATTGAAGAAGCAGAATTCTCAGTGAAGGGTATCGAAGGAAAAGACGGTAACCGTTGGATCTTAATCGATGCTTTCGACGTGATTGTACACGTATTTACAAGTGAAGAACGTGGTTTCTATAACTTAGAAAAAATGTGGGCTGAGGCACCATTAGTCAACGTTGAAGAATGGATTAGCTAGGGCGCGACCATGATAGAAAATCAACAGCAATATGACGTATTCGCCGACGTCTACGAAATCTTGTTTGATGACAGTCTATACCTATCTTGGTTTTCCTATGCCACAGAGACCATGCAGGCTTTTGACAAATTCTTAGAGGGTCAAGATTATTGGGTGGACCTTGGCGCAGGTGGTGGTCAATTCGCTATTTTAATGGCCCAAGCAGGTTATCCAATCAAGGGCTTAGACCTATCTGAAAAAATGGTTTCAGCAGCCAAGGCCAACGCCAAGGAAGCCAAGTTAGATCTTGAATTCTGGCAAGACGACATGACCACATTTGAATTAAAGGACCAGGCAGCAGTCATTTCTTGCTTCTGCGATACCATTAATTATCTAGCGGACATGGATGTGGTGAAAGCTACTTTTGCCCATATCTACCAGCAATTACAAGATGGTGGGGTTTTCATGTTCGACGTTCATTCTATCCATCAAATGAATGATATCTATCCAGAAACATCTTTAGTCGTTGAGTGGGATGACGCTGTATTTACCTGGACATCAGACCAGTTCCGTGGCGAAAATACCATCGACCATACCATTAACGTATTCGTTCAAAACACAGAAGATAACAACTACCAACGCTTTGAAGAAATGCATTACGAACAGACCTTGTCTGTTGAAGCATATCAGGAAATCTTGACACAAGTAGGCTTCAATAACATCCATGTCACAGCAGACTTTAGCCAAGACACACCGGATGAAAGTTCTAAACGTATCTTCTTTTCAGCGCAGAAATAAGTAATGTAAACACTTTGGAAAAGGGGTGACCCTATGCAAGCTGTCGGAATTATTGCCGAATGGCATCCGTTCCATAACGGACACGCCTATCAGATCAAAAAAGCTAAAGAACAGGCCAAGGCCGACCTTGTGATTGGCGTCATGTCAGGTAACTACGTTCAACGTGGGGAACCAAGCTTGGTATCCAAGTGGGCTCGGGCAGCCATCGCTTTGGAAAACGGCTGTGATTTAGTGGTTGAATTACCATTTTGGTTTGCTATTCAACCTGCAGACTACTTTGCTGAAGGCGGGGTAAAAGCTTTAGCAGCCCTTGGTGCAACAGCTATTTCTTTTGGGGTTGAAGACGACCACTTTTCTGATTATGAACAATTGGCCAAGTGGATGGTTGCCCACCCTAATCAAGTGGCTGCAGCTGACCAATATATAGCAGATTCAGACAACCGGTCTTTCGCTGAAAAACGAATTGCAGCTATTCTACATTTACAGGCGACTTATCCAGAAATCGCAGATTTAAAGGTCAACTTTAAAGAAAACGCCAACACCTTACTGGCTTTTGCCTACGCTAAGGTCAATGCCCAGTTAAAGACGCCTTTAAAGATGGTGCCAGTCAAACGAATTGGGGACAACCATCGTTTAAACACCTTATATGAAGGCCAATTAGACAAAGATACAAGTCTTTATACATCTGGGTCAGCCATACGTCACTACCTCTTTTCCAGAGATTTAAAGGGTCTTAAAGATTCAAACGCATTGGAGAAGATGGTGCCGAGGGATATGGCTCAGGCTTTATGTGAAGCGGTTGAAGCGGACCAGCTGGTGTCTTGGGCAGACTTGTTCCCCTATCTGCGCTATCGTTTGTTGACGGCTTCTAACGAGGAGTTAGGGGCTATCTATCAAATGGTGGGTGGTATGGAAAATCGGATGGTTGAGGCGATCAAGCAGGTGGACAATTTCTCTGATTTTGTGGACCGGGTGAAGAATCGGAATTGGTCGGCAAATCGGGTGCAAAGGACGGCTTTGATGGTGACTTTGAATATTCAAAAAGATGAGATGCTGGTAGTGCTTTCACCTAGTCATCGACAGCCTTTGATGTTGCTTGGGGCGACTGAGAAGGGACGGGCTTACTTGAAGACCGTTAAATCGGATTTGAGTGGGGACGATAGTCTATGGCAATTGGTGAGTCGTGTGGACCAGACGAGTGAAGAAAACTGGCCAATGTGGTTGAAGGTTGACCGGATGTATGAAATACTAAAACCACAAATTGATACACAAAATTTCAATCATCCGCCAATATTTACGAAATAAAAAAAGAAAGGGAGCAGAGGAAAAATAGTTTACTTTTTGATGGAGACCTAGTAGTATGGGAAAGTGCGTTTCATCCTGTAAATATGATAGTCAAAAAGTGATAATGAGTTTAATTTAATGACCTTGTCAAGGAAAAAACATTGACAAATAAGTTTAGACTTAGTATAATTTTTCTTGTTGCTTATTAGGTGGTCAATAATGAAATGGTCTATTCAAGAGTTGCGTCAAATCGCATCCCAACCAATGATGATCCAAGAATCAGTCGATATGAAAGAGCAAATGAAGGCAGTAATACCTGAGTTGATTGACATGTCACCTGTTTCAGTTGATGGTATGGTTCTCTATGAAGAACATACAGTATTGACACAATTACGATTAGCACTAAAAATGACGATGCCATCTACACGGTCTTTAGAGCCGGTAGTGCTGGATCTACAATTACCAGTTTCCGAACGTTTTATTGAAGACGGTTGGGAGACAGATATTGTCGATGAAGAGCATGTTGTACAGTTATCTATGGATAGCTACACGTTAGATTTGCGAGAATCCATCCGTGACAACATTCTTCTAAATCTGCCAATTCAGATTTTGACTGAAGTGGAAGAGGCTGACGATGCGTTTCCTGAAGGGAATGACTGGCGAGTTGTAAGTCAAACGGAGTTTGAAGCTGAACGCGATGAAGAGGAAGTTATTAATTCTGAATTCGCCAAACTTCAAGATTTGTTTAAAGATTCAGAATCGTCGGATGAAGCATAATTGATATTTAATTAGGAGGTGTAATGATGGCAGTACCAAAACGTAAAACGTCTAAACAAAGAAAAAACAAACGCCGTACACATTACAAGTTAGAAGTACCTGGAATGAACGCATGCCCTAACTGTGGTGAATTACGTAAATCTCACCATGTATGTGCAAACTGCGGTTTCTACGATGGTAAAGATGTAATGACTGACGCAGCAGCTGAATAATTTTATTTAGCGCAAGATTCATTGAGAATTACCGCATAGTTGATATGTGGGAAACTTAAATGTTTACTTTGATTATATATAATTAAAAGGGCACTAACCGCTTTTGGTTAGTGCCTTTTTTTGTTTTCCTTTTTCAAAGAAAAAATCAATCTAGACATTTTTAGCCATCTTAGCTAGTATTAATGGATGACAAACTTATGGTTGATACAGAAAACAAAGGAAAGGTTGACGATTATGGCTTTCAAATGGAGCGAAATACTTTATTATCTACTACCCATCGTGAGCTTATTGCTTGTGGGTACAGTTGGAAAACCTTACCTCTACTTTAACAAGTGGATTAAATTTGCACCGATTGATGTTGTTTTTCCCATTCTTTTGGTTTGCCTCCACTTTATATCCAAGGATTTATTATTATTTTCAATTATTCCCCACTTAGTGGTCGTGATATCCTTGTTAGCGATTGGTATTTTAGTTTGGCGTTTTGTGAGAAATGAAGAAGTTATTGTTGGAAAATTTTACCGCATGCTGGTAAATATTGCCTTCTCCTTTACGTTCATTATTTATATGCTGGTAACAATCTGCCGAATTATTCAAGTAGTGACAATGTAAACATTAACCAGTCATCAGTCTCTATTTAGTAGAAACTTAAAATTCTTTAAAAATGTTCAAAAAAGAAGCTTGGACTTTGTTGAAAAACAGGTTCAAAGCTTCTTTTTTTTGTGGAAAAACCCCGAAAACACACCTTTTCCACAAACTGTGTAAAAAAACAGCAAAATTTTGGGGACATATGGTGAAAAGTGGGGAGATATGGTAGACTTAAACCAATAAAGGCTAAGGTTAGGCACAGAAGGTGATAAAGATGTTAATGGGTGAATTCCAACATAATATCGACGCCAAAGGGCGAATCATCATCCCAGCGAAATTACGTGAGGACTTAGGTGCTAAGTTCGTGATTACACGTGGTTTGGATGGGTGTGTTTTTGGCTATCCTTTAGACAATTGGGAGAAAATTCAAGAGAAATTGAAACAATTACCGCTAGCTAAGAAAGAAGCACGTGCTTTTACACGTTTTTTCTATTCTGCAGCGGCTGAAGCCGAAATTGATAAGCAAGGACGTATTAACATCCCATCAACCTTGGTAGATTATGCCAATCTTGAAAAAGAGTGTCTAGTCTTAGGGGTTTCTGACCGTATTGAAATTTGGTCGAAAGCAAGATGGGAAAGTGTCTCTTCTGAAATTGAAGAAAGCTTTGAAGAAATTGCGGAAGACATGTTAGATTTTGGCCTTTAATTAAGCTCATAAATTAGAAAATAATGAAATAAATTTTGAAGAGATAAAGAATTATAGAAGAAGAGGATGGCAGAAGAATGGCAAATGAATTCCATCATATCTCAGTGTTATTAAACGAATCAGTAGACGGATTGGCAATCAAACCCAATGGTATTTATGTTGATTGTACTTTGGGTGGTGCTGGACATAGTTCTAAAATCGCAGCAGCCCTATCTGACGAAGGTCGTTTAATCGCCTTTGATCAGGATCTAGTGGCCATTGGCAATGCCGAGAAAGTATTGGCAGCGGAAATCGAAAGTGGGAAAGTGACCCTTGTTCATAATAATTTCAGACATATCCAGTCAGAACTTGAAAAAATGGGTATTACCGGTGTAGACGGTATCTTGTATGACCTTGGCGTGAGCTCGCCACAATTAGATGAGATTGAACGCGGATTTTCATACCATCAAGATGCACCATTAGACATGCGTATGGACCAAACCCAAGCATTAACAGCAGAAACCATTATTAATGACTGGGAATTCAATGATCTTGTACGTATTTTTTATCGCTACGGAGAAGAAAAATTCTCTAAGCAAATTGCCCGTAAAATCGAGCAAAGAAGAGCGGATCACCGGATTACGCGTACGGAGGAATTAGTGGACATTGTTAAGGAAGCTATTCCTGCACCGGCACGCCGTAAGGGTGGACATCCGGCTAAACGGATTTTCCAAGCTGTGCGTATTGCAGTCAACGATGAATTAGGCGCGATTGAAGACTCACTAGAGCAAGCATTGAATTTATTGAATGTTGGCGGACGTGTATCGGCGATTTCTTTTCAATCATTAGAAGACCGCATTGTGAAGCAAATGTTCAAAGATGCTTCAACAGGCGAAGAATTACCGGCAAATTTACCAGTGATTAATACGGATATTGAAGCGCCTTTTAAATTGGTCAATAGAAAACCAATTTATGCCAGTGAAGAAGAATTGGCCTATAACTCACGCGCACAAAGTGCCAAGTTACGTATAATCGAACGTATTAAATAGACATTTAAATCAACCTTAGACCAATAGAAAAAGGAAGCCTACTAAAAGAAGGGAGCCGTATTTATGGCAATATTTCTACTTCAAGACCAAGTAAATATTAAAATGAGTGCTATGCCGGCCGAAAGAGCCATTCCAAATATTCCGGCTTACCCAGAAGAAAGTCAACAAGCGCAACCAAAGCGGAATGTGGCTGCTCTTCCGGCGAGTATACCAGCCAGTAAAAGTAAATCAAAAGTAAAATTCTCACTGATGCAAAAAATGTTGATGACAGTAGCTTTTCTAGTCATGATTGCAGGACTATTAGGGGTGACCATTATGCGTGCTAACGTGAATGCAGCGTCACAACAGTTACAAGAAGTGCAACAAAACGCAGAAGATTTAGGTGTTCAAAAAGAGAATTTAACCCAAGAAGTCCACGAATTATCAAACTACTCACGAGTAGTAGAGATCGCTGAAGAACAAGGGTTGAATATGAATGAAGAAAATATAAGGAATGTGGAATAATGAAAGACAGTAGAAAACTCAAAAAGAATCGCAAAAAAACAATTAGAGCGATGATGGGCTTGGCAGGTTTTTTACTACTCATATTTGGCATTCGTTTAACGCAAATAATGGTTTTTGGGACTGTGAACGGTCAAGATTTATCGGCGCAGGCCCAAAACCTATACGATAGAAGTAGCATATTGTCAGCACAACGTGGAACCATCTATGATGTAGGTGGAAATCCATTGGCAATGGATGCTACTTCTTATTCATTGTACGCAGTTTTAACGGATGAATGGTCTGAACCAGAGGACCCGCAATATGTAGTGGATAAGGAAAATACTGCTCAAATCTTGTCGCAATATATCGACCTAACGGCTGAAGAAATCTTAGAGCGACTGAACACTCAAGACGCTTCTCAAGTAGAGTTTGGTACGGCAGGGCAAGACCTGACATACGCTGAGATGAAGGCCATTGACGACCAAAATCTACCAGGTATTATGTTTAATGAAACGCCAACTAGAATGTATCCAAATGGCGTCTTTGCCTCTCATTTAATTGGGTATGCTGAGTATATGGAAGCTGGCACTGCAATTGACAGCCGTTTGACCGGCCAAATGGGCTTGGAACTGTCTATGGATGAAACCCTAAAAGGTACCAATGGCCGTAAATCTTACCAATCGAGTTCGACCAATGTTGAGTTAAGTGGCACAGGACAAGTGGAGGAAGAACCTACCGATGGGTCTGACGTATACTTAACCTTAGATTCACGACTACAAACTTATTTAGAAACCTTGATGACAGAGGTTTATGAAAAATATGAACCAACGTCAATGACAGCTATGCTAGTTGAACCAGAAACTGGCGAAATTGTTGCAGCGTCACAAAGACCAACCTTCAACTTAGAAACAAAAGAAGGTATCGACGATATGTGGCAAAACTTACTAGTTGAAAAAGCTTATGAACCAGGATCTACGATTAAAGTATTAACAGTAGCAGCAGCCATTGAAGAAGGGGTATTTGACCCAGATTCATTTTATGATTCAAGTCCAGTAACCATGGGTGATTCCACAATCGCCGACTATAACGGGGTTGGTTGGGGTGTGATTACCGAACTGGAGGGGTTATCACAATCATCAAATACCCTGATGATCCATTTAGTAAAAGAGATGGGTTATGACGTTTGGGAATCTTATATCCGTGAGTTCGGTCTACTGCAAGAAACGGGTTCAGGATTTGCCAACGAAGCAAGCGGTTCAATGAACTATGAGTATGAAGCAGATAAAGTAACGACTGGTTTTGGGCAAGGGATTTATGTGACCCCTTATCAAATGATGCAAGCCTTCACAGCAATTGCTAATGACGGAAATATGATGAAATTACAATTGGTTAACCGTTATGAAGAAGACGGGACGATGCAAGTTGTTGAGCCAGAAGTAGTCTCATCACCAATTTCAAAAGAAACTGCTAATAAGACCCTTGAATACTTACAATCTGTTGTTTATGCAGACACAGGTACCGGGGCCGCTTATGACTTAGATGGTTATACAGTATCCGCTAAAACAGGTACTGCAGAGGTCTTCAATCTTGAAACCAATACCTATGAAGCGGGTTTAACTAAATACCTGTACTCTGTAGTCGGTTTTGTCCCAAGTGAAGATCCGCAATATGTCCTATATATCACAGCGGAGCAACCGAAAAACTTGGATACGACTGCTAGCAATATGATGACAGAAATTTATACACCATTATTAACAAGAGCGCTAGAATATAATGCCTTAAGCGATAGTGAATCAGTTGTGACGGCAACCGTCCCGGATGTGTCAGGATTAACCATTAGTGAGGCGCAACAGACCCTATCAGATGCTAGCTTCGTCAATGTAGAAGTGATTGGTGATGGGGCAAACATCCTCAGTCAAACACCTGCAGCAAATGAGGAAGTGTCTGTTACCCAACCAATCTTCTTGATGTCTGACGATGCAAATCCAACCATGCCAGACTTTACTGGATTGAACGCTTCAGCAAGTCAAGCCTTAGCTTCGTTACTGGGTATTGAAGTTGAACTTGAAGGTGAAGGGGTTGTTGTTGGTCAGTCGATTGCGATAGGCGAACAAATCAATAACAACAAGACGATTGTGTTACAATTAGCGGAGTCTTAAACACCTAAAAACAAGGAAAATAAATCCACATTAACCTATTTAAACAAGGGAAGAGAAAGGGAAAATTATGGTATTACTTTTTATCACGACATTAGTGTTAACATTAGTCGGCATGCCGTTCTTCATTCAATTTATGCGTGAAAAACAGTTCGGACAAGTTACAAGAGATGAGGGGCCAGCTTGGCATAAAGCTAAATCTGGTACCCCAGCAATGGGTGGGGTAGTCTTTCTATCCGCAGCCCTATTAGGTTTATTAGTTTGGTCTATACTTACCGGTCAATGGCACGGTGAAGTTTGGTTGTTAGTTGGGACAATGATTTTCTTTGGTGGCATCGGATTTGCCGATGACTTCTTAAAGATTTTCAAGAAACAAAATGAAGGCTTAACTTCACTACAAAAATTGATTTTACAAATTGTGGGTTCAGCCCTGATTGTATTATTAATGCGTGTAATTACCTTCCATGTATCGATTCCATTTCCATTTACAACAGGCATTACAAATGTCTTATTCGTCTTCGTCTTCCTATTACTATGGATCACAGGCTTTTCAAATGCCTTCAATTTAACGGATGGACTTGACGGCCTATCATCAGGTCTTGGTGTGATCTCATTCTCAACTTATGCGCTTATCGCATTTAGAATGGGTGAACGCGGAATAGGGGCATTCTGTATCGCTATCGTTGCCGGTTTATTAGGATTCTTATTCTTTAACCGCAAACCAGCCCGTATCTTCATGGGAGATGCTGGGTCACTAGCTCTAGGTGCCTTACTAGCTGTTATTTCAGTAATGTTAGGCAATCCGTGGTCATTACTATTGATTGGATTCGTATACGTAGTTGAAACAGCTTCAGTTATCATCCAAGTCACTTCCTTCAAATTGACTGGGAAACGTGTCTTTAAAATGTCGCCAATCCACCACCACTTTGAAATGATTGGATGGAGTGAGTGGAAGGTAGATATTATCTTTTGGGCAGTCGGTTTAGTGACAGCAATCATCGGCTTATTATTCTTTTAATATAAATTCATACTAAAGGGGAAATCATTATGGAAGCATCAAAATGGCGCGAATCAGTTCGCAATAAAAAAATATTAGTACTCGGACTTGCAAAGACTGGTGTTTCAGTCGTGCAACATCTACAAGCATTAGGGGCAATTGTCACTGTCAACGACTTCAAACCACTTGAAGAAAATAAAGATGCCCAAGCCCTAATTGAGGAAAATAACGCCCGTGTTGTTGCTGGCGGTCATCCCGTATCACTATTAGACGAAGATTTCGCCTTTATGGTTAAAAACCCAGGAATTCCTTATAGCAACCCAATGGTCGTTCGCGCGCAAGAAATTGGCCTACCCGTCTATACCGACATCGAACTTGCAGATAAGATGACCGATGCCACAATTATTGGTATCACTGGTTCTAACGGTAAAACAACAACTACTAGCCTAGTTGGCGAAATGCTAGGGAAAGCAGCTTCACTTGCAGGTGAAAGCTATGTTGGGGGGAACATTGGTATCCCGTCATTAGACATCGCTTCTAAAGCTGAAGCAGATGACCGGTTGATTTTAGAACTGTCTTCCTTCCAATTAATGGGGACAGATGCATTCCAACCGCATATCGCAGCCATCACCAATATTTATGCAGCCCATTTAGATTACCATGGTTCAATGGACGGCTATATCTCTGCAAAATGGCAAATCACTGCCAATCAAACAACAGATGACTTTTTGATTTTAGATGCCGACCAAATGAACGTATTTGGCGACCGGACGACAAAAGCAACGGTTGTGCCTTTTTCAGCGACCACTATTCAACCCGACGGAGCTTGGTTTGACCAAGATAGCCAAAACTTTATCTGGCATAATGAAATTGTCTTCAATAGAAAAGACTTCTTCCTACCAGGACACCACAACTTAGAAAATATGCTAGTGGCCGTTGCTATTGGTAAATTACTAGGGATTTCAAACGAAGAAATCAAAAACGGCGTATCTACCTTCCACGGCGTGAAACACCGCCTACAGTTTGTTGCTGAAATCGATGGTCGTCGTTTCTATAATGATTCAAAAGCGACAAACAACGATGCCTCTATTACAGCCCTTGATTCCTTCAGCCAAAAACAAGACAATGTCATTTGGTTAGCGGGTGGTTTAGACCGCGGGAATGAAGTCACTGAATTAGCAGATCATATGGACCGAGTGAAAGGTATGGTTGTTTTCGGCCAAGCAGCAGATAAATTTGCTGACCTTGGAAAAAATCAAGGTTTAACAGCGATTGAACAAGTAGAATGGATCGAAGAAGCTGTTAAAGTTGCCTATGACATATCAGCACCTGGTGACACGATTCTATTATCACCAGCTTCAGCTTCTTGGGACCAATATCCAAATTTTGAAGTCCGTGGTGACCGTTATATCAAAGCAATTGAAGACTTAGGCAAATAAATTAATTAACGAGAAAAAGGAGTTTATTATGCGAATTTTACTTTCCGGTGGCGGGACTGGGGGGCATATCTACCCAGCCTTGGCCTTAAGAAAACAAATTTTAGCGCAATATCCGGATGCAGAATTTTTGTATGTGGGGACTGAAGGAGGATTGGAATCAAAAATCGTGCCAAAGGAAGGGGTCGATTTCAAAACTATCCAAATTCAAGGGATCAAACGGTCATTCTCTTTAGATAATGCCAGAACAGTTTATTACATGTTTGATAGTATCCGTAAGGCAAAGCAAATCGTCCGCGATTTTAATCCGGATGTAGCGATTGGCACAGGTGGTTATGTCTGTGCGCCGGTTTTATATGCAGCTGCACGTACAGGTGTGCCAAGTATTATCCATGAACAAAATTCCGTTGCCGGGATGACCAATAAGTTTTTAGCGCCTTTTATGGCAAAAATAGCTATTTGCTTTGAGGATGTAGCGAAAGATTTTAAACGATACGCTAACAAAGTAGTTTTCACAGGTAATCCGCGTGCCCAAGAGGTAGCGTCAATTTCAGACAAGGCAGATTTAACTGCTTATGGTCTAGAAAACGGCAAGCCAACTGTATTGATTTTCGGTGGTAGTCGTGGGGCTTTACGGATCAACGAAACTGTTAAAGAAGCTATTCCAGCTTTTATCGAAAAAGATTATCAAGTATTGATCGCTTCAGGGGATACTTACTACGAAGAATTCCAAGAAGCATTTGCGGACTTTAACGAGTGGGACAATGTCCAAATTGTTTCATATATCAATAATATGCCAGCCTTGTTCAACACGATTGACTTAGTTGTGTGTCGTTCAGGCGCAACAACTATGACTGAATTAACAGCCTTAGGGACGCCATCTATTTTGATTCCAAGTCCTAATGTAACGGCCAACCATCAGGAAATGAATGCCCGTTCATTAGTGAAGCATGACGGGGCTCGCATGATTTTAGAAAATGACTTAAATGTCGAGGGATTTCTAGCTGAAATTGATGGCTTAATGGCTGACAAAAATGAACGAGACCGAATTGCGACGAATGCCCTGAACCAAGGGGTGCCAGATGCGGGCAACCGTTTAATCAAGATCATTGAAACCCTTGTGAAATAGGAAGTCCTTTTTCCAAATAAATAGATAGAAAGGGGGCATGATGATGGATTGGGAAGAAGAAGAGCGCATTCGCCAAGAGAAACGCGAGAGAAGACGCCGTTTGCATGAAAAATTAGCTAAAAATGGTCGGACAGATGTCGATAGAAGGCAAGAGAAAGATGCTGACAAATCGAAACAATATGAAATACAAAATGGTATAGATAGCAGTCGCCAAGACGGAGATCAGGACCAAGATAAGCTTGAAGATAAGCAAGTAGCAGGCAAGCAAAAACCTGTGAAGAAAAAAGCCAAAACAAAACAAAAATCAAAACAAAAAGCCAAGTGGGGATTGCCTAAATTCAACATAAAAGGCAAAGCAAATTCGAAGAAACAAAAGCAAGGCCGAGCAGGCAAGCAAAAGCAACTGGTGACAAGTAATCAGGGGATGCCTCCAATTAAGAAGGTTAAAAAAAGTGGACCGACTAACTGGAAGAAAATGGTCCTATTGTTGTTACCATTTGTAATTACATTAATTGTGGCCGGTTACTATGCTTCACCCCTTAATCATGTAGCTTCAATCACTGTTGAAGGTGTGGAGGATACAGAAAGCGTGAATTTATATCCCCTAAATGAAGGAATGTCAGTGACAGATTTGAAAAATTCCAAGGGTGAGGTGGAACAAGCTATTGTAAACCAAAATCCTTCGGTCAAGTCAGCAACTGTGAATGTATCGGATTGGAATAAAGTAGCTGTGAACATGTCAGCCTATCGCCAGTTGGGTTACATCCAGATTGCGGACTTTTTCTACCCATTACTAGAAAATAATGAAATCATCGACACACCACTGCCATCACTTGAAAAAGCGTTACCCTTATTTGAAGGTTATGATATTGCCAATGAAGATCAAAGAGCCAAGCTAACAGAAACGGTTAAGGCCCTATCAAGCCTGTCAGATGACATCATTCAAAAAACTTCCTTGGTGACTTATACAGGTGATGAAAGTAATACTGACCGGATTGCCTTACAAATGGTTGACGGGAATGTGGTGAGAGGGTTTATTAGCTCAATCGGTGATCGGATGAGTTATTATAATGGTATTGCTAGTCAATTGGACGGGCAAACGGGACTGATCGACATGGAAGTAGCCATTTATTTCACTGAATTAAACGATGGAAATAACCCTTACGCTTCAGAAGAAGAGAAGAAAGCTTATGATGAATCGGTGGCTGCAGAATCAAAGGCAGCGAGTGAAAGTGAAGCTAGCGAATTAGATCTTTCATCAGATTCAGCTAGTGAGTCAACAAATCGTTCTAGCAATGGATCAACTAGTGCATCAGATGATTCATCAGCATCATCTAGTGAGGCTAGCCAGGTTGAAAGTACTGATGCACAAGCAGCATCTTCTAATGTCGAAACGGATGCAACAAGTGGGCATTCAGTTGTTGAATCAGGGAGTGAATAAAGTGGCGAAATCATGTGAATGCAATTAAAATCATTTGCTTGTAGGAAAACGTCATCACTATTGATAGACCGTGGCTATGCCAACAATTTCTATTAGAAACTAGCGGTAATTCCGTTGGTAATTAGTGCTGTCTATGTTAAAATAGTAACGATACGATTAAATATTAAATTTTCTAGGAGGTTTCAATAAACATGGTTCAGCCAGAAATTTTTGCAAGTTTAGATATTGGAACCACTTCAATAAAAGTAGTAGTTGCAGAATATGTAAACCAACAAATTAATGTTATTGGAGTAGGTCACGAGCGCTCACAAGGACTCAGTAGAGGTGTGATTGTAGATATTGATAAGACTGTTGAGTCTATCAAGCGCGCAATTAAAAAAGCCGAACAAAAAGCAAATTATACGATTAATGACGTCATTGTAGCTGTTCCTAGTAATCAGGTGAACATTGAACCTTGTTACGGTATGATTGCAGTGTCAAATGACAACAGAGAGATTACAGATAAGGACGTCAAAAACGTTTTAGCGGCAGCAAAAGTTCGTTCAGTACCAGCTGAAAGAGAGATTATTTCAGTGATGCCGGAGGAATTCATTGTTGATGGCTTTGACAACATTAAAGACCCACGTGGCATGATTGGTGTCAGACTAGAGTTATACGCTAGTTTGGTCACTGGTCCAAAAACACTTGTTCATAATATTCGTCGCTGCGTGGCAATGGCAGGATTGAATATTCGTGACCTAGTTGTTCAATCTTATGCAAATGCGTACGCTGCGATGAGTAAGAGTGAACGTGAGTTTGGGACAATCTTAATTGACATGGGTGGCGGACAAACAAGTGTGTCTGTATTCCACGATGATCAATTGAAATTTGCGACAGTTGACCACGAAGGTGGGGAACTTGTTACAAAAGATATCTCAACTATATTGAATACCTCAATTGAAAATGCTGAACAAATCAAATTAGAATATGGTTATGCTTTACCTAAAGATACGAACGATTCAGAATTCTTCCCAGTTGAAACAATTGGTAAGGTGAATCCAGAACGTGTGAGTGAGCATTACTTAGCTGAAATTATTGAAGCTCGGGAACGTCAAATATTCGAAACATTGAAAAAACCTCTAGATAAAATCGAAGCCTTTGCTTTACCAGGTGGCATTATTGTGACCGGTGGGGCTGCATCATTACCTGGTGTATTAGATTTAGCTGAAGAAGTGTTTGGCCATGAAGTGCGTTACTATATCCCAGAATATGTTGGTTTGCGTAACCCAATCTTTACCACAGCTGTTGGTTTAATCCAATATGTGGCACAGTTGGATGATATCCATCATTTAGCACAAGATAACGGGCAACAAGTAAAAGTCGCTCCAACTACTCGGACTAGTCAACCAGCACCTGTTCGTAGTGAACCAGTTGCTAGCACAAAGCAAACAGAATCAGTTGACAATTACAAGCAAGTAAAAGATGATAGTGGAAACGATAAACCTAGCGTATCGCCTTCTAATACTGAACAAACTTATTATGAAGAAAGACCAGCTAGCCAATATGATGAATTAAATGACGAAACTGAAATGGGCGAAGAAGAAAGCCCAGTTGATAAAATTAAAAATTTCTTCAAAGACTTTTTTGTTTAATTTAATTACCAGGAGGATATAAAATGGATATGGAATTCGAATACGAAAACATGGATATGAATAACGCATCAATCAAGGTAGTTGGTGTCGGTGGTGGTGGTAACAACGCGGTTAACCGTATGATCGAAGAGAACGTACGTGGCGTTGAATTTATCGTAGCAAACACTGATACACAGGCTTTGAAAAACTCAAGAGCTGATATCAAAATCCAACTTGGACCTAAATCGACTCGTGGTTTAGGTGCCGGTGCTCAACCAGAAGTTGGGGCTAAAGCTGCTGAAGAATCAGAAGACCAAATCCGCGAAGCATTACAGGGTGCTGACTTAATCTTCATCACTGCCGGAATGGGTGGTGGTACTGGTACTGGTGCAGCGCCAATCGTAGCCCGTATCGCTAAAGAGGAAATCGGCGCTTTAACTGTCGGTGTTGTGACTCGTCCGTTCACTTTTGAAGGACCAAAACGTGGTCGCTCTGCTGCTCAAGGTATCGCAGAAATGAAACAACATGTGGATACTTTAGTAACTATTTCAAACAACCGTTTATTAGAAATCGTTGACAAGAAAACACCTATGCGTGAAGCATTTGGTGAAGCTGACAACGTATTACGTCAAGGTGTTCAAGGTATCTCTGACTTGATTACTGCACCTGGTTACGTAAACTTAGACTTTGCTGACGTTCGTACAGTAATGGCTGATCAAGGTACTGCTTTAATGGGGATCGGTGCATCTACTGGTGAAAACCGTACAGCTGAAGCAACTAAGAAAGCTATCTCATCTCCATTATTAGAAGTTTCTATTGATGGTGCTGAGCAAATCCTATTAAACATTAAAGGTGGCGACGACTTAACATTATTCGAAGCACAGGATGCAGCGGATATCGTGGCAGCAGCTTCATCTTCAGAAGTAAATATCATCTTTGGTACTACAATTGCTGAAAACTTAGAAGACGAAGTCATCGTAACGGTTATCGCAACTGGTATTGATACTGAAAAACGTCGCGATGAAAAACGCGCTAAACGTTCTGGTGGCCACTCAGCTTTCCAACAAAGTTCAGGTCGCGACTTCGCTAACCAACCAGACAACTTTAAAGAAAAACAAGTGACTGAACGTCGCCAAGAAGAAAACCGGGATGTATTCAGTGATTTCGACAGCAGCCGTTATGAAGATTCAAACCGTTCGCGCAGAACTTTTGATGACGCACCATCTGCACCTGTAGAAAATGATTACGCATCAAACAACTCAGATGATGATGAATTAGATACACCACCATTCTTCAGAAAGCGTCGTCGTTAATATGACAATTCGCAATAACTTGCAGTCTATTGAAGGCATTATTGCAAATGCACAACAATCATCAGCGTTATCATCAAATGATGTGACGCTGATTTGTGTTTCTAAGTACCATTCAATAGATGAAGCAAACACAGTATATGATGCAGGTGTGAGACATTTTGCAGAAAATCGTCCAGAAGGGTTCCAGGAAAAATCTGCTGCTATGGCAGACGATATTGTATGGCATTTAATTGGCACCTTACAAACCCGTAAGGTCAAAGATGTCATTAATGACATCGACTATTTCCATGCTCTTGACCGGATTAAACTGGCCAAGGAGATTGACAAGCGGGCGGACAAGGTTATTAAATGTTTCCTACAGGTCAATGTTTCTGGCGAGGAATCTAAGCACGGTATTGCACCAGCTGAGATTGATGCTTTTATTGAAGCAGTGTCGGAGTTTCCTAAAGTAGAGATTGTGGGCTTGATGACGATGGCGCCGATTGATGCTAGCGAGGAAGAAATTCATGGCTATTTTGCCAACTTACGTCAATTGCGCGACCAAGTGCAAGCTTTGGGTAAAGACTATGCACCGTGTCAACATTTGAGCATGGGGATGTCAGGCGATTACCCGATTGCAGTAGCTGAGGGCGCTGATTTTGTCAGAGTAGGTTCAGCTATATTTAACACAGAAACCGAGTAAACGGAGGTGTCCAATATGGGTTTTAAGGACTTTTTTGCAAATTTCTTTGACAATGAAGATGATTTTGAAGAAGACTACTATGAGCAAGAGTGGGTTGATACTAGTGATTCAAAGCAGTTTGAAGCGTCAGTTGCTGAAAATCCATCTAAAGCTGCTCAGACCAGTCGAACAAACTTTACATTTGAACAACCAACTAAGGAGCAAAACAAAACGATGGCAAACGATGCAACGCGAAATAATGTAGTGAATTTAAGTGAGTCTCGTAAAAACGTGGCAACTGTAGAAATTTTTAAACCTCGCATTTTTGCTGAAGCTGAGCGAATCAGTCAATCACTTTTGGGTGGTAAATCAGTGGTTTTAAACTTGGCACAAATGTCAGATGAAGATGCACGTCGATTTGTCGATTATATGACAGGTGTTGTATATGCCATTAATGGCGACTTACAACGTGTAGCCACTGACGTATTTATTGCCGTTCCAGAAACCGTACAAATTGAAGGTTTGTATGAAGAATACACAAATACACATGGCAAGGCTTCTCGCGACCGTGGTAATATTTGGGATCGAGAGGGGGAAAGTCGTGAATAATTTAGTGAACATTCTTCAAGATTTAATCTATGTCTATACACTAGTGTTAGTGATATATGCTTTATTATCTTGGTTCCCAGGAGCTAGAGATTCTAAATTTGGTCAAATCATTGACCGACTAGCATACCCATATTTATCATTCTTTGATAATATCCTGCCTAGTTTAGGAGGTATTTCATTTTCAGTGTTTGTGGGTGTAATTGTCTTACAATTAGCTTCTAATGGCTTAAATATTTTACGTTAACTTAACAACAATAACTTTTAAATCAAACGGGTAGGTCTAGGTATCTACCCGATTTTTTTGTATAATAGAACTAAGTAATTGATAGAAAGGGATGGACAACTCTTGGCAAACTATGAAGTTTTACAACACTTTCAACCAGACGAACATGCCTTTGTTGAAAAAGTGACAGACTGGATGAATCTGGTCTTAGACCAATATGCACCGGTAGTAACCCCGTTTTTGAATCCAAGAGAAGTGGCCATTGTATCAATGATCATTGGCCAAGACGATGAAATTCATTATGAATTTTTTGGTGGCTATCCGAATGCGGAGAATCAACGGTGTGTACTAGCGCCGACTTATTACGAAATTCAACCGGCTGATTTTGAAATTACACCCTTTGATATTCATTATGCCAGCAAGTTCAATACGATTGAGCACCGGCAAATTCTTGGCACAATTCTAGGACAAGGGGTTGAACGTAACCGTATCGGAGATATTATCCAGGCTGGGGAGAAATGGCAATTCTTTGTCGATGAAAAAATCGCCGATTTTCTTAGCTTTGAAATGGATAAGATAGGTGGCTCGAAAGTCAAGTTAGTGAAAATTGATCATTTTGACCAAATTATTCAACCAAAATCTGACTGGCAACCCATGGAAATCACACTTTCTTCATTAAGATTTGATACGATAATTTCAGATGGATTTAGAATCCCAAGAGCGAAGGCCAAGTCACTGATTGAGGGTGGCGCTGCTAAACTCAATTGGGCGCAAGTGCAAGACGCGAAAAGGCAGTTAAATCCAGGGGACATTGCTTCAGTACGAGGCTATGGCCGATTGAAATATGTGGCTACCCAAATGGAAACCAAAAAGGGTAAGATTAGAGTAGCGATTGAGATCATTAAAAACAAATAGGAGGCTAATTTTATGCGCGCATCAGAAATTAAAAATATGAAATTTAAACAGAAAATCTCAGGTTACGGTAAAGCTGAGGTAGATGACTATTTGAATAAAGTCCGTGTCTCAATGGAGAAGTTAGAGGAACAAAATAAATCATTACAAGACCAATTAAACGAAGCGAATAAAGAATTGGATGCTGCCCACCGCAAGGAAGCGACAGTTAACCGTTCAATTTTTGTGGCCCAAGAAGCAGCTGACCGTTTGCGTGAAGAAGCGTTAAATGAAGCCTCTTTAATTGTAGAACGTGCTGAAGAAGAAGCCCGTCGTTTGCTTGCTGAAGCTGCTGAGAAAGCGGCTGTTATTAATACGGAAACAGATAATCTACAAGAAGCTGCTCGTACTTACTTGCACCAATCTTTTGGTATGATTTTACAAGCCAAAGATATGTACGAAGACCCACGTTGGGAGAACTTATTCTTTGAAAAACCAGTTGGTGATGTGCTGACGCCACAATTAGATGAAGTGGTGAAAGATTATGATCTACCAGTACGGTCAAATAAAGGGGAAGCAATCTTTGATGCAGCGGCTGACAAAGCTGAAAAAGAACAACGTAAAGAAGAGTTCTTTAACAATGATATTCCAGCTATTGCGCCAGTTTTTAGTGGTTTTAAAGACAGTGAGCCTGTAGTAGAGGAAGCAGAAACAAGTGCTGTAGCAGAAAATGCTAGCGAATCTGTAGAAACTGCTTCATCAGAAAATACTGGTTCAGAAAATACACCTGATGCGGCTGAAGGAACACAAGCGGTAGCAACTGATAATACTGATCAAACTGATACAAACCAGCCAACAACTGACGCGGAAGATGTGACAGACGAACTGGTACAATCCGAGTCAACAGAAGCTGATTTGACCAATGCAGCAGATAAATCTGAAGAATAATCAGGAGTATTTGCGCGACAAAAGTTGTTTTTACAATATTTTTATAGTAATATTATGACGTATGGAAATAGAACACGTAGAGTGGAACACAATAAATAATGTAATTGATCGAAAGAGAATCTATGTTAGCTGCGAATTAGAGCGAGAAAAGTTATTTATTATCATCCAGGAGTAGTTTGTTGAACAGGTAATGCGTTATTGCCCAAGTAGGTAAACCGTTGACTGCGATAAAGTTATTGAGTGTATACCGCATTATTTGTGGTATACGAAATCTGGGTGGTACCACGGTAGCTTCGTCCCTTTTGCGGACGGGGCTTTTTTTATTTCTAGGAAATCGATGAGGGGGCATTACGCGATGAAAATGAAAGAAACATTAAATTTAGGAAAAACAAAATTCCCAATGCGCGGTAACTTACCTGTTAAAGAGGTAGAGCGCCAAGCTGAGTGGAACGAAGAAGACGTATACGCACAACGTCAAGAAAAAAATAAAGATAAAACACCATGGGTTCTACATGATGGCCCACCATATGCAAATGGAAACATTCATATTGGACATGCCATGAATAAAATCTCTAAAGATATTATCATCCGTTCAAAATCTATGTCTGGCTTCCGTTCACCTTACGTACCAGGTTGGGATACGCACGGTTTACCAATCGAGCAAGCCTTAACCAATTCAGGTGTTGACCGTAAGTCAATGACAGTTGCTGAATTCCGTAAATTATGTGAAGAGTATGCTTGGAAACAAATTAACGGCCAACGTGATGACTTCAAACGTTTAGGTGTTGCGGGTGACTGGGAGAACCCATACTTGACATTAGCACCAGAATTTGAAGCGCAACAAATCCGTTTATTCGGTGACATGTATGAAAAAGGCTTGATCTATAAAGGGGCTAAGCCAGTTTATTGGTCACCATCTTCAGAATCTACTTTAGCTGAAGCTGAAATTGAATACCAAGACGTTGAATCACCTTCAATCTACGTAGCCTTTAAGGCACGCGATACAAAAGGCAAATTACCAGAGAATGCAGAATTCATTATCTGGACAACAACACCTTGGACTATTCCATCTAACATGGCTATCGCTGTAAATCCAAACTTTGAATACTCAGTAGTCGCTGTTGCTGACCGTAAATTTGTGGTTGCAACTGACTTAGTGAATAGCCTAGCAACGGAATTAGAATGGGCAGATTACACAGTTGAAGGCGAACCAGTTAAAGGTCATGACTTGGAGTATATGGTTGCTGAACATCCATATTACGACCGTGACTCATTGCTAATCTTAGGTGACCATGTAACAACTGAATCAGGTACTGGTTTAGTCCATACGGCGCCTGGGCACGGGGAAGATGACTACTTTGCGTCTTTGAACTATAAGTTAGATGTTCTATCACCATTAGATGACCAAGGTCACTTTACAGATGAAGCACCAGGTTTTGAAGGTATCTTCTACGAAAAAGGTAACGAGATTTCAATCGAAAAAATGAAAGAAAATAATCGTTTACTAAAACTAGATTACTTCTCTCACTCTTACCCACATGACTGGCGTACTAAAAAACCGGTTATCTACCGTGCAACACCACAATGGTTCTGTTCAGTAGAAAAAATTCGTGAACGTACTTTAGACGTCATCGATAATGAAGTGAAATGGTGGCATCCATCTGGTCAAACACGTATCTACAACATGATCCGTGACCGTAAAGACTGGGTAATTTCACGTCAACGTGTTTGGGGTGTTCCATTGCCAATCTTCTACGCAGAAAATGGCGAACCTGTATGTACACCAGAAACAATCGAACATGTAGCCAACCTATTTGACGAATTCGGTTCAAATATCTGGTTTGAGCGCGAAGCGAAAGACTTATTACCAGAAGGCTTTACGCACCCAGCATCGCCAAACGGTGAATTCACCAAAGAAATGGATATCATGGATGTATGGTTTGACTCTGGTTCATCTCACCATGGCGTATTACGCACACGTGAAGACCTAACATTCCCAGCTGACATGTACCTAGAAGGTTCTGACCAATATCGTGGTTGGTTCCATTCATCACTATTAACATCAGTCGCAGTAAACGATGAAGCACCATATCGTTCAGTCCTTTCTCAAGGATTCGTTAACGATGGTGAAGGTCGCAAGATGTCCAAATCAATTGGGAACACAGTGTCACCAAACGACGTCATCAAACAACGTGGGGCAGACATTTTACGTCTTTGGGTATCTTCAGTAGACACTTACTACGATGTCCGAATTTCTGACGATATCTTAGGTCAAGTTGCTGAAAACTACCGTCGTATCCGTAATACTGTACGTTTCTTACTAGGAAACTTGTATGACTTTGATGTGAAAAAAGATGCAGTAGCCTATGAAGATCTAGCATCAATTGACCAATACATGATGAACCGTCTAAACGAAATGGTGCGCAATGTACGACATGCTTACGATACTTTCGACTTTATGACAGTCAACCATGAAATCACTAACTTCCTAACTTTAGATATGTCTAACTTCTACTTAGACTACGCTAAAGACGTTGTTTACATTGAACTACCAGAATCAGCACAACGTCGTAACATGCAAACAGTTATGTATGCAGTGGCTAAAGCCGTAACGACTTTACTGACACCAGTTATTCCACATACAACTGAAGAAATCTGGACATACCTACAAGAAGAGGAAGCATACGCGCAATTAGCAGAATTCCCAGAAGTTGTTGAATATGCCAATACAGATGAGTTGAACACGAAATGGTCTGCATTCATGGACTTCAGATCAGATGTCAACAAATCATTAGAAACGGCTCGTGAAGAAAAAGTAATTGGTAAATCATTACAAGCGAAATTACATATTTTTGCCAATGAAGAAACTAAAGCATTACTTGATAGTGTCGGCGAAGAATTAGCGACATACTTGATGGTATCGCAATTAGAAATCCATGACATTGCAGAAGCCAGCGCAGATGCTACAGCATACGAAGGTTACAGCCTAGCGATTGAACATGCACATGGTGAAACATGTGAACGTTGTCGTGCCGTGAAAGAAGAAGTCGGTACAATTGAAGCAGCACCTCACCTATGTGCGCGTTGTGCAAACATTGTCGTAAACAATTACCCAGAAGCATTAGTTGAAGAGGAGGCCTAAAATGGCTTATTACGGAATTGTCAAAACCTTTAATGAAAAAGAAGGCTTTGGTTTCATAGAATTACCTGATTTTCCTGAGGAAGGTGACATCTTCGTTCATTTTTCAGCATTACTTCACTTAGAACAATCATCACTAACCGTTGGACAAAAAGTTCACTTCGAAATTGCAGAAGGAAAACGCGGACCACAAGCAGTAAACATCAGCTTAAAATAAGGATGAGAGGAAAAGCATTCAGCCCTCAACCAGTGGAAGATTAACGATGTTGATGACGGTAGTCATCAACAAGTTCATCTGAAGTGGGAAGAGGGGTGCTTTTCCGAACTCGACTTAATAGGATGTGAGGACCGACGCTCAGAAAGCCACCAGTGGAAGACTATAGCAGAGACGCACGCAGTGTGTGGCGCAATATAGTCTGAAGTGGAGACCTGTCTGCCCAAGCGAACTCGACTATAGGATGAGAAGAAAAGAAGCTGGGACAAAAGGCCTCTAAAAAGGCGTACACAATTCTTAATAAGAGTTGTGTACGCCTTTTACTTTGAAAAAATTCTTATAAATATATGATTTTAATTTTTTGTCCCCGCCACTTTTTATTTGCAGTGAATTTCACTTATCTAGCCAAATAAGTGAAAAATATTGGCAATATTCACCTATATCAATATATAGGTGAAGCATAATTGGAAATTTTTACTTATATTACCCAATAGATGAAAACCCTAAAAATCCTTCATCTCTTACCAGTAATAAATGAATAGATTGACCCAAATTTCGCTTATTAGACGCAATAGCATAAAATCAATCAATAGTATCTAACTCAAGAACATAAGTTGCTCCCCAAATACAAGAAAAACGCTAGCCGGAAATACATCCGACTAGCGTTTTTTGGCTCTTCGTCAAATAGGACTGATGAGTAATATCTGCCAGGTAATCATTAGATTACCTGGTTTTTTTATACTCTTTTCCATTATTCATTTTTTATCTTTATTTTGTGATTATCAAGCAGCCCTTAGGCTGCTTCTACTACCGGTATTTCATTTAGATATAG
>NZ_DJUR01000007.1 GCF_002440555.1 Aerococcus sp. UBA6277
CTAACTTTTGGGGTCCACTATATTTCCTAAGCGCTTTTTTTTATACTTAGTGATCACATTTCAATTTCTATGCCTTTGAAAAAGAACCTATAATCTGCCCACAAATAAGGTGCCCTATTACGAGTTCGTCGCGTGACTTATAATCAAATAACAAACTAATATCATCCGGATTGAAGTATTACAAAAAGCATGACAAAATAAATAAAAAATCTAATCTGTCATGCTTTTTAATTTTATGAAATATCTGAATGATCAAGATCTGTTGTTTCGTCATTCACTTCTTTACGTGCAAAGTGGTCTGTTTGGTTAAAGGCTTCTAAATGGTATAAACCATCTTGGTATCTAACCACAGACACACTGGCATTGTCTAACATAGAATCAATTTCAAATTGTGGAATTAACTCGTGGATCATATTACGGATAGTCATTCCGTGACTAACGATTAAAATTGTTTGATCAGTTTCTCTGTGTTTAGTGATTACGTCGATCAATCCTAATTCCACGCGCATCCAAAATTCCATGAAGTTTTCAGCATCGTGGTATGGATCCATTTCTTTAAAAGCATTCAATTCTAAACGAACACTTTCATCTGAAGTGGCACCTGTATAATTGCCATCTTTTCCAGTAGCAATTTCCGTTACTTGGTCCCAAAGCCCTCGCGCTTCGAGTCCTTCAAATGAACCAAAGAAGACTTCTCTAAACTCTGGACGTTTCTCAATTTCAATATCTTTAGCAGTTGCCTTATTTTCGTCTAGAATCAGTTCTGCAGTTTTTACCGTACGTTGTAAATCACTAGTATATACTGCTGAAAATTCTACATCGGCCAATCCACGACCACTGCTACGTACATCTTCTTCTCCGCGTGGCGTTAGTGGTGCATCAGCCCACCCCTGCATACGTCCATAATAATTTAGATACGTTTCTCCATGACGCATGAAGTAAATCGTCACACCTTTTGACATGAATAAATTCCTCCTCAGATTACACTACTCTGGGTCTTATTGTACCATTTCTATAAGCCTGTAGTAATTTTTTTAATTGCATAACTTGATCTTCTAACTTCACACCAACATCCGTTTGGCGAACTTGTAACCTTTCAAGCTCTTTATCGATAATTCTACGAGTGGACACTATATCCGTTTCATGTTCTACTGCATCCTCTATACTTGAAAATGGCTGATGGCTCACTAATAACATACCAAACGAATTATATAATAAGGTATAACCTGCTAGGCCTGTAGTTGGTTGATAGGCTTTTGCAAAACCGCCGTCAATCACTAAGAGTTTACCGTCCGCTTTAACTGGATCTTCACCCTTACGCTCTTTAACCGGCGTATGACCGTTTACAATATGCCCTCGATCTGGACGAATACCAAACTCGCTTAAAATCAATTCAGCACACTCTTTGTCATTACGTAAAGTATAGTAAATATTTTTTGGCTCATGATGAGTTTCAGCATCGTCGATATAGTAGCGCTCAAATGTCGTCATCTTCGTTTTTCCGAATAGAGAAGACCCTTCCCCTTGCCAGATATACCACATGTAATCCAAATCAGGGTTTTCGTACTCATCTGGTCCTTGAGCCGCAAAAGCTTGACGCATAGACTTCTCAAATTGATCCAACAATTCCCGTCCTGCGTATGAACGTCCGTGAATTTCAACCGCCTTAAATGACATATCTTCATTCATCGGAATACAACCATGATATAACAGGTTTTCATTGTAGACTTTATACAATGACCCCTTACTATATAGGTAGGCAATATGCTTTTGCAGACGGTCTGAATTTAAGAATCCAGCTTGTAATTTCGCCATCACATATTCTTCATCTTCAGTGAGTTTGAACGGATCTGCCGGGTCTACCGTTGGGAAGGTCGTATTCTTCAAGTTATATTCCTTCCCATCAACGAGTACAGTCCCTTTTTCCAAGTCTAATTTATCAAGGAATAGGCGGTTATCGGTTTGGAATTCAGGGTGGCGTTTAATGACTTGCGCTTCTAATTTAAATTGAATAATCGTGATTGCCTGCTGCATCTTGGCAATTTGTTTCACTTCTTCTGGAAAATGGTCTACCGTATCGTCAATCTTAGGCATAAATTCTGCGATAGAATCATCCGGGTATGTAGCCTCCGCGAAGGCAACCAAGGGTCTCAGTGAAATACCATAGCCATCCTCGATGATCTCTAAGTTGTCATAACGGGCACAAATCCGTAATACATTGGCGATTAAGACGCGTGACCCGGAAGCAGCCCCCATCCAAATGGCGTCATGGTTTCCCCATTGGATATCGATGGATTTCTGAGCAACTAACAAGTCGATAATTTTATCAGGCGACGGGCCACGGTCATAGATGTCCCCTAAAACGTGTAAATGATCGACAACTAGTTCTTGCATCAATTCAGACAAGGCCTCAATTAAACGGTTTGCTGCCCCTAATTCGATCACATTTTGAATAATATTCCAGTAGTAAGACCCCTTGTTGGTCAAGACAGAATCCTTAAATAACAACTCCTCAAGGATGTAAGACATGTCTTTTGGCATAGCCTTACGAACCTTTGAACGGGTGTATTTGGACACAACAAATTGCCCTAACTCCACCATCCTAGAAATTGTTAACGTATAGAATTCATGCTCTTCCTCTACATCTGTAATATCCGCTAATACACGGTCTAGCTTCTCTTCTGGATAGTAGATAAGGGTTGCCAACTGGTTCATTTCATTCGTCGATAAACGGTTTTGGAATACTTCACGAATCTTTTCTTTTATATTCCCCGACCCATTACGTAACACGTGCGAAACAGCATCGTACTCGCCATGGAGGTCACTAATAAAATGTTCTGTGGCTTTAGGTAATTCCATAATCGCTTCTAGATTAATGATTTCAGTTGTTACCGAGGCAATATCGGGAAATTGCTCAGATAGTAATAATAAATAACGTTTATTGTAGTCCATCACTACTTCACTCACTTTCTTTCACCCATCATACCATTTTTTGTCAGTAGATAAAAATTGCAATATTTCTATTTCTAACAAAATTATGATATTTTTAAAAAAATTGTTATTTAAGTCCTTCTAACTCAGTTTCATCCATTATATTAGATAATCTAACAACTTGCTATCATTACTTAGTGACAAAATAGCAAAAAAGCATACCCATAAACTTTGGTTCTATAATAAATAGTG
>NZ_DJUR01000029.1 GCF_002440555.1 Aerococcus sp. UBA6277
ACTAGGACGTTGCCATGCAAACTAGAAACACCATCTTAGATGACTTGTCTAAGGTGGTGTTTTTTCGTATAGTAAAAGAGATATAGTAGAAGGGAGGATTGAGCTTGAACATGGTATTGATTAGACCAATTGCTAAAGAAGATGAACCTGTGATTGCGGCTATTATTCGTAGTGTATTAGAAGAAAGTCATTTAGATGTTCCGGGTACCGCCTATTTTGATCCGGAATTAGACTATATGTATGATTACTACCAGAAGCTTACAGATAATGCCTATTGGGTGGTTGAAGAGCAAGGGCGTCTTGTTGGCGGCGTTGGGATAGGATTACTAGATGAATCGCTTGAACTACCTATTAAAGGGCACCCAGAGCTATTAGCTGAAAAAGCTACAAAAATTGGTAAAGTAGGCGAGCTACAAAAGCTATATCTTTTGCCAGAAGCTAGAGGGAAGGGCTATTCTAGGCGATTAATGGATACTGTGACGGCATTTGCGATAGACCAGGGCTATGACTTCTTATACTTGGAGACGATTAAGAGTCTTGAAACAGCCATCGTTTTATACAAAAAATTGGGTTATGAATTTTTAGATGAACCTTTACTGTCGGGTGACCATACCTTTATGGATACTTTCATGTTGAAAGATTTAAATGCTGGATGATAATAACACGCAGTTTAAAGATTACGTAGTTTGAGGATAAGGATGGTTGATTAGGATGACAGATTTACCTAAAATTGGTAAGCCTGCGACGGGGGCTTTGGCGACGGTTGGGATTGACCAGGTTGAGCAGTTAACGGGCGTGATGAAGGCAAATTTGGCGAATTTGCATGGTGTAGGTCCTAAAGCAATCAAGATATTAGAGGAAAGCATGCTTGAATTAGGCTTATCTTTTGATGCAGGAGGGTCAGCGTGGCCAAAGGCACCCTTTTTCCTGGTAGGAGATTTGGCCTGTGATAATGCGCCTAAGCGACAATTTGCGCGGGATGTGGCGGTTGGCTTGTATGCGCGTGGGTTCTTCGGGCAGGATACGGCTTTGATGTCTGATGACGTGGTCTATCGGGCGCCTTATACGGGAGTGGAGTTGGTTGGGCGAGATCAGGTAGTTGAAGGCTTTGTTGGGGTGGCGGATGTGTCGTCTATGGAAGTCTTTCAGATCCTGTCGCACGGGAAGGAAGCAGCCTTACATGGGCGAATCACTGATAAAAGAGGTGGCATGACTTATTTCTCTATATTTTACGAATTTACTGGACATAAGAAGGCTGCGCCTATCAGTAAAATTGTTCATTATCAACAAATTCAAGGCTGAGAACAATGTGAAACGACAAAGGTTGCATACAAGGTGAAAGGCTAGCGGGTACGTATTGTTTATCCGCTTTTTTTGGTGGATATATACAAAATTTGTTTATAAGTTTTTACAAATTATGGCAAAAAAATGATAAAATAGAAAGATATTAGGATTGATGATAAAAAGGGAGTGGACATAATGTATTATTTACCATTGATTGGTATTCTAATCATAATTATTGGTTTTGCTTTGAAGCTAGACACGATTGCTGTTGTTGTAATCGCAGGACTAGCGACAGCTTTAGTATCAGGTATTTCGGTTTCTGACTTTTTGGTGATGCTTGGCGAAGGTTTTGTGAATAATCGTTTAGTTACAATTTTTATTTTAACCTTACCAATGATTGGATTAGCTGAAACGTTTGGTTTGAAGAATCAAGCAGTACGATTGATTAACAATGTCAAAGGGATGACAACGGGGTCATTTTTAACATTATACTTATTCTTACGTGAATTAGCTGGATTCTTATCAATTCGTATTGGTGGCCACCCACAGTTTGTACGACCATTAGTACAGCCCATGGCGGAAGCGGCAGCTATCTCTAAGAACGGTGAAATTGATGATGCTACAAAGGAAGAAATTAAAGCACAATCTGCTTCGATGGAGAATATCGGTAACTTCTACGCACAAAATACTTTTGTCGCAAGTGCTGGTACTTTATTGATTGCAGGTACTTTGGAATCATTAGGCTATGAAGTGATGGCAATTGATGTGGCGCGTGCCTCAATTCCAGTTGCGATTATCACATTCGTACTAACAGCGGTTTATAACTATTCATTTGACCAAAAGATGAACCGTAAATACCGTAAGGGAGGTAAGTAGGATGGAAGCATTTTTTGCCAATTTACTAGAATTTTTCTACATTTTAATCGGCTTGCAGTTCGCCTTTACTGGCTACAAGGTCTTACGTTCTGACCAGGATAAACGCATCGGAACGGCCATGTTTTGGTTTGATCTAGCGATTCTATTCGCCCTTGGAAAATGGCTACCAGCGATTGTTTCTGGTGCATTAGTTTTACTATTGGCGATTATCACCTTGGTGAAACACTTTGTAACAGGTAATTTTGAGCAAGACGAGGAGCGGGCAGAAGCTGGTGCTGACCGCTTTGGAAACCTTGTATTTGTACCTGTTATAGTTATGGCGGTTACAGCATTAGCACTTGCGCAGTTTGTTCCTGCTTCAGGAGCTGGTGCTATTGGAATCGGGGCAATTGTTGCTTTAGTGCTTGCGATGGCTATTTTCCGAGCGCCATTCCAACAAGTCTTGCACGAGTCTAATCGAAATGTGCAGCAAGTTGGTTCGACAGCTATTTTGCCACAATTACTGGCTGCTTTAGGGGTAATTTTCGTAAATGCTGGTGTAGGTGAAATCGTGACGTCGATTTTCGGGAATTTAGTGCCTGAAGGAGATAAGTTCTGGGGTGCAACCATGTATGTGATTGCGATGGTCGTCTTCACAATGATTATGGGGAACGCATTTGCGGCTTTCACGGTCATTACAGCGGGGATTGGGATCCCATTTGTGATTATGCAAGGGGCTAACCCAGCAATCGCCGGTGCATTAGCGATGACGGCTGGTTACTGTGGGACTTTATTGACACCGATGGCTGGTAACTTTAACGCCTTACCGGTGGCTTTACTTGAAATGAAGAGTGAGTATGGGGTCATCAAACGACAGGCGCCAATTGCTATCGCTTTAATTGTGGTCCATATTGTATTAATGTATACTTGGGCATTTTAGGAGGTATAAAGATGAAAATTTTAGTAACAGGATTCGATCCATTTGGTGATGATACGATTAACCCTGCGATTGAGGCAGTGAAACGTTTGCCGGAAGAAATCAAGGGTGCCGAAATTATCAAATTAGAAATTCCAACTGTTTTTAATAAGAGTGCAGAAGTAGAAAAAAGAGCAATTGAAGAACATCAACCTGACTATATTTTGAATATCGGTCAAGCGGGTGGACGGTTTGCCTTAACCCCTGAACGTGTAGCCATCAACGAAGATGACGCGCGTATTCCAGATAATGAAGGGCAACAATCAATCGATGAGCCTATCAAAGAAGATGGCCAACCAGCTTACTTTAGCCAGTTGCCAATTAAAGCGATGGTTACTTACATGAAAGATGCCAGTGTGCCAGCGGAAGTATCTAATACAGCAGGAACTTTTGTCTGCAATCACATCATGTACCATTCGCTATACTTAACCAATAAAGAGTACCCAGGCATCAAGGCCGGATTCATGCACATTCCATTCCTACCAGAACAAGTCACAAACCGTCCAAACACGCCATCTATGGCCTTGGAAGACATCGTTCGTGGAATCGAAGCAGCCATCGCAGCCATTGTGGACTTTGACGGCAAAGAAGACATGAAAATCGTCGGCGGCAAAACACATTAAAAACAAGGTGGAACTTTGGTGTTTAGGCAGGTAGCTTCTAACGCATTTAGCCCGAGTGTTTATGGCAATATAAAAGT
>NZ_DJUR01000027.1 GCF_002440555.1 Aerococcus sp. UBA6277
TTCAAAGGTCTATCTCGTCGCCTTGCAGCAACTCGTATATCATACCATCTTCATTCAAGCTTTGTCAACAAAAAGTTTTAAACTTTTTTAACCACTTAATCGTTTGGAACGACTTAATTATCTTACCTTATTTTATGTTTTCTTGTCAACACTTTTTTGTTTTTTTTAAATCATTTTTGTGTGATTTGTAAACTATAAAGCTCAATTATCATACCATTTCAACCAGATGATTGTCAACAGTTTTTTTGAAGTTTGTTTTTTTGGAACCCAAACAAACAACTCTGTTATGATAGCATGCTCTTCTAGAACTTGTCAATCATTTTTTTACTGTTTTTTTCGATTGGTTTTGCTCCGAATCGACAAGATTTATAATATCAACAAAGCACTTTTTCGTCAATAGTTTTTTTGTCTTTTTTTATCAAAAATACAAAAAGATGTCGAACAGAGATGTTCGACATCTTTTTAATCGTGATTTTAAACCACTTATTTCAATCGTTCGTTCAATTCTGTTGCTAATTCTTCGAACCCTGGTTTACCTAATAAGGCAAACATATTTTTCTTATATGCTTCTACCCCTGGTTGGTTGAATGGATTTACGCCATTTAAGTATCCAGAGATCGCAACAGCAATTTCAAAGAAATAGATCATGTAACCTAATGAGTAAGCGTCCATTTCTGGGATCGTTAACACGAAGTTAGGTACATCACCGTCTGTATGCGCTAAAACAGTACCTTGGAAGGCTTTAGTGTTTACGAAGTCAACATCTTTACCTTCTAAGTAACCTAAACCGTCTAAGTCTTCATCAAAAGCAGGAATTGAAATTGATTTGCTTGGTTTGTCTACTTTCACAACAGTTTCGAATAAGTTACGTTGACCTTCTTGGATATATTGTCCTAGAGAGTGTAAGTCCGTAGTGAAGTTTGCACTTGATGGGTAAATCCCTTTTCCGTCTTTACCTTCTGATTCACCGAATAATTGCTTCCACCATTCTGAGAAGTATTGTAATTTTGGTTCATAGTTGATTAATAACTCAGTTACTTTACCTTTACGGTATAGGACATTACGTAATGCAGCATATTGGTAAGCTTCGTTTTTAGTTAAATCAGCATCACTGTATGCTTCCATCGCGTCCGCCGCACCTTGCATTAAAGCATCGATATCTGCACCTGAAACAGCAATTGGTAATAAACCAACCGGTGTTAATACAGTGAAACGCCCACCAACTGCATCCGGAATAACGAATGACTCGTATCCTTCAGCATCAGCTTCAGATTTTAATGCGCCATTTGCTTTATCTGTAGTCGCGTAAATACGTTCTTTAGCTGCTTCACCATATTTTTCTTCTAATAATTTTTTGAAGATACGGAATGCTACAGCCGTTTCAGTAGTGGTACCTGATTTAGAAATAACGTTTACAGAGAAGTCTCTATCCCCAATTGTTTCGATTAATTCTGCAATGTAAGTTGAGCTTAAGCTGTTACCTGCAAAGAAGACTTGTGGTGTTTTACGTTCTTCTTTAGATTGTAAGTTTGAAAATGAATGAGATAAAAAGTCGATTGCTGATTTAGCACCTAAGTAAGAACCACCGATACCTAATACAACTAATACATCTGAATCAGATTGAATCTTAGCTGCAGCTTTTTTAATGCGTGCATACTCTTCTTTATCATATGCTTTTGGTAAATCAACCCAACCGATATAATCGCTACCTGCACCAGTACCTTCACGTAAGATTGTATCTGCTGCCGTAACTAATGGTTGCATTTGTGTTAATTCGTGTTCTGCAATAAATTGGTCAGTATTACTATAATCAAATTTGATATGTCCCATTTTAATACTCCTCATTTATAAAATATTATTTTGTAGCCATCTTTTGTAGTGCTTCCTCAACCCATCCCGGCAATTGCTCTTCTATAGAGACAAAGCCAATTTTTGGTGCATGACGTTTTTTAGGCCAAGCATTCTTAGCAGGTTTATTAGAGGTTGCAAGTTTTTTTAATGCTCGAATTGACAAACTCATTTTGCCTGTAAACTCATCGATATCGATAATCTTCACCGTCAGTTTTTGCCCGATGGTAAATTTATCATCCACGTTGCTCACATAGCCATGATTAATTTCGGATATGTGGATTAAGCCTTGGTGGTCTTCGTCTAATTGAACAAAGACACCATATGGTTGTAAACCTGTTACTTCACCTTCAACTACATCACCAATGTGGTATGGAAATTCTTTAGTTGTCATGAAGTTGTATCCTTTCTAGTGTGTAGCTTATTCGTTTTCAAAAGTGACACTAGTAATAACAACTTCTTCTAAAGGTTTGTCTGATGCATTACGTGGTTGGTCTTCAATAGTGTAGACAACATCCATACCAGAAACCACTTGACCAAATACCGTATGTTTTTGATCTAACCATGGTGTTCCACCGTTTTCGCTGTAAGCTTCTATGATTTCTTCTGGCCAACCACCAGCTTTAAGTTGTCCTAACATTTGTGCAGGGACTTCTTTAGCTGTTACAACGAAGAATTGTGATCCATTCGTATTAGGTCCTGCATTCGCCATTGATAAGGCACCGTTAATGTTGAACAATTCAAGATTGAATTCATCTTCGAATTTGTCCCCATAAATTGATGTCCCACCCATACCAGTTCCAGACGGGTCGCCCCCTTGGATCATAAAGTTAGGAATTACACGGTGGAAAATAACACCGTCGTAGTAACCTTGTTTACCTAGGGTTACAAAGTTTTCTACTGTTTTTGGCGCTAATTCTGGAAAAAGTGCAACTTGGAAAGTGCCTTTATTTGTTTCAATCGTCGCTTTCAATTGCGTATCTTTAATATCTAATTGTGGATAAGTCATTTTCTACCTCCTATTTATTTCTAAACTTATTGTAACAAATACTGAGCGAAATTTCTCCATTTAATGACTGAATAATTTTATTCCACCCAGTTGATAAAGTTTTCGTAATTTCTCTTTTTACATCGAAACATTTTCCGCTTGAATCTTTTTCATGCTATTATTAAATTAAATAAATCCAAGGAGGAAAACATGAATACAACAACTAATTTTCCTTTAGTCGTTACCTTTGCAGCAATCATGATTGCACAGCTGGTTAAATATCCTATTGCTGTTTTCTTTAAGAAACCAAATGCTAATTTTTCCATCATTCATGCTACAGGTGGTATGCCTAGTTCCCACTCGGCTGCCGTTACTTCGCTAATCACTGCTTTGATTCTTCAATATGGATTCTTTTCTCCTATTGTAGCCATCGCCGTTTGTTTTGGTATGATCGTCATGTTTGATGCCATGGGGGTTCGTCGCCAGGATGGGGAGCAAGGGGTTTTAATCTATAACCTTATGAAGATTTTAAAAGAAAAGGCTAGAGAAACTGACGATTCAGATCTATTAGCTAAATTAAGTACTCTTGATGAGGACCGTATGGTCATTAATGATTATCTAGGCCACAAACCTTCAGAGGTTATTGGTGGTATGACCACTGGTGTACTTGTTACGTTGGGTGTCCGCTTTATCTATAACCTATTAAACCTCCCATTATAATCCGCCAACATCATAAAACCTAATTAGAAAGTGATCACAATGACAAATAATAGAACGGACCTCCTCATTGTCGGGGCTGGTCCAGTAGGTTTGTTTGCCGCCTTTTACGCAGGTATGCGTAACCTAAGTGTCCGCTTAGTGGACTCATTACCTGAAATCGGTGGCCAACCGAAAGCCTTATATCCTGAAAAAAACATATTCGATATTCCAGCATACCCTAAAATAACCGGTCTCGAATTAAGCCAAGTCCTACAAGCACAATTGGACCGGTTTTCTGCTACCACAGATATTCATCTAAACGAAAAGGTTCTAAATATTCAAAAAAATGACCAAGACTTTACAATTCAAACCAGCAAGTCGACTTATACATCGGGCGCAGTCATTATAGCCGCCGGTAACGGTTCCTTTAAACCTCGAAAATTAGCCATTGATGGTCTTCCTGACTATGAAGCCCGGCATATTTCATACCATGTATCTGACTTTGCTAAATACACAGGTAAAGAAGTTGCGGTTCTTGGTGGTGGAGACTCAGCCTTTGATGCCAGTTTGGCTTTGGCTGACTATGCTAAAAAAGTCTACTTGGTTCATCGTCGCGACCGGTTTAGAGCGCATGAATATTCTGTGAAGCTTGCTGAACAAGCACCGAATATCGAATTCATAACCCCTTATGTGCCTGAAAAACTAGTCGGCAATGGCGGTCAATTAACTGGCCTTGAAATTACCAAGGCTCGTAGTCAAAAAACACGACTTTTAGCCGTTGACCATATCTTTATGACTTATGGGTTTGTATCCTCAATCGATGAAATTAGAAATTGGGGTCTTGAAATTGAGAATGAGTCTATCTTAGTAGACCATAACCTGCAAACCAATATTCCCGGTATCTATGCAGTTGGCGATATTGCCAATTACCCGCATAAAGCAAAATTGATTGCAACTGGTTTTGGCGAAGCGCCACATGTCATTAATCAAGCGGCGAAGTACTTATTCCCCGACCGCCGGGTTGCTCCTCTACATTCGACATCTATGTTTACTGACTAAATTGGGTATAGAGGGTATATAAACTGAATATAAAGAAAAAACTACCAGAGACCGCCTATAGGGCGAGCTTTGGTAGTTTTTAAAGGCTCTACAATATATAGGA
>NZ_DJUR01000009.1 GCF_002440555.1 Aerococcus sp. UBA6277
GTTCAAGTCCTTTAGCCGGCATATATAGTAAGACTCCTTCATCGAAAGATGGAGGAGTTTTTTGTTCTTTCTACGTTTTTCCCGACAATCTTGTTTTCTTAAAGGAAAGCTAAATAAATCTTTAAATTTGTGCATATTCATCTGTCGTATAATGGACTTTTATTAGGAAAAAATAGCAACAAAAATGAGGAATGGAAAATGGAGGATGTGGATTAATGAGAAACGATCAATACCAAGGTTTAACGGATGAAGAAGTCCAGGCAAAAATAGCTGAAGGCAAGGTTAACCAAACCAGTCATTCTACTCAGAAGACGACGGCTGAAATTANNTTAAAGAAAATGTTTTTACCCTATTTAATGCTTTAAACTTCCTGTTAGCCTTCTTATTGTTACTAGTTGGCGCTTATTCTAATATGGCTTTTATTGCCATCATCATATTGAATATTATTATTGGGATTGTCCAAGAGATTAGAGCTCGCGATTTGGTCAGTAAGTTGACCATTTTATCCAATAAACCAGTTAAGGTGGTCCGAAATGGCCAGGAAGTCATTGTGCCATCGACTGAATTGGTGGTTGGCGACTTGATTATCCTTGAAAGTGGTGACCAGGTGCCCTCAGATGCCAACGTAGTGGACGGGTCAAGCGAAGTGAATGAGTCCCTATTAACGGGTGAATCGGATGCCATTTTAAAACAAGCAGGCGATGAGTTATTATCTGGTTCTTATTTGACTAGTGGGCAATTGCTTGCTGAGTTGATCCATGTAGGGGATGACAATTACGCAGAGCAGTTGGTGGCTGAAACCAAGTCTCAACCATACGCCCGTTCAGAATTAACCGACGCTATTAAGAAGATTGCCAAGTTTACTTCTTACATCATTGTGCCACTAGGGATTCTCTTGTTCTTGCAAGCTTTCTTACTACGAAGTGATGCCGTAGATGTTGCGGTTATAAACTCGGTAGCTGCTCTGATCGGTATGCTGCCTAAAGGTCTGGTATTGTTGATTTCACTAGCCCTTTCAACGGCTGTTTTAAAACTAGGCAAAAAGAATGTCCTCGTGCAAAATATGTACGCTGTTGAAGCCTTGGCCCACATGGATATGCTGTGTTTAGATAAGACTGGGACAATCACGCAAGGGAAAATGTCAGTGGAGGGGATTTTCACACTAAACAGCACGTCCGACCAGGATTTACGAGACAAGTTGGCCAATTATACGGCCGCATCAACCGATAGTAATTTAACCATGACGGCCTTGAAAAACCACTTCGATGGCCAAGCTTCTACTTTAGAATCTTTACAAGTCACGCCCTTTTCATCTGAACGGAAGTGGGGGGCAATCAGTTTTAAAGAAGCCGGTACAATTTTCGTTGGTGCAGCTGAATACCTTATCGACCAACCGATTCAGCAAGTAATTACCGCGCAGAATGACGGTCTGCGGGTTTTGTTGGTGGGCCAGTCGACTGACCTACTAGACGACAAGACTGAAATCGCCAATTTGGCGATCAAGCCAATTGGCTACATCACTTTGAGCGACCCAATTCGCCCAAATTCGAAAGCCACCCTGGAATTTTTCCAAAACGAGGGTGTGGACATCAAAATTATTTCAGGTGACAACCCGCAAACCGTTGCTAGAGTCGCTAAGAACGCAGGACTCGCAGGCGATGCCCAAGCGATTGATATGAGTCAAATCCAAGCGGAAGCAGATGTAAGAGCAGCAGCTCACCAATACAATGTTTTCGGCCGGGTCTCACCCCAACAAAAGAAACTTTTGGTATCCGAATTTCAAGACGAAGATCATATTGTTGGGATGACAGGAGACGGGGTCAACGATATTTTAGCCTTGTCACAAGCTGATTTATCCATCGCTATGGCTGAAGGGGACGGGGCAACCCGTCAAATGGCCGATTTAATCCTGGTCAATTCAGACTTTGGTGACTTACCAGCGGTCATTTCTGAAGGCCGCCGTGTGGTCAACAACATCACCCGGTCATCAAGCGTATTCTTTATCAAAACCCTATATTCCTTAATCGTGACCCTAATTTGTATTGCCTTGAATTTCCCGTTTCCATTTATTCCCTTACAAATTACCATGATTGACGCCTTTATTGAGGGCTATCCTGCCTTCTTCATGTCGTTTGAACCTAATAACCAGCAAGTCAAAGAGCGGTTCCTACCCAAATCCCTTGCAGCTGCGCTACCTTCAGCCCTAACGGTGTCTGTAGCCATTTTTGCCTCCTTAGTCATGGTGAAACTGGGCATGATTGACTTTGAAACCGCCCGGACCTTTGACTATGTCATCTTGACCGGTATCTCTTTATTTGCGGTATGGCAGTCCTGCTTCCCGTTTAACAAGTTGCGTCTCTTTCTCGCATCAACCGCGACCCTTGCCATGCTTGCCGTCGCATTGGTCTTGCCGCATTTTTCAGACGTTTTGACCATCCAACCCATGACCGCTAGCGAATCCCTAATCAGTCTCGTCTTGTTGGTTGTCGCTTTTGCCTTTTGGAAAATGGTCAACCGCTATCAAGCTAACTTCAAAGCCTTTTTCACACGGTTAAATTTTTAAATTGACGGCATTCTTGCATGTAAAGACTACAACCGATAAATAAAGAAAACCCCAGTAAGTAACCTCTACGAGGCAGCTTACTGGGGTTTTCTGTGTTGTTTATTCAAGACGGCTTATTTCTTCAAGATGTCGACCTTATCTGTTTTTTCCCAAGCAAAGTCTTGGTCATCACGACCAAAATGGCCGTAAGCAGCAGTTTTACTGAAGATTGGTTGACGTAGTGATAACATATCGATAATCCCATTTGGGGTTAAATCAAAGTTGTCGCGCACAAGGCTGACTAATTCATTTTCAGATAAGTCACTTGTACCAAAGGTGTCAATCGCAATAGATACAGGTTCTGCAACCCCAATAGCATAGGCTAATTGGATTTCAACTTTACGCGCTAAGCCAGCTGCAACCAAGTTTTTAGCAATATAGCGAGCCGCATATGAAGCAGACCGGTCAACTTTAGTAGCGTCTTTACCTGAGAAGGCCCCACCACCGTGGTGAGCAGATCCACCATAAGTGTCGACGATAATTTTACGACCAGTTAAACCTGAATCGGCTTCAGGACCACCGGATACAAACTTACCAGTTGGGTTGATGAAGTAACGCGTGTTTTCATCTAACCAGTTTTCAGGCATAGTTGGCTCAATAACGTGTTTGATCACGTCTTGGCGGATTTGGTCTAGTTCAATACCTTCAGTATGTTGTGTTGAAATGACGATGGTATCAATGCGTTGTGGTTGGTTGTTGTCATCATATTCGATGGTTACCTGAGTCTTACCATCTGGACCTAAGTAGTTTAATTCACTACTTTTACGGACTTCAGCTAGTCGACGAGATAGGCGGTGACTTAAAGCAATTGGCATTGGCATTAACTCTGGTGTCTCGTCCGTAGCATAACCAAACATAATCCCTTGGTCACCGGCACCAATCAGCTTGTTGTCCACTTCGCCCGTTTCCCGGGTTTCAATGGCATCGTCAACACCTTGTGCGATGTCTGGTGATTGTTCGTCTAGTGAGACCAATACGGCGATGGAGTCAGCGTCGAAGCCGAATTTGCCGTCACGGTAACCAATTTCACGAACTTTGTCGCGAACGATTTTTTGGATATCCACATAGGCGCTTGTTGTTACCTCACCGAATACTAGGACAAGTCCTGTATTTACAGCAGTTTCGCAAGCAACTCGAGCTTGTGGGTCTTGTGCAAGAATCGCGTCAAGAATGGCATCAGAAATTTGGTCAGCGACCTTATCTGGATGTCCTTCCGTGACAGATTCAGAAGTAAATAGTCGTTTATTCATGTTGTTTCCCCCAAAATATAAATTTTATGGTTACAAGGAATTTTTGCCTAAGCAAACCCTATCGGGAAGAATTTATTGTAACGTTTCTCATTATACAGGATATGTGGGGAATAGTAAGGGGAAAATGGCTTCAATTTCGAAAATTTCGTAGTTTTCAGCACCTAGATTTTTTGATCTAAGCACTTCGGCCTACCCTTTACCTATCATGGCCTTAAATATAGGATGTGATCCATGGCGTTGAGATAGGAAATGCTGGGTAGTGAGTAAAAAGCGACCACTATAGTTATCATTAAAGGGATTTCCCATGGGTAACCCACACTTACTTTTAAAAATTGTAACTTTTCCATACGACTGTCTTACCGTGGAGTGCAGTCGTATTTCGTGTTATAATATTCAGGATGATTAGATGTAGCAAGTTTAAGGAGGCAGCGATGAGTTACCAAGCATTATACCGCGTTTGGCGGCCGCAGACATTTGGAGATATTGTTGGCCAAGAGGCTGTTGCGCGTACGCTGCAAAATGCTATTCGAACTGGCAAGACGAGTCATGCTTATTTGTTTACTGGTCCAAGAGGGACGGGTAAGACGAGTGCGGCTAAAATCCTATCGAAAGCAATCAACTGTCCAAACCAGGTGGACGGGGAACCATGTAATGAATGTGAGATTTGTCGGGCAATTACAGATGGCACTTTGCCGGATGTGATTGAAATCGATGCGGCGTCTAACAACGGGGTTGAGGAGATTCGTGATATCCGTGATAAGGTCCGCTATGCGCCAACTGAAGCGCAATACAAGGTCTATATTATTGATGAGGTCCACATGCTTTCAACTGGGGCTTTCAATGCCTTGTTAAAAACCTTAGAGGAGCCACCTGCCAATGTGATTTTTATTTTGGCAACCACTGAACCGCATAAAATTCCAGCAACCATTATTTCTCGTACCCAACGGTTTGATTTTAAACGAATTTCGCGTCAATCGATTGAAGACCGGATGGCTTTTATTTTAGACCAAGATGGGATTGAATTTGAGAACGGTGCTTTAACTGTGATTGCCCGTGCGGCGAACGGTGGGATGCGGGATGCCTTGTCCTTGTTAGACCAGGTGATTTCCTTTTCAGATGGGACTTTATCACTTGAAACGAGTCGGTTGGTGACGGGAGCCTTGTCTGAAGAGCAATTGGTTGAATATACGGAGGCCCTAGCTAATGGGCAAGTGACGGCAGCTTTAGACCATTTACATGCTTTAATGGCTGGTGGTCAAGATGCGGCGCGTTTTGTGGAAGAGCAGTTGGTTTTTGTACGTGATTTAATGATTGCTAAGGAAACCAAGGCGGATACGGCTGAGATTGAAGATTTGACCCAACGTTATGATGAAGCCTTTTATAGTCTAGCGAAAACGATTGATGTGAATGTCTTGTATAAGATGATGAAAGTCTTCCGAGAAACACAGGCAGAAATTCGGTTTTCATTGCAACCAACGATCTATCTAGAGGTGGCGACGGTTCAGGTGGCCAGTCAAATCGGAGGCCAGGCGGCTGTTGGTCAAAGTGGTAACCAACAAGTGGCGGCCAACCAAGAAGATGACCATGTCTTGCCAACTCAAGTGAGTCAAGCGCTAGCTGAATTGCAAGAACAAGTGGCAAATTTAACGGCAGAGGTTCAAAATGGGGGCAAAGAACCAGTTAAACCTGCACCAAGTAAGCCGGCTAAGCGGTCAGGGAATGCGACGGCCTTTTCGCCAAATCTGACGAAGGTCTTCCAAGTGTTAAATCAAGCGACTAAGAAGGATTTGAATGATATCTCGAATTTATGGGAAGGGCTGATTGAGAGTCTGCCAAGTATGCAGGCGGCCTTATTAAAGGCAACTTTCCCAGCGGCAGCATCACCCAATGCTTTTGTAGTACGGTTTGATTATGAAATCTTGTGCAAGAAGGTGGATGACGATACGGAGACCCGTCAAGAAATTGAGCGGATTCTATCTAATCAGCTAGGTCACCCAACGAAGATGTATTATTTAACGAGTGACCAGTGGCAGTCTGCCCGTCAAAGTTATGTCCAAGCCATGAAGAATGGCGAATTGGGCGACTTGGTGGGGAACGATGCGGTGGCTACTAAGGGGTCGGCAACGGATGCTGAAGCCTTTACCCAGGAAGATGAAGCGGTGGATGATGGACTGGATGAGAACGGCTTGAATGATGAAGAATCTCGTTCGCGTCAAGCGCAGGTCGATCAAGCAACTTCACTATTTGGTAAGGATAATGTTACAATAATAGATGATTAGGTCATGGGGCTTAATCCCAAAGTGACCATGAACATGTAAGTTAAAAAATATGGAAAGCTAAAAGGAGACGATAAAATGGCAGGCGGAATGGCAAATATGCAACAAATGATGCGTAAAATGCAAAAGATGCAACAAGAGATGGAGTCAGAACAAAAGAATATTGAAACAAAAGAGTTTCAAGGCACTGAACCATCAGGCATGGTGAATGTGACGGTAACAGGTGACCGCCGTGTGAAAGCAATCAACATCAAACCGGATGCAGTCGATCCAGAAGATGTTGACATGTTACAAGATTTGTTGATTGAAGCAGTAAATAATGGTCTTGAAAAAGTAGACACTGAAACTGCAAATGTTATGGGCAAATATACTAAAGGTATCCCAGGACTATAGTCAAAACAAAGTTTATGGTTGATCATGAACAACCATTTTTTACCATGGGTAGGAGGACTATCCATGGTATTTTTGATAAGATATGGTATTACAGACAGGGACAGTTAGGTTACGAGCACAGCTGCCTAGTATTGATGTCCCATTTTGTCAGAGTGTTACCCTTTTTATCAAAAATGTTTAAAATATAAGGAAAGTTAGATGCAGGGGTGTAGAGAATGCAGTATCCAGAACCAATTGCCAAGTTAATCGATTCTTTTAGTAAGTTGCCAGGGATTGGCGCGAAGACGGCGTCTAGGTTGGCCTTCTTCGTCTTGGACATGCCGGAGGCGGATGTGCTTCAATTTGCATCTTCTTTGGTGGATGCCAAGCGCGAGCTACGGTATTGCTCAGTTTGCGGGAATATTACCCAGTCTGATCCTTGTGAAATCTGTGCGGATGAAAACCGCGATCGGTCACGAATTTTAGTGGTGGAGCAGGTGCGTGATGTGGTGTCTATGGAACGGATGCGTGAGTACCACGGCCTCTACCATGTCTTGCACGGGGTCTTGTCACCAATGGAAGGGACTGGGCCGGAAGATTTGAATATCCAACCCCTATTGACCCGTCTGCAAGATGACCAAGTCAAGGAAGTGATTGTGGCTACCAATGCGACAGCTGAAGGGGAAGCGACTGCAACCTACCTGTCTCGTTTGATTAAACCTGCAGGCATTCAAGTATCGCGGATTGCCTATGGTTTATCTGTGGGCAGTGACATTGAGTATGCGGATGAGATGACCCTATTGCGTGCCCTTGAAGGCCGTCGTGATATTGATTAACTAGTCTATAACAGATTTTAAGGAGACCTCATGGATAAACAAATATTTGCTGGGAAATTTATTACTGTTGAAGGACCCGATGGCGCAGGCAAAACGACCCTTATTCAGGGACTAACAGCGAAACTTGAAGAAAAGCTAGCTGTGCCTTTAAAGCTGACGCGCGAGCCAGGTGGCGACCCGATTGCGGAAGATATCAGAGAAGTGATTTTAAGCCCGGAGAACGTAGCCCTAGATCCTAGAGCTGAAGCCCTTTTATACGCAGCTAGCCGTCGTCAACATTTAGTTCATACCGTACTGCCTGCACTTGAAGCAGGCCACATGGTCTTATGTGACCGGTTCGTCGACTCGTCAATTGCCTACCAGGGCTACGGTCGTGAAATTGGGGAAGAGGGAATTATGGCCATCAACCAATTCGCAACTGATGGGCGCCAACCCGACTTGACCTTGTATTTAGATATTACGGCAGAAGAGGGGATTCGCCGGATTCAAGCTAACCGCAGTCAGGCTGAACAAAACCGCTTGGACGTTGAAACCATTGATTTCCATCAACGCGTCCATCAAGGTTATGGCGTCTTGAAAGACCGTTTCCCAGACAGGATTCGAGTCATTGATGCCACCCAAGACCCTGAAAGTATGCAGCGGGATGCTTTGGCTATTTTGGAAAGTCATTTCCCAACTTTATTTCGTTAATTCAGCTAGTCATTCAAGTCATTAAAGCGCCTTAAAGTAATGGAAAGGAGTCCATCAATGGCACACGAACATTTTGATATCGCCAAGAAGCAAGCGGATTTGACCGCTATGATGGACCGCGTCCTCGTCAATAACCGCCTTGGCCATGCCTATATATTTGAAGGTATGGTGGGTTCTGGTCAAGAAGACATGGCCCTATATCTCGCGGCCTATTTGAATTGTCTCAATCCAACTGATAATGGGACACCTTGCGGGACATGTAATCATTGTAGTCGGATATTGTCCACTGATTATCCGGATGTTTTTCATATAGAACCGGACGGGAATACCATTAAAATTGACCAAACGAGAGACCTAAAAGAACGGTTGTCTATGTCTTCGCTTGAAGGGGACAACCAAATTTTTATTATCCATGAAGCAGAGAAAATGACTGTCAACGCAGCCAATTCTTTGTTGAAGTTTATCGAGGAACCGCATGAAAATGTCTTTATTTTCCTACTAACCAATAATAGGGATGCGATCCTGTCGACGATTGTGTCTCGTTGCCAGATGATTCATTTTCCCCAATTAAACAAGTTGGACTTGCAAGCCTTATTTGAGGAAGCGGGGATTAAGCCAAGTATGGCAACGACTCTGACCGCTTTAACCAATGATGTGAGTGAAGCGACGACGTTGGCAGAGAATGAAGATTTCCAGCAACGACTCAACTGGTCCTTGCAGTGGATAGATTTAATCGTGAAAAAGGACCCTCGTGGTCTAACTATGGTGGCGTCAGACTGGATGAAGGGTCCTAAGGGTAGGGCGGATATGATTCAGGCCCTAAATTTAGTGGCCTTTCATTTCCATGATTTATTATATTTACTCCTGCATGTAGACCAGGGACAAGACAATCAGGATCAACTAGTCTTCCCAAATGACTTTGGTAAATACCAAGGCATGGTCAATAAAATTACAGTAGCAGAAGCAACAAAAGCCCTACATTTAGTAGGACAAGCACAGCGGATGATCCAATCGAATGTGAGTGTACAGTCCGCTATGGAATATATGGTATTAGCCTACTGGAAAAAATAGGCCGAAATGCTTAAAGGACGCCAATGATGCCGAAAATTGCAATCGTAGTTAGTAGAGATAAGATTTTTTGTTTCATGCTTTCGTCTCCTTTTTGTTAAAATATAACAGAATTATAGGGGAAAATTCATTTTTTGTCATATATAACAAAAGGAGCAACAGAATGAATATTGGAATAAGCTACAGAGATCTAAGAAGAGAGCGCGGTTTGACCCTTATGGATGTCACAACCACTGGGGATGTTTCCTACTCCCAACTCTCAAAGTTCGAACGTGGTGAAACAAGTATTACCATTCATCACTTGGTCAATCTAGTCCATAACCTGGGCATCTCCTTTGCTGAATTTATGACGGCCATTGAGGAATTCAATAGTCCTTATAAATTCTACATCGAAGAAATTGATAGTGCTTATAAAAAAGGTGATATTGACGCCTTGAACGCAATCGCACAAACCCAAGAAAACTTATATGATGAAACCAACCAAATTTTATTTAAATACAATGCTATTATGACGAAGCTTTTATTGAATGATTTAACTGAGGTGGAAATTCCTGAAGCTGACAAGCATTTAATCAGTGAATACCTCTTGAAATGTTCCGTTTGGACCAGCTACGAGGTGATTTTGCTAGGGAACTCCCTCCGAGGATTGACGAAGTCATTGCAAGACGTATTGGTAGCAGATATGATTGAGAAATTGCCTACAATACAAGAAGACAATCCCTTGAAGGCGCACATACTGAGCATCCTAATCAATGTCTGTTTCGATCGTTTACGGTCAGAGGAAACTGACGAAGTGAATGATATTATGGCAGCAATTCAACCACAGCTGAGCACAAATGCCTATTACTTTAAAAATCGTCTTTTATTCTTAAAAGGGGGGTTGGCGATTGTTGAAGGTCAATTTGATGAAGGGGTAAGTAAATGCCAAAAGGCGATTCAAGTTTTTGAACTATTCGATGAACCATTCGCTAAAATGCATCAAGATGAACTAGATACTTATGTCAAAAACTACACATAATTGTTATATATAACAATTTTCAGAATACCACCAAAATTCCGGTAGAATGTAGACTAACAATAAGCGTTTACATATTTACTATTTGATGGGCTGAGGGGAAATAAAAGCAGTTCTATGCGCAAATAAGATGGTTCTTTTACAAATAGTGT
>NZ_DJUR01000028.1 GCF_002440555.1 Aerococcus sp. UBA6277
ACCTAATGGGTGATGGACAAGACGGAGTTAAAGTTTGTTAAATCAACATTAGTTAGCGTTAAAAGAAAAACTATGAATTATTCAGGTATATATATAATATTTAATAGTATTTTATAATTTTCTTTAATTGAAAAATGTATCAAATAGGAACATAAATTCGATCTCTAGCTATGCAAACCCCATCTTTTACAATATAACATTCCACAAAATGTTTCCCTCTAAAATCAGAAGTCTCCGTTTGAGTATTGTTATTTGTTTTAAAAATCTGTCCCCTTATTTGATTTCGCTCATATGCTTTTGGGCCAACATTTCTAACTTTCCAGTAAATATCATATGGTTTTGGCACCGCAATTGACTGAATAAAAAATTTAATTTCCTTATTTTTAGGTATAAAGTGTCTCTTTTTTAAAATATTTGACAAAGTACTAGGTCGGAATCCTGATATTTCAATACTTGCATCAATTTCTAGGGGATACTTTAAGAGAACTGGAAATAATTCTTCGATGTACTGTTCTCTATAATTCTCCACTTTTGAGCTATCGTTCACTTTCTGTTCTTCTTCTGAGTATAATTTATCCCAAAAAGTATGATTAAAAAGAGTTTGCCAGGCTTCAATTGCATCCAATCTAGTACAATTAGGATTATTAAGTATCTCTAGCTTTTCTTTATGTGATTTTAATCTTTTTTTTAACGATTCCACTTTTTGTTTATCTTTTTCATTATACAGAATTGATTGGTATGGATATACCGGACTTGTAATATTTCCATCAATATCTAATCTATTGATGATATTTTCAATTGTATAATACAGGATTTTATCCAATGTATTATGTTCAGTGGCTAATGATTCTTCAACTAATATAGTCGTGATTAGTCCTCCTGGCATTTTCCAATGACCTCTTGATCTATTGAAAATTTTAATTAGTTTGATAATTACTGGCAAACTGTTACCTTTATATAATTTTTGTGTATCAAACCAACTTTGGATTGCTTCAGGGCTTCTTTCTCTCCACACACTTCCTGCGTGTTCCACTACATCTATGTCTCTATAAACAGCAAAATCAATTTGATACCCATCATAATATGTAAACCTAATACAGTTGGTATGTTTTTCAGGAGGAGTTTTAAAGTTTAAATTTTGTTGATTAAAAGCACTCAATATAACATTTTTTATTTTATCGCTGCCAATAGAATCTAAGCCATTTCCGTCAACTAAAATTCCAACATCAATATCATAATCTTTCTCTTCATTTTGGGTCACTGTTCCCATCCCCACACTACCTTGAACGTACGACTCTTTAACGACATAAGAAGTATTATTTTTTTCATTATATTTTTCTAATCCTTTTTCCAGTCTAGAGATATTTATGTCTTTTTTTTCAAATAATTCATCTATTCTATCTTGCGGTAGCTTGACATGCTCATTATAAAAATTAATTAGTTCTTCAGATAGATCGTACATAACTAATCCCTCTCTCTTAACCCTTCTTTATTAATTCTTCTTTATTATTTCCATTAACAACTATTCCATACTTATATCTTGAATTATATTGAGCAATATAGTGGTAGAAAATTATCTGCTGTAATTGATTTTCTCTATTTTTAATGCATCTTCCAAGCTCAAGTGATAACATCCCTGGAATAGCAGCTGCAACATGGATACTCGAAAATCTTTTAGAAATATTTATCAGCTCATTTACTATCTCATTTGCGATAGTAACAATTTCTTGCTGACTAGATAGATTGTTTTCAATGATATTATCAAAAGATATCTTTACTTGATTTGTTACATCAAACTTTGATAAATCAGTTTCATGAATATGAAAAGTACCTGAAATAGAAACCAATACCTCGTTTGAACTATTTGTTCTAGATTCGCAAAAGTCTTTTTCTACATTTATATTTAAGCGTTTTCTTTTCTTAATCTCATTAGGTAATAACTCAAATTCAGATTCAAGCCTATTATAATTTATATACTTAATATTACTTCTATTACTTAAGTAGGTTCCAAAAAGTACAGTATAAGGGATCGCAGCCATTGAAGTCAGATAAATGTTATCTTTAACCGGATAATTGTTAATGGTTTCAGTTTCTCTACGAATAATCTTATTAATAAGTTCATTAGTTTTTTCATTCATTTTCTGTGATTCTAATAACAACATAAAATCTATGCTACGTTCGCGTACAATTCCTGTTTTAATATTTTTTACTTTAAAATCATTTTTTATTAATTCTATTTTGTTATTTTCACCTAATAAATTAAAAACATGATATTGCTTCTTTTCACGATAGCTTATAAAGCTTCCTATAACAATTAATGTTAAACCAAAAACGTACTGGATAATATCTGTATATCGGAATCCTTTACTATCTGAATTGACTAAATTTAAAAGAAAATCAATATCAGTGGAAAAAATACTCAATCCACCTGTTATTAATAATGTAGGAATATCCTTCTCTTCTTCTTTCTTAAACATAGTTCTGAAAAAGTAGATTATAATTAGTAACCAAACTATGCCCTGTACCATATTTTCTATATTCATGGCAACCCCCTTTGTTTTTTATTTGATTTAAAAAAACACTCAGCTAATTAGTGAGTGAAACATCATACAGTTTAGTATTTAACAAATTTATTGTTCAGTTTTTCTTTCTAATTTATGAACATTATCTATTTTTATGATATATAGAATTCACCGCCATTTTTTCCTTCTGCGCTCGCAAAGTTACTTAAGAAATATTCATATACTCGTCCGATAACATCCTTTTCTCGACTATCTTCATCACCGACTTTAAATGAAAATAAATCAATTGTTTCACCTAGACGTGTTTTATCTAATTCCGGGCGTGCAAATGATTTAGGTAATACCCCCACTAATGATGGATTTTCTTTCTCAATTGCAACCATCGCAGCATCAATTAACTGACCTACTTCGGGTTTTTTAGCATTATCTTTAATAAATGACCAACGTGCTTCTTTCGGTACAAAGAATATATTCTCCGCGACATATTCATCACGGTCTTCCTCGTCCGCCCACTCATCTCCTTTTAACTCCGCATATTTTTCTTCAAATGCGTCAGACACATATTTTAAAAATAATAACCCTAATACCACATTTTTATATTCACCAGAATCCATTGACCCTCGTAATTTATCTGCCATTTTCCATAACTTTTCTTCAAAACCTAAGTTTGCTGTAGCCATGTTGTATCCTCCTGTAGCCATGTATTTTCTATACCTATTATATCAATTTTTCAGCACACAAAATTAGATGATTTTAGATAATAATAATTTGGCTCTATGTTCATAATTTTTTTTACTATGCTTCGCCTTCTGGATGGTAATGCCTTTGTCTTCAATCTCTTTCAACGATTCTTTCAACCATGCACCATTATCTTTGATCAAATTCCCTAATAATTGCTCAATAACAATATCCCAATGGATTCCCTGTTGTGCTTCTAAAATAAGCATCGAAAGGGATTTATACTCACGTTCTATTTCCAAAATGAAATAATGATGTCCCTTTAAGAGTTGGACACTTCCTAAAGCATATTTTCTTCTCGTGATTCCATCATCTAAGAAACTAAACTTTCTACTGTCTTCAAAAGTTGGTAACTCTTCAATTTTCACACTGACTGTCTGAACATCAGGAAAATCATTTAATTCGTTTAATATTTTTATAAACTCTCCTAGTTCCCCCATCATTGAAGCTTCATGTACGCTAATTAGTTCGATCCCTCTTATTAAACTATTTCCTCCCGTATCTGCGACGGTACGCTTGTTGGTATCTTCTACCCTGAATTGTTTTGTGTCTTCATTCTGGTCTTCTCTAAGTTTACTTGTGCTAGTCATCAATTTTTCTAGTTGTGGTAAATTCGTATAATTATGATCTTGATTATCTATTGAAACCAGATCAAATTCTTCACTAGCACCTGCATCTTTATGGTCCAGCTCATATGGTTCATCTACTACATCGCTTTTCAAAAATGTATACTTCTTCGCTTCACTGCTTTTCTCCTTCGTTGTGAATTCTGGATGTGTAAAAGAGACCTTAGCATACGGAATTTTTTTATTTCGCACAGAAAGAATTCTTAGAATTAAATTACTGCTCGCTCTTTTTTTAATAGCAACTTTAATAACAATCGGTTGATCTATCATCCATTCGAATTTCAGCTTTCCCGTATTTACAAATTCATAGCCAATGTTCATATACAAACTACGTACATCAGAGTTTGTAATTATCCATAACAATTGAAATAAAAAATCTTTTTTAGTGTACTTCTTTTCATAAGTAGAATGAAAATCAATATGAAGATGATCGTCACGCTGACTTTCTATAAAATAATTTAAGAAAGAATTATTCATTTCTAGCAAACGATAAAGTAAAAAACGATTGGGTGCAAAAATACTTCGAATACTTTCAATTAGTGGCAACGTATAATACTGATTTCCATATTTAAAATTAAAACCAGTTGATTTAGTCTTTTCTCCTGTATTAAAAATCTTCCATTCACTTTCAAAGTATTTAACTTGATCGGGATAAATCGTTATTTCTATTTCTTCGGTAGGTGCAGGAGTGATACTTTCACTAACTATTCCATCTACATATGAGTGTTGGATAGCTAAAAATGGTAGCATCCCCCAATCTAATAAAAGCTTTTCTGTTTTACCATTAGCAAAAAAGTAACAATGTATCATTAATTTTCTTTCATGCCAAAAAGGAGAGCTAATCCAAATCAATTTTGCATGCTCTCCCTTTTTAAATGGCCAATTACTTAATTTAACCGAGCGATTTCTCATCTTCTAACACATCCCTTCTATGCTGAATATACGCTTCTAAGATTGGTTTAATTTCTTTAAATTGCTGAGACTTGATGCCTGCTTTTCTTTGTACTTGCCATAATTTAATTGGCGCACCATCAATCATTAATTCATCTATTATTTTGTATGTGCGTCTGATTTGAAATTCTCGGACTGTTTCTGTGATTTGATTAAGTAGTGATTCTGTTAGTGGTAATTTAGCGAGATGATATTGTAAATTTGCTAGAATACTTAAGCGTCTACCAATGGCAGAAACAGTAATCCTTATTGGCTTTTCTTCTTTCAACATCTTTTTATGCAACAACTTAATTTGTTGTACGTAATGTTGATCTCGCTTAGCCCAATCAACTTTTATATTTGGAGTGGCTTTATATTGTAGTTTAGGACAGTTAGACAATAACCACTCTTTATCATGACGATATAAATACATATACACAGCTTTATTTTTCTCACGTAAAGCGGTGCGCGATATCTGTGGGTAAATTACTCGTAGCTCTTGCCACTGTCGTTTACATTCTTGTAGTCTACTTATGGGTAACTGCTTGCATTCCACTTTATTCAATTCCAACTGATCTCCCAAATATTTTTTAACCGTTTTTGAATCTACACCTAGCATCCGAGCCATGGCTCTAATACTCAAATTTTCGTTATTTAATTCGTGTAATCGCAGTTGCCATACATAACCAAACTGCTTCACCTTACCAATTTCAAAACGATTAGTGGTCTGTTTCCTTGTATAAATAAATCCACATGAACATGTGAATGTACCAATAAGATTTTTTGAATTAAAATCTTTTGTCACTTTTACTTCCGAAATAACACATTCCCTGTAATGAGATGCAGCCTTATTTAAACAAGGAAATGGCCCTTCTCCAAATACACTCGTACAATTAGGGATAGCTTGTAGTGTTTCAATATTTTGTTTCATAAAGTACAGGAATAATACGTGTCTAAATGGATGTACATGGCGCTTAGAATTACGTAATAAAACTTTTAGCCAATTGTATTCATAATCCTCATCAAGATTGCTCTCATATTGTTTTAAAAAATCTTGTGGATAAAATGCTGAAAATGCTTCATATAACTCTTTTTGACGAATACGTTTACCTGCTGTCATCAAATTTTTTTCTTGTAGCAATGAATTATATTTTATTCTAATTTGCGACCTATTTAATTGATGTAATGGAAGTTGTAACAACTGGTAAGCAAGCTTTGCTAGTCCTACACAAATAGGTTTGTGCGGGTCGACTTCTTCTAATTCAGAGAATTTCATATGTTTCATTTCAAAGCGAATATACTCAATTCGACTATCACTTTGAATTGGATATTTTCGCAATTTTATTTCATGATGTGAACAATAATTAATCGCTTCTAGTTGATGCTCTCGATGGATATAAGGTTCACCATATTTTTCAGCGTCAGCTTTTGCACACTTTGAGCAATAATATAATCCGTCTTTTCTGCAAATACCTCCAGCAACAAATCCTAACCGGGCATACAATCCTTTTCCATCGCCTTTTACATCTTCAAAGATTTCTTGTTGCCTTTCTTTCGATAAAAAAGAAGCGTAATAAGGATAAATCGTATGGTTAGCTAATAAATACTCTACCGAATATTGAGGTCCTAATTTCTCTACTAAATTAGTAAGATGGCTACCAATCTCAACACTCGGTATCACAGAACGACTATCAAATAACTCTTCTAATGTATCTTTACAATCAAGATTCCCACTATAAAAATGATAACGTGCAATTGCTGAATACAATAATTCATCTGGATATGGATTCGTGAAGAAAGGTAGCATTTAATTACCTCCTATATTCAATAAAAATTTCTAATTAAAACTGAAACTCTTCTTTACTTTTCTTAGTAATATTAGTACTTGTTACTTTACTAGAAAGATACTTTACATAAACAAGAAGTTTGTCAATAAAATAAATAGTTTCTTCATAACTAATTAAACTGAAATCAAAGTTGTTCCCATGCCTAATATCCTTATATTTATTATGAAACATGTTCCACATAGTAATGCCCTCTTTAATAATAAAACCTTGTCCCCATGTCTCTTCATCATCTCTCATAGCTTTATCAGCTGCTGAAATATCCGTCGTTTCTGTCAAATAAGTCATTAAAGCTTCCATAGCCGATAAACAATCACGTATAGCATCTTTTCTAGCTCTAAGTTCATTCACTCTATTCAGTTGTTCCCGTGCTTGTTTAATATGTTCTGCTGTTTGTCTACAAAGCTCTGAAGTAGTAATTATCAATTCTTCAAAATTCACTACCTCACCAACATTAGGATTAATACATAACCAGTTATATTTAGATTCATTTGTTAATTTGTAACCAAAATTATGATCTTCGAAAATATCATTTAAAACTTCGAAAACATTATCATTCTTCGCCAATTCACTCATAGCATCCATAAATTTATGGAATTTACCTATTTTAAAATCTACAACTTGCTCTTCAAAATCTCTAATAATAAAATCATATCCCCAATTTTTTGTTTTTTCATTATTAGTGTAAATCGATACTACATCGCAAGCATTTTTAATAGTTCTATCTAAATTTAAATACCTGTCTTCCTGTTTTTGCTGAATATATACCCTTGGTAGTCTTTGAGCAATTTCTCTAAGTAATTCCTCTGTTACAACATTCATTAAATACTCTTCATTTTTATAATTTAAATAATCAGGAAATTGTTTTTTAAATTCCATCAAAAATTCTACTCCTCACTCCAAAGTTACGAAAAATTCTACCATTGGATTTTTTATATAATTTTCTTCTTTAAGTCCTTCATACACATGTCTTTTCTGTTTCAATGCTTTCTCCCTAGTATCTAATAGTGGTAATACTTTACCCGAAGATACTACCTTCACTTTTTTCTCCTTAACCTTCTCATTCAACTCAATTAAATTAGGAATAAGTTGTATTTTCAGTAGGTTATAATCCGTTTCTATCGGTGAGTTTTCTACTAATTTCTTTGTAGCTTCTTTAATATCCCTAGGAGTTAACACATCAAAAATACCAATTGCTGCAACTTCTTCACTCAAACCTTCAATTAATTCTTGGCGCTTGTATGCTAACGTATTTTTTCGCTCTTTCATTGCCTCTTTAATACGACCTTCGTATTCAGTACTTTGCTTATGACTTTGCATCAATTCATCTAAATTAATCATAATATCTTCGTACTGATACATTGCCCTAAAATCATTTTTTCGAATAGCATTTAACATTGGCTGAATAATCTTCATATCTTCTTTTGCAGTTTTCTTCAAAACTCTCACATCCAATCGCTCTTCTTCATTCGATTCATCATATAAAGCTCTCTCTTGAGCTAATATGAACAGATTAACAGCAACTGAAGTAATTCCCTGGCATTCACTATAGAAAGTCTTTTTAACGTCCTCTGTAAGCTCTGAATACGTTTTAAGGCATTGTAATTCCCATAATGTTTCTAAGAAGAATTCCCATTCCTCGCTATCCTCACCCATGCGGTCCCAAATAATCGAACCTTCACTAGCTGCGCGACGAGCCTGTCGAAAGTTACCTTTAAATAATTGTTGAGCCTTAGAAGTTCCTATCAGAACTGTAGGAATACCAACTGTATTAGATAGTGTCACGAAGAAATTAAGCATCTCTTCTTGATCATTTTTAGCATGCAATAAATGCTGAATTTCATCGATTACCAATACACCAATCCCATACATACTAGCTAATGAGGTCATATGTAGTAGCATCGTTGACGTTACTCGATTCAAATATCCAAATTTCTCTAAATACCGTGTACCTAATAAATCATCAATCGCTTTAAAGAAACTTTTGCAAAGTGTGGAAAGGCTGCCGTCATATGGACAATCAATTTTCAGCCAGACAATTTGTGTGCGATTGAATGGCTGTTCTTCATATTTCTCATGCTTAATTACTTGTGGATACATTAGCAATAATCGCTCAATAGCTGTCGTTTTTCCAATACCTGAAATGCCGATAATAGATAAGCTATCTGCTGTCGAACGAATATAATTCAATCGTTCGTCTATATATTTATGGGCATCTTCTTCATTTTCTCTTAATTGATGTAAAACTCGAATGCGTTCCAGAAATGTTTTATCTAAAGGATTTCTAGCTAAATAGCCTCTACGAATTAATGTAGATAAACGACGTTCTACTTCAAAATGAATGGGTAAAGGTTGAATAAAGTTCTTTATACGTTTAAGCACATGATAGCGAATGTTTGTGGCACTTTGCTTATCTTGCCTTGTAATTCGTGGTGTCACCATAAATCGATCCATCACATCATCTTCACTGAAAATTGGTGGAAGCGCCTCAATAAAGGGGTTTTCACTGTATTCCGACAGCTTTTGCTCTTTATACTCAGCTTCTTCAAAGTTGCCTTTTAAAACTCCATTAGTCATCTTTTCCAAGCTGCTCATCTCGTTTCTTTCGTAATTTTGTCATCAAACGTGAACTAGAATGATGATTAGTTTCTTTTTTATTAAAACTAACAACTTCCGCCTTTCCAGATTTTTTTCTGACATCTAAATTAAACTTTTCATCCTGTCTATTCATTAATTTCTCTGCTTGTCGATTTATTTTAATATTTTTAAGTTTTTCTGCTTTTGTTTGATTTAGATTAAGCGTATTTTTCTTTTGGTTAGTTGCTTCTTTAATGATCAATTCAATTGCAGAATCTGTATTAACGGTATTCTCTAATTGCTGATTTTTTTCATTAGATTTCACTTCTTGTAAAAGTTGTTTATAAAATTCAACTTCGTCCAAAGAGTTATCTTTATATTGCACACTTGTATCTAATAAATAGCATATATCAAAACTTTTCCCACCATTATGTGGTATATAAATTTGATTCATTGACCTTGGATCATAGACTATTTCAATACTTTGATTTTTCATTTTTAAATACCATTGTTCGTTTAATGCTTTTTCCGAACCGTATGCTAATCCTTTAAATTTAATTCCTGCTCTAGTTATGCGAGCATTGGCTTTTGGCAGTAAGTTCATTCTAAATTGATTTCGATTAGTTACAGATTGCAACCTTCCTTTTTTATTTGCTATACCCCATCTCCATAAATTAATTGGTGTCGCTGTAATTTGGTCTACTATCATTTCTTTTTCTAAAGGATATTTATCAATATTTTTTTGATTATGGTTCAATACTAAATGGATAATAATTTGTGTGAATTCTTCAAGAGTAAGACTAGCATCTAAACGATAGTCCCTATCGCCACGTTCTCGATATTCTTTTTGTATAGCTCCCGGTGCTTTTCGTTTGATTTTTCCATTCAGTGTACGAAATTGACGTTCAATAATCCCTTTTAAGTCCCCACGATATGGTGATGTGTTTTCAATTTTTATATTCAGATTGTTTATTAAGCTCTCAACTGAATATCCTTCAAACTCTCCTCTATCAGCGATAATAATTTCTGGTAAATGATGAGCAGGCCATTGATTTTGATTAATTTCAATACCGTACTCCTTACAAAAGTCAACTTTGTTAGTCACCATATTATCTAATGCCATCATTGCACCCGTCCACGAAGGGCCCTCTAACCCTACATAAATCCCTACTAATAACCTTGAATAAACATCAACAACCCCATAGACTATTGGTCTACCTATTATTAAATTACGATCAAATGAACTAACTAAATAAATATCTGCAATTGTTGCATCTACTTGAAAACGTGTCCCTGGTCCATCAGTCTCAAGAGCAGAATGACTCAATATAGGTCTATGTTTTAATTCATACTCTTTTGAACTATTACGAAGTCTAAAATCTAATTGAGGTTCTTCAAACTTTTTAAACCAATAATAGAATTGGTGATATGTTGGGATGCGTGTATCATCCCATATCTTGTACTTTAAAACTTCACCTTCATAATACTTATCCGAATAAAATTCTCTTAATAAATGTTCATAAGTATCAGTAAGCGTCAGCTGTTCTTTCTGTCGATAATATTTTTTAATAACATGACTAAACTGCTGTTTAATATCTTCAGTAATATTAATACCTTTAGATGAGTAACTTCTAGGTCTTCCTACTTTAGCTGTCGCAGACAATTGACGTTCTTTTCCTTTTGCACCTGAACGTATATAATCTGGCAATAAAGCATTCTTATTTAACCCTCTTTGCCAAAAACGTGTAAACGAGCGTTTCACTTTCAATTTTGATACGTTATTATTTTCAGCTAATTCTTCAAATATCGCATTACGTTGTCTTTTATTTAGTAACTCTTTTTTATATAAATCCCAACCTATCGAAACAATATTCCAGTCTTTGTCACGTTTTTCTTTTTGTATATCTGTTAAATCCTTATCTACGTAAGTCATTAAATATGGATCTGAAACCAATAATAAAATGCTTGATTGAATTTCATTTTCTAAATCAGCTAAATTAATTGCTTTAGGCATAGCAGTATCACCGTCTAAGTCAACAAAATAAGCAACGAATTCATCCACTTCAATAATTCGAATTCGATTTCGATCTTCTCTATCCACATATTGATATACCTGATTGTAAAAAATCATATCGCTTCCACCTTCTTGGAAAAATCTCCTCTTACATATTTGATGTTTAATTGCTGATTGACATCTAATTTTTGCGTCATATCTATTTCAATAACCTTTGTCATTAGCAAATGTTTAAATAATGATAGGCCACAACCACTACTCATTCCAAAGTGATGATCAAAGTGAGAAGCAGTTCGACGTATCGTTTGCTTAGCTTCCAATAGTAACCTAATAAAATAAATACTCATGTCCTCTAATTCTTCAACAAGTATATTTTCGAATCCTTCAATGACAGAAAGGTTTGAATAACCATGAATAAACGCGATATTATGTGCCATATCTTTGGGTACTTCTAACTCTGTTACAATCCCCCAATCCACTTCTTGTCTTTCCCAAAAAACACGCTCTATTTCAAATTTTTCTAATACACGTTTATCCATTAATTCATCTTTATATTTCAATGTTCTAGCAAACTTTTTAACTTCTGTATTGTTCTTTGTTGTTACTAAAAAATCTGTTGTCATCACTATTGGTTCTCCACTTTTAAGGTCTGTGGGGTGTTTAATTCCTAATTCATTTGCAATAATAATCGTTTCCTCAATTGGTAGCAAAGGGTATTGTTCTTGAATATCTTCAACTAAATCCGAATATTCTAATAAATAAAAGTAATTTCGTTCTAAATCTGAAAGAAATTCAAATTGTCTTGGAATCTTATATCCTTTTAATCGAGTAACCCTTCCCAATGAAGGTACATCCTGAATAGTTATCCATGGTTTATAATCGATTCCGATACCTTGACCGTAACCCTCTTTCATTTTTTTCTCATACGAACTTGAACGTTTTCTTTTAGCCATATACACCCTCCTCTTTATTAATTTTTAATTTTAAAACAAAAAAACAACCTCTTATGGACATCATACCCATTGAGGTTGCTTTAATCAAACTTTATTATAAATAATCAAACTTTGTTTTAAATGAACGAACTTTATTATAAATAATCAATCTTTTTTATAAAACTACAAAATGTAATTTGTGATAGTGTTTATTATTCTACTGTTACTGATTTCGCTAGGTTACGTGGCTTATCAACATCTAAACCGCGGTCTAATGAGGCATAGTATGCAAGTAATTGTGTTGGAATGACTGATACAAGTGCAGATAACAACGGTTCTACAGCAGGTATGACAATGTCATCACCTTCACGGTCTAAACCTTCCATAGAGATGATTAATGTATTCGCTCCGCGCGAACGCACTTCTTCAATATTACCACGTGAGTGTGCAGCGGTATTCTCTTGTGTGATTACACCGATTACTGGTGTACCATCTTCGATTAATGAGATTGTACCATGTTTCAATTCACCTGAAGCGAAACCTTCAGCTTGAATATATGAAATCTCTTTGACTTTCAAGGCAGCTTCACGACTTACTTCGTAGTCGATACCACGGCCGATGTAGAAGGCAGATGCCTTGTCAGTGAATAATTCAGTTGCTAACTCGTGGATTTCATCTTTGTCATCGATCATTACTTGAATAGCGTTGGCGATGATTGATAGTTCATGTTCCATGTCAAATTGCGCTTCGAACCCTAAGTCACGACGTAAAGCTTCAGCTAATACAGCCATTACTGCGATTTGACCAGTGTATGCTTTAGTAGATGCTACAGCGATTTCTGGACCTGCATGTAATAATAATGTGTAATCAGCTTCACGTGATAAAGTAGAACCTTTCACATTAGTGATTGTTAATGATTTATAGTCTAATTTATTGGTTTGAACCAATACTTGACGACTATCGGCAGTTTCACCAGATTGTGTTAAGTAGATGAAGAATGGTTTTTCACTCAACACCGGCATGTTGTAAGCAAATTCAGATGCTACATGAACTTCAACTGGAATGTTAACCATTTTTTCGATGATGTTTTTACCAACTAAACCTGCATGCATTGAAGTACCTGCACCGATGATGTAGATACGGTCGCTAGCGTTAATCGCATCGATAATTTCTTGGTCAACTGTTAATTCGTTGTTATCATCAGAGTACTCTTGGATAATACGACGCATTACAGCTGGTTGCTCATCAATTTCTTTAATCATGTAGTAAGGGTATGTCCCTTTATCTAAGTCGTTGGCATCTAATTGTGCTGTATATGGTGCACGTTCGATTGTTTCGCCAGCTAAGTTTTTAATAGTAACGTTTTCTTCAGTTAAGATAACCATTTCACCGTCATGAATTTCAACGTATTGGTCAGTTAAATCGATTGATGCCATTGCATCAGAAACGATTGTGTTGAAGTCAGTTCCTTTACCGATTAATAAAGGTGATTTGTTTTTCGCTGCAAAAACAACACCTGGTTGTTCTGAGTCGATTAAAGCAAATGCATATGAACCTTCAATCACGTTTAAGGCTTTTAAGAATGCAGTTTCTGCATCTAAACCTTCTGTTAATGCAAAGTGCTCAACTAAGTTTACAGCAACTTCTGTATCTGTATCTGAGTGGAAAGTCACGTCAGATAAGAAATCTTCTTTCATTTCACGGTAGTTTTCAATAACACCGTTATGTACTAATGTGAAACGACCTGTTGATGATTGATGTGGATGGGCATTACGAACACTTGGTTCGCCATGTGTTGCCCAACGTGTGTGTCCAATCCCTGTGTGGGCATCTAATGACATATCCACTTCACTTTGTAGTTTAGCGATACGTCCTTCTTCTCTGAATAAATGACCGTTTTGACCATTTCCATCGACAACGTATACACCCGCTGAATCATATCCACGATACTCTAAACGCTCTAAACCGTTTAATAATACCTCTTGAGCTGATCCATTTCCAATATAACCTACAATACCACACATGTTGCAGTTTCCTCCTAATTAGGCGACATAAAATTAGACCCTATTCAGATAGGTGTCTTATCGCATTTTTTTATTTGGCTACTACGTACGTGGCGGTAATTTGATAAGGCAAGATGATGGTCTAGATCATTGATTACCTTACTTTTTTCCCACCTGTGGATTGTACAACCCCTGAATCATCCGCCGAACATTTCGATTAATTCAGTCCTCGTCACTTGCTAAGCAAGCCTGGCGCTATCTCAAAAATTACGTTTGAGATTTTATTAAAAGTAATAGCTCTTTACATTCTATAAATACAAAAACTTATTGTCAACCTTTTTAGCTGTCCGTGGCCATAATTTAACCTTCTCTTAAGAAGATATATAGGTTATCCGCTAACTAGATTGCAAGAATACAAAAAAGAGCCAGGAAAAACCTGACTCATTTGTTTGTATTTTAAATAACGGTTTCTATATAGAAGAAACTTTATCTTAGTACCAACCGTTAGCGTTCCAGAATGCTAAAGCAGCTTCCCATGAACCGTAACGTTCAGCAACATATTTGTCAGCTGCAGCTTCTTGTTCTGCTGGAGATGCACCGTAAGCTACTAATGTTGGGTTCAATTGGTAACGACCGTAGTAACCACCCGCAGCGTTGTAAGCTGTGTAAGATCCACCTGACTCACGTTGAGCGATGATTTCTTTAGCTGAATTGCTAGAGTATGAAGTAGTTGAAGCAGTTGTTTCAGCTGCTGGTGCTTCGTATGTAGTTTCTTCTGCTACATAAGTTTCTTCAGCTGGTGCTTCGTAAGTTGTTTCAGTTACTACTTCTTCAGCTACATCGTAAGTAGTTGCTTCTTCTGATGCAGAATCTTCAACTGTTACTTCGTTAACTTCACCAGTTGTTTCATCTTTAGTGAATGAAAGTTTAGTGCCTGGGAAGATTACGTTAGCGTTTTGGATGTCGTTGATTGCAACTAATGCATCTACACTTACGTCAGATGCTTGAGCGATAGCTGCTAAAGTATCACCGTATTGGATAGTGTATGAAGTAGTTGTATCGTCTGTAGCTTCTAAATCAGCCGAAACTTCAGCAACTGTACGAGCAGACCAAGTAGCTGCTTCTACGTTATTGTTGTTTGTAGCAGCGAATAAACCTGCTAATGCAAATGACGTACCTAAGATAATTTTGTTCAATTTCATGTGTTAATACTCTCCTTATAAGAATACTGCTTTTTAATTTTATTTTTTAAGTTGTCTGCTGCCATCTAGTGGATGACCCACTATTTACCGCATCTTTATTGTGCGACTATATTCTAGATAAAGAACACCTGTCTCATCTACAAGCAATATCTTAACACGGGCCTTTTTTTTAGTCATGTAAATCAGGTATCTGTTAAAGCCTCTTAACTATCTTGACATTAAATCTGGGGTTTTTGAAAACCTTATGTAAATTTGTAACAACTTTGTAACATTATAAAGGTGAAATTATATATATAAAGTGCTAAAAGCAATTATTTTCACAAACTATGTCATATTATTTGAAAAATTATGCGTTTTTATTATAAATCAAATAAACAAAGACTTTAAAAAACCCTTTGTATAAGTATTTTAAATTCATGTCAAATCGCAATCGTTCTGTAACATGACATATTATAATTGCGAAATATTCTTTTTTGATGTCTAATAATACAAATATTTAGATAGGCTATTGGGTGTTTACTTATTTCAAAGCAATAAAAAAGACCAGGCTACCGCCTAGTCTTCTTGGTTTATATTACTGGGATAGCTGGATTCGAACCAACGCATGACAGAGTCAAAGTCTGTTGCCTTACCGCTTGGCTATATCCCAATGTAATGGAGGGAGAAGGATTTGAACCTTCGAACCCGAAGGAACGGATTTACAGTCCGCTGCGTTTGGCCACTTCGCTATCCCTCCATATGGTAGTATTCTTGAGATTTTTTGCCTCAAAAATATCGTACTTGATTAGTATAGCATCAGATATTATAGATTTCAACAGTTTGGCCAAAAGTTTTTTGAAAAATTTTTTTGATCTTATTTTACCGCCTTTTTCCCTCAACTTTCTTTACGCTTATCATATAGAAGAAAGATGCTTTTGAGTGACTGGATTTCCGCTTCATTTAGTCGGCGATACCCCCCTTCCACTAGGCCGTCAATACTTAAATCGCCAATTGTTTGTCGGTATAAGTCTGTGACTTTTACCCCGCAAGCAAGGAACATTTTCTTCACTTGGTGGCGGCGCCCCTCTGAAATCGTGACTAAACCAGTTGAGGATTGCGGGCTTGCCGAAATGATTTCAAGCCTTGCTGCTTTACAGATCGTCCCATCCTCAAAAATGATACCAGCTTGAAATTGTGCGACCATTTTGCCATCAATAAGGCCATTCACGTTGACGCGGTAGGTTTTTGGAATATCAAATTTGGGTTGTTGGAAGATGTAATGGAGCTGGCCGTTGTTGGTGACGAAGACAAGTCCATGGGCATCGCGGTCTAGACGGCCGGTAATTGCTAAATCGCCGGGATTATCTGCTGGTTGAATCAGGTCAATGACCGTTGGGTGGGTCTGGTCTTTATTGGCTGACAGGTAGCCTTTGGGTTTATGGACCAAGTAATATGTATGGCCAAAATGGTGATCAATTACTACTTGGTCGACGGTAATTTCTTGCCAGCTGGGATCAACAACGGTGGCGAATTGTGTGACAACTTGGCCGTCAACGGTGACATGGCCATCTTTCAATAGGCGTTTGCAGGCCTTTCGGGTCACTTGCCCAGCATCCATAATCAATTGTCCAAGTAACATGCCATTCCTCCTTCACTCCAGTTTACTTGTTTCTACTATTATAAACATTTTTGGGAAATGTGTCTTAAGTTTCTATCGATAAAAGGCTGATATGGTATACTTTATAGTGAGAAAACTTAGAATGGAGGATAGACGCATGCAAATAGATTGGTCTGGTATTATTTCTTGGACGAATGTTTTCAATCTAATTGATATTTTGATTGTTTGGTTGTTTATCTACCAGCTCTTGAAGATCCTAAAGAATACGAAAGCCTTCAATATTTTGAACGGGGTTTTCATCTTCTTGCTGATTAAAATTATTTCCACCCTCTTCCAGTTGAAGACGGTAGATTGGATCATGAACAATATTATCCAATGGTCTGTCGTTGGTGCAATTGTCATATTCCAACCTGAAATCAGAAGAGGATTAGATCATTTGGGACAACAATTCTTTGCTGGTAAACGTGAGGCTGGGGCCCGCAATCCAAACGAAAAAATGGTGCGCGATTTAGTTGAAGCTTGCGAGTACATGGGTAAACGTCGGATTGGTGCTTTGATTTCCCTTCAACGTTCGCAACCTTTAAATGAATACGCAGCTACTGGGATTCGATTAGATTCAGCCATCTCATCTCAATTATTGATTAACATTTTCATCCCAAACACGCCCCTACATGATGGTGCCGTGATTATTCAAGATTTAGAAATTGCTTCTGCCGCTTCTTACCTGCCACTTTCAGAGAACTCGGAGATTCCTAAAGAATTAGGGACTAGACACCGAGCTGCTGTCGGCTTAAGTGAAGTAACAGATGCCATCACTATCGTCGTCTCAGAAGAAACAGGCGGTGTTTCAATTACTGAACGTGGCGAGATTACCCGCGACCTTAGTCAAGATGAGTTGTACACCATTCTAGCAGACAATTTCATCAACACTACTGATGAGGAAGCGAATGATAACTTCTTAACTAACTGGTTTAACCAATTAACAGGAGGTGGCAAGTCAGATGATCAATAAGTTTTATAACAATCGAATTGCCCTGTTAATATTATCGCTCTTCTTATCTATCTTAATGTTTGTATATGTGAAGGCTGAGCAGTATTCGGAAAACCCAGTGACTTTCTTTCAAAACGTCAGCGAAGCGACAACGGAAACGATTTATAACGTGCCTGTATATATAGATGGAAACGTGGATGCGTATTACGTCACTGGTCTACCAGATAGCGTTTCTGTCAGTTTATCTGGACCAAAAAACTTAATCGAACAAACACTTGAAGCCGATGACTTCCGCGTCATCACAGAAGACTTAACCAATCTAGGCGAAGGGTCTCATTACATCCAATTACAATTGGAAAATGTTTCAGAAGCCGTGTCTTATGAGATTTCACCTTCAAGCGTCAATATTTCAATTGATTCGCTACAAACAACTGAATATCCAGTCCAAGTGGAAATGTCTAATGAATCTGCAGTTGCGGATGGTTACGAAATTACAGATGTGTCTTTAAGCCAAGATTCTGTCACCTTAACTGGTTCGACATCTGACATTGAAAGCGTGAGCCAAGTTTATACAGTCGTAAATATTCCAGATAACTTATCTGAAGACTACACCACAACCGCCACTGTCATTACAGAAAATGCGGACGGTGATATCTTGAATATCAACACCGACCCAAGTGAGGTTGACGTGACCGTTCAAGTTTCGCCTGAAGGTGTGTCGGTCCCTATTGAAGCCAATATCACCAACGAACGCGAAGGCTACACCTATGAAGCAACGATTTTAGACAGCCAAAACGCGACTTTATCTGGTGACTACGATACCATCAATAACACTGAAAGCGTGTCTGCAACCGTTGATGTATCAGGGATTACAACAACAACTACTGTAGACGCGCCCATTGTCCTACCTGATGGTGTAACGAGTTCAGATCCTTCAAACGTTCGGGTCCAAGTGGTGCCAACCGCTACCGAGTCTTCGTCTTCGTCATCATCTAGCGCGTCATCTAGTGCCTCATCTAGTGCCTCATCAGAAAGCGATGAGGATAGCACCAGCTCAGACACCGCATCAAGCGAGTCTAGCGAAGAAAGTGCTACGAGTAGCGAAAGTGGCACTAGCGGTAATGAATCCACTATTGAAGAAGATACGACAAGTGATAGCGAAATCAGCGACAGCACCAGTTCAAGCACAAGCGAAGTTGGCGTAACGACTGGCGTCAGTAACAACTTACAAAATAGCAACGGCAATGTCCAAGCCGACCAAATCAATTCAACAAGCTCAGAAAGCGTCTCTAGCTCTTCTAGCGCAAATGTCTTTAACGGAATACTTGCTTTTTTAGCTAGTTTTTCCTAGTATTAACCAGTGTAATCTAGACTGCCTTTTTTCAAGGCAAGAAACATATCTTTAATTTTTAATTATGAATCATTAAATGTTATACTATAACGAAATCGACGACAAAATCGATATTCACTTTCGAAAACAAAGGAGTAAATTATGAGAAAATATTTTGGTACTGATGGGGTTCGCGGTTTAGCGAATGAAGAATTAACACCAGAATTAGCATTTAAATTGGGTCGTTTTGGTGGTCACGTGTTAATGCAACATGCACCAGAAGGAATGGAACATCCGCGTGTTCTAGTTGCCCGCGATACACGTATCTCAGGTCAATTATTAGAGCAAGCCTTAACTGCTGGTTTATTATCAGTAGGGATTGAAGTGCAACAATTAGGCGTTATTACAACTCCAGCTGTATCTTATTTAACTCGTACTACCGGTGCAACTGCTGGTGTCATGATTTCAGCAAGCCACAACCCTGCACCAGACAATGGGATTAAATTCTTTGGTTCTGACGGCTTCAAATTGTCTGACGCTCAAGAGGAAGAAATCGAAGCATTATTAGACCAAGAAGAAGATACTTTACCACGTCCATCAGCTGAAGGATTAGGGACAGTAATCGCTAACCCAGGTGCAGTTGGTAAATACTTAGAATTCCTAGCATCAACAATCTCTGGCGATTTATCAGGTATTAAAGTAGCAGTTGACGGCGCGAACGGTGCCACTTCACCATTAGTTAACCGTTTATTCGCTGACTTAGGTACTGACTTTACAACAATGGCGACTTCTCCAGATGGTATCAACATCAACGAAGGTGTTGGTTCAACACATACAGAGAAATTACAAGCCCTTGTAAAAGAAACAGGTGCTGATGTCGGTGTGGCCTTCGATGGTGACGGCGACCGCTGTTTAGCAGTTGACGAAGAAGGTAACCTAGTAGACGGTGACCAAATGATGTTCATCTGTGGTAAATACTTAAACGAACGTGGTAAATTAAACGACAACACAATCGTGTCAACTGTAATGTCTAACTTAGGTTTCCACAAAGCAGTTGAAGATGCAGGCATGAAAGCACCACAAACTAAAGTTGGTGACCGTTATGTGGTTGAAGAAATGCGTGAACACGGATATAACCTTGGTGGAGAGCAATCAGGTCATATCATCTTCATGGACTACAACAACACAGGTGACGGCCTTTTATCAGCAGTACAATTACTACATGTATTAAAAACTTCAGGTAAAAAATTATCTGAATTAGCCGGTGAAATGAAAACTTACCCTCAAGAATTAATCAATGTGCGTGTAACACGTGAAGGTAAAACAGAAGCAATGAATTCTGCAACGGTACAACAAGTTATTGATGAAGTGAACACAGAAATGGCCGGCAATGGCCGTATCTTAGTACGCCCTTCTGGAACAGAAAACCTATTACGTGTTATGGTAGAAGCACAAACCGACGAAGAAGCATACAACTACGCGAAACGAATCGCATATCAAGTAAGCAAAGAATTCGGCGTAGAATAAAAACAAGGTGTGACACAAACGTTTTATCGGAATGTGACCACCCTTATTAAGATGAAACAGCGTATGGCCATCGACATACGCTGTTTTTTGTACTTTTAACAGAATATATATTTATATAAACACTATTAAACTAGGGTCGTGATAAAACTATCGCGAGCCCTTTATTGTTTAAAAATACTCATTGGCACCCGCTTTCCACAAGACTTTTTTCTCTCTTCTACTTTTAGAATAGGATTTTATGACTATATTTTTATATTAGGTGATTTTTGATAGTTGCTTGCAAAAACGCTGTTGCCCCAGGTGCAATCTTCTCATAGTACTCCTTAAAACGCTCATCACTCATATACATATCCACCATAGTCATATGCATTTCTCCACTATATTGACCTTCTGGCCAGTAGAATGTCAGCCATTCTTTATGTAACTCGAAGACCTCTTTAGCTAGTGGTGAGTTAACATCTCCGATTATAGTTGCTTGAGCTAACTTTTCATGAAGTATTGCTGTCAACGCTTCAATCGATGTCCAAGTTTCTTGATCTACCGCCAGTAAACGATCATTGGCAGCATCAACTTGATCATCACCATATTTCTTCCGTACTTCTTCACCATAAGTTGCTTCATTTTCACCTACTAATGATTGTTTAAATACTTCAAATTTTTCTTCATTTAACATAATTATTTCGCCCCTTTGTGCTTTTATCGTTGTCTGCACCGTCTCTATTAACCGGTCAATACGACGGCGTTCCTTTGAAAGGTAAGTCAAATGTGCGTTTAATGTCGCCACCACTTGGTAATCTGGCGAGTGTACCAAGCTTCGAATATCCGCCAAGGCGATACCCATCTCTTTAAAGAACAGAATTTGTTGCAATAAATCGACTTCTGCTTGTCCATATAATCGGTAACCCGCCTCAGATAAAGTCTGTGGTTCTAATAAACCAATCTTGTCATAGTGGCGCAAAGTTTTTCTTGTCACACCAGTCAAATCGGCTAATTCTCCTATTGTATACATCCTACTCACCTCTCAATATATATAATAAAGCCTGCCCTTAGGTAAAGGTAAACCTCTTTTTTGAAAAAGGGCAAATCTTTTTAAGCTAAGTATCATTTCCCGCTATCTTCCTATTTTAATTTCAAAAAAAAGACGTGGCAAAATATCTTTCGCCACGTCTTTTACTACTATTCTACTTCATGATGGTGGTCATGTTTCTCCATTTGTGCAATCAAATATGCCCGGTCTTCGTCAGACATTTCCTCACGGTTGCGACGTAAGGTGAAATGGTCTGGTACTGGATCTAGCCCCCCTGGCACCATTGGGTTACAACGAATAATACGCGCTGTACCCATAGCTGCCCCCTTAAGTGTGCCATGTTTATTGATTGCCTGAATCATATAAGTTGAGCACGATGGATAGTAGCGGCAAGTCGGTGGAAACATTGGGGAAATATGCTTTTGGTAACCCCGCACCATTTTTACCAGGGGTTTGTCAGCCATAATACGTTACCCCTTTTTCTCTTCAACTATTGGTAATAATAAACCATCAGCAACCTCTTGTGCTTTAGCAACGCCTTTTAGAATTCGAATAATATCCAAAGCAAAATAAACTGCTGTGGCTGGTCCACGTGAGGTCAATACTTTATGGTTTTCATCGTAGTAGGTAATATCTTCATGGAACGTTTTATAATGTACTTGGTCTTCAAAGCCTGGGTAGCATGTTCCTTCCAAGTCTTTTGTGATGCCTGCTGCTTCAAGAGCGATTGGTGAAGCACAAATACTCGAAACGTATTTATCGTTCGCTACTTGTTTAGCAATCAAGTCAGTTACTCTTTTATCATTGGCCAATTTTTCTGCACCTGGGCGCCCACCTGGCGTAATGACCATGTCATAGCTGTCAGCATCAATATCATCTAGCATCTTATCTGCCATAATCTCAATGCCATGGTCACCAATTGTCGATAGCGTTTCGTTGATAGATACGATATCTATTGGGATTTGTGCTCGACGTAGGTAATCAATAACTGTGATTGCTTCTACTTCTTCGTAACCTTCACCTAGTAAAATCATTGTTTTCATCTTTAACCCTCCAATTTAAAATGCCGCTTTTCTTACCTCTATCTTACCTAAATTCTGGGGATAAGAAAAGGATCGACACTTGGCCGACCCCTCCTACACATGATAATAGATACTAGCTATCTATATATGTTAGTTATTATTGTACTCTTGAACCATCTGTAAATTCACCATTTTGGTGGGCACGACGGCGTTCTTCAGCGCGTTGACGTTCTTCTTCAGATTGTTGTTGTTGATAATCTGCACGTGTCATCACGTCGTTAACATTCATGTTCACTTCAACAACTGTTAAACCAGTCATTTTTTCAACGTTTGCTTTCACTTTTTCGATTGTTTGGTTAAAGGCTGCAGGAATGTTTTTGCCGTATTCAGCAATTACTTCTAAGTCGATGGCTACTTCTTTACTACCAACTTCAGCATTAACACCTTTTGTTTTATCATCTTCAGAAGAGAAGAAGCTTTTCACGCCAGATGTGAAGTTACCTTTCAACTCTAAAATGCCGTCAACATCTTGAACTGAGTTATTCGCAATACGTTCTAACACGCGAGGTTCAAAAGCTAAATTATTTTCGTGTTTTACTTGTTCATTTGTTTCAGCCATAATTTAATTCCTCCTAATATTTATGTTGGTCATCTAGCCAACTTTAAATAACCTATAAGTTAATGATAACGTGAATATTTCTGATTATCAACCGATAACCCTTCGACTATTTCATAAAGAACCGTAACCAGGCACGTAAGTCGACCTCACCATCAAAGTAAGCACCGATAATAAAGCCGACTGCTGCGATGATAAATACCAGTAACGCCATCCCGAAATTAAAGACTACCCACAATAGTGCAAAGATAAAGGCTGATAATAAGCCGATAATTCGCCCTTTGTATTGGCGCCAAATCGCACGTTCTTCTCGTTTATTCCGTTCTGACATATTATCCCTCCTCCTTATTGCACACGTGGTGCAGCTTTCTGTTTGGCTTGTTTTTCAGCTACGACAACACTACGATCAATTTGATTGACCATCACATTAACATCCGCAACTGGAATCCCCAATGAAACGGCCACCGTATCACGTACACGTTCTTGTACCCGACTAGCCAAGTCAATCACATTGGCTACGTCATCCACTTGGAAAACAACGCTTACTTTTGTATCTTCAGGACGTTTACCAAATCGCACTTTTGCTTCAGGGAATTTTACCCCTGACACACGCTGGCTAGCGCGGACTGCTGTATCTTCAACAGAATGTTTGGTAAAACTTAATACACCGGCATCCGTTTTGACTTCTAAGTGGTCACGTTTCGCTGGTGCCACAACCGCCTGTAGGAAAACAACTAACACAAGCAAGGCTACAAAGGCTAAACCAGCTAACATGGCCCATTGACCATAGGTATTGCCTAAGACAGTCTCTTTAACGAAAGGTGTTAGGTATTGAATTGGGTAAAACAAGGCAATTGCAGCTAATAATGCAACCAAGCCCACTAGGGTTAATATAATTTGTAGAAATCTTCTAAAACCACCCATCGGATCCCCTCCTAATTTATTTATATATTATAAATGATTATCTATAGGTTACAATAAAAGTTATGACAATTCAAACATTCCGCATAATATTTCGAAAACGAAACAAAGCGTTTTCCAAGCCTATCAAAACGTGTTACACTATATAAAAATAAGTAATTATTCAAATATATATTACCCATTATTACAATTGAAAAAGGAGTTTACCCACCATGAAGACAGTGGTTATCAGCGGATCAAATGTCGGCACCAAATCACGTGTTGCTGCAGATGAATACATTAAACAAGCAAAAAGCTACCGCCCAGATGCGGACATGGAATTAATTGACCTGGCTGAAAAGGTCATGGTTTTTTCAGATGGCCGCAATTATTTTGAATACCCTGGTGACACTGGCCAAGTCCTTAAAACCATCATGGCTGCAGATGTCTTAGTCTTGACCATGCCGACTTTCCAAGCTTCATACCCAGCTACCGTGAAAAACTTGTTCGACCTGCTACCTGTGAATGCCTTCCGGGACAAGGTGGTTGGCGTCATCAACACTGCTGGTTCTCCGCGTCATTATTTAATGGTTGAAACCCAATTAATGCCGATCTTAAATTATATGAAGGCCACTGTCGTCAACAAGTACGTCTTTATTGAAGACCGAGACTTCAGCCGCAACGAAATCGTCAGTGATGAGATCATTTTCCGTATTGAACGATTGGTCGATGATGTCTTCACCATGGCAGACGTACAAGCAGAAATTCAAGCCAAAAAAGATGCTGCTTACGGTTTTTAATAGCCAGCGTCATCATATTGGAAAAAGCGTGCCCCAGGAAGGTCAGTCAACTCCCTGAGGCACGCTATTTTTATGGCGAAAATTTTTGACAAAGGACTTGTCATTTTTTTAAAAAACAAGCACTTAATTCGATTGCATTAATTTGTCTACATAAGCCACAACATCTGGTTGATTGGCTTCAATTTCAGCAATCTTGTCAGCAGATTGTGGTAAATGCGCTTTGTGAGCATATAATAATTCGTCCAAGACGCGTTTAGCCATCTGACCACCTGGTACTAGGGGGTTAATCGTGAAGGCATGTAAAGCTGCCCCGTAATTCCCTTCAACGGCGGCATGGATAACCGTTTCTTCCATCCCCTTCATCAATTGGATCATCCCACGAGCGGCTGGCATAAATTCACCCCAGTTGAATGGTACAGCGCCGTGGCTAGTGATTTGGGCAGATACTTCCACAATGGCATCGTACGGTATGTCTTGGATCGTCCCGTTATTTTGGGTAGAAACCCACCATAACAGTCTGTTTGTCGTTGTAGATAGAAGCAATTACCTCACAAGCGGCGTCAGAATAGTAAGTCCCACCACGTTGGGTTAATTCTTCAGGCTTGTAGTCTAAAGCTGGATCTTTATACAATTCAAACAATTGTTGCTCAGTCTTCTTCACGACTTGTGCACGTGTTGCCCCTGCTTTAAACTCTTCAATAGAATGTTGTAACATCTCATCTTCAGAGTAGTAGTAACGGTGGTAACCACATGGTAAGATGGCCAAATCTTGAATTTGTTCAATATGATAGTTGGCATCATGGATATTCTTCAAGGCTGATTCTAGGCCATCATCTGATTTTTTGTATAATAAATCAATGACTTTAGCTGTTAATTCCTTGCCTTGACGGTCCCAAACTTTATGCCAGTGAAAGTGGTTAATACCAGCAAATTGGTAGAACAAGTCTTCCTGTTCAACATCCAACTGCCCAGCAATATCCATACAGTGGGTAATCGGCACATTACATAAACCAATTGTCCGCTTCCAACCGAATTGTTTAATCGCTGCTTCAGTGACCATCCCCGCTGGATTGGTAAAGTTAATCAACCAAGCATCCGGACATTGTACTTTCATATCTTCAATAATTTGACCGATAATCGGAATGGTTCTAAAGGCCTTCAACATCCCACCAGCACCATTAGTTTCTTGACCTAAAATCCCGTGAGATAAAGGAATACGTTCATCCTTCACACGTGCATCTAGCAAGCCCACACGAAATTGCGTTGTGACAAAGTCCGCATCTTTCAAGGCATTGAACCGGTCTAAAGTTAAGGTAACCTTCCAGCAGCCTTCACCATCCGATTAGCCATTTCCCCAACAATATTTAATTTTTCCTGCCCTGCCTCAATATCCACTAAGACAATCTCATCAATTGGCATCTCATCTTTACGTTTAATGTAACCTTCAATTAATTCTGGTGTATACGAAGAACCGCCACCAATTGTGACAATTTTTAACCCTTTACCCATCCTGTTCAACCTCCTATAATTTGATTACCCTCATCATATTTTATATTGTAACCCTTTACAATATGAACAAATCAAATAGTAAGGCCAAACACAAAGTAAGTCCACTTAATTGAAATTCTTGTGTCACCCTTACACAAAATATGCTATTATCTGTAAAAAAGGGGGGGTATCGCCATGTTGCTGATTGAACAAATGAAAACCACTCACTTTTCCCACGCTGAACAATCCATAGTGCAATACATGATTGAACATCCAGAAAAACTCGACCAATTAACGACTACGCATTTCGCAGAAATTACCCATACCAATCCAACCAGTCTCATCCGGGTAGCCAAGAAACTGGGTTACAAAGGTTGGACGGATTTACGCACCGCCTACCTAGACGAATGGTTGTATTTAAATAGCCACTACAATGCCATTGACGCCAACCGTCCTTTCGCCAAAAACGATTCCCTAGCCACTATCGCCAACAAGATGGCCAGTCTAGACCAAAACACCATCCAAGATACTCTATCTTTACTGGACTACCAGGAGATTCAAAAGGCCCAGGACATTTTGTTGAAGGCTAAAAATATTAAAATTTTCGGTAGTCATACCAATGCCATGATTTCACAGGAATTTGTTACCAAGATGCGACGGATTAACCGAAACGTGACTATCGCTTCCACCTTTCATTATGTAGACTATGAAGCCTACTATTCGGATCAAGATACCTGCGCTATTATTATTTCTTATTCTGGAGAGAATGCTGGGTTAATTAAATGCATGGAAATATTGAAGCATAAGGAAGTGCCTATTATCAGTCTGACCAGCATTGGGGACAACAAGATTTCACAGATGAGTGATTGCCGGTTGAATATTACGACTCGGGAAAAATTGTACTCCAAAATCGGTAACTTCACCTCTAATACCTCGATCATTTACCTACTTAACTTGCTTTACGCCATAGTCTTTGCCAAAGACTATGACGAAAACCTGGACCACATCATCACAGTCGGCAAGCACTTTGACCAACGAACCACAAGTGTTGATATTATGCGTGAAAACTAGACGAAACTTCGGAATAAAAACATGTCCTAAAAGAATTTCCATAATCTGTAGGCTTATGCTTTCACTATCATTGACTTAGATGCAGTTGAACCGCCCTTAGCCGTGGCCTAAGGGCTTGTCTGGCTATTCATTCTGTAAGGTTAAAGTCCAAAATAGAATGATATGCACCAGGCTATCCAGAACCACTGCGAAGGCATGCTAGGAAAGCGCAGTTGTTTTCTAACGACGCTGTGGAGGTGTTCTTTTTAAAAAGTAGTACGTAATAAGCAAACAACTATTCTAAAGTTTGGTCGATAAAGCCAGCGCTAATACCCGTTGACAAATACATTTATCGCTAACAAAAAAAGTCGCCCTTTTTCAAGGACGACTTTCTTTGTTTCTATTAACCAACTTCAATTTGTGCGTCTGGATTATTGAATACATCTTCGTTTAGAGTGCCCAAACGTTTAGAAGTGACAACACCTGCTAGGATTGAGTCGTTAACGTTTAAGGCTGTACGGCCCATGTCAACAATTGGTTCAATTGAAACCATTAAACCAATGATTTCTACTGGTAAGCCTAGAGTTCCGAATACGATTAGTGATGCGAAGGTTGCACCACCACCAACACCGGCTACACCGAATGATGAAATAACGATAGCTCCAATAATGGTTAACCAAACCATTGGGTCAGATAGGTCCATACCCACTGTTGGGGCTACGATGGCTACTAACATGGTTGGGTAGATACCCGCACAACCGTTTTGACCGATGGATAAACCAAAGGTACCGGCGAAGTTAGCTGTTGCATCTTCTACACCTAAAGCATCTGTTTGTGTCTGGATGTTCATTGGTAATGCCCCACCACTTGAACGTGATGTAAAGGCAAAGCCTAATACAGAAGATGCTTTCTTGAAGTAGTTGATTGGGTTGACTTTGAAACCAACTAAGATCAAGGCATGAATTGCGAACATGATAATAATGGCTACGTAAGCTGCGATAACGAATGTGGCCATATTCAATAGGGCTTGGAAGCTTGATGATGCCATGGCTTTCACCATTAAGGCAAAGATACCATAAGGCGCCATTCTCAAGACTAATGTCACGATACGTGAAACGATGGCGTCTAACATATCGATCATTTTCTTAAAGTATGAAGCTTCTTCTGGGTGTTTTCTTGCGATACCTAGATAAGCGACACCAACGAAGGCTGAAAAGATTACTACTGCGATGTTACTTGATTGACGTAAGCCCGCTAAGTCTTCAAAGATATTTGTTGGGATAAATGACAGGATTTGTTGCGGTAGGGTTGTATCAGCGATTTCAGCTTGGCGCTCTTGGATATAAGCGATTCGTGCTGTTTCGGCTGCCCCTTGGGTAAATTCTGCACCGTCTAAGTTGAATAGTAAGGCAATGGATAAGCCAATAACGGATGCAACGGCTACTGTGATAATTAATACAGCTAGGACGTTGAAACCTATTTTGCCAAGGTTCTTCTCACCTTCTACTCTGGTAAAGGCGCGGACTAGTGAAACGAAGATTAATGGTACAACAAGCATTTGTAGGAAGGATACGTATCCGTTCCCGATGATGTTGATCCAATCTAAAATTGTTGTGGTTGTACTTGAGTCGGAACCAAATAGTAATTGAATAATAATACCAAAAACAATCCCAATACCTAATCCGATAAAGACACGGTTTGAATATTTCACGTGTTTCCCTGCTAAACGGTTTAGGAATAACAATACAAGTACAAAAATAGCTAATGTAATGATAACTGCCATCTTGTCTTCCTCCTGAATATTGATATAAATGTGGTGCTGATTAAGAATCAGCAGATCCAATTACATCATTCAACTGGTCGTTCAAAATGCCAATGAATCGTTCGGCTTCGCTAGATAGTTTACGGTATTTGTTTTGAATGTAAATAATATGGTTGTCTTCAACATCTGTAACAGGGACGGTGGTCATCATGTCACGGAATGGTGAAGTCAATATACCTGTACCCACTAGGATAGCGTCAGTTTTCACTAAGACATTAATCGAAGTCGCCCGGTCGCTGACGTAAATGGTTGATTGTGTAGAGTCCTCTCCCAAGTCCAATGCTTCCTCAGTTAATTGAGCTGAGGAACCTTGTGTCTGTTCGAATGTAACAGATGGATAGGCCAGCAAATCTGCTTGGGTTAGGCTTTCTCTATCTGCTAAGGGATGTTGTTTACCGACGAAAACATGGGGTTGAAAGGCCCCGATTTCTGTATAGCTCAACTCGTTATGGTTTAGGTACTGCTTAATGACCTTTTGGTTGTAAGCATTCATGTATAAAATCCCGATTTCAGAATAGGCATTTTTGACATTTTCCATTACATCAGTTGTTGAGGTTTCTAATAAACGATAATGGTGGGCGCGATCTTCATCATTTGCAACTAATACCGCAAAAGCTTCTGACACAAAGTCATAATGCTGACTAGATACAGAAAACAATTTTTTTCGGTCGGCATCTAAGTAACGATTCTCCATAACGGATACCTGCGACAAGACATCACGAGCGTACGATAAGAATTCGCTACCTTCTTCAGTAATGAAGATACCGCGTTTTGTGCGCTCGAAGATTTGTAAGTCATACATTTCTTCCAACTCACGAATGGCCGTTGATAAAGAAGATTGCGCCATGAACAGCCGTCTAGCTGCCTCACGGAATGATCCGCTATCAGCGACGACAACAGCATATTTTAGTTTTTGAAAGTTCATGGCTCTCTCCATCCTTCCCTTGTGAACTCTTACACTCACAATTTCATATATTACACTAATCAAATTCGTTTTTCACTATTACTGCTCACAGATGATCACTTTTTTAAACGTTAAAAGCTTGGTTAATATCTGCCACTAAATCATCACTATTTTCAATCCCTGTTGATATCCGTAAAACCTTGTCAGTTAGGCCGTATTGCGCCCGTAATTCAGTTGGGATATCCGCATGCGTTTGTGTTTCTGGGTAAGTAATTAAACTTTCTACCCCACCTAAACTCTCTGCAAAAGTAAAAATCTTCAAGCTGTTCAAGGCATCACGGATAATGCCAGCGTCTTTCACTGCGAATGATACCATACCCCCGCGTCCTGAGTAATACACTTTCTCAATTGCTGGGTGGTTTTCTAAAGCTTCTACTAAGGATTTGGCGTTCTTTTCATGTTGTTGCAAGCGAACTGCCAAGGTTTTTAGTCCACGCATGATCAACCAACAGGCAAAAGGATCTAAAGTTGCCCCTGTTGTATTCAATTGGAAGACTAATTTTTCATTGATATCTTGACCCTTGCTGGCTACTAAACCACCTAAGACATCATTGTGACCACCAATATATTTCGTTGCTGAATGGATGACAACATCCGCCCCTTCTTCAAGTGGGCGTTGGATGAGTGGTGTGTAGAAAGTATTGTCTACAACAACTACAGCGCCAACTGCATGGGCACGTTTAGAAATTTCCGCAATATCAAATTCCACCATCATTGGATTAGTTGGTGTTTCGATGAAGACTAATTTCGGTCCTTTTTCAATTTCAGCGTACACTTCATCTTCTGTTAAACAGTAAGTGAAGTTGTAGAAGCCCTTTTCCTCCATGTGATGGAAGTAACGGTATGAGCCACCATATAAATCTTGTAGGGTAACGACTGTATCACCATGTGATAATAAGCCTTCAATAACTAATTGAATAGCTGCCATACCTGATGACGTAGCAAACCCTTGTTCACCATACTCCAAAACTGCAATTGCTTCTTGCAAGACGTCACGAGTGGGGTTGGCCGTACGCGTATAGTCGTAACCAGTGGATTCACCTAGGCCTGGGTGCTTATAGGCTGTTGAGAAATATAGTGGCGTGTTAATCGCACCATAAGCCTTGTCACTACGGTTACCAATTTGTGCAAGCAAAGTTTCAATATGTCGTTCTGTCATCGTCATTACCGTCCTTCTATTAAAATTCAATTAAATTCTGTTATCGCTTTTACCAATCATAACATGGTTTAAATGATTAAAATTTATGGATATTAGAACGGTGTTGTTCGCTAAAAACGAACACAATCAAGTTGTTGATTGGACGACATTTTCCCACAGCAAAAAGGACCATCAACCATTAAGCTGATAGCCCTTCCGTCAATAAGAATATTGGATTATTTAAAATCTACGTATACGATAACGCCATTCGCGTCTTTGGCTGTTACATGATTTGCTTCTTCAGCAACTACGCGACCGTTAGCTTTTAATTTCGCTACGATGTTATTGTATAATTCTTGGTTATGGTAAGTTAATGTGTATGCTGCTAAACCAGTTTGGTCTTCAGCGTAAGGTACCATCGATTCTGCACCCCAAGCGTTTACAGCGATGTGGTGGTGGTAGTCAGAGTATGAAGTGAAGTGGACATTATTCGTGAAGCCCATTTGCTCTTCTAAGACCATTTCATCTGTTAAGAAACCGAAGAAGTCTTCTACTTTAGCTGATGATAAGTGTAAGTGACCGATGATTGTCCCTTCAGCGAAGAATGCTTGTGGTTCGTCAGATGAACGGCTAGCTAATACGCCTTCTGCATCCATTGGTTCAGTCACACCAGTTACCCCACCGTTTGGACCATGTGTCCATTGGTCAGCAATACGATCAGCGTAAATTTCAATACCATTGTCTTCTGGATCTTGTAAGTATAATGCTTCTGAGTAAGAGTGGTCTGAAGCACCTGATAATTGTGTTTGGTTTAATAACATACGATATAAAACGTCACCTAAAGCGGCACGAGAAGGCAACAACCAAGCTGTGTGGAATAGACCGTTTTTCGGACCAGTGATTAATTTGTAGTCTGCTTTACCGTCTAAGATTAATTGCGGTGCATCTTGCCCTTTGGAACCTAATTCAACGATACCTTCAGTTTCTTCATCTTTTAAGATTTCTAAACCGATTACTTCGTTGTAGTAGCGTTTCATTTTGTTTAAGTTTTTTACGCGGTAAGTAACTGTTGAGATTGTAACATCATTAAAAAATTGTTCTTCCATTTTATATTTCCACCTTTTATTTTGTTTATATATACGAGTTGCGTTTGCTTCAACTATTATCATTAAATTTTGATTTAACAACTTACTTTTTTAAAAAACACTTACTAAAAGTAAGCTCATATACAGTATACCTTATTTTTTCTCAGTGGTAAACACTCTTGCTTCTTTCTTCTCATATTTTTTGGTATCCCGAATAAAAAAACCAAAACTTTGCTAATTCCAATGAAATGCTATACCAAATGATTTATAATAAAAGTGGAATATTAGGAGAAATGGAGTGAATGTGAATGTTTGAATGGTTTGCAACTGCCAACCCGATTTTACAAGCTACGCTGGCCGGCGTCTTTACTTGGTCGATGACGGCCTTAGGTTCAGCATTGGTATTTTTCTTTAATGAAATTAACCGTCGTATATTGGATATTATGAATGGATTTGCTGCTGGGGTTATGATTGCCGCAAGTTTCTGGTCACTTCTTGCCCCATCAATTGAATATGCAGAGGCAGGTGGGTGGGGCCGTTTTGCCTTTGTACCAGCCTTAATTGGTTTTATCGTAGGGGGACTTTTCCTACGTTTGATCGATTACATCACCCCCCATTTACATATGGGACAAAATAAAATGGATGCTGAAGGACCTAAGACCAAGTTGCCAGCAACAACCTTGTTATTATTAGCCGTAACCATCCACAACATCCCCGAAGGTCTATCTGTTGGGGTAGCATACGGGGCCAACGAATTTAATGCTGCAAGTCTGGCTTCTGCCTTGGTATTAACCATGGGGATTGGGCTACAAAACTTCCCTGAAGGGTCAGCCTTATCTATGCCAATCCGCGCAGAAGGTGCCAGCAAATGGCGTGCCTTCCAGTTGGGTCAAGCATCTGCCCTAGTAGAAATCGTCGGTGCCGCTTTAGGCGCTTTACTGGTTTCTCAAGTGACTGTTATCTTACCTTATGCACTAGCCTTTGCAGCAGGTGCCATGATCTTCGTTTGTGTGGAACAACTGATTCCAGAATCACAATCGCATGGTAACTCAGATATCGCCACCGTCGCTCTACTTATTGGCTTTGGTGTCATGATGACCCTAGACGTTGCTTTAGGTTAAATCCCTTGCAAAACTCTTTGTAAAAAAACTATTGCGATAAAACCCATCAACCAGACGCAAACAGCGTACGCCAGGTTGATGGGTTATTTTTTGTATATTTAAGACAGGTATTTTGAAAAATAACTGTCTGTTAGAATTTCACATCCGCGTCTTGCATGGCTTTTTGAATGTAAGCTGCCGACTCGTGCAATTTTGCCTCTTCCCAAGCATTCAAGCTAACGGGTAGTCGTTTTTCCACGCCATTAACGCCAATAATACAGGGCATTGATAGGGCAACGTTACCGTTATAGCCGTATTCGCCCCGTAAGGTGGTGCAGGCTGGGTAGACACTACGTTCATCAAGAACAACGGCCTTAGCCATCGTAACTGCTGCTTGAGCAACACCCGCATTGGTCCACCCCTTGCCATTAAAGACATCATAAGCTGCAGAAACCACATTCTTCTTGATATCTTCAGGACTTGATAGGTCAACTTGTGGGTCGCGGTCAAAGTATTGGTCTAGTTCTTCGTAAGCCACTCCTTGAATATTCAATTTACTCAAGACTGGGAAGGCTGTAGCCCCGTGTTCCCCCATCATATAGCCGACAACTGATTTAGGGTCAACGTCGTAAGCGTTGGCGAAAACATTACGCAAGCGAGCTGAATCAAGCATAGTTCCTGTTCCAAAAATCTTCCCTTCAGGATAATCAAACTCATTTTCCGCAATATATAAAATGGTGTCTAGCGGGTTGGTAATCACAATGATAATGGCCTCTTTGGTGTGCTCAACGATGTTCTCCATTACGTCACGAATGGTTTTTGAAGTGATTTTCGCTAGGGTTGCCCGGTCCGGTTCGGCAGTTGGGTTATTGGGATCAGGTTTCATAGAATTCCCGGCCGCAATTACGATAACATCCGCATCATCTATTTGCTCGTAACCACCGTGGGTCACTTTAATATTGTTCATGTAAGTTAAAGCTCGGGCCTGCTCTTGATCGACCGCTTCACCTCGCGCGATATTTTCATCGATATCAATGACGCCAATTTCACCAAAAACACCAGCCTTCATGGCATCCGCCAATACGTAAGAACCTACGTGACCAACACCCACAACTACTAATTTATTTGTTTTCATCCCATTGCCTCCGTCTCTCTAATTCTTTTTTAATTATTATAACGCAATTGTCAGGAAAAATCATTAACCAGACTGAGGATAGGAAGCAGTCTATAACCTTGCCACCAAGATGCAAAAAAGAAGCCAGGAATTCGTATTCCCAGCCCCTCATGTTAGTTAGCTCGTTTTTCATCCTCAATCGCTCGAGCAAAGCTATTGAGTTCAAAACCATTATTTTATGACTAATACATGTGATTTGACGTTACGTACTACATATTCAGATACGGAACCCATCATGGCTCGTTCAATTGCCCCTTTACCAGTTGCACCTACAACCACAAGGTCCGCTTTGGCTGTATCTGCGAACTCTACAATACCGTATCTTGCGTCGCCTTTGATGATTTCAAGGGTTACATTTTCAAGGCCAGCTTCTTTGGCTTCTGCTTCATAAGATTCTAAGACACTTAAAGCATCCGCCCGCAAGTCGTCATATAATCGCATAGAGGCTTCCGGATTACCGAAACGCACAAAGTCATCTAACACATTCAACACGATCAACTCAGAATCATTTCGCTTGGCGATAGATACTGCTTCTTTAAAAGCACGGTATGAAGCATCTGATCCATCTACTGGAATTAAAAGCTTTTTGTATTCTGCTACTGACATGATAACCCCTCCTCATGGGTGCTTGTGTTCATCCCCATCCTATTTCACAACTAGTACTGGGATTTTAGATAGTCGTACTGTGTTCTCTGCCACAGACCCAACTAGGGCACGCGTTACAGCGCCTTTACCAGTTGCACCAATTACAACTAATTGGTAGTCACCTTCATTAGCAATTTTGGCTACTTCACGTCTTGGGTTTCCAAAAGAGGTGAAGGTACGTATGTCATTGAAATTACGGGTTTTACCATAATCTTCATATTTTTCAAGGGTTTCTAGGGTACGTTTTTTCATCTCGTTGATATCTGTTTCAGATACCCGCAAGTCACTAAACACATAGTCATCTGCAATTACTGATAGGACGTCTACGGTAGCATTTGATCGCATGGCAATCTCAACTGCATCTCGAAAGGCTGCTTTACTGTTGTCCGAGTCATCTACTGGCACCAATATACGTTGAATGTTATCAAGAATCATTTTGGTTACCCCCTTACTTTCTTTCTATATAAAGTATAACATAAAAATGGAATCGCTTACAAAAGTAAGGCCCTTATATTTCAAGAAAAACAATTAGCCTCTTTTCTCTAACCAATGCTTGAACCTTGCGCCAGTAGGCTATTCAAATCGAAGCCAAGCAAAAAGACTATGACATTTTGCCACAGTCTTTTGGGTTTCTATGCTTATAAGTCCTGTAATGATGTGAAGGCTAGGTCCTCTGCTGTTAAGCCTTTTAAGAAGGCTACGGTGACGTCCACAGTGTCTTGGAAGTCTTGATAGGCAGATATTAGGTAATGAGTATGTGCATAACGAGTTGGCATACCTAGTGTAATCACTGATACCCCATTATTTGCAGTATGGATTGAACCAGCATTTGTACCACCACCATCGCGGACGGCTTGTTGGATTGTGATGCCCGCATCTTCACTTGCTTTTAAAAATAGACCATTTAAATGGTCAGAAGCGATATAAGTTGAATCGCGATACCGCAATTGCGGTCCTTGTTTCACGCGTCCTTGGCCAAGTGTAGCTGACTTTGCATAATCGTCTGAAGGCGTTCCTTCAAAAACAATGGCCACTTGTGGATCAATGCGGTTTGTTGTGACTTTAGCCCCTCTTAAACCAACTTCTTCTTGAGTGGCAAAAGCGCCAACAAGATTGAATGGTAAGTTTTTCACGCCTTCAAGTCCTAATTCATTGAAGACAGCGATGGTTGCAGCTACACCAAGACGGTTGTCAAAGGCTTTACCAATCATCATGCCATTCTTTTCGTTGACCTGGAATTTGGTTGCTGGTACAACGGGTTGTCCGACTGTAATACCAAAATCGTTGATCACTTCTTCTCTTGAAGTAGCACCCACATCTAGCTTCAAGTCTGTTAAGGCTACTGGTTTAGCTTTTTCTTCTGCAGTCATGAAATGGATAGGTTTACTTGTGGCAACAGCTGGTACATAGCTTTCATTATCATTGGTTCTAACCATGAATAATTGCGACTGGGCAGAGGCTGCCGTCCAACCACCTAGAGCTTGCATCAACAATAAACCATTTTCATCGATGGCTTGCACCATAAATCCGACTTCATCCATATGGGAGTCTAACATAATCGTTGGTTTGTTGGGGTCGATGTCAGTAAAGTTCATGTATAGGTTTTTCATTGCATCGGCTTGTAAGCTAAAATCGCCTTTGTTGGCTTTCACTACTTCGATCACTTGGTCTTCATATCCTGGCGCCCCGTAAGCATTCGACACGTCTTCTAATAATTTAATATATTTCATATTGCACCTCTTTAGACTTTCTAATGTAACCATTTTACCGATATTTATTGGAAAATGAAAGCGAGTGCCCTTCAAAGTAAAAAGCCATCCCTCTCCTTGCTAGCCAGCAAAGACAGGGATGGCTCTTCTTCAATCCTTATTTGTCTACATTAATGTGGTCGTATTTCGCTGGGTTTTCGTTGAATTTCTTCACGACATATGGGCATACGGCTTTAATTTTTCGGCCTTTTGCCTCTGAGTCGGCAACTAGGTGGTCGACAAGTTGCGCAGCGACACCTTGTCCGCGTAAACTTGGATCCGTCCATGTGTGTGTTGCGACGATGACATTATCTGCCTTTGGTTGATACTCGATTTCAGCAATACGTTTGTCGCCTGCTTCGTTAAAAATGGCAAATCCATTGGTGACTTCTTTAATTTCGTATCCCATATATTCCCTCCTCAACTTGTGTGACGCTTTATTACCTTAATTATATCAAAATCTAGGGATAATAGCTCAAAATTAGCCTTGGTTGACCTTATTTTCATTTACTCGGTATAATGAAGTGAACTTAAATGGTAGACAACTGTTTTACAAAAAAAGGAGTGGCAATATGGGCTTATTTTCAGGATTATTTGGTAATGCTTCTGAAGCGGATAAGGAGCGAGTTTCCGAGGCTTTGGAGAAGGTACTCATTCCCGGTGAATCAATTGAATTATCTTACAACATCTTGCGAGACTTAGTCGTATTCACATCATATCGATTAATTTTAATGGATAAACAAGGGATTACCGGTAAGAAACGAGACTTCATGAGTGTACCTTACAAGTCAATTTCACGCTTTTCAGTAGAAACTGTGGGGAATTTTGATGTGGATGCTGAAGTAGATATTTACTTATCTGGTAACGACCAACCAACGATCGCGCTACAATTTAGAGGTGGCGACGTGGTATATGATGTACAGCGCGCCCTAGCAGCAGCCGTATTACTGTAAAAATTTAGATGAATTTTATGAGAGGTGACCGTATAATGGTCAGCTCTTTTTTGTATTGTACTTGTAAAGCAGTTGATAACTGCCGGTTCAGCATCCGGTGATCATTTTGACAAAAAAATAACCCCTAAAGCTAGATTTTTGGTCTAACTTTAGAGGATCCCATTTAACAAACGATGCTGCCTAACTGTTGGCTTTTAGGCTTGTTGATGATTTGGTATTTTTTATTGGTCTATATTTTGATGTTTAGCTATTAACGGCTAGCACCGAGATACAAAGGATCACCTCCTTACGGCGGAACAGCTTTTGAATGCATCATCCGGTTAACAAACGCGAGGTTAAAACTGTGTTGTTTGATAGCGATCAAACATTTTTTCATTTTATCTTTCCTCCTAAAGATGTGAAAATACACAAAAAAATAGCGTCAGACACTAAGGTCAAACGCTAGGATTTTTAATAGATATTTTCATTGTAGTCGGTGTAAGGACTGTAGCATCAAGGGCACAAGGGCAGTCAAAACCGTTAGCTAGTAACTTATTCAATCGTGCATTCCATGTGTTAAACAATAGATTCGTCATTTCATACCTCACAAATCTGGCAAATGCGTTGAATTCAATTGGCTGATTTTTTGCTACAATTTTTACACTTTCATCATAGCATGACCAAATTTCGCTTGTCCAATAATTATACTTTAAAAATAATGAGAAAAATGTTCGGCTTTTGCTCATACTTGATTGGCAAAGGGATTTTGTTGATATATAATAAAGCAGTATGCCATAAAGGCACAAGAGAATTTTGAAGGGACGATTATTTATGTCTAGAGCTGTAGGTACTGTTGTAAGAGGGTTACGTGCCCCAATTATTAAAGAGAACGATGACCTAGCTGGTATCGTTGTAGATACTGTCTTAAACGCGGCCAAAGAAGATGGTTATGAAGTTCGTGACCACGATATCGTAACAGTTACAGAGTCAATTTTAGCTCGTGCACAAGGAAACTTTGTTGAGTTAGAGGCTGTTGTAAAAGATATCCAACGTCAAACAAAGAGCGAAACGATTGGTATCGTTAACCCAATCCTTAGCCGTAACCGTTTCTACGCAATCTTAAAAGGTATCGCTATGTCAGCGAAAAAAATCGTGATTCAATTAAGCTACCCTTCTGATGAAGTGGGTAACCGTTTAATTTCACGCGATGAATTAGAAGCATCTGGTTTAAACCCATACACTGACGTTTTGACAGAAGCTGAATTCCGTAGCCACTTCCCAGAATTGGCGCATGAGTTTACAGGTGAAGACTACGTTGCTTTATACAAAAAATGCGTGGAAGAAACTGGTGCAGAATGTGAAATTATTTTCGCAAACCACCCACAAACAATTTTAGACTACGTAGATACAGTTGTAATCGCTGATATCCACGACCGTAAATACACACGCCGTACTTTAGAAAAACATGGCGCTAAAGAAATCATTGGTTTAGACCAGATCTTAAACCAATCAATCGACGGTTCTGGTTACAACGAAGACTTCGGTTTATTAGGCGCTAACCTTTCTGGTAACAATAGCTTGAAACTATTCCCTCGTGATGCACAAGCATTCGTTGAAGACGTTCAAAAACGTTTATTAAAAGCAACTGGGAAAGCTGTTGAAGTAATGGTTTACGGTGACGGCGCTTTCCAAGATCCAGTTGGCCATATCTGGGAATTAGCTGACCCTGTTGTATCACCTGGTTTCACTAAAGGCTTATCTGGCACACCAGACGAAATCAAAATCAAATACGTTGCGGACAACCAGTTCGGTGACTTATCTGGTGAAGAATTAACAGAAGCGATGCGTGCTTACATCAAAGACCATGACAAAATCGATGAAGCTGGACATAACACGTCATTAGGTACAACACCGCGTAACATCACTGACTTAGTTGGGTCATTATCTGACTTAACTTCAGGTTCAGGAGACAAAGGTACGCCGTTTATCTATATCCAAGGCTACTTTGACAAATATTCTGACTAATAACAGGATCTGAATGACACCGTTCAGCTCAAAAACGATAACGTAAATAGGCAAAGTGACGGCACATCATGAAGGCTATTTGCGAAGCGGACTTGAGCTGGTCGCACGAACTCAACTTCAGGGTGTGAGTTTCGGCGCTAAGTCTGGTCCCCACTCTTAATCAGATAATAACTTTAACTATTAGGGACACGACCTTGCTTGTGTCCCTTTTTTGCGTATTCAAAAAATAACCAGCCGTTGGGAGGACAGCTGGTTAAAATTGTAATCTTTCAATTGGGAGGAGAAAGATTTATGAAGAAAAGTTTGGTTTGTTTATTGGGTATGCTTATATAATAGGCGATAAATTTGAAGATATGATGAAATTGTCAGCAATTTTTGTGGTAAATATGTGATAAAATTTTTAACAGTTTCTAAAGACAGGATTTTTCCGCAAAGAAAGGCCTATGACTTTCAAATCATAGACCTTCTTGAAAATAGTTACTATATTGAACAGGTGCTCACACCTTGTAGTCGGATTCGATCGACCATCTCAAGTCCACTTCAGACTAGTTTACGCTTTAGCGTTTACTCGGTGTGTTTTGCAATAGAGAAG
>NZ_DJUR01000024.1 GCF_002440555.1 Aerococcus sp. UBA6277
AGTCCTATTTGACGAAGAGCCTATCTTATTAGAGACAGCTTGAGTCTTTTGGAAAATGTTTGATTATTCGTTAATGTTACCTAAACGTACAGTATCACGAACGATTACTAACTCTTCGTCGGTTGGAATAGTGTAAATTGCAACTTTCGAATCTTCGCTAGAAATTTTTGCTTCATCACGTGTATCATTTGCTGCTTCATCGATCTTCATACCGAAGAATGCCATATGGTCATCAATGATTTCTGCACGTGTACGGCCAGAGTTTTCACCAATACCAGCTGTAAATACAACGGCATCAACGCCACCCATTACAGCGATGTATTGACCAATGTATTTACGTACGCGGTCGTAGAAGATTTCTAAGGTAGTTTGTGAACGTTCGTCACCATTATCAGCTGCATCTTCAACATCACGCATATCAGATGAAACACCTGATAAACCTAATAAACCAGATTTATTATTCAAAATAGAGACCATGTCATCGATATCAGTAATATTTAATTTCTTCATTAAAAATTGAACTAAAGATGTATCAATATCACCAGAACGTGTACCCATTGTAATACCCGCTAATGGTGTGAATCCCATAGAAGTATCAACAGATTTACCACCATCTACAGCAGTAATAGAACCACCGTTACCTAAATGACAAGTGATAATTTTTAAATCTTCAATAGGTTTACCCATTAGTTCAGCTGCTCGATTGGCTACATATCTGTGTGAAGTACCATGTGCACCATAACGACGAGCACCAAATTCTTCATAGTACTCTAACGGAATAGAATATAAATATGCTACTTCAGGCATTGTTGAGTGGAACGACGTATCAAAAATACCGACAGCAGGTTTCCCAGGCAATACTTTTTGGAAAGCGCGAATAGCTCGAGCTTCTGGTACATTATGTAGAGGTGCAAATTCTGCTAACTCCTCAATTTTTTGAATTGCTTCGTCATCTAATAACGTAGACTCTTTAAATATTTCTCCACCAGCTACCACACGGTGACCAGTACCAGAAATTTCATCATAACTAGTAATAATGTTTAAAGTGCTTAATTGGTTTAATAAGAATTCAATAGCTACTTCATGGTTATCAATATCTTTAACATCCTCAAATTTTTGGCCTTCACCATACTTAATAGAAATGTTAGAGTTACCGATTCCAATACGGTCGATTTGACCTGAAGCTACAACCTCTTCACTAGGCACTTCGTAAATTTTAAATTTTAAACTAGAAGAACCTGCGTTTACAGCAATTACTTTAGACATGCTTTCTCTCCTTTAATCTTAAATCAATATTATTTAATATACTTCATTATAACATGACATGTTTCGTTATGGTAAAGACATTTGGATTCTATTCTCTGGGAAATGCATTTTTTGCAAAGTAGCTATTTCAAAGCCTACTTCATTTTCTCAAGAAAGTTTTCAAAAGCCCCCAAAAACTTAGGCAATTCTTCCTGACTCTTCAAGTCCGGAATTTCACCGACAAGTACATTCTCACTTTGTTTAGCCTTGTCGCCCGCTTTTTGCACTAATAAAATAGCTTTTCTAGATTTCTCATTATTGAAAAGATTGCTTGGTAGTGACAATAAAGCTTGGAAATAACCATGCTCACCAATGGCTTCAATTAAGGTCTTTATATTTTCATCTTGGATAAGGCCAGCAGGCACAATATAAATACCCCAACCATTCGGTTTCAAGTAACGTAACCCTTGTTCTACCATCAAATAATGAACAAAAGCATGTTGACCTTCCGCACGATTTTTAGCCGAAGAATAGGTGTCTGCTACTTCATCTACTGGATAATAGCCTAAGGGTAAATCACCTACAATTAGATCACTTGGTGGGACAATCAGATTTTGTAATGAATCTCCTAAATATAAATTAGCTGGGATATCTTGTAGACGGGTGGAAACATCCGCGATTGACAACATTAAGTCATCGTTATCATAGCCAAATCCTTGAATTTTATAACCAGAAGCCTTCAAAGCATTATAAATAATGGCGTACAAGTTTCCAGTCCCCATTGTCGAATCAAAGAAGGTGATCTCCGTATGATCTGCTTTATCAGCTAGATGCCCATGGTCTACCAGTTTAGTAGCAAAGTACCCCATTAAAACCGCGATAGCTTCAGGTGTCATATGATAATTAGCTTGTAATTGATCAGCTTTTTCCCCTTCAATAAAGGCAAATTGAACCGCCTTACGAATATCTTCAGCTTCGTATTCTTGAAGATTGATATTACTATAAATCTCTTTCAATTGCTCAGCCACTTCATCACTTGGTCGCTGGTCGATTTGTTGCACTTCACCATCAGCAAGATTTTGCAAAGTTTCAAATAAAGCTTCTAGGTAAGAAAACTCCAGCGCTTCCTGAATCAAAATCGTTGAGTCATGCAATACACCAAATAATTGGTTGATATTTTCTACTGACATAGTACTTCCTCTCTCTCATTATGCTACTACATACCTATTTTCAACGAAGAATAGCTTCCTGTCAATCATTGCGACTAAAACACACGACAAGCAATCAACGATACATCCATCTTGTCTTTATGCCAAAATAGCAACAATAACCTAAGCTGTTCTAAACAGATTAGGGGATTTTTCCAGGCAAAAGAAAAGCGCCTGAACCTTAAGTTCAAGCGCTCTATTCATATCAGATTATTCAGCAGCTACTGGGTAAACTGACACTTGTTTTTGGTCACGGCCTTTACGTTCGAAACGAACGATTCCATCAACTTTAGCAAATAAAGTATCGTCTCCACCGCGTCCTACGTTTACACCTGGGTAAATTTTAGTACCGCGTTGACGGTATAAAATTGAACCACCTGAAACTTCTTGACCGTCAGCACGTTTAGCACCTAAACGTTTTGCTTGAGAGTCACGACCATTGGCAGTAGACCCGCCCCCTTTTTTGTGGGCGAAGAATTGTAAATTAAATTTCAACATGGGATAACCTCCTCTAATATTTCGTTGTTTTGGATACATGTATAAAGTCACTGTAATTGGCTTCAATATCTTCAGACAAGGCCAAATAGCAACTTGTTAATAACATTTGAGCAAGTTGCCCCTGCTCCGTAGAGAGATCCTTGGTTAACTCAACATACAAGTAACCGCCATTTTCTTCATCGGCTTCAATAAGCGGTTCGATACTTGCCATACGTGTCAGGTTATTCACAGTTGATAAAACTACTGCGGATACGCCTGCACAGACAACATCTTGCCCATATTCACCAGCAAATGCGTGGCCAGAAACTTCAAAGCTAACAAATTGATCTTTCTCGTCAGTTTTAAAAATTGCTTGAATCATGTCATCACACTTTTAATTAAGCGTTGATTGAGTCGATAACAACTTTAGTGTATGGTTGACGATGACCTTGTTTACGGTGAGAATCTTTTTTAGCTTTGTATTTGAAAGTTGTTACTTTCTTTTGACGACCTTGTTTTTCAACAGTTGCTTCAACAGTCGCACCTTCAACTAAAGGTGTTCCTACTTTAACATCGTCACCACCAACAAAAACTACTTGATCAAAAGTAACTTTTTCTCCTGCTTCTGCATTTAATTTTTCAATGTAGATAGCTTGTCCAGCTTCAACTTTAATTTGTTTTCCACCAGTTTTAATAATTGCGTACATCTAACGCACCTCCTTATATAGACTTAGACTCGCCACGACACGTGGTCTTTCGACTCTTAACATACGATGTCATGTGCGGTTGCAGTGTGGTGCTCACACTTTTTACAACATCATATATATTACCAAATTAACCTAACTTCGTCAAGAAAAACCATCATCATTAAGTTAAAAAGTTGATAAAATCTTCTTTGGACTATTTGGCGAATGCAGTAGATGATTCAATTCTTGTCCCAATCTGTTTACCAAAGACTGTATCGTGGGTAACAATCAGTATGGCTTTGCCTTGTTCTTTAGCTAAGGCCGTAATCAAACCACCGATTTGATCAGCTGACTCTCTATCCAAAGCTGAAGTAGGTTCATCAAAACACAATACACTTGGGTTTAACATTAACGCTCTAGCAATTGCCACCCGTTGCTTCTGTCCACCTGATAATGTGGATGGAAATACATCTGCTTTGTCAGATAAACCAACATCTGCTAATAATTTTTTACCCTCTTCAATCAATGCTGCTTTATTTTTCAGACCTTGTGCTAAGGGGGCTTCAATCAGATTTTGAATCACGGTTAAATTCGGAAACAATTGGTAATCCTGGAAAACCATCCCTAATTCATTTTGATAAGCACGGCGTTCACTATTTGAACTATAGACAGCTTTAGTGCCGTTATCTTTTGATAAGACTTTGCCATTAATTTCAATCGTGCCGCGGTCAGCTTCTTCAAGATTATTGATAATACGCATAAATGTTGTTTTACCTGTCCCTGAACGACCTAGTAAAATCACCACTTCACCTGGGTTGATTTCAAAATTATAATCTTTAATAACTTGGTTATCCTTATAAGCCTTATTTAGTCCTGATACTTTCAATGACATACGATGACCTCCCTTTTACCATTTCAATTGGTTTTCAAATTTGCGTAAGACGAATGTGAGTCCTGCTGTGACGATTAGGTATATAGCTCCCGCAACTAAGTATGGTGCTAGCGATGCATAGGTATTCGCTGCGATATTTCCGGCTCTTAGTAACTCACCAAGACCGATAACATATACTAATGAAGTATCTTTAACTAAGGAAATCACTTCGTTACCAATTGAAGGTAATACAATATTTACTACTTGTGGTAAGATAATTCTTCTAAAACCACGGATTTTACCAATACCTAATACCGAAATACTTTCATATTGACCGTCCGGCACTGCTGAAATACCACCTCTAAAGATTTCTGCAAAATAAGCAGCATAGTTAATCACATATGCAAGAACAGCTGCTGGGAATCGATCCATAGCGATACCAATATATGGTAAACCAAAGAAAATCACCATCAATTGAAGCATTAGTGGACTACCACGCATGATGAAAACATAAGCTTCAATAATTCCTTGTAACCATTTTGGTCCAAAGACACGTAAGATACCGATTAAGAAACCGATTGGTACTGAAATGACTAATACGATTGCAAATAAAAGTAAAGTGAGTTTTAATCCGTTTAATAATGATGGTAATACTGTCATCACAATATTTGATGAGCCCGTTGATTCTGAATCTTCACCAAACCATTTCGCATCAATTTCATCATATGTACCATTTTGTCTTAACTCTTCAATCCCCGCATCCACTTGTTCTTTTAATTCGGTATCAGATTTTCTAAAACCAACACCCATCGGTTCGATAGATGTTTCATCTACAAAGTACTCATATTCATCCAAAGTCCCTTTTTGATTTAAGGTATAACGAGAATAAATATCCCCAGCATAGATTGCGTCTACCCGGTCAGCATCCAGATCAGCAAATACTTCATTGTATGAAGGATATAAGATGGGTTCATCAGCTAATTGATTGTATAAGTCATCTGGCCACTCCTGCATGAATGTTAAGGCTGTTGACCCAGATTGAGTGGCTATTGTTTTACCCGCTAAATCTGAAAGTTCTTCAATACCTGACCCCTTCTTACTGATAATCGTTTGTCCAGATTCGATATAGGGTTCTGAGAACAAGACCTTTTCTTCACGCTCTGGCGTAATACCATATCCATTCCAGATCATATCGATATTCCCTGAATTTAACTCAGTTTCTTTCATCGCCCAGTCTATTGGTTGAAACTCAAGACTCCATCCATAAAGGTCGGCTACGGCATTGGCCAAGTCAATGTCAAAGCCGACTAATTCACCTGAACCATCTCGGAAACCCATCGGTGCATATGTATCGTCTAAACCGATAACATAAGTTTCGCCGCTCGTATTCTCAGATTCCGTTGCTTTAACTGATGTTTGTCCTACAGCAAACACTAATCCTAACGATAAAATAATTGATAATAATAGATTACTAAATGTAAAATTCTTCATTACTTCCACCCTCCAGTTGAATAAAAAAACGCCCTTCTACACCAAACTCCGTTGGTATAAAAGGACGTGAAATAAACGTGGTTCCACCTTTTTTCATAGTAACCTCGCGATTACTATCTCTGCATGTCAAACTTGACACTGTGATTAACGCTCACGCACGAATTATCTTTAATAATTTGCTCTTGGGTGTGTAGATACGATTTTTATACCTATTCTCAGCTTCGCTAGGCTCTCTTTAATAAAAGGTTCGTAACCTCTTCCAATCAACACTTTTCATATTTGTAAATTCATTATAATCATTTTTTAATTTTTAATCAAGCATTATTTTTCAAACCAAATCACTAATTTCTGAATTAGCCAAATAAAAATAAATCCTAAGAAAGCATTGAATAATAATGATGGTATATAGTTTTGGCTTAAAAAGTAATTATAGGCGCTATTATGTATGTCGATTAAATAATACAAGGCATAGATAAAGTGCGTATAACCAGTATAAACAATTAATAGCCACAACCAGATTGTATAAAAATTCATTGGGAACTTTTTAATGACAGCCCTAGTTAGAATGACGATTATCGGAAATAGGAATAAATTCACACCCAAGATTGAAGAATAATAGGCGTCGTATATAAACCCTATGACAATGCTCACTAAGAATATATTCGTATCATTCATTAAATATACAGCGAGTAAGGTGATCACCATCAGCGTAAACTGGGGACTGATTTGAAAGTTCTCACTCCCTAAACTGTAGGATAGCATGGTCATTACACTACCATCTAACAATAGAATTAAGAATACAAAACTTGGAATCAAAAAGTTATTCTTAAAAAAATGTAACATACTGACCTCCCCTACTCATCACTAGCTGAAGAGGCAGAAGATGATTCATCAGCTTGATCCTCACTATCAACAGATGAGTCGCCTGAAGAGTCATTCAAAGTCATTACAACCAATACAGTTCGGATATCTTTAAAGTCAGCAGCTGGTTTTACTTTAACAGACTGAGACAAGCCAAAGTTATCAGATGAAGCTGAGGTTACTTCACCAATAATTAACCCTTCTGGAGATACCCCACCAAGCCCACTTGTTGTCACAGTGTTACCTTCAGAAATTTGAGCATCTTTCGGCACTTGTTCAAGAATTAATTCCTGTGATTTTTCATCATAGTCGGATAAAATACCAGACACAATACCATCAGCCGTTTGAATACTGACAGCAACATTCGTCATTTGATTATTTTCAGTAATTAGTAACTGAACTTTAGAACTAGTAGCAGATACTTCAGTTACATGCCCAACAAGACCACTCTCAGTCATTACAGACATGTTCTTCTCAACGCCACTATTGGATCCCACATCAATTGTAATAGAGTCTAACCAAGTATCAGGTGATCTAGAAATAACAGATGAAGCAATTACATTTTTACCCACCAAAGACGGTTGTAAGTCTAGTAAGGCAGATAATTCTTCATTCTCACTTTGTAATATCTCATTTTGAGCTTCTAGTTCCTCAAGCGAAGAAATTTGGCTTTTCAATCGTTGGTTTTCTTCATAAGTGTTCATTAAATCGTTAATTGAATCTGTAAAGCGCATCATCGCATTCGTAGGTGTAGAAACAAATCTACCCACAACAGCGGTCACATCATTCACCCATAAGATTGGTTTGGGCATCTGTGATTGACTAAATATTGAGTAGGCAATCATACTGAATGAAGTGATGACACTAACAAGCAGGACAATTAATTTTTTATTTTCAAAAAATCGTCGCAATATTATCCATCCCTTCACTTACATATGGTATTTATTATAACAAAGTCTAAAGTTAATTTGTAATGTTTATCTATGCATTTCTATCCTTAATGTTTATTTTAGGATAATCTTAAGAGAATATAAAATGCATAAACGAAAAAAGGGCTCTACAATATATAGG
>NZ_DJUR01000031.1 GCF_002440555.1 Aerococcus sp. UBA6277
AGTTTAACGGTAGGGTTTCAAGTACCAGTCAAATTTGCTTAATCTAAAAATGGTAAGGCATCACCAAGACGGCCAACGACTGCTAAAACGCGGTCGTAAGTTTCATCATCCGGCGCAACCAAATCAGGAACCATGATCACGTCTAAACCTGCTTGATAAGCAGCGTTCACGCCATGAATAGAGTCCTCTAATACAATTGTTTTTTCTTTGTCCAAATTGAAATCTGCCACAACTTTTAGATAGATTTCTGGGTCTGGCTTAGCGTTTTCTACTTGGTCACCACCAAGCACACCTTTGAAGTATTTGCGGATGCCTGTTGCCTCCAGTAAATACTCTACCGTTTCAATATTAGATGATGACGCCACGTAGCAATCAACATTTTTAGCTGCTAACGTATCCAACACTTTGATCAAGTCATCCTTTAAATCAGGGGCTTTATCTTTGATGATTTCAAGGTAACGTTTATCTTCACGGGCTAATAACGCTTCTGCTGCTTCTCTGTCACCAATAGCTTCCTCATACATTTGTAGGGTTTCCTTCTCACCAACCCCAACATATTTTAAATAGTCATCCATGGTGAATTCGATGCCTAACGACTCGAATCCTTCTTGGTTTACTTGAGCGTAGATCTTCTCAGTATCTATCATTAACCCGTCCATATCAAAAATTACTGATGTTTTCATAGATATCCTCACTTTGTAGTTTTTCTCGCACTTCAGAGATAAAGTAGAAAGAGCCACAGAACACTACTACGGCATCTACATTTGCTGGTGCGGATTGCTTATAATCATCATACCAATTATTTACAAATTTCGCATCTGTCGTGGCTAAATAATCGTCTTCTTTTCTCGCTTCTTTATAATCAAAAGTGGTGACATATAATTCAATGTCTGAATGTGCTTGGATATAGTCCAGTGAGCCGGTGATTTCTTTACGGTCTAAACTTGAAAAATACATGATAATTTTTTTATCCGCAAAAGTTGCTTTTAATGCTTTAAGTAATACCTCGATGGCTGAAATATTGTGGGCGCCATCAATATAGGTGGTTGGCTGGTTAGCAATCAATTCCATCCGACCTGGTAAAGCCGTCGCTTGAATGGCGGCGATGGCTGTTTGTTGGTTGAAATATAAGCCATTTTCCTTTGTAAAAGCGTCAAAAGCAGCGTAAGCTGTCCGGGCATTCCATACTTGGTAAAAACCAAGTTGCGGAATGTCCATTTGCGGTTGCAATTTATAAGAAATCAATTGACCTTCTTCTTGAGTGACTTTGTCTTGGATAATAGCCAAGTATTCTGCCGCAATTTCCCCAACAACCATGGTATCCCCTTGATGCATAATGCCGGCTTTTTGCTTGGTAATGGCGAATTCATCTTTACCTAAACTAGGAATGTGGTCTTTACCAATAGAGGTGATGACCCGGACGGCATGCGGGAGAATGTTAGTATAGTCCTTTTTGCCACCTATCCCTACTTCAACAATGAGGATGTCGACGTCCACCTGGCCCGCATAGATAAAGAAGGCTAAAGTGAGGACTTCGAAATAAGACATGGCTTCGATTTTTAGGGCTTCAATATGGTGACGGACTTCGTTCATCAGTTGAATAAAGGCTTGGTCGTCGATATTTTCTTTATTGTGGCGAATACGTTCAGTTAAGGTCTCCAAATGCGGTGATGAGAATAGGAGGGTCGAGTAGCCGTGATCTGTCGCCATTTGCTCGATAAAACGACAGGTTGACCCCTTGCCGTTGGTACCAGTCACGTGGATTGCGGGTGTTTTTAACTCTGGGTGGTCGTAGCGGTCAAGCACACTTGCCATCCGTAAAAAATCTTTTGGCGTTGACTTAGTGTACACTGCCAACCATTGTTCAATTTGCGCCTTATTATGCATTAAAATCGCCAATTTCATCCCCCATTTTTTCAATTATCATCTTGTCAGACATCATTCTAGCACGGAAAGTCCTTTAATAGTATTTTATTTTTGTAAATCACTAGGTATATTTTTCTGTATGGCCTAAGTGATTTCATTCGAAAAAGAAGCCGACTATTTAAGTTTAGTCGGCTTCTTAAATGGTTATTTTGAGTCAAATTAGCCTTGTAATTCAGCAATTCTTTCTTTAGTAGAAGCTAATTTTTCTTGGTAATCTTGCCCTTTTTGACGTTCCTCTTCAACGACCGCTTCAGGGGCATTGGCCACAAAGCGTTCATTTGATAGTTTCTTCTCAACCCGGTCTACTTCAGATTGCCATTTGGCTAATTCTTTCTCCAAGCGGGCAATTTCTTCTTCGATGTTAATAAAACCAGCTAATGGTAAGTAAATGTCTCCACCGTCAAAGAATAAGGTTACGGCTTGATCTGGTACTACAGCATCTGTATCAATCGTGAAGCTTTCTGGGTTGGTAAAGCGGTTAATGAAGGCAATGTTGTCTTCAAGGGCTTGACCAATTTCAGCGTTACGCGGTTTCACCATGATTTCAATTGGCTTAGATAAAGCCACGTTTTGTTTATTACGGGCATTACGGATCGCTTTAACCAGTGAAATCACGTAGTTCATATCAGAAGCAGCTTTTGGATTAGATAAGTTTTCATCTACCGTTGGGTAAGCAGCTGTTACGATTGATGCTTCTTTATGTGGAATATGCGCCCAGATTTCTTCTGTTACAAATGGCATGATTGGATGCATTAAACGTAGAATGTTGTTTAATGTGTAAGCCAACACTGAACGAGTTGTCGCTTTCGCAGCTTCATCCTCGCCTTGTAAGGTTTCTTTAGCCATTTCAATATACCAGTTACAGAATTCATCCCAGATGAAGTGGTACAATGAACGGCCTGCTTCACCGAACTCAAACTTATCAAAGTTTGCGGTAACTGATGCAATAGTCTCATTTAGTCGTGTTAAAATCCATTGGTCTTTAATTTCAGTCACATTAGATAAATCAATTTCATCATATGTTAAGTCATCAAGGTTCATGATGGCATAACGAGAAGCATTCCAAATCTTGTTAATAAAGTTCCAAGCAGCTTCAAGTTTTTCTTCGTTATAACGGATATCTTGGCCAGGTGTTGAACCAGTTGCTAAAAACCAACGTAAAGCGTCAGCACCATACTCGTTTACAACATCCATCGGGTCAACTCCGTTACCTAAAGATTTAGACATCTTACGGCCTTGGCTATCACGGATTAAACCGTGGATTAACACGTTCTTGAATGGACGACGACCAGTGAATTCCAACCCTTGGAAAATCATACGCGCTACCCAGAAGAAGATGATGTCATACCCTGTTACCAATGTTGACGTTGGGTAGTAACGTTTAAAGTCTTCTGCATCAGTATCTGGCCAACCCATAGTTGAAAACGGCCATAAGGCAGATGAGAACCATGTATCTAATACATCTGGATCTTGTTCCCAGTTTTCGCTATCAGCAGGGGCTTCCATACCAACATACATTTCACCAGTTTCTTTATGGTACCAAGCTGGAATTTGGTGACCCCACCATAATTGACGTGAGATAACCCAGTCGTGGGCATTTTCCATCCATGTCTTGAAGGTATTTTCAAAACGAGGTGGGTAGAAATCAACACGGTCTTCAGTGTTTTGGTTTTCTAATGAATTATCCGCTAATGGACGCATTTTAACGAACCATTGTGTTGAAAGACGTGGTTCAACAACAACACCAGTACGTTCAGAGTGACCAACTGAGTGGACCATTTCTTCTGTGCGGATTAAGAAACCTTGTTCGTCTAAGGCAGCAACAACAGCTTTACGCGCTTCTTCCCGAGTCATGCCAACAAATTCACCAGCATTTTCGTTCATTGTTGCATCAGCGTTCATCACGTTGATCCGTGGTAAATCATGACGGTTCCCTACTGCAAAGTCGTTAGGGTCATGGGCAGGGGTAATTTTTACAATACCAGTCCCAAATTCACGTTCTACGTAATCGTCCGCAACGATTGGAATTTCACGGCCAACAAGCGGTAAAGTAATAGTTTTACCAACTAAGTGGGTGTAACGGTCGTCATCAGGGTGGACTGCAACTGCCGTATCCCCTAACAAGGTTTCTGGACGTGTTGTAGCGATTTCTACCGACCCTGATCCATCTGTTAATGGGTATGAAATGTGGTAGAATGCACCGTTATCATCAGAGTAGATTACTTCCATATCAGATAAGGCAGTTTGTGCTTTTGGATCCCAGTTGATAATGTATTCACCGCGGTAAATTAAATCTTTATTGAATAAATCAACGAAGACTTTACGCACAGCTTCACTTAACCCGTTGTCTAAGGTAAAACGTTCACGTGAATAATCAACAGAAATACCCATTTTACCCCATTGTTGACGAATTGTTTCAGCATATTCTTCTTTCCAATCCCACACTTGGTCAATGAATTTTTCACGGCCTAGATCATAACGAGAAGTACCCTCTTCAGCTAATTTCGCTTCAACCTTGGCTTGCGTCGCAATACCCGCGTGGTCCATACCTGGTAACCATAAAGTATCGTATCCTTGCATCCGTTTTTGACGGATAGACATATCTTGTAAAGTCACATCCCAAGCATGACCTAAATGCAATTTACCTGTTACATTGGGAGGTGGAATAACAATTGAATATGGTTCAGCAGTTTTATCTTCATTAGGGGCGAATACACCAGACGCTACCCATTTGTCATAGCGCCCTTCTTCAACCGCATTCGGTTGGTATTTAGTAGACATATTAGTCTCTTTCATGAAAGCTTCCCTCTTTCTTTGTTTCATATTTTTGGCAAAATAAAAGCCCTATACTATAACAATCTATGGTTAGACAATTATAGTATAGGGCGCAAATTTCATTGCTCGGTACCACCTACATTTTTACTTCATTGTAAGGACATGATAACGGTATGTACCGAAGTAAAGCGACACTTTGCCTACTGCGCAACCATTATTGACTGTCATACCTGTTCACACCAACCACAAGCTCTCTTAAAGACAAACACAATAAACCTCACAGCAATTACTTAAATTATTTGCATAGCCAATAATAGCATGGAAAAAAACAGAAAGCAAGAATAGGATGTGAGACAGGGCGTTTAGGCAGGAGACGATGGAAGAATAGTACAGTGTCACACAAAGTGTGAAACAAACTATTCTGAAGCGGACATCTGTCTGCCCTGGCGAGCTCAACTTCACAGGGTGCGAGGATCGACGCTAAGAAAAGAACCGTTGGAAGATTAGTGCAGTAAATGACGGAGTCAGTTACAAACTAATCTGAAACGCAGTCTTTTCTGGAGACCCGAACCCGACTATAGGATGTGAAACAGGGTGCGAGGGTCGACGCTAAGAAAAGAACCGTTGGAAGATTAGTGCAGTAAATGACGCAGTCAGTTACAAACTAATCTGAAACGCAGTCTTTTCTGGAGACCCGAACCCGACTAATGTGCGGGGGCATGCTAGAAATCATCAGCCTCTAGCGCCCGCATAATACTAGTTATATCCTAATATATTCATCTAACCACTTTCCCACACCAATTCATTCTAGCCAAGTGTATCAACCAATGTTCTTACCATCAAAATATCCGTTTCTCTTTCTACTACTCGCTTAAAGCCTACTTTTTCGTAGAGCTCTATCGCATAATTGCCATAACTCACGCTCAATGATAAACCGTTTATCCCTTGTTTTCGTCCAACCGCTATAAATTCTTCTATTAACATTGTCCCTATTTTTTGATTTCTATAGGCTTCATCTACCGATAGTGAGATTTCCATATAATCCTCTTGAAAAAAACCATATCCTTGATTGTCTGAAGTAAAGTAACGTCCCCAAATAGCGCCAACAACTTGTCCGTTGATTTCTGCTACTAAACAAAGGTCTTTATCTAAATCAATATGATTAAAATATTTCTGTAGATGCGCTTCATTCAAAATCGATCGCGGAAACGGTGACGCTCCTTCAGGAACAAACAGCGCTTTGTAGAAATAATCTTTTAATAATCAGGTCTCTGATTTCTTCATTTGTCTAATCAACATCAATATCCCCCATCTAATCTAAACTTACCTAGCGTGCGCATTTTAAGGATAAACAACATTCAGAAAAAGCCAGGAGCGCTAACTCCTGACTTTTCCAAAAATATTAATCTTGACGTTTTGTTTTACCTTCCCACTCACTCAGGCCGCCCTTTAAGATATAAATTTTATCGTAACCTGCATCTTTTAATTTCTTCGCAGCACGACCAGTTAAATTATGTACATCTGCATATAAATAAATTGGACGTGATTTACTGAAGCCCGGCACACCTTGTTGTAATGTAGAATAAGGTACATTACGGGCACCAAAAATATGCGCAGAGTTAAATTCATTTGCTTCTCGGATATCAATAATTTGTGCTGATTGCATGGTTTGTTGGAAATCTTCTTGAGAAATCATGGTTGCGTTGTTACGACGCAATAAGTAGCTGTATAACCAGAAGCCTCCCCAAACCAATAATACGACAATTAAAATAATCCAAGAAATAGTACCAAAGTTGATCATAAGTGTTGTTTTCCCTTCTAACGACAAATACTAGGCATTTTTCATAACTAGTGACGCAGCACCATACACACCTGCATCATTCCCCAAAGTAGCTAGACGAATACTTGTTGTCCGTCCAACACCAGGATATACCGACTTGTGGAAATAGTCTGTTACTTTATCTAGTAAGTATTGACCAGCATTGGCAACCCCACCACCAATTAAAATATATTGTGGATTAGTTACTGCAGCCACTTGGCCCAAAGCACGCCCTAAATGCGCCATCGTGTCATCAACAACAGCTTCCGCAAAACGGTCACCGGCTTCTGCAGCTCTAAAGATATCTTCAGACGTTACAGGGTCCCCGTTAAAAATACGGCCTTGAATAATAGAACCCGTATCATCCATAGTATAAGCTAATTCACCAGCTGTCCAAACGATACCTGAAGCAGATGCCACAGTTTCTAAACAGCCATGCTGACCACAAGTACACTTACGGCCACCATCTTTAGAGAACATATGCCCAATTTCACCAGCAGCCCCTTGTCCAACTACCAATTGGTCGTTGACAATAACACCACCACCAACACCAGTGCCTAAAGTTACCATAACCACATTGGCCGCGTGGTCACCGGCACCCTTCCATTGCTCCCCTAAAGCCGCAACGTTAGCGTCGTTTTCGATTAAAATTGGCCAATCTGCGTTAAAGTGGCTACGAATCAATTCTGCAACGGGCTGTTCTTCAACCCAAGCTAAGTTATACGCACCAGCAACAGTACCTTTTTCCCGGTCTACGAAGCCTGGAGACCCCATACCAATGCCTAAAATATCTTCGTTAGTCCAATTATTTTCTAGCATTTTTTCTTGAACAGCTAGAATTAAATCTGGAATAATGTGTTGGCCATCTTCTTTAATATCTGTAGGCACTGCCCATTTATCAATAATTTCGCCTTCAGTTGAAACAACGGATAATTTAATTGATGTACCACCAAGGTCGATACCGAATATTTTCTTAGTCATTATCATAACTCCTTCTCATCTTTTAGTTACATAACTCTATTTTATCAGACTTTAGCAAAAAAATTTAGGTTTTTAAGCAAAAAATGATACCGGTTGCATAATATTTATATTTTCCCAACAATAATCTGGTCCACTGGCATATCAAAATCATCCATTTCAAAGGTCACTTCATTAGAGACCATACCTGGAAAGGTTAAGGCAATCTTGGTTCCTGGATAATCCGCTAGAAAAATATCGTAAAAACCGCCACCATGCCCAACCCGATACCCATCCGACCTAAAAAACAAACCTGGTACAAGCATTAAATCAATCGCATCTTTTTCAATAAAATCAGCGTTTGCTGTTGGTTCGTAAATACCGAATGTTGTCTTCTCCAGGGCATCCATTCCTTGATACTTGGCAAATGCCATTTGGCGGTTAGGATAGGTTTTAGGCACATATACCTTCTTGCCAATGGTTAAGGCGTAATCAATAATGGGTTTCGTATCAATTTCGCCTGGATGGGCAATGGTTGTGGTAATGGTATCGGCTTGAATAAAGGCTTCATTGCTAAATAATTGGGCATAAATATCTGCTTGCAAAGCCATTCGGTCATCCTCTGGTAAGGCTGCCCAATATTTAAGCGTCCGGTCGCGAATGGCCTTCTTGTCTAAAATTGTTTTCATTTCTTCTGTCAAATAAACGCTCCTAACCACCAATTAAAGTATTGAAAATGCCATGGTTGATCAAAATAAATCCAGCAATCACCACAAAGGTAGCAGCTGAACCAATTCGTTGGGTCAACCGTTGATCTGGCCCTTCCCCCTGAAGGAGCGCCATGGTCATTAAGAAACCACCTACTAATCCGCCCACATGGCCCCAAATATCAATCCCTGAACCCATCATACCAAAGACCAAGTTAATTACCACAAGAGTTAAATATTGCGAACCGATGCTTTGAATATAACGATTTCTCGGGAATAGATTTTTAAGCGCTAGAAAGACAGCAAACAAACCAAATAAGGCAGTCGATGCCCCAGCTGAGATATTTTCTGAAAATTGGTAAGAGAACAAGTTCCCCATCAAGCCAGAAGCCAGGTAAATCACCGAGTAGCGCCAGTGACCCACAATATTTTCAACCATACTACCTAAATAATACAGGGTAATAGAATTAATTAATAAATGAACAATGCCAATATGCAAGAACATGGGGGTAATTAACCGCCAATACTCCCCAGCAGCAATCAATGGATTAAATTTAGCCCCGAATAATAATAAGGTGGCAGAACTTTCGGAACTGCCCATAAATTCCATCATAATAAATAAAATAATTTGAATACCTAGCAAGGTATACGTCACAAAAGGTTTTCTCTTAGACATGATTAACTCCTTTTAAAATAGTGAATGTACTTTTACATATTATACCCTAGTTTTCAGGATAATCACAAAATGGCAGCTACCTACAAAAAAAACTTTAGCATTCTGGCACGTGATACCCCAAACAAAGAAAAAAAGACCCACACCAACGCGTGAAACCCTACCGTTAAACTG
>NZ_DJUR01000002.1 GCF_002440555.1 Aerococcus sp. UBA6277
TCTTCTTTTTTTGTAAAAAAAATAGAACCAATGACTTTTTTTAAAAAGTCATCAGTCCTATATATTGTAGAGCCATTAAAAAGCACATAAAAGGGTTTGTGACTGCTCTGCCACAAACCCTTTTTATATAGCTCAATAGCTCGTTTTATTCTCCGTAGAAGTGTTTAGAAGCGATTGCTGCACCTTCTACAAGGGCTTCTAATTTAGCCCAAGCAATTTGCTCGTGTAAACGTCCACCTAAACCACAATCAGTTGAAGCAACGACGTTTTCTGGCCCAACGATTTCACCGAAGCGGATTAAGCGTTCTGCGATTAATTCTGGATGCTCAATTGCATTTGTTGAATGTGATACTAAGCCAGGAATGATGTATTGGCCTTCTTTTAAGCGGCCTGCTTTTTCCCATACTTTCCATTCATGGGCATGACGTGGACTTGATGCTTCAAAAGTAAATCCTGCTGCATTAACTTCTAAACATTGGTCAACGATGTACTCTAATGGAATATCGGTTGTATGTGGTCCATGCCATGAACCCCAGCAAATATGTAAGCGAACTAAAGCTGGATCGATACCTTTTAAGGCACGGTTAATAGCGTCAATACGTAATTGTAACCATCTTTGGAAGTCTTCAATTGATGGCTCTGGGTTAATTTGGTCCCAAGCTTCAGCCAAGTCTGGCGCATCAATTTGAACGATGAATCCAGCATCTGTGATCGCTTTATATTCTTCATGTAATGCGTCTGCCAAATCATTTAATAAGGCTTCTTCATCCCCATTGTAGTAGTTATCTTGTAGCCGAGCTGCTGAACCTGGAGATACAGCTGCGATAAAACCTTTATCTAAGTTGTTTTTAGCTAGTGAAGCTTTTAAGAAATCTACGTCACGTTGTACTTGGTCTTGACCAACGTAAGTCACTTTATCAGCGAAAACTGGGTTTCCAACAGCTTTACGTTTACCTAAAACACCAGAATCTGGATCTTCATAGGCTGCTGAGAAAATTGCACGGTCACGACGGTCAGGGAATGATGTTAATTTAATATTTCCTGGTGTTGAACGAATCTTTTCAGGGTTTGCCCAACGGTCTTGGTCAGTCATTTCTAAACCACCTAAACGGTAGAATGAGTAGTTCCACCAGGCACCAAAGTCTACTGGACCAGATGTGATATGACCATATTCACCATCATTTACAATGTCGATACCGATTTCTTTTTGTTTTGCAACAACTTGATCCACTGAATCTTGGATGATTTGATTATATTCTTCGTCTGAAATTTCATTTTTTGCACGTCGATCATTTGCCTCTAATAATGCTTTTGGACGTGGTAATGAACCTACATGTGTGGTTAAAATTTTCTTGTTTGTCATAGCTAAAACCTCCATCTCGTTTAGCTAAATTGTAACACATCTACAAAACTATTATGTCTTGATTAAAGTATAGAAAAACTATCAAGCTTGATTAGTATATCTTGAATACGGTGGTTGATAATTTGGTCGGAATAACTATTTTTTGCAAGAATTCTATATAAGCAAAAACAGGCTAGGAAAAGCCCCAACCTGTTCTTATCTCGTCTGAATATAATAAATCTTGGTTACTAATCTAATGTTATCAAATGATTATTTGATGTATTTAGATTCTAAGCCTTCAGCTTCTAAGTACTCTCTGAATGGTACTAAGTTAGCAGCTTCGTAACGTTCTTTGTAAGCTTTGATTTCGTCTTCGCTGTATAGTTTTGAATCTAATTTCAATGTTTCTACAGGGATTGGACGATCTTGAGTAATCTTACAGTCGATAACTACAGTATTACCTTCTTTGTAAGCTGCAACAGCTTCAGCCATTACACGGTCCATATCTTCGATACGGCTTACAGTAAATCCTTTAGCACCTTGTGCTTCAGCGATTTTAGCGTAGTCAACATCTGTAAAGTCTACACCGAATAAGTTTTTGTTAGTGTCTTCATATTTATTTTTGATGAAGGCATATTCAGTGTTAGAGAATACAACGTTGATTACAGGCATGTTGTAACGTACGTTAGTTACTACATCTGGGTAAGTCATAGAGAAGGCACCATCACCGATGATGTTCCAAACTTGACGATCTGGGTAAGTGTTTTTAGCACCTAAACCACCAGGGATAGCGATACCCATTGTCGCGAATAATGGAGAAGTTCTCCACATGTTTTTAGGTGTCATATGTAAATGACGGATAGAAGTTTGAGTTGAGTTACCAACATCAATAGAGTAGATTGCATCTTCGTCAGCGTGGTTGTTGATTGCATTGTACACTTGGTAGAATTGCAAGTCGCCTTCTTCTTTAGTTTCTAACATATTGATGTATTCACGCCAGTTAGCGATGTTTTTCAAGTTAGCTGTCCACCATGCTGATTCTTCAACAGCATCTACTTTATTTAAGATTTCGTCGATTGCTAAACCAGCATCACCTAAGATAGCAACATCAGCGTGGTGACGTTTACCTAACATAGCTGGGTCGATATCGATTTGGATGAAGTTATCTACGTTGCGGAAAGTACCTTCAACCTCTGAGAATGGGAAGTTTGAACCAGCAAATAATACTGTATCAGCTTCTAAAATTGTTTCGTTAGCTGGTTTCCAACCTACACGATAAGTAGAACCTGTTAACGCTTCGAAATCCCACTCGAAAGTTTCAAAGTTTTTACCAGTAGTGATAACTGGCGCTTTGATTTTACGAGCTAATTCTTGAACTGCAGGACCGTGGCCCATAGTACCAATACCAGCGTAGATTACTGGGCGTTTAGAGTTGTTTAATAATTCAACTGCTGCGTCGATATCTTGAGTTGCTGGAGCGATTGGTGCATATTTACGTAAGCTGTTTGCAGATGAATACCATTGGTCGTTGTCGATTTCAACTTTAGCGAAATCACCAGGTACTTCTAGAACTGCTACACCGCGTTTAGCGATAGCCATACGAGCTGCTTCGTCAACTAATTTTGGTAATTGCTCAGCATAAGCTACACGACGGTTGTAAACTGCAATGTGGTCGTACATTGGGTTTTGGTTTAATTCTTGGAAAGCGTCCATGTTTAATTCGCGTTGTGGACGAGAACCTAAGATTGCAACTACTGGAATGTTATCCATTGCTGCATCGTATAAACCGTTGATTAAGTGAGATGCACCTGGACCACCAGAACCAACAGTAACACCTAAGTTACCGCCAAATTTGCTTTGCATTACAGCAGCCATAGCACCTACTTCTTCGTGTTTCACTTGTAGGAATTTGACGTTGTTTTCTTCTTCACCCATAGCATCCATTAATGAACTTAAAGTACCTGAAGGAATACCATAAATAGTATCTGCTCCCCAAGACTCTAAAATTTTCATAACTGCTAAACCGATGTTAATTTTGTTATCTGACATTTAGATTACCCTCCATTTGATTTAAAAATATCACAATTGAAATAATAGCACTTAAAACAGTTCAGTCCAATGAATTGCCACAAATATTCTTTGTGATGGCCATAATTAGCCAAAAATACCCTATTTTCAGTACAATATTGTATCTATTTGAGAAAAGTGGTACAAGGGGCGAAATTGTACTAGTACAGTAAAAAGGCCAGAAACCCTTATAAATCAAGAACTTTTAAAAAGTAACTACTTATAACACTACTACACAAGTTTACTGTTTCAAAATTAAGGAAATCTCCTACTTATTCTCACAATTACAGTCCGAAAACTTTATATATTAGAAAGTTAGTGAAGAATATCTTTATTGTATGTAAACAGAAAGAACATCCAATGCTGAATTTTTTAGTACATTATTACACATCATTAGGGATAGTCTTCAACAATTTGGCAGGTACACCAACTATTAAGGAATTATCCGCTACATCTTTAGTCACAACGGCACCAGCAGCCACGACTACATGGTTGCTAATAGTGACACCTAATAGAATCGTTACATTTTCACCTAACCAAATATAACCACCTTTATATTTAAAATTAAGTATGTAGAAAAACAGAAACCTTATACTAGTTAGCGTAAGGTTTCTGTCAGCATGCTTATATTTGATTGTTCTCGTCATTCGCCGCTTCTTCCAACAACTGATC
>NZ_DJUR01000006.1 GCF_002440555.1 Aerococcus sp. UBA6277
ACTTGACAGGGGGCAGTTCATAATCGAGACAGCCCTCTTTAATCTGTAAAGTAAGCCAAACCAAACCTTAGATGTTAATCAGCCATGGAAGGGTTGCAACTGGTACAAAAGTTGAAATAGTGACGATCAATGTAGAAGGAATTAGTGGATTGGCAATGAAATTTCGAAAAATAATGATAAAATGATTAAAATAAAGCTTTATTATTAGAATTTAATTTGTTATATTATAGATAACTCAGAAAAACGAAAAGGAGCGAGGTACCATGACTAAAATGAACACAAAATCATCATCAGTAGCTATTTGGGCCTCAAACCCGCTTACTATTTCTCACGCATCTTTATTACTTTTATTAGCTTAGTTAGGGTTCTACAACATGATGTAGGGTCCTTTTTTCCATGAAATATGGGCCTAGCTAATTAGCCGGTGGCTCGTATCTCACGAAGCGCCGGCTTTTTTATTGGGACCAGTTAGCTAGGAAGAGTGACGAGAATGAAGGGGAATATTTTGAGTGAAGGGATGCCCTTTTCAAAAAAAGGTAATCGGCATTCATATTAAAAATATAATTAGTAGTGGAGATATAGGAGGATTTATGATGAATATTAAAGGGATTAAACGTTTCTCAGTCATGTTGCTGTCAACAATGGTGATTGCGGGTTGTGGGAATTTGACGCAGACTTCTAGTTCGAATTCAAACACGAGTGAGGACACGATTAAAATTGGTGGGAACTTTGAGTTGACGGGTTCTGCTGCTGGTTATGGTAATGATATTAATAACGGGGCGAAGTTAGCAGTTGAAGAAATCAACGAAGCTGGTGGGATCGACGGCAAGCAAATTGAGTATGTTGAAGCGGATAATAAGTCGGATGCCAATGAATCAGCGTCAGCGGCGGCACGTCTGATTGATGAAGAGGGCGTATCAGCGATTATTGGACCATCATTAACTGCCAACTTCCAAGCACAAATTAATGCAGCTACACAAGCGCAAGTGCCATTTATTGGGCCAGCGGTAACAAGTGATGGAGCGACCTTAGATTCAAATGGCGAAGCTTATGAATATGGGTTCTCAGTAGCCTTCCTAAACTCCTTCCAAGGGGGCGCGATTGCACGTTTTTCAAATGACCAAGGCTATGAAACGGCAGCGGTGATGCAAGATAACTCTTCAGATTACGGACAAATTCTATCAGACGAATTTACAGGCGCTTTTGAAGGGGAAGTTGTAGCAACTGAATCTTATGTGTCAGGAGATACAGATTTCTCATCTATCCTGACGAATATTAAATCTAAAAATCCGGATGTCATCTTCATTGCCGGTTACTATACTGAAGCGGGAACAATCATCAAACAAGCCCGTGAAATGGGTATTGAAGCAGCAATTGTTGGACCGGATGGTTTGGCCTCAGAAGAGTTAAGCTCACTTGCGGGTGAAGAAAACATGAATGACATCTATTATGTGTCTCATTTCGCTTCAGATGAAGATGCTTCTCAAGCCTCTCAAGAATTCTCAGCAGCCTTTGAAGAAGCTTACGGTAAAGCACCTGATGAGTTTGCAGCCTTAGGTTATGACGCAGTTTACCTATACGCAAATGCGGTAGAAGAAGTGGGTTCTGAAGATAACCAAGCCATTGCTGAAGCAATCGCGAATACCACTGATTTCCAAGGGGTGACTGGTGCAATCACAATGAAAGAAGACCATACACCAAATAAAACAGCCTACATTCAAGAGATTCAAAATAATGAAGTGGTTGGATCAACTGCAGTAGCGCCAGAATAGTTTTTATTACTTTAAGAATGGGAAAAAAGAATTTCTGGATTTTCTAGCAAATTTCTCATAAAAGGCTTGTAACCATTTCTAAACTTTGCTATATTAATAACAACTCATTAAGAACAAATTAGAAAGGAAGTGAAACAAGATGAGAACAGCTGTAAAACAATTATACAATGTCAATAATCTTGTTTCGCCAACTTTTGCTAACATCATTATTATTATTAACTAAGGGGATTCTACAAATGTGTAGGGTCCTATTTCTCGTTCAAGTGGGACCTTGGTTAGAACGACGGTCCTGAAGAGGCTGTCGTTTTTTTTATGGTAAATAACAAATAGTGGTGTGGCGTTAGTGTTTAAATATGAGACAAAAATAAAGTCAATTACGTTCTGGGGAGGACATATAGATGAAATTTAAAAAATTAGCTTTAACTTTACTATCTACCGTCACTTTGGCTGCTTGTGGCGCTGCCACTTCTACTAGCAATTCAGGCGGTTCAAACACTGCAGACAACGAAACTTTTAACGTTGGTGGTAACTTTGGTTTATCAGGTGCCTTTTCAGCTTACGGTACTGCGATTAATGATGGTGCAGCCTTAGCTTTCAAAGAAATTAATGAAGACGGTGGTGTCTTAGGTAAAGAAGTGAACTACATTTCTGTAGACAACAAGTCAGATGCGACTGAATCAACTACGCAAACTGCGCGTTTAATTGATGAAGAAAACATCTCAGTTTTAGTTGGTTCTGATACAACAGGTTCAACTGAAGCGCAAATCCAAACAGCAACTGATGCAAGTGTGCCAATCGTTGCACCAGCAGCGACAGGTGACTCTTTAACATTAGATAGCTCTGGCAATGTTTTAGAATACGTATACCGTGTCCCGTTCCAAGATGCTTTCCAAGGTTCTGTATTAGCGGAATTTGCTAATCAAGAAGGTTATGAAACTGCGGCGATCATCCAAGATAACTCTTCTGACTATGGTCAAAACTTAGCAGCTGAATTCGATGACATCTTTGAAGGTGAAGTAGTTGGAACTGAATCTTATGTTTCAGGTGATACTGACTTCAACTCAATCTTAAACAACATCGCTTCTAAGGACCCAGATGTCATCTTTATCGCTGGTTACTATACTGAAGGTGGTTCAATTGTGAAACAAGCTCGTGAAATGGGTATTGAATCTGCAATCTTAGCACCAGATGGTTTTGGGGCAGAAGAATTCGTTGAATTAGCAGGTGCTGAAAACGTGAATAACTTTTACTACACAGCTCACTACACAACTGGTGAAGGTGCCACAGATAAAACAACTGAATTCGTAGAAGCGTTCGAAGCAGAATATGGTTCAACACCAAACATGTTTGATGCATTAGGCTATGACGCAGCTTACTTAGTAGCAGATGCAGCTGAACGTGCTGGCGAGGATGACCGTCAAGCGATCACAGATGCCTTAGCTGAAACAACTGACTTTGAAGGGGTAACTGGTACATTCTCGATTGACGAAAACCACAACCCAGTGAAAACTGCATACATCATCGAAATGGAAAATGGTGAAGAAGTAAGTTCTTCAGCGGTAAGTCCAGAAGATGTTGCTAACTAAATTTAATTTATAAATAAAATCTTAGAAACATTAAAATAAAATTAAAAATAAATTGCTTTTTAGAAAGAACCGACTTATACTAATGTTAGTCTTATCTTTATTGTTCCAAATATAAAATTTTGGAGGGATTTATGATGAAAATGAAAAAAATGCTTTTAGCACTGGGTTCTTTAATGATGTTGGCGGCCTGTGGTTCAGTGACGCAAACATCCAACAACGCAAGTTCAACTAGCGAGAGTAGTGGAGATACTATCAAGATTGGTGGTAACTGGGACTTATCTGGTGCTGGTGCAGCCTATGGTGGCCCGGCAAATGAAGGGGTTAAATTAGCTTTTAAACTGGCGAATGACGCCGGTGGCATTAACGGTCAAACGATCGAATATGTTGAAGCTGACAACCGTACTGATCCCAATGAGTCTGCCAATACAGCAACACGCTTGATTGATGAAGAGAATGTACAGATGATTATCGGGCCAGCAACAACCGGTGCATTTGAAGCACAAATTCCAACTGGAACAAATGCTGAAATCCCAATGATTGCCCCAGCTGCGACAGGTGATACCTTGACAGTTGATAGTTCTGGTAATACATTAGAGTACGTTTTCCGCGTAGCATTCCAAGATGCTTTCCAGGGTTCGGCACTTGCAAGTTTTGCTAATGGTGAAGGTTATGAAACTGCCGCAATTATTCAAGACAATTCAACTGATTACGGACAGAACTTATCTGCTACGTTTGAAGAAGAGTTCCAGGGAAACATTGTTGCAAATGAGTCATACATTGCAGGTGATTCTGATTTCAATTCAATCCTAAATAACATTGCTTCTGACGATCCGGATGTAATCTTTATAGCTGGTTACTATTCAGAGGGTGGTCCAATCGTTAAACAAGCACGTGAAAAGGGAATTGACGCAGTTATTCTGGCGCCAGATGGTTTTGGTAGCCAAGAGTTTATTGATTTAGCGGGTGCGGAAAATGTTACCGACTTCTACTACACTTCTCACTATACAACTGGTGAAGGGTCAACAGAAGCTACGGCAGAATTTATTGAAGCATATGAAGCTGAATACGGTAAAACACCAGACATGTTTGCTGCTTTAGGTTACGATGCTGCCAACTTAGCAATTGACGCTATTGAACGTGCAGGGTCAAGTGATCCAGCTGCAGTAACAGCTGCAATTGCAGAAACAGAAGAGTTTGCAGGTGCTACCGGTACATTCTCTTTTGATGACCAACATAATCCAATCAAGACAGCTTACATTCTAGAAATGCAAGAAGGTGAAGTTGTAGGTTCTACTACAATCTCGCCAGACGACATCGTGAGTGAATAGTAGTCTGACCATTTAATAAAAAACAAATTTGGGAAGTTCTAGATGAAATGCAAACTTTGTACATGTTTGTCTTTTAGATACTAGGACTTCCCTTATTTTATGTTGAAAAATGAAGGAATAAAGCGTTAACATTGTCAAAAATATTACGGATTTAAAACAAAATTAGAAAATTATTAAAAAAGATTGCATAAGAATTGGCATATTCTTATAATAAAACCAGTCTTATTCTTATAGTATTTGCGGTAACGAGGTCAACTTCTGCTATGGCGGGTACGACCAAAATTTGAAAAGATTAAATGTTACATGAGTAAATACATACTTTATTAATAATGATCAACAAATATAATGTTTGATTATATTTGCTGTGGGGCAACTCACAAGTATTCAAAAAAAAGAAAAGGAAGTGAAATAAATGGAGATGTTTTTGCAACAGCTTGTAAACGGACTCTCTTTGGGTAGTATTTATGCCCTTATGGCATTAGGTTATACAATGGTATATGGGATTATCGGCTTGATTAACTTCGCGCACGGTGATGTCTATATGGTTGGGGCGTTTTTTGGTTTCTGGTTGATTACAGGATTAGGGTTGAATATCGTTCCTGCACTTATTTTAACAATGATTTTTACAGCTATTTTAGGGGTAATTATTGAACGGGTGGCCTACAAACCATTACGTAAATCAACCCGTATAGCGGCCTTAATTACGGCAATCGGGGTTTCTTACCTATTACAAAACTTCATGATTTATTATGTAGGACCAGAAGTACGTGCTTTCCCTACATCATTACCAAACTTATCACTGGATTTTGGTTTATTTACGATCTCAACACAACAAGTAGTGATCTTCATTGTAACGATTATCTTGATGATTGCCTTACAATACACTGTTCGTCAAACGAAAATGGGACAAGGGATGCGAGCAGTATCTGTAGATGCCGATGCAGCGCGTTTAATGGGTATCTCTGTAGATAGCATTATTTCCTTTACCTTCGCTATTGGTTCTGCCTTAGCTGGTGCTGGTGGGGTCTTGGTAGGTATCTACTATAACTCTATTTCACCAACAATGGGGTTAACTCCTGGTATTAAAGCCTTCGTAGCAGCTGTTTTAGGTGGTATCGGATCAATTCCTGGTGCCATGTTAGGTGGGGTTTTAATCGGTGTGGTTGAATCAATGGTATCTATGATTGGTTTATCTACTTGGCGTGACGCTGCCGTTTACTTCATTTTGATTATTATTTTAGTCTTCAAACCTAGCGGATTGTTAGGTAAAGGCACACAAGAGAAAGTATAGGAGGGTGTATGATGAAAAAAGAATCATGGGCAAAAAACTTCTTTACTAAATCAACAATTACTTGGATTTGTGTGATTTTGGGACTTTTCTTCTTAATCATGGCAGCCTATTTAATGGGATTAGTAACGTCGTTCTATCAAAATATTATGGTGACAATTGGGATTAATATGATCCTAGCTGTTGGTTTGAACTTAGTAGTAGGCTATGCTGGACAATTCTCGCTTGGTCACGCTGGATTTATGGCCATTGGTGCCTATGTTGGTGCCATCCTTTCAACGCAAATTCCAGGACCAGTGGGTTTCTATGCTGGTATGGCCGCTGGGGCTGTTTTAGCAGCTATCGTTGCTTTAATCGTAGGGGTTCCTACCTTACGTTTGAAAGGTGACTACTTAGCGATTGCAACTTTAGGGGCTTCTGAAATTATCCGTATCATCATCCAAAACTTGGAAATCACTAACGGTGCCGCTGGTATTTCAGGTATTCCAATGAACGTAACGTGGATTACTTTATTTATCTTCATCGTTTTAACAACATTATTCGTTGTAAACTACATCCACTCTAGTCCAGGACGTGCGACTATTGCCGTTCGGGAAAATGAAATCGCTGCTGAATCGGTTGGAGTTAAAACAACTAAGTATAAAATCATCGCCTTTGTAATCGGTGCTGTAACTGCTTCAATCGCAGGTACTTTATACGCAGGTTACTTCTCAGTAATCAACCCATCACAATTCACTTTCCAGCGTTCAATCGACGTGTTAATCATCGTTGTATTCGGTGGTATCGGATCAGTAACAGGTTCATTCGTTGCAGCCATCGCTTTAGGTCTACTAAACTCAGTTTTAGCGCCTTTAGGTCAATTACGTATGGTTGTATACGGTATCGCAATCATCGCCATCATGGTATTCAAGCCGTCTGGTTTAATGGGTGATTACGAATTACAATTCACTAAATTATTCAACCGCAAGAAAAAAGATTCTGATAAAGAGGAGGCGTAACCATGTCATTATTGACGATTAAAGATTTAAATAAAAATTTTGGCGGGTTAGCCGCTGTGTCAAATGTAAATATTGAATTAGAAAAGAATGAATTGGTTGGACTTATCGGCCCTAACGGTGCAGGTAAAACAACCTTATTCAACTTGCTGACTGGTGTTTATGAGCCAAGTTCAGGTGAAGTAAAATTATCAACTGACGAAGGTGATGTGGTTTTAAACGGTAAAGAGCCAAGTGAAATCAACCGCTATGGTTTAGCAAGAACCTTCCAAAATATCCGTTTATTTGGTCAGTTGACTGTTTTAGACAACGTGTTAGTAGCTTTACATACTAAACACGGCGCTAGCTTCTTGTCTAGTGTTTTACGTACGCCAGCTTTCTACAAAAATCGTGAAGAATTAAAGGAACGTGCAATCGAATTACTTAGTATTTTTAACCTTCAGGATTTACTATATGAAAAAGCGAAAAACTTGCCATATGGTCAACAACGTCGTCTAGAAATCGTTCGTGCCTTAGCGACCGAACCAAAGATCTTATTCTTGGATGAACCAGCTGCAGGGATGAACCCAAATGAAACAGCTAACTTAACTGAATTGATCCGTCAAATTCAAAAAGATTTCGACATTACAGTTGTCCTTATCGAACATGATATGTCTCTTGTAATGAATGTATGTGAACGTATCTACGTATTGGAATACGGTAAATTGATCGCCCATGGTACACCAAGCGAAATCCAAAGTAATCCAGCTGTTATCAAAGCGTACTTAGGAGGCGAGTAAAATATGACAATGTTAGAAGTAAAAGATTTGAAAGTCTCATACGGTATGATTGAAGCGATTAAAGGCATCAGCTTTGAGGTCAATCAAGGCGAGATTGTTTCCCTAATCGGTTCCAATGGTGCAGGTAAGTCAACAACATTACGCACGATTTCAGGTATAAAACCAGCCAAAAGCGGACAAATCCTTTATGAAGGACAAGATATCTTGAAATCAAACGCAATGAAAATTGTAAAAGCTGGGATTTCTCAAGTACCTGAAGGTCGTCATGTATTTAAAGGGATGTCTGTTAAAGAGAACCTTTTAATGGGTGCTTACACCCGTAAAGACCGCGATGGCTTAAAAGAAGACATGGAAAAATCATTTGAATACTTCCCCATCATCAAAGAGCGTTTAAACCAAGACGCGGCCACTTTATCTGGTGGGGAACAACAAATGGTGGCTATGGCAAGAGCCTTGATGGCTAAACCAAAATTATTATTGTTAGATGAGCCTTCAATGGGGTTAGCGCCATTATTCATCCAACAAATCTTCAACATCATCGAAGAAATCAATGCGGCTGGTACAACTGTTCTATTGATTGAACAAAATGCCAAGCAAGCATTAAGCATCTCTGACCGTGCTTACGTAATGGAAACGGGTAAGATTTTATTATCAGGATCTGGTCAAGAATTGTTAACCTCTGAGAAAGTACAAGAAGCTTATCTTGGTGGGGCAATGTTATAGATTTAAAGAATCTTAATATAAGCGTTGAGTAATCGTAGTGGTTTACTCAACGCTTTTTATGTATAATGCAAGGGAAAAATGGACCAATTATGGCCAAAAAGAGATGTATGCGAGGAGGTGACAATATTTTGGCAAATAAAAAGAAGCAAAAAAGGCGCAGATTAAATGGTTGGTTGAAAGGGTATCAACAAGTATTCAGGCTAATTTTCAAAAAAAGAAAATATAAAAAAACACGATATCTTTCGAAGAAGAAACGTGCGCAACGTCGTAAAGAAATATGGTTAGGAACACTTGCAATTCTTGGATTAATGCTATTTTTCCTTTCCCAAGACTATCAAGGCGTACCCTCGTCAAGTGAGACCTCCAGTGAAGAAGTGGAAATGGTATATACAGACCAAGAATTTGTGGATTTAATCGGTCAATATGCAGTAACTGAATACCCCGAATCTCACGTATTACCAAGTATTGTCACTGCCCAAGCAGTATTGGAATCTAATTTTGGTAGAAGTCAATTATCTAGTGAGTATTTTAATTTATTTGGTCGTAAATCATATAGCCCGAATGACCCAAGTGTAGATTTACCCACACAAGAATTTGTGAATGGCCGATATATTACGGTGGATGAGCCTTTCCGGGTCTATACATCTTGGGAAGAATCAGTAGCTGATCACGGAAGGTTACTTGCAAATGGCACTTCATGGAATGAAACACATTATAGTGGTGTTTTGAATGCAAGCTCGTATAAAGAAGCTGCCTATGCCTTGCAAGAATCGGGGTATGCTACCGATCCTAATTATGCGGAATCTTTGATAGATGTGATAGAAAGATACGAATTAACTCGGTTTGATAACCAGGTTCAATAGGATAAGTGAAAGAAAATTCATTTGCAATGGTTGCTATTCAAGTGTATTATAAAAGATGAACAATATTTCGGTATATTGTACTTTTTACAGGGGGTAAAACCGTGGCAAAGACTAAGAGCTATAAGGACATTGCATATCAATACCTAAAGGAACAAATTGATAGTAATTTGCTATTACCAGATACACACTTAAAAGAAGTCGAAATTGCAGAAACGCTAGGCATGAGTCGTACGCCGGTTCGAAAAGCCATGGCACAACTTGCTGAAGAAGATTATATTCGTATTGAACAATACAAAGGTGCGGTAGTAGCGAAAAATGCACTAAACGCACGAGCAATTGTGGAACGTCTACAATTTATTGAATTGTTAACGATGAATCTCTTCCAGCAAATGCAAAATAAAGATGTCCAAGTAGACACCGAACGCGTTGAAGAATTGAAACAAAATATTTCTGAATCACTTGCAGCATATGACTTGGAATCTTACTTTGATACTGAATTCAAAATGTTTACCTATTTGGTATCCTTCTATCCGAATTCATACTTTAGGCAAGTTACCTTGAATACAATTCAACCCCTACATGAATTGTACATAAAAGAAGCCAAGGAAGACCACTCAGCCTTCAAACGAGAAGCGAATGATTTAAAAGAAATCTATCCAACGATGCTGAAAGCTTTAGTACATAAAGATTATGCGATGGCGCGTAAACAAGCCCGCATCTGGATAAACCAATTAATTCTTTATCAAATTAATAAATAAGTGAGAGACGAATCTTAAAAGGTTCGTCTTTTTATGCCTTTAACCTTCGGCTGGAAAAAAGCGTTTTACTAAACATTCACTAATTAGGATTAATGAGCTAACAGGAATTGTAAATGATCTATGTAACCATAATAAAATTGAAAAAAACCATGCTGAATATTGAGTATCAATCGTAACTAATTAAATAAAGTGGAAGGCGAAGGATGTCCGACTTTGCGCTATAATCGGACTCCCTCGACCAGCTCAAGTCCACTTCAGATTAGTTTTCAACTGACTACGTCAGTCACTAGACTAATCTTCCAGTGTTGTTGAGCTAAGCGGTCTCGCTCACACCTTGTTTTCGTTGAACAGGTGTTCTATTAATGGTATCCTTAACAGTGAAACTATACGGGAAAGGTGGCCTAATGATGGCATTGAATCGATTTACGAAGGGGCTTAATGATCGACAAAAGGAAGCTGTTGAGCATACCGAAGGGCCGCTATTAATTATGGCTGGTGCGGGTAGTGGGAAGACACGTGTTTTGACCCACCGCATGGCATATATTTTAAGTGAGAAAGATGTAAATCCTTGGAATATTTTAGCGATTACCTTTACCAACAAGGCCGCTAAAGAGATGAAAGAACGGGTGTCTGCCCTTGTAGGACCTGACGCTAACGATATGTGGGTATCTACTTTCCACGCTATGTGTGTACGAATTTTAAGACGAGAAGCGGAAGCAATTGGCTTTATGCGGTCATTTACCATTGCGGATCCATCTGAACAACAAACCCTAATCAAACGTATTATTAAGGAATTGAACTTAGACAAGGACAAGTTTTCTTATAAAATGTTGTTAGGGCGTATTTCTGATGCGAAAAATAACTTAATGCTGCCTGACGACTACCGTCAAAATTATTCTGGCTACATCGAAGACGTGGTGGCGGATGTATACGAACGCTACCAAAAAGGGCTACAAGCAGCGCAATCTTTCGATTTCGATGATTTAATCATGTATACCGTTAAATTATTCGACCAACAACCAGATATCTTGAAGTACTACCAACAAAAGTTCCACTATATCCACGTGGACGAGTACCAAGATACCAATGAAGCTCAATATAAATTAGTAAAACAATTAGGTGACTACTTCCACAACGTTTGTGTGGTAGGGGACGCGGACCAGTCTATTTATGGTTGGCGTGGTGCCAATATGGAAAATATCTTGAACTTCGAAAAGGATTACCCAAAATCAACCACTATCCTATTGGAACAAAATTACCGATCTACTAAAAATATCTTGCAGGCGGCCAATAATGTCATCAATAAAAACACCTATCGTAAGGATAAGACCCTTTGGACAGATAATGACCAAGGTGAATTGATTTCTTATTATCGGGCGCAAAATGAGCGTGACGAGTCCAACTATGTCATCGGTAAAATTAAAGATGCTATCAAAAGACAAAACAAGCGTTACGGAGACATTGCCATCCTGTATAGAACCAATGCCCAGTCCCGTGTAATGGAGGAGAATTTGGTCAAAGCCAACATGCCTTACCGAATTGTCGGTGGTCTAAAATTCTACGACCGTAAGGAAATTAAAGACATTCTAGCTTACCTACGTCTACTGGCCAATCCGTCTGACAACCTATCATTTACGCGGATTATCAACGTACCTAAACGTGGTATTGGACCAGGAACCCTAGATAAATTAAACATATTCGCCAGCCAGCAAGGGATTTCCCTTTTACAGGCGGCAACCCTAGTCGACCATTCACCAATCACTGGTAAAGGTGCTACGAATCTAAAGGCTTTCGGTAAGATGATGGCCGATCTCCAAGCACAACGCGAATTCTTAGCAATCCAAGATTTAGTCGAGGAAATTTTAGCGCAAACCGGCTATTTAAAAGACTTGGAAAATCAAAAAACACTTGAAGCTGACGCCCGAATCGACAACATTCACGAGTTCATTTCGGTAACCCAAGAGTTCGATAAACGTTGGGAAGCTGAGCAAGAAGACCGTGAACAAGCAGCACAAATTGCGGCCCAAGAAGAAGCGGACCGGCCGGCAGAATTACAAGAAGCCAACCTCAATCAAATCGACGTCAATCCGGCAGATAACCCACTCAATCCAGATGGAAGCTTCAATTTATTCGATCTTGAAGGGATTCAAGCAGCACTTGATGGTGTGATTGACAACAATCCAGCTGAAGATGATGCCTTGATGGGCTTTATCACGGACTTATCATTGGTATCAGATTTAGACAACCAAGAAATTGACCAACAAGGGGAATTGACCTTGATGACCCTCCATGCGGCTAAAGGGCTTGAATTCCCAATTGTTTTCATTATTGGGATGGAAGAGGGCATGTTCCCACTAGCCCGTGCTGCCAAGGAAGAGTCTGAACTTGAAGAGGAACGCCGACTTGCTTATGTAGGCATCACCCGAGCGGAAGAGAAATTATACTTAACCAATTCATTGTCGCGGTTACTTTACGGGAAATACCAATCCAACCCAGTTTCGCGATTTATCGCAGAAATTGATGATGAATTATTAGACGACAGCGAAAATGAGCGGTCTGTTTTCCAACCATATGGTGGCAGTCAATCAGACTTACCATTTGGTGGCAGCAACTCATCAGGTTCCGGTTCATCAGGCTCAACGTTTGCGGCGGATTATGCCAGCAAACGTAAACGGGCGTCCAACACCTATGAAAGAGCCAATGCCAAGTCTTACTATGAACGCAAGAAAGAAGCGAAGCGGTCAGTATTTGACCCAGTTACTGCTAATAAAGATATTCAAACAGTGGACGGTCCAGTAACTTGGGCTATCGGCGATAAAGCCGTCCACAAAAAATGGGGTGTTGGAACAGTTGTCAAGGTTTCAGGAACTGGCAACGACCAAGAGTTAGATATCGCTTTCCCTAATCAAGGGATCAAGCGTCTATTATCTGCCTTCGCCCCAATTGAGAAACAAGCTTAAATTATCCATCACGGAATAAAAGGAGATTGAACGATGACAAAGGATGACCAACAAAGTATTGATGTTGCCCGTATTGAAGCTTTAACCCATCTCTTGAATGACTATGCCTACCAATACTATGCCTTAGATAATCCAACGATTTCAGATGCCGAATACGACAAACTTTACCGTGAGTTGCAGGATTTAGAAGCCAAGTACCCGACCTTTATTCAAGCTGAATCACCAACACAACGGGTGGGGGACGTTGTAAGTGAAGCCTTTACCAAGGTAACCCATTCACAACCTATGATGTCCCTAGGTAATGCCTTCAATTTTGACGAAGTGGCCAAGTTCGTTGAAGATGCCCAAAAGAATGTCAATGGCCAAGTACGCTTTGTCTGTGAATTAAAAATCGACGGCTTGTCCGTAGCCATTCAATATGAAAACGGCCGTTACGTCCGGGCAGCCACTCGGGGTGACGGGTTTGTTGGGGAAGATATTACCAACAATGTTCGGACCATTAAATCCGTCCCAATGAAACTCCGCCAGGATATTGATATCGAGGTGCGTGGCGAAATCTACATGCCTAAGGATGCCTTTTTGGCTTTAAATGAAAAACGTGAAGAAGCGGGCTTGCCGACTTTCGCTAACCCAAGGAATTCAGCGGCTGGATCTATCCGCCAATTGGATTCAAAAGTCACAGCCAGTCGTAATTTGAATATTTTCTTATATTCAGGGGTCTTTTCTGACCAATTACCGATCAAGAGCCAACAAGACTTGTTCAAACATTTCCCAGAATATGGCTTGCGCGTAAACCCGCTAACCAGAGTGTGTGAAACTTTTGAAGAAATACAAGCCTATATTGAAGAAATGACTGCTAAACGTCACGAATTGTCTTATGGAATTGATGGGATTGTCATCAAAGTAGACGATTTCAGCGACCAAGAAACTTTAGGCTACACAGTTAAGGCGCCGAAATGGGCTATCGCCTACAAATTCCAAGCCGAAGAAGTGGAAACGACTATCCGTGATATCGAATGGACGGTTGGGCGTACTGGTGTAGTGACCCCAACTGCCATTATGGAACCAGTTTTATTAGACGGATCAACTGTTCAACGGGCTAGCCTCCACAATATGGACCTGATTGAAGCCAAAGATATCCGCCTAAAAGATACAGTGATTATCCATAAAGCTGGAGATATTATTCCAGAAGTGGTGACGGTTGTTTTAGACAAGCGACCGGAAGATTCAACGCCGTATCCAAAACCAACGACTTGTCCGGTTTGCCATAGCGACCTAGTCCATTTAGAGGATGAAGTGGCCTTGAGATGTGTGAACCCAGCTTGTCCAGCCCAAGCAAAAGAGAAGCTGTACCATTTCGTATCTCGAAACGCTATGAATATTACTGGTGTTGGCCCATCTGTCCTAGAACAAATGTATGACAAGGCCAATGTCCATAGTCCCGCTGATTTATACCAAGTCAAGAAAGACCAGTTGATGGCCTTAGACAAGGTTGGGGACAAGGCGTCGGATAAGATTATCCAAGCTATTGAAGAGTCTAAAGAAAATTCACTTGAGCGCTTATTATTTGGTTTAGGCATTCGTCACGTTGGTGCTAAGGCTGCTCGTCAGATTGCTGAAGTGTACCCAAGCATGCAAGAAATTATGACCAAGGAAATCAGCGATTTAACCAGTATTGAAGGGATTGGGGAGACCATCGCGGATTCCATAGTTGCCTTTTTTGCCACAGACGGCGCGCGCGCAACCATTGACTCTTTAGTTGAAAATGGTGTCAACATGCAGTACAAGGGGCCAGTTAAAGCAGAAGTTGAAGCCATCGATTCTTTCTGGGCCGGCAAAACAGTCGTCCTAACTGGAAAATTATCTCAATACACAAGACCGGAGGCTAAGAAAGCTATCGAAGCCTTAGGAGGTAACGTTACAGGGTCCGTTTCTAAGAAGACGGATATCCTAGTTGCTGGGGAAGATGCAGGGTCAAAATTGGCCAAAGCAGAAAACTTAGGCATTACTGTATTTTCTGAACAAGACATGGTCGACAAGTTATAATATAATAGACCAATAGAAAGAAGAAAATGGGAGCTTGTGATTGGGGAGAATACCAAGTTAAGAAAGGGAATGCCGTATTGAAAATAAAAAAACTCAAAACATTATCCATATTATTGGTGGCGACCTTGGCCCTAGCAGCCTGTCAAAATGACCAAGCGGATTCAACCGAATCAGTAGGTTCAGCCAGCCAAACTTCATCTACTAATGAAGAACAACAAACACAAACAAGCCAACTGTCGACAGAATACTACTCGTCATACATTAGTGACGGCACTTACCAAACCAATTCTGCTTCAGGAATTACAGCGGGGGTATCTTCACAAGCCAATGCGGAGAATTTAGAGCGCGGCTTGTATGACCTAGCCAAGAATATTTTCGCCACTGAAGACTACTCGCTCCAAGAAGGACAAGTCATCGGCGAGGACCAGACCTTGACTTATTTAACAGCCCAATCGGACGAAAATCCAGATGGCCTAAATCCGTCCGGTTATGAATCGACCACTATAGACGGGTTTGAATCCCGCTATTTAAACACCATTATGGAATACGATTTCGTTGATCAGGACGGGAATATCGCAGGGATTTCAATCGGTTTAGGAATGAACTATTCAGATACCTTCAACTCTGATTCAGACAGCGAAGAAGTGGAAATTACCTCTGAAGAGCGTATCGAACATGGGAAGCAGATGGCTGAAACCATCGTCGCTGACATTCGTGAAAACGAAGCTTACGCGGACACACCGATCCATGTAGCTATCTTTGAAAACGAAGCATCTGGTGATCTAGGTGGCGGTACTTATACAACAGATGCCGTTTCATCAAGTGGAAACTCATTTGGTGACTGGTCAACCTACAACCAAGACTTCGTCGTTTACGGAGTCGATGACGCACCAAACGAAGAGGACACAGTAGCCTTCACCCGCTTCCGTGACCAAATTCAAAGCTTCTATCCGCAACTATCCGGTTTATCAGGGGTAGGTTACTACCAGGATAACGAGCAACAAAACATCAACATCGTCATCAACAGTCAATTCGATGGCTATAGCGAAATCATCGCCTTATCCCAGCAAGCCATTTCAACCGCAAGCTCAGTATTCAACAACAATATTGAGATTCAAATTCAAGTGGTAACCGCTGATGGCGTTCGGGCCCTATTGACTAGAAGCAAAGACGCAGACACTTTCAACTACGTACTCGTAGATTAAAATATGTAACATTTTATAACATACCCACCTTTTTTTCTGAACTGAAAAAGGGGTAGGCGACTTATTGCTGGCTCATAGCCATACAACAAATAGTCATCTTGATAGGCAAGTTTTAATGAAAAAAGCTTGTCTATTCGCATTTATAAGCCATTTCCAATGGATAAGATTAAAATTATAGAAAATACTCATGTAACCTTAATTTACATTGTTGACTTGAGTGGTTTGTGCTAAAATAAAACAGGTAAAATAAGGCGAAAACTAAGCTGAAGAATGAAGGAGGAACCCGTTATGTCAATTTCTGAAGAAGAAGTTAAACGGATTGCTAAATTAGCTAAATTCAAGGTTGAAGATGAAGATGTCGTTCACTTTACTGAAGAATTTGGGAATATTTTAAATATGATTGAAGAATTACAAGAAATCGATACTACCGATGTAGCACCTATGTTTTGGGCAGTCGATTTTGAAAACGTGATGCGCGAAGATAAAGTTGTGAAAATGCAAACGCGTGATGAATTATTTATCAACGCCAAAACAACAGTCGATGGTTTTATCGAAGTGCCATCAATTATTGATACAGATGGAGGCGACGCTTAATGGAAAAATTTACAGATACAATTCGCTCATTAAATGAGAAATTAGTAGCAGGCCAAGTGACATCTGTTGAACTAGTGGAAGAAGCTATCCGCCGTATTAAAGCAGAAAATGACACAATCAATGCGGTCATCACTCTAGACGAAGAGAATGCTTTAGCTAAAGCCAAAGCATCTGACGAAAAAGGTTACTCCTCTGACCGACCATTACAAGGAATTCCGATTGGATTAAAAGACAATATTTTAACAAACGGCGTCACAACTACAGCCGCATCTAAAATGCTAGCTGACTTTGTACCGATTTATGATGCAACAGTTACTGAAAAATTAGCTGCAGCAGGTGCGATTAATATTGCTAAATTAAATATGGACGAATTTGCTATGGGTGGTTCTAATGAAACTTCTCATTTTGGTCCAGTCCGCAACCCATTTGATACAGACCGTGTACCAGGTGGTTCTTCAGGTGGTTCAGCCGCTGCTGTTTCAGCTGGTCAAGTGATGGCAACGTTAGGAACTGATACAGGTGGATCTATCCGTCAACCTGCGGCATACAACGGTATTGTAGGGATGAAACCTACTTACGGTCGTGTGTCACGTTGGGGCGTTATCTCTTTTGCTTCTTCATTAGACCAAGTTGGGCCAATGACCCGTACAGTTGAAGATAACGCGATTATGTTAGAAGCAATTGCTGGTTATGATGACCACGATTCAACTTCAGCAAATGTTGAAGTGCCTAACTATGTAGCTTCTATGAAAGATGGGGTTCAAGGTTTAACTGTTGGTGTACCGGTAGAGTTCTTCGGTGATTCAGTTGATGATCAAGTGAAAGAACAAGTACGCGCATCAATTAAGCAATTAGAAAATGCTGGTGCAACTGTTAAAGAAATCAGCTTCGAAAACTTGAAATATGGTATTCCAGTTTACTATATCATTGCCTCTGCAGAAGCATCTTCAAACTTACAACGCTACGATGGAATCCGTTACGGTTACCGTGCAGAAAACTTCAACGACCTAGAAGAATTGTATGTCAATACAAGAACTGAAGGTTTCGGTGACGAGGTTAAACGTCGTTTAATGACAGGTACATTCTCAATTGCCTCTGAAAACTTCGACGAATACTTTATGAAAGCTGCTAAAGTACGTATGTTAATCAAAGAAGCCTTCGATAACATCTTCTCTGAAGTTGATTTAATCGTCTCGCCAGTAACTACTGGTACTGCCTTTAAATTAGGTGAGAAGAATGATGATCCAATCGAAATGTACATGGCTGACTTATTAACAGTTCCTGTAAACTTAGCTGGATTACCTGGTTTATCAATGCCTGTTGGTTTCGACGATAAAGGTCTACCAATCGGTTTACAAATTATCGGTAACCGTTTCGAAGAAGAAAAAATTTACCGTGCAGCTTATGCTATTGAACAAGTAAATGACGCTTATACCAAACATCCAGCAGAGTAAGAGGGAGGAAAACGCATGAATTACGAAACAGTCATTGGACTTGAAGTCCATGTCGAATTAAAGACAGAATCAAAAATGTTCTCTCCATCTGCCGCTCACTTTGGAGCAGAACCTAACACAAATACAAACGTTATTGACTTCGGTTATCCTGGTGTCCTGCCGAAAATGAACCGTCGTGGTATTGAATTCGCCATTAAAGCCGCTTCAGCTTTAAACTGTGAAATCAACCCAGTACAACACTTCGACCGTAAAAACTACTTCTACCCAGATAATCCAAAAGCCTACCAAACAACTCAATTATGGCGACCAATTGGTGAAAATGGTTGGATTGAAATTGAAGTTAACGGTGAAACGAAAAAAATCCGCATTGAACGTCTTCATTTAGAAGAGGATGCTGGTAAAAATATTCACGGTGCGGGTGACTCATTAGTTGATTTGAATCGTCAAGGTACACCACTATTAGAAATCGTATCCGAAGCAGATATGCGTTCACCAGAAGAAGCATATGCTTACTTGGAAAAAATCCGTGAAATCATTCGTTTCACAGGCGTTTCTGATGTAAAAATGGAAGAAGGGTCAATGCGTTGTGACGCCAACATTTCTTTACGTCCTTATGGTCAAAAAGAATTTGGTACTAAAAACGAATTGAAAAACTTGAACTCATTCAACTATGTTCGTAAAGGTTTAGCTTACGAAGAAAAACGTCAAGCACAAGTCTTAAACGCTGGTGGTGTGATTGAACAAGCGACTCGTCGTTACGATGAAAACACTGGTAAAACACAATTAATGCGTGTAAAAGAAGGGGCAGCCGACTATCGTTACTTCCCAGAACCAGACCTACCGCCATTTACTGTATCTGATGCTTGGTTAGAAGAAATTCAAGCCAGCTTACCAGAAATGCCGGCTGATCGTCGTAAACGTTATGTAGAGACTTTCGAATTACCAGAATATGACGCTCAAATTTTGACACAAACTTTAGAAATGTCAGACTTCTTTGATGCTACAGTGAAAGCTGGCGCTGATCCGAAACAAGCTTCTAACTGGTTAATGGGTGAAGTGAATGCTTACATGAACGATAATGAGAAAGACTTAGACCAAATTGGTTTAACGCCTGAATCATTAGCAGAAATGATTGCCTTGATTGAAGATGGTACTATTTCAAGTAAGCAAGCGAAGAAAGTATTCAAAGTCTTAGCAGATAAAGGTGGTTCAGCTAAAGAGGTAGTTGAAGCTGAGGGATTAGTACAATTATCTGATCCAGCACAATTGTTACCATTGATTACTGAAATCCTTGATAACAACCAACAATCAATTGATGACTATAAAGCTGGTAAGAAGAAAGCGACTGGTTTCTTAGTGGGTCAAATTATGAAAGCGACTAAGGGTCAAGCGAATCCACAAGTTGTTAATCAATTATTAACAGAAGAATTAGACAAGCGCTAATTCTGAATAAAATAAAATGTGTCTGGTCCACCGAATCGGTGACCCAGACACGTTTTTTTTATTTTCACAAAAATGTTAGCTTGCAGACGAATTCGTATAGAGATAGGCAAGGCTTCGCCTACACTTTACCTACCATTGCCTTGAGGAGCGGGAGACCGCCCTGAGCCAAGGTCTCAAGGTTTGCCTGACGACTCAATCTGCAGGGGCTTAAGCACGTAATAGATTTATGTGCTTAAGTCACCCACTGTCACCGATATGACATGCTAGGTAATTTCAGCATCGGACTAGCAAAATTTTTGAACAGGTAACTTGTTACTCATTATTTTGAAAAATCTCGGTTACTATTCAAGAAAATTGCATGTCTTATTTAGCAACAATTGCTGAATACAATTTATCCTTAACAGGAGTTACTATTCTTGGAGGATAATATTTGTGCACTAGCATTTTCTAAAAAATATATAAATGGCTAAATGATTAGAATTAAAGAGTTGACTTATCATCAAAATGACATTATCATATACCTAAATTGCTATATATAATACGCGATGATAAGATAAGTACGCTTTGAGACTTGTATAGAGAACCTATGTTTGGTGGAAGTAGGTCAAGGGGATTAGGGGAAAATGGTCTAGGAGCATAATAGTTTAAGCCAAAAATAGGTGAGAATTGTTCGGTATCCCCCGTTACAAAGGAAGAGTATGATGATTTTTTGACGTACTCTATGAGTTTATATTAGTGATAATGTAATAAATTAAGGTGGTACCATGAAGTAGCTTTCATCCTTTGCACAAGCAGGAGATGGAAGCTTTTTTTATGTATATCATTACAACCTATAGGAGGAATTTAAAATGACTAAAGACTATAAATTTGAGACTCAAGCTATTCATGCTGCCCAATCTATCGATGAAACAGGCGCACGCGCCGTTCCTTTACATCAAACAACAGCTTATGTTTTTGATGATGTTGAACAAGGGGCTAACCGGTTTGCTTTAGCAGAAGGAGGCAATATTTATACGCGAATCACAAATCCAACTCAAGGGGTTTTTGAAGCCAGAGTAGCTGCTTTAGAAGGAGGTACAGCTGGCTTGGCTGTTGCTTCGGGTATGGCTGCTATTTCTTACGCTATTCAAGTTTTAACTAAAGCTGGTGACCATATTGTAGCGACAACTAACCTATATGGTGGAAGTCACAACTTATTTGAACATACATTCAAGGATTTTGGTATCGATGTGGCAATTGTAGATACGAGTGATTTGACGAATGTGGATCAAGCTATCCAAGACAATACCAAAGCAGTGTTCATAGAAACAATCGGTAACCCGGCTGGAAATATTGAAGATATTAGTGGGTTAGCTGAAATGGCGCATAGACATGGGATTCCATTAATCGTTGACAATACTTTTGCAACGCCATATCTATCACGTCCGATTGAACATGGTGCAGATATCGTTGTCCATTCAGCCACTAAATTCATTGGTGGTCACGGTACTTCAATCGGTGGGGTAATTGTAGAAAGTGGACAGTTTGACTGGAAACAAAATGATAAGTTCCCAGGCTTAAGTCAAGCTGATCCAACTTATAATAATCTTATTTTCGCAGATGCATTCGGTCCAGCAGCATATACTACAAAAATTCGTGCGACACTTTTACGAGATACTGGCGCTTCAATTTCACCTTTCAATGCTTGGTTATTAGTTCAAGGCTTAGAATCGTTACACGTGCGTATGGATCGTCATGTTGAAAATGCAGAGAAAGTGGCTAAATTCATAGTGCAACACGATAAAGTAGCATGGGTAGACTATGCAGGACTAGAAAGTAGCCCATATTATGGTTTAAAAGAAAAATATCTTCCTAAAGGGGCAGGTTCAATCTTTACCTTCGGGGTTAAAGGCGGATACGAAGGCGGGGTTAAATTCATTGAAAATCTAGAATTATTCTCTCTATTAGCGAATGTCGGAGATGCTAAATCATTAGTGGTGCACCCGGCTTCAATGACCCATAGTCAATTAACTGTAGAAGAATTAGCTAAAGGTGGCATTAAACCCGAAACAATCCGTTTATCTATCGGAATTGAAAATGTTGATGATATTATTGCTGACTTAGATAAAGCATTATCTGCGATTTAAAGTTAATATCATTAAAGCTGGAAGTCACAATATTCAAAAAAAAACGAGCGTTCCTTCTTAGGGGCTCGTTTTTGCTTAATGGTATGTAAATTTTATAATTCAACTTCCGCAAAGTTCAAATGCGCTCTTTTTTCAATGGCCTTAGTAATTTGGTAGGCGATTTCAAAGTCCACCATGCCGTGAATTAAGGTACCAATTCCGATTAAGACGATCAAGGTATACATAAAACCGTCTGATGGAGGGGTTACGCCTGTTGCAGTCAAAATGTAGACAATGGCGACTTCACCTAATCCATGAATGGCATTGATGACCAGGCTGAATAAGGCTCTTGATCCTGTTTTAACTAAGGTTTTAGGCGCTTTTTGTAGGTAATAGGCACCTAAAGTTGCAAAAATTAAATGAGTAAGGGCACGAGCCACGATAATGATTGGGAAACCTGCCATTAAAAAACCGATAGTAGTACCGACTGCGACAATAGCTGCTGTTGAAGGTTTTCTAAACATGGACATGTCAACAGGGACATGAGAACCTAAGGTAAAAGAGGCAGGCCCTATGACGACTTTAAAGGGCATAATTAAAGGGATAAAGATCCCTATAGCGGTAAGTAAACCAGTAATAGTTATATTTTGTGTGCGCTTAGACACTTGATTCCTTTGCATAGATTATTCCTCCCAAATTTGTTGAGTTCATCATACGCAAAATTCTTAAAGGTGTCAAGACAGGTGTAAAGACTGACAAGGGAGATCATCAAAAATTCGAAAATGAAAACTAAATACTTTCGTCTAATAAAATGCCAACAGCCTTTAAGTCGGCTTTAATGGCTTCAAATGTGGCTTCATCAGACGTCGTAATGGTATGCAGGTGGATGCCGTTGGTTAAAGAAGACAGCATGGTACCGGCTGATTTATCCATAGCTTCATGGAAGTCTTGAATATCGCCTGCGTGCTTAATTTGTAGGCTGGCTTTAATTAACCCGTAATAAGGGTGGTCTATCTCGACATTTTCAACGAAGCCACCGTGGTTAATGATAATAGTCAATTCCTCAATAGCCTGGTCAGCTAAATGTTGGCAGACGATTTTGCTACGGAAGCGACTATCATCCACGCTGGTAGCTTTATCGGCTAATAGGTAACCTTGATTTGTGGCGATAATGTCATGGTGACTGGCCCGCAAAATAGCGACGTCCCCGACAATGATTTGGCGACTGACACCAAATTCTTTGGCAAGGCTAGTGGCTTTCAGGGGCGTTGTGGCTTGGTTCAAAGTTTGAATCAATAAGTCTCGTCGTTCGGTTGCTTTCATGAAAGGCCCTCCTTTAGATCTTTCGTTGATTATAGCATAGGTTTTCACCTGACCACTAACAAGCTGAGGTTACGCACACTCCTGTTAAGGGAGGATCTCGATACCTATGAAAGCTTGACAATTAATGATAAAATGATAAGGAAGATTTAACGAGATCAAAAAGAGATAGATAAGGGAGATTATTATGGCAAAAGTAGAAAGTTTTACATTAGATCACGATGCAGTGAAGGCCCCCTACGTGCGCGTTGCGGGCGCTGAAACAGGGGCGTTAGGGGACAAATTAAGCAAGTTTGATATCCGCTTTGTGCAACCAAACCAGGATTCCATTCCAACCAGTGCTATCCATACTTTGGAACACTTATTAGCGGCTTACACGCGTGATTATTTAGATGGCGTTATCGATATTTCACCAATGGGATGCCGGACTGGATTCTACATGATCGTTTGGGGTTCGCCATCGGTTGAAGAAGTAGCTACTGCAATGACAAAAGTCTTGAATGACGTATTGGCAGCTGAATGGTCAGATGTACAAGGAACTGAGCGCGTTGAATGTGGAAACTTCCGTGACCACTCATTATGGGGTGCGCAACAATATGCAAAAGACGTTTTAGAAGTAGGATTCTCAGTAGATCCGTTCGAACGTAAAGTCTTAAATTAGAGAGGTTTCTATGGATAATCAAGAGAAAATTAAAATTTTACAGGATGTCATCCAATTAGAAACACCAAACGGTAATGAAGAAATTGTTGCCCTATACTACAAGAACTTACTTGAAGCCCACGGCATTGAATCACAACAGATTCAATATGCGGATGGTCGTACTAACTTGGTAGCAGAATTAAAAGGCCAAAAAGATGGGAAGATCTTAGCGGTATCAGGTCATATGGACGTTGTAGATGCTGGGAACCCAGACTTGTGGACATACCCACCATATGGTGCAGAAATTCATGATGGTGTGATGTACGGACGCGGGACTACTGATATGAAGGCTGGGTTAACGGCTTTAATCATCGCTATGATTGAATTGAAAGAATCTGGCCAAGATTTCGCCGGAACAGTTCGCTTGTTAGCCTGTGTAGGGGAAGAAATTGGTATGCTTGGGTCTAAACAATTAACTGACCTAGGCTACACTGAGGATATCCACGGCATGATTATCGCCGAACCATCAACCCCTTACTACAACACCAAACACAAGGGGTCAATTCAATATCAAGTCATCGCCTATGGACGTGCTGCTCATTCCTCTACACCGGAAAAAGGGGTTAACACCATCCAGCTGATTAACGATTTTATCAACAAGACCAATGTCGAGATTGATGAAGCGGCTGCGACAGCTGAAAACGATATGTTAGGTAAAATGTTAAACGTCTTCACAATGATTGAAGGGGGCAACCAAATTAACTCAGTCCCTGAATATACAGTCCTATCAGGAAATGCACGGACAATTCCTGAAGTAGGCAATGACGTTGTGGTTGGCATTTTCAATGATGTGATTGAAGAAATTAACGCTAACGGTCAAGGAACATTAGAATTGAACTTGTTACAAAACAACCAATATGCAGATGGGGCTAATGATTCTGCATTAGTAGATTTAATTAAGGTAGAAGATCCACAAGCGGAAAACCGCGGGTTAAGTGGTGCAACTGACGGGTCTAACTTTACCAATGTAGATAACAAATTTGACTTTGTTATTTATGGACCAGGTAGGATTGGTAGCGCTCATACCATTGACGAGTCTATTGAAGTGGACCAATACTTGGACTTTATTGATCGATACGTGAATATTTATAAAGGATTTTTGAAATAGTGTGTTCCTAGTTTTTGGTTGTAAACAAAAAATCTATTTTAATTATCTAAAATTATAAGCCAAATCAAATGAATGATAACATTATGAACGCTGGCACTCAGGTGTTGGCGTTTTGTTGTTTTCCCAAGTATTTCAAGGGTTTGCGTGGTAAAATAGTGGAGATAATGAAAAAGGATGATGATAATTATGAAACAAAAATATACAACGCCGATTCAAAAGAATGAATCTTTTGAGGGCACAATTGAAGACCTTACTTTTCAAGGTTTAGGTGTGGTTAAAGTGGATGGTTATCCACTATTTGTAGAGAATGCTTTACCTGGTGAAGTGGGGACAATTAAGGCCATTTCTGTGGGTAAAAAGTTTGGCTATGGAAAAATGATGCAACGAACTGTGGATTCACCGGACCGGGTAGGCATTGTGGATAAGGTATCAAGCCAAGTGGGCACAATGCCACTGCAACATATGACTTATGAAGCACAACTTGCTTTCAAACAAAAGCAAGTGGAGAATGCTTTTAGTCGTTTTGGTGTAGCTGAAGGGCGCGAAGTATTGCCTACTGTAGGTTCTGAAGATACTTTTAAATACCGTAATAAGGCGCAAATTCCTATCGGTACGGATAATGAAGGACAATTGTATTCAGGATTTTACCGGAAAAATTCTCATGAGATTATCCCTGTGGAAGATTTTAAAATCCAATTACCTGGAATTGATGAAGCTATCGCAAGTATTGTGGATATCTTTAACCAACACCAATTAAAAGGCTATGATGAAGCGAAACATTCTGGTCTCGTACGTAATATTGTCATCCGTAAAGGCTACTACACAAACCAAATGATGGTCATTATTGTGATTAACGGTAAAAATTTACCGGAAGAAAACCAAATTGTGACTGAAATAGTGGAAAAATTACCAGAAGTTGTGTCTATTGTCTTGAGTTCGAATACTAAACAAACAAATGTCGTGATGTCAGGTAAACAACGTGTGTTATATGGTGTGGATAAATACGAGGATAAGATGTTTGATTTTACCTTTGATATTTCAAGTAGATCATTCTTCCAAATCAATACCCCTCAAGCGGAAAAATTATATCAATTGGCGATTGATGCGGCTGACCTAACAGGTGAAGAAACCGTCATCGATGCCTATTGTGGTATTGGGACCATCACCATGGCTTTAGCGAAAAACGCTAAGCAGGTATACGGGGTGGAAGTGGTATCTGATGCGGTTAAAATGGCGAAGAATAATGCCGCTAAAAACTACATTGATAACGTTCATTTTGAAACAGGACAAGCCGAAACAGTAATGGGTGAATGGGTTAAAGCCGGCGTTCAACCGGACGTCGTTGTTGTAGACCCACCACGTAAAGGCTTAGAGGATACTTTCATCGAATCAACAATTGAAGCTAATCCAGAGAAAATTGTCTATGTATCATGTAACCCAACAACCATGGCACGTGATATCGCTAAATTCGTTGAAGCAGGTTATAACTTCGAGCAAGTCCAACCATTAGATATGTTCCCACAAACTTGGCATGTGGAGTGTGTGGTATTGATGCAAAAAGTTAAATAAGAAATGGTTTTATAGAGGGCTTTCTAGGCTTCATGTAAGTGTCTGGAACCCCCTTTTTTTGAAATTTTAGATAAATGTAAGTCTGATTTCTCGTTTGGAGCATTTAAGGGAAGGTGCGTATGCGGGAACGAGTCGAGCCTTGAAAGGTTGGTATAACAGTATTCTTCTCTGAAAACAAAAACTATAGTTTAAAATAGCCTACTCTGCTATATTATGAATAGATAAGTAGCCTTCTAAGGAGGAAAAGATGATGGATTATAATCCTAAAATTCATTATATACCGGCCCGACCTAAGCCTATTAAGCGAGTAGGTATTTATTGTCGAGTATCATCATCCAAGGATGAACAATTGAAAAGCTTGTCTAATCAAATTTCAGGTCTGACTCGCAAGGCAGCTAATATTCCTTCGTGGAGAATCATGGATATGTATGTGGAGATTCGATCCGCCAAGGGAGAAACAAATCGCTCCGAACTCAATCGTCTGATAGTTGATTGTAAAAATGACAAGTTGGATGTTGTTGTTCTAAGAGAAGTCAGCCGATTAGGCAGAGATACTGTTGAGACTTTAGAAAGCTATCGAGCCGTTAGAAATTCTGGAGTATGTGTTATTTTTGATGAGAATGTGTTGGATACAGAGCTGGATTCGAATGAATTCATTCTGAGTGTGTTTGAAGCAGTATACCAAGCAGAAAATGAACCGCGCAGTCAGAACATTAAGATTGGAATGCAACAAAAGGCTCTGGATGGAACATTTGGATTCTATCATCGTAAGCGTTATAGGTAAGCAGCGAACCAGAACAAGAAGGCTTTGAAAGGGAAATGTTTGAAGTCTTTGATGATCACAGCTATTAACATTTGGAGGGAACATAAATCAGATTGATACAAGGAAATAAACAGAACACAGTTGAAAGACAAGGCTGAAATTAGTAATAATGTTATTGCAATCTAAAAAAATGGTCTAGTGGCAAATGAACTCTTATAAAAAAATAACTGCCTTAATGTTGATTTTAGTGACAGCATTGGGTTAGAGGAATGATTAAATCTGTGGCGAGAGGAGGCAGCTTTTTATTTATAGCAAAGACTATGACTAAATCAATTGAAGATAAAAATAGAAATATAGATTCGATTAGTTCGGCTGATATTCTTGAGAATACAATACGTAAACAAATGCCTGAAATATTGGATATTTTTGATTAAGTAAAGCGTGGAGAACTTAGAGTTTATTACAATCCAACAAACATATCAATACCTATACCAATAGTTGGTAAAATCCAGGAAATCAGTATGTTTGAGAATGAAGAAACCGAAGTAAAAATTGATGAAGAGTTTTTTTTAAAAAGTGTGACAAGAGTCAGAAAAAGTGTGTATGATGTAGTAATTCAGTTTGGAGATTCTTTTAGTTTAATTGTAAATTCAGATGAAAACATTGGAACATTAGACATCAATATGTCAAAAAACTTAAGAAGTATTAATTCTCCTGAATAATTCATAGTTTTTCTTTTAACGCTAACTAATGTTGATTTAACAAACTTTAACTCCGTCTTGTCCATCACCCATTAGGT
>NZ_DJUR01000003.1:0-1052 GCF_002440555.1 Aerococcus sp. UBA6277
GTCCTATATATTGTAGAGCCATAAGATAGCTTGGGTCTTTTTTTAACGAATGGTGTAATTTAATTTCATTCACATTAATTTATTAATGATAATTTGTAATTTATTGAAAAAATATTTCAAAGTGCTATAATGAATTTCAAGTAAAACATTTTTGAACTAAAAGAAAACAAGTTAAAGGCTGAATGAGGTGAGTATATGTATGGTTTTTCCGTATATTTAAATGAGGCAATTGACCGTGATTATATTGACCGCATGGTTGCTTCTGGTTTTACTGGTATTTTTACGTCAATCCATATTCCAGAAGATGATCCCACCGCTTATCTAGATCGGATGCGGGACCTTGGCGCCATTGCGAAGGCTTACGATTTGTCGCTAGTCGTGGATATTTCAGGAACCAGTCTCCATAAAATTGGTGGGTCATTTGAAGATATCAGGCCGATTATCAATCTAGGGATTACGGGTTTGCGAATTGATTATGGCATTGGTTTTGAAACGGTGGCTGGTTTAAGTCATGAAATTCATATCGCTTTAAATGCCAGCACACTGACAGCACAAGATCTAGACCAACTCCACTATTATCAAGCAGATTTAAGCCATATTACCGCTTGGCATAACTACTACCCGCGCCCAGAAACTGGCTTAGACATGGATAGCTTTAAACGCCACAACCATTGGCTGAAGTCAACGGGTCTTCGGACCATGGCTTTTGTCCCTGGTGATGACAGAATGAGGGGGCCAATCCATGCGGGCTTGCCGACGGTTGAAGCCCACCGAAGTCTGCATCCTTTGGCGGGAACCTTAGATTTAATCACTAATGGGCATATTGACGATGTCTATATCGGTGACCCAGCAATTTCACGAGAAGCCCTTTTTCAATTTAAAGAATATATTGAAAAAAACCGGATTTGTTTAAGGGTGGAAAGTGCAAGCGACGCGGTTGCTGAACAAGTGGAATGGATTTTAGGGGACCATATTAATCGGCAAGATGCGGCAGCTTTAGTGGTTAGAAGCCAGGAATCAAGACGACAATTAAGTTCAAATAACCCAATCAA
>NZ_DJUR01000003.1:1071-133736 GCF_002440555.1 Aerococcus sp. UBA6277
CAACATGGCGCTATCACTGTCGATAATGAAGGCTACGGCCGCTATCAGGGTGAAGTACAAATTTGTAAGGTTGATTTACTAGAAGATGGGAAAGTCAATGTGGTTGGACGGGTGACTCAAGATGATAGAGACTTGATCGCCTTCATTGGGCCAGGGCAAACCTTTAAATTATTGCATAAGTAAGGGAGGAAGAAAGATATGAGTGTAGAAATTAATCAGTTAACGACTGAGAGGCGCAATCCGAATACGATGCATTTGGACCAGATGTCAGTTCGTCAAGTACTTGAGCTGATGAATAAGGAAGACCAACAGGTGCCTGAAGCGATCGCAGAAGCGCTTGGACAAATTGAAGCGGCAGTTGAAACGATTATTCAGTCTTTAAAAGCTGGTGGCCGGTTAATTTATTTTGGCGCTGGGACGTCTGGTCGCCTAGGCGTCTTGGATGCAGCTGAGTGTGTCCCAACTTTTGGGGTCTCACCAGACTTAGTGGTCGGCTTGATTGCGGGTGGTGACAAGGCCATGGTTGAAGCGGTTGAGGGCGCTGAAGATTCACTAACTTTGGCGGAAGAAGATTTCAGGAAGTTAAACTTAAATGCCAATGATACAGTTGTTGGGATTGCTGCTTCTGGACGGACGCCTTATGTCATAGGTGGCTTGCAATACGCCCAAAGTATTGGTGCGAAATCGGTTTCTATTGCCTGCAATCAGCAAGCGAAGATTAGCCGTTTTGCTCAAATCCCTATTGAAGTAGATTGTGGGCCAGAAGTTTTAACTGGATCTACACGGTTAAAAGCTGGGACTGCCCAAAAGTTGATTTTAAATATGTTATCAACAGTTTCGATGATTGGCATCGGGAAAGTATATCAAAATTTAATGGTAGACGTCCAAGCAACGAATGAAAAGCTTGAGGAACGATCAAAACGAATAATTATGGCCGCAACTGAATGTACTTATGAAGATGCAGCAAGGTATTTTGAAGCAGCCAATCAAAATGTCAAAGTCGCCATCGTGATGATTTTAACCAATTTAAATGCGGAAGAAGCCAGTCAAAAAATTAATGCAGCCAATGGTTTTGTAAATCAAGTATTATAATGATAAGGGGATGGGTATCATGGCTAAAATCAGTAATGAAGCACGTTTAGCACAAGCAATTTACCAACATATTGGTGGTCCAGATAATACCAGTAAAGTTTATAACTGTATGACAAGAGTCCGGATCGATATCAAAGACGACCAACAAGTAGATATGGAAGCCTTGAAACAAGTAGAAGGCGTCATGGGTGTCGTTGAAGACGGGGACACCTTACAAGTGGTTGTAGGTCCAGGGACGGCAGCCAAAGTAGCCACTGTTATGGCTGACCAAGGTCATGTCCAACAAGGACGGCAAGTTCAAGAAAATCTTGACCAAGACTTAACCTCTGGTCGGTCTGAAGCTGAAAGAATCACTGCAGAAAATAAAAATAAACAAAAACAAAAGAACAATACACCTTTTAAACAAGCACTGAAAGTGATTGCGTCAATCTTTGTGCCATTAATTCCAGCCTTCGTTGGGGCAGGTATTATTGGGGGGATTGCCTCAATTATTCAAAATATGCTGACGGCTGGGGCTTTGGAGCCAGGTATGTGGGACAACATTTTTCTTGTCCTTAAAATCCTTCAAAACGGGTTATTTGTCTACTTAAACATCTATATTGGTATTAACGCCGCCCGGGTATTTGGTGCAACAGAAGGGCTTGGTGGTGTTGTCGCAGGGGTCACCTACTTAACTGGTATGTTACCAGAAGCGCCATTACCAAATATCTTTACAGGTGGCGACTTAGCGGCCGGTCAAGGTGGGGTCATCGGGGTTATTATCACCGTTTACCTATTGTCACTAGTTGAGAAAGGGTTACGTAAAGTCATTCCGGATGCCATCGATATCATCGTGACTCCAACCATTTCCCTATTAGTTATTGGGATGATGACCATTTTCTTGATTATGCCAATCGCAGGGTTTATCTCCACTTCACTTGTTGGTGCCATCAACTGGATATTACAAGTAGGTGGTGCATTTGCCGGCTTTATCTTGGGTGCAACATTCCTACCTTTAGTCATGTTTGGATTACATCAAATCCTTACACCAATTCATATTGAAATGATTGCAGCTACAGGGAAAACCGTCCTTTTACCCATCCTTGCTATGGCAGGTGCCGGTCAAGTTGGTGCCGCCTTCGCGCTTTGGTTAAAATGCCGCCAGAACAAGCAATTAACCAACATTATTAAAGGGTCTCTACCAGTAGGTATTTTAGGCATCGGTGAACCCTTGATTTATGCCGTAACCCTGCCTTTAGGTCGTCCCTTTGTCACAGCCTGCCTAGGGGGCGGTATCGGTGGTGCAGTCTTAGGTGCAATCGGTGGCGTTGGTGCTACTGCCATTGGACCATCGGGTGTTGCCTTAATTCCATTGATTGCTGACGGACAATGGCCAGCATATGTCATGGGTCTTGTTGCAGCTTATATAGGTGGCTTCATCCTGACTTACTTCTTCGGTGTGCCCCAAACTGCCCAAGCCCCAAGTGAGATTACAGGATCACCATCAAATACCATGGAAGCATTAGACAATTTATAGTAAGATATGAATAACTGGAAAAGGGCTGTCAACTCCTTGCTGACAGCCCTTTAAATTTGTGAAATGATCAACGTTAGAGAGGTGCCATGATGGCAAGAAATATCCTTCAAACAATCAATGAAATGCTGAAAGACTTACCTAAGTCTGAACAAAAAATTGGTCAACTTGTTTTAGCGCGGCCAAAAGATGTTATCCAGATGAACGCAACCGAGCTCGCAAAAGAGGCCAAGTCAAGTCCAGCGGGGGTTATCCGTTTTTGTCATTCGATTGGGATCAGTGGCTTTACCGCGTTAAAACTCGCTTTATCTGCTCAAACAAGTCAAAGAGGCGATTTAAATTATACGGATATTGATGCAGACGAAGGTCTTGATACCATCAAAGAAAAGTTGGCAACCAATGCCAGTGTAGTCTTATCGGATACCAATGTTAGTCTCTTAAACCAAGATATCGATCGAGTTACGGATTGGATTATGGCCAGTCCAGTAGTCTTTTTATACGGACTCGGTGCATCAAATATTGTAGCCCAAGACTTCCGGCAAAAATTTACCCGGATTGGTAAGCAAGTCATGGTAACCCAAGACCAACACGAATTAGTCGCAGCCATGGCCATTGCCCCAAAAGATTCCCTATATATTGGGATTTCTAATTCAGGTGAAAGAGCTGAAGGGACTATTGTCATGAAAATGGCTAAAGAACTCGGTTTAAAAACCGTTTCCTTAACAAAGACAGGTGCCAATACCCTTGCCAATTTAGCGGATATTCCTTTACATACAGCGGACACCAAGGAGGCTTTGTTACGGAGTGGGGCAACCATTTCCTTGTTAGCCCAACTTTATGCCATTGACCTCTTATTCTTTTCATATATGACCAAAAACTATGACACCCATGTGAAAAATTTGGCTTTAACTAAAGAAGCAACCACCGCAATCGAAAGCTTTTATCAAGATTAAAAAGGGTGCTAAATAAGGACAGCACATATTTAAAACTGAAAGCAAATTTCTGCTAAGTAGACTAGCTCTTTTCCAAAGGGCTAGTTTTTTTCTTTAATCATTCAGCTTTGCGAAGAGTGGTCATTTTCAAAGAGATTTAATCGTCTTTTAATAAAGGACAAAATTTGCTAAGATAGTAGGTATAAACTTGAAAGAAAGAGGTTGAAGTCAGGTGCTAAAAATATATGGCTTAAAACAATGTTCCACAACACAAAAGGTGAAAAAACACTTGGAAGATGAAGGGTTAACCTTTGGGGAAATTATCGACATCCGTGATCAACCACCCGTGGCTGAAGAAATTGCTTGGGCACTGGACCAAGTGGACGGTAAATATACAAAAATATTAAATACATCAGGCGGTTTGTACCGTGAATTAGGTTTAAAAGACAAGCTAGCCGATATGTCAAAAGAGGCCTTTTTAACCTTACTGTCTGAACAGGGGATGTTAATTAAACGACCATTAATTGTAGGTGACCAAGTAGCTACAGCAGGGTCAAAAGTCGACTTTCTGGACCAGGTCTGGTTAAGCAAATGAGGATAGGAAAATAAGGTCAAAACAAGGGAAATTATAGGATAAAGGTTCTTGGAGGGGTTTTATTGGAAATTGAAGCGTTAAAGGATTTAATTGCAGGGCAAGAAAGTGACATGTTCGCCTTTTTAGAAGAATTGGTGAATACGGAATCAGGCATTGATCAAATTTCTGGTGTTAATCAAGTGGGGACAATTATCAGCCAATGGTGTGAAAATATTGGCATGACCACCCGGACCATTCCCCATGACCAAGCAGGGGACTTGTTGATTGCTGAATATAAAACAGCCGAAAACAAGGACCAGCAACCCATCGTTTTATCTGGGCATATGGATACGGTCTTCAATGCTGGTGTAACAAAAGACCATCATTTCCGTATATTACCGGATAAACCAGGATTCGCAAAGGGTGCCGGCCTGATGGATATGAAGGGTGGCCTTGTCATCGCCATGTACGTAGTGAAAAACCTGATTGAAATGGGCTATCAAAAACACCCCCTAAGTCTAATTTTTATACCGGATGAAGAAACCCTCCACCGGTATTCAGATACCCGCCAGGAAATGATTGGAGAATTACAGGACGCAGCCTTAATGCTGAACTTTGAACCCACACCAACCTTTGATGAAATTGTGGTCGGCCGTCAAGGTGGTATGATGATGAAAGTAACCGTCGAAGGGGTCCAAGGTCATTCCGGTATGGAAGTTGAAATCGGCCGGTCAGCCGTTGTGGAATTAGCTCAGAAAGTCGTTACCCTAGAAGCATTAACCGATATCAAACGCAAGAAATTGATCAATTGCGGGATTATCAATGGGGGCGTTTCAGCAAATACGATTCCAGGTTCTGCAAAAGGAAACTTCTCACTCAGATTTCCAAACCAGACTATTAAAGAGGAAATTATCGCGGACATCGAACGCGTTATTGCTGAACCCTATATAGCAGATACAGTGACCACATTTGAAATCGAATCTGGCGTAGATGCCATGGTTTACACCGATAAAGTCGATCAATTAGCAGACCATTACTTAGCCACGGCCGACAAATTGGGTTACGGTCCTCTAGTTAAAGTCGAAAGCCAGGGTGCATCCGATGCCTCTCTAGCATCCTTAGTAGACATTCCCGTTGTTGACGGCTTGGGCATTGTGGGGACAGGTGCCCATACCCTTGAGGAGGAAGCTGATTTGACCTCACTTAGACCAAGAGTCACACTATCCATCCAAGCCATTTTAGATTTATAATAAAGTAAACAAATCAAATAACCGCCAACCAGGGAAATGACATCAGCTAGTTGGCGGTTTATTTTTGTTTGAATAAATCTTTTGCTGAAAATTTAGTCAGCCATTTGTTTATTGTCCAAATTCGTACGAACCACTAACACATCACATGGGGCATTGCGAATCACATATTCAGAAACAGAGCCAATAAATAAACGTTCAACAGCATTTAAACCAGTCGCACCAATCATAATTAAATCGGCCTTATTTTCAGGCGCTAAAGTATGGCAAATTTGGTACTTGGCAGAACCATAATCAATCACAGTTTCCACTCGTTCAATCCCAGCTTTACGTGCTTCTTCTTCATAATCAGTTAACATGACTTTAGCACGTGTCGTCACGGCTTCAGGAATGACCTCATTATACATATTTGTTGTTTGGAAAGCAGAGGTGTCAATAATATGGGCAACAATTAAGGTAGCATTGTTACGCTTAGCAACAGCTACAGCCTTTTTAAACGCTAATCTAGACTCGTCCGAACCATCAATTGGGGCTAATATACGTGTATATTCTTGATACATTTTCCTCACGCTCCTTTGTCTTTATTATACCACTTAAAAAGCATGAAGTAAGCGATTAAGGATCATTTTTCAGTTATATAGGAAAAAAACGATAGAAATATCCCTGTATTGCAGGCAAGCAGAAGCAAAAAAAGTAAAAGTAAAAGACAACAAAAAAGGATGCGATAAACGCATCCTCTAAAAAGTTAATTTTATAAAAGAGCTCCGTTATGTGCCGTGATGAGATCTATCTGTATTGAACCCGCATTGATATACAGGTGGGAACCACATATCTACTTCAATAGTCCTCGTGATGAGGCGTTATATCCATAAACCTTGGCAGTTCCCTAGATAGCTAATTGTTCGGTCAACACATGTAAAGAAATCGCGAACACTACAGAGGAATTCTTCTTATAAATATCATACAAGCTTTTGAGGATAATTTCAAGTTTTAGGACCTGAAAAAGCCGACAATTACTATATTCTTAACATTTATAAGTGATTATTTACCTTCACGTTTACGGCGGTTTTCAGCTAAGGCTCGTTCATAATTCCCGGTGTCTCCAGCCTGGTAATACTGTCGACCAACTAGGGTATCTGGCAGGTATTGTTGGGCTACCCAGTGGTTAGGGTAGGCGTGTGGATACTTGTATTCATTACCGTGACCTAGTTTTGCTGCTCCTTTGTAATGGGCATCTTTTAAGTGTTTTGGAATGATACCAGACTTACCGGACCGTACGTCAGCAAGCGCAGCGTCAATTCCTTCAATGGCCGAATTGGATTTAGGCGATAGAGCTAAATCGATAATGGCATTGGCTAAAGGAATTCGAGCTTCTGGTAGGCCTAATTGGTTGGCAGCTTGAACTGCAGCTACCGTTCGTTCAGTTGCTTGAGGATTAGCTAAACCAATATCTTCGTAGGCTATGACTAATAATCGCCGACATAAAATATTTAATTCACCGGCTTCAATTAAGCGCGCTGCGTATAAGAGGGCAGCGTCCACGTCGCTTCCACGGATAGATTTTTGAAAGGCTGAAATAACATCGTAATGCATGTCTCCGTCTGCATCGTGGGAGAATGATTTCATCTGCATGCTTTCTTCCGCAATATCCAAAGTAATATGGATACGGCCATCCGCATTTTCATCTGTTGATTTAACGCTTAGTTCTAGGGCATTTAAGGCCGACCGCAAGTCCCCAAAGGCTGCATGGGCAAAGTGATCGATAGCATTTGCATCAATATCAACTGGAAAACTGCCTAATCCGCGGTCACTATCGGTTAAAGCCCGTTCTAAACCAGTCTTAATATCTGTTTCATTCAGTGGTTCTAATTGGAAGATTTGGGTCCGAGAGCGGATGGCTGGACTGGTGTTAATAAAGGGGTTTTCAGTTGTTGCCCCGATTAAGGTGATCAAACCTGATTCCAAATGGGGTAGTAGAAAGTCTTGTTTTGTTTTATCTAGTCGGTGAATCTCGTCTAGTAATAAGACGATACCGCCAGAAAATTTAGCTTCCTCAACGACCGCCTGTAAGTCCTTCTTGCTGTCTGTAGCGGCATTTAATTTTCTAAATGCATATTTAGTAGACCCAGCGATGGCTGAGGCAATAGACGTTTTCCCAATGCCCGGCGGTCCATATAAAATCATGGATGATAATTGCATGGCCTTTACCATTCGGAAAATGATTTTGCCTTCTCCAACCAGATGTTGTTGGCCGACAACTTCTTCGATTGACCGAGGTCGCATGCGAAAGGCTAAGGGATTGTTTTGTGGCATTTACCTGGCTCCTCTCTTGACTATACTCCCATTAATTATAACATAGGTGATGCATCTTAGCGAATATACGTTCGTTTTCCAATAAAAAGTAAGACAGAAAAATGGTCTGATAAGCACATTAGTGATAAAATAAGTCGAACAACCATTGCTATACGGATGGTAGAAGAGTAGATGAGGAGTTAGATTACATATGAATTGGTTACAGTCATTCATTCAACAAGCAGAGATTCGCCACGCCTTCAAAGAGGCATCGGTAGGGATTGAACGAGAGGGTCACCGGATTACACCTGAGGGGCAGTTGGCTTTAACCCCGCACCCTAAAAAAGTGGATGGGTCAACGTCGTCATTTTATATTCAACGGGACTTTGCGGAATCTCAATTAGAATTGGTGACTCCACCAGTTTATTCTGCGGACCATGTCATGGAATGGTTGCAAGCGATACATGAAGTGGCTATTGAGTCATTAACGGAAAATGAACGGATCTGGCCATACTCAATGCCACCTGCCTTGCCGGCGGATGACTTGATTGAAGTGGCCGATTTAGAAGATCCAGCTGCTGTTGACTACCGGGACTATTTAGTGGAAGTATACGGTAAAAAATTGCAGATGATTTCTGGTATTCACTATAATATGCAGATTTCACCTGCTTTCATTCAACTAGTCCATGAAGAAGCGAAAAAAATAGACGGCAATAGCCAATCGCTAAAAGATTTCCAATCTGATTTTTATCTACGTTTATCTCGTAATTTCTTACGTTACCAGTGGATTTTAGTTTATTTATTTGGGGCGACGCCAATTGCGGATGACAGCTTTTTCCGTGTGCCATCAGATAAATTTGACCACCCAGTGCGGTCAATTCGAAACTCTCATTTAGGTTACATCAACAAAGATGACGTGACCTTTACTTATGACAATTTAGAGGACTATGTGACGCAATTAGAGGCCAACGTGACTGAAGGCCGATTAATCGCTGAGAAAGAATTTTACTCAAATGTTCGATTACGTGGTGCCAACAAAGCCAGGTCTTTACTGAATAATGGGATTAAGTACCTAGAATTTAGACTGTTAGATATTCAACCGGATGCCGATTACGGGATTAAAGCAACTGACATTGACTTTATGAAATACTTCATCTTGTACTTAATCTGGTCTTGTAAAGATGCTAATATGGCAGATGTTCATTACGGGATTGACTTGAAAACTAAAGTTGCCGAAGAAGAAACTTTCCAAAAAACGCAAGCCATGGATGAAGGGTTAGCTATTTTGCAAGACATGCAAGACATGTTAGTAGCAATTGAAGCTGATCAATCAGTTATTGAAACGACACAATTGATGGTAGAACGGATGAAAGACCCAGCATTAACGCCAGCTGGCCAAATGATGACGACTATGAAAGATGTTGATGGCTACCTAGAAGCAGGGCGTCAATTCGCGGAAGAGGTCTACGAGTCAGCCTGGGCTAAACCTTATGCTCTAGGTGGCTTTGAAGATATGGAATTATCCACACAAATCTTGATGTTCGACGCTATCCAAGAAGGCTACCAAATGGCTATTTTGGACCGGAATGACCAGATGCTTCGTCTAAAATACAAGAACCACAAGGAAATCGTGAAGAATGCCAACATTACTAGCAAAGACCCTTATATTGGCCACTATGTAATGGAAAATAAGGTAGTCACTAAGGCGCTATTAGCTGAGCACGGCATTCATGTACCAAAAAGTTTAGAATTTAACCAATTTGATGAAGCGATGAAAGTAGCAGCTTTATACCAAGACAAGGCCTTTGTGATTAAACCAAAATCAACCAATATGGGGATTGGGATTTCGATCTTTAAGAAAGGCGCGACGGCGGACGAATTTAAAGCAGCTTTAGATATCGCCTTTAAAGAAGACCATACAGTTTTAATCGAAGACTTTGCATTTGGTACTGAGTACCGTTTTTACGTGCAAGAAGGGGAAGTCCTGTCTATTGTCAACCGTGTAGGGGCTAATGTGATTGGAGACGGTCAGTCAACAGTTGAAGAATTAGTCGCTGAAAAGAATAAAGACCCTAAACGAGGACGGGACCACCGTTCACCACTAGAAATCATCCAATTAGGGGATATCGAAGTGAATACCTTGAAACAACAAGGCTTTACACCAACGGATGTGGTGCCTGAAGGGCAACAAGTAATTTTACGAGAGAATTCAAACATTTCAACAGGTGGAGATTCTATTGAAGTCTTAGCCGATATGCATGATTCTTATAAGGAAATTGCTGTGAAGATGGCGGCTGTTTTAGGGGTGAATATTACCGGATTAGACCTAATGATTGAAGACATTCACCAACCAGCAAGTGCAGATAACTACGCATTAATTGAAGCCAACTTCAACCCAATGATGATGATGCACATTTATCCAGCAGTGGGAGAAGGGAAACGGATCACAAAAGACCTGTTAAACTTCCTATTCCCAGAGAAAACAAAATTTACGGGAGGAAAATAATGAAAGGCATTTATTTAGATTACGCCGCAACAACACCAGTTGACCCAGAAGTCATCGAAGTCATTACCAATGCCATGCATGATGATTTTGGTAATGCTTCAAGTTTGTACAAGATTGGGCGTGAATCTAAGCAGAAGGTAGAAGGCGTTCGCAGACAAATTGCGCGTACACTTAACGCTAATGCAGATGATATTATCTTTACGTCTGGTGGCACCGAGTCCAATGATTCAGCCATCAACCAAACTGTTGCGCGTTTAGCGGATAAGGGTAAACATTTAATTACAACCGCTGCAGAACACTCTTCTGTTTACCAAACTATGCGTCACCTTGAAAGACAAGGTTTTGAAGTGACTTATCTAGAATTTGACGAAGAAGGTCATATAGACTTTGAAGAATTGAAAACAAGCATTCGAAAAGACACTATTTTGGTATCCATTATGGCCGGCAATAACGAAGTCGGGTCCTTGCAAGACATTCAAGCTATTGGCGATCTATTAGATGAAAAGGATATTTTCTTCCATACAGATACTGTACAAACATATTTGAATATACCTTTAGACGTGGAAAAAATGCACATCGATGCCTTGTCTATGTCTGCCCATAAAATATACGGGCCAAAAGGCATTGGCTTTATGTATTACCGTAATGCGAAGGCGGATTTTACCCCCTATGTACGTGGCGGTAACCAAGAAAATAAACATCGGGCAGGAACAGAAGCCTTACCTTTAATTTTGGGCATGTCTAAAGCCATCGAAAAACAATATGACAATATGGACAAGCACCAAGACCACTTAAAGGCCTTGCGTCAACATTTCTTGGAGGGTGCTCGGGAACGTGGGTTAGACTTCCAAATCAATGGTCCGGCTGAAGCAGAATTGGCCCATGTCTTAAATATCTATTGGCCTGGTCACCCGTCTGATCAAGTTTTAATCAAACTAGACTTAAGAGATGCCTACTTATCAGCAGGTTCAGCATGTACAGCAGGATCACTTGAACCATCACGTGTGCTTGTGTCTATGTTCGGGGCGGATTCGCCACGAATCGCAGAAAGTTTACGACTTTCTTTTGGAGACCCGACCGAATTTTCAGATATTGATCAAATTTTAGATATTTTTGCTTCAATTAAATAGTCGTTTTGATTTCTAGTGGAGGAGAGCAGAATATGGCAATGACAGCAAGTGTCCAGTTAAAAGGTGCTAGCAAGAAATTTAAACTGGCCGATACAGTGAAGAAATATACCCTTAGAGACTACGGATTCCAAGAAGGTAAACAAGGAAACTTTGAATTCGAACGCGTAGTAACCGCATCATTTAATGATAGCCGTGAAGTCTTATTCAAAATGAAAGTGAATAGCAGTCTGGATGGTTTTTCTATGACCGTGACCAATTTAAACGGGATGCAAGTGGTGAATGTTTATAAAAACGATTCAATGGCGCCACTGCAAGAAGCGGTTGAACGATTACAATCGGATATGGTCACTATGGGTATCCTTGAAGAAATTGCATAGATTATAACGCATAAATATACTCGGAAAAAGTAAGCATATTGCTTGCTTTTTTTGTTATAGCCTGTATAATTTGTACTTGTGATTTTATAATCTCTACTAACAACCTAATATACGACCTTCAATCGTAAAATTATGGCAGAAAGATGGTGATGTTGTGGTAGAAAATAATCCAAACAAAAATACCCGCGTGGTAGTCGGTATGAGTGGTGGCGTTGATTCCAGCGTGACAGCTTTATTACTGAAACAACAAGGGTATGATGTCATCGGTATCTTCATGAAGAACTGGGATGACACAGACGAAAATGGTTTCTGTACAGCAACGGAAGATTACAAAGATGTTGCCGCAGTAGCCGCACAAATCGGTATTCCTTATTACTCGATTAACTTTGAGAAGGAATATTGGGACAAGGTATTCACTTATTTCTTAGATGAATACAAACGCGACCGGACGCCCAATCCGGATGTAATGTGTAACAAGGAAATCAAATTTAAAGCTTTCCTAGACTATGCATTAGAACTTGGGGCTGACTATGTTGCAACTGGCCACTACGCGCAAGTTGAACGAGACTCTAAGGGCAAAGTACACATGTTACGTGGTTTAGATAATAATAAGGATCAAACATACTTTCTTAACCAATTATCCCAAGACCAATTACAACGTGTCATGTTCCCATTAGGCCATTTAGAAAAACCAGAAGTTCGTCGCATTGCTGAAGAAGCAGGCTTAGCAACCGCTAAGAAAAAAGACTCAACTGGTATTTGCTTTATTGGTGAAAAGAACTTTAAAGAATTCCTAGGTAACTTTTTACCTGCACAACCTGGTAAAATGATTGCTGAAGATGGGACTGTAATGGGTGACCACATGGGCTTAATGTACTATACAATCGGCCAACGTAAAGGATTAGGCATCGGTGGCGGTGGCGAATCTGATCAACCATGGTTCGTTGTAGGGAAAGACCAAGCTAAAAACGTTTTATACGTTGGTCAAGGATTCCACAACGATAAATTATATGCAGACTACTTAATGGCGAGTGATTTATCATTTGTCGATGACGAATTTACGGCAACATCATTTGATTGCACAGCGAAATTCCGTTACCGTCAAAAAGATACACAAGTCCATGTTGATATCAATGAAGATGGGACTGCGAAAATCACTTTTGCAGAACCAGTACGTGCAATCACCCCAGGGCAAGCAGTTGTTTTTTACGACGGTCCAGAATGTCTAGGTGGCGGTACAATCGATGCTGCATTCAAAAACTCAGAAGTAGCAGAATTACAATACGTTTAAACACTTCAATCAACTATTGAAACAACTCAAACTAACATAGAAGAGGCGTGATGTCATGGTCACGTCTTTTTTTCTATTATATTTATACAGCCAGAATGACTTAATGACCTATAAATCCATCCATTCTGAACTGGTTGAATATGCTATAATATGTAAGATTACTAAGACGAGGAAGGAGCAGCCAACATGCGACAAAATCAAAATCAACCAACAAGTGAAGATTATGTCATAGGTGAGGTAAAGGCGACCTTCTTTTTTAATGAAAGCAACTTTTATCGGGTAATGTCCGTTGAAATAGACGAAACCAATACCATGTATTCAGAAAAGGAAATCGTGATGACGGGAAACTTCCCAACTATTCAGGACGGGACGACCTATCACTTTAACGGGAAATTGGTGGACCACGCTAAATATGGTGTCCAATTCCAAGTGACTTCATATGAAGCACAAAAAATCACTTCTAAAGAAGGGTTAGTTCGCTTTCTATCATCCGAACAATTCCCAGGAATTGGGGATACGATTGCCAGTCGTATTGTCGATGCTTTTGGCGACCAAACCATTGATACTATTTTAAATGATGTAGAAGCCTTAAAAGTGGTTAAAGGTTTGTCTAAAAAGACAAGAACGATGTTACATGAGCGGATGGTTGAACAAAGAGGGAATGAACAAGTTTTCGTTAAGCTAGCTGAGATGGGCTTTTCATCGCGGTTGGCTGGGCAAATTTATGGCCTCTACCATAACGAAGCGGTCGAAATGATTGAAGAAAACCCATATATTTTGATCGACGATATTCGTGGTTTTGGTTTCCAAAAAGCAGACCAAATCGCTTTAAATATTGGTTTTCCCTTGGATTCACCAGTTCGGATTGCAGGGGGGATCATGTTTGTCCTAAACTTGGCAACCTTTGAATCGGGGAATACCTATGTCATGGAAGCGCCACTGATTGAGAAAACCCAAGAAGTCTTGATGCATGGTCAATCACAATTTATTGAAGCTAAACGCGTTCAAGATACCATTTCAGATATGAACGAAATAGGTAAGTTGATCTTATCTGAAGAAGGGCGGGTTGCCTTGCCAACTTTATACTTTGCTGAAGTGGGTATTGCCAAAATGATGGGGCAAATGCAGCAACCTCAGTATCAACCCCAATATCCGGGTGTTGATTTAGACGAAGAAATTCAAAAACTAGAACAAGACTTAGGTATTTCCTACGGACAGGCTCAAAAGAAAGCTATTAAAGAGGCCTTAACTTCCAAAATGTTTATCTTAACTGGGGGACCAGGGACAGGTAAGACAACGGTATTAAACGGCATCGTCCAATTGTATGCTCGTTTAAATGATATTTCCTTAAATGTAGAAGAATATGACCCAGGTGCTTTTCCAATTTCTTTAGCCGCTCCAACAGGGCGAGCCGCTAAACGAATGACTGAGATGATCCGCCTGCCAGCTTCTACTATTCACCGTCTACTTGGTTTAACAGGTGAAGAGGATGACAGCGAAGACGGCGAAGTATCAGGCATGCAACTAGAAACTGACTTGTTGATTATTGACGAAATGTCCATGGTGGATACATGGCTTGCCTATAAATTACTTTCAAATGTCCCTTCATTTATGCAAGTCATTTTTGTGGGGGATAAAGACCAGTTAGCTTCTGTAGGACCTGGACAAGTATTAGCTGACTTATTATCTTCACAGACAGTTAAAACGCGTGAATTAGATGAAATCTACCGTCAAAAAAACCAGTCGACCATTGTTCAATTAGCTCATCAGATTAAACAAGGTGTCGTCCCAAAAGACTTGATGATGAATCAACGTGACCGATCATTCTTCAAGGTGCAAGCGAATCAAATTGCAGACTTAGTTGCTATTGTAGCTAAGCGCGCTGTTGACAAAGGCTATCAAAAAAGAGATGTCCAAGTCTTGGCGCCACTCTATAAAGGACAGGCCGGGATTAATCATATCAATGAACGTTTGCAGGCGGTTTTAAATCCCAATGACGACGGCAAACGACGGGAGCTCGTCTATTTTGAGCAGACTTTCCGAGTTGGGGATAAGGTCTTGCAGCTAAAAAACCAAGCTGAGAAAAACGTCTTCAATGGAGATTTAGGTGAGATAGTAGCAATCTTTTTTGCCAAGGAGACGACTAACAAGGTGGACCAGATTGTGGTTGAATTCGACGAGGTTGAAGTGACCTATGAACGTAATGACTTCAATGAAATTACCTTAGCCTACTGTACATCCATTCATAAGTCGCAAGGGTCGGAATTTCCAATTGTGATAGTGCCTTTAGTTCCGCAACACCACCGGATGCTGAAGCGAAATTTATTATATACGGGGATTACCCGGGCCAAGCAGTCCCTGATTATGTGCGGTGAACCCGAGGCCTTTCAAACGGCCATTCAAAATGTGGACGCTAGTCGGCAAACCCAACTAAAGGACTTTCTGATGGAAGCTGTAGATGTTGATGAGCGGATGGCAACTGCGGTTGAAGTAGAAATAGAAAAAAAAGATGGGACAGTAGCAAAAGATCAAGCTGAAAGTCGGGCAGAAATGTCATCAGATGATGATTTAACGGAAAATGCCAGTCCAGAAACAGGAGATGCCACTGAAGCGCACGTAGAACTGGAACTGGCAGCTAACAGTGATCCAGAAGTTGAAGATTTTCGTCTGACAGCTGATTTAGTCCTGAGTCATACAATTGACCCTATGATTGGGATGGAAGGGATTAAGCCGGATGATTTTTAATTGGATACTGGCTTGAAAACTTGACAAATCAGGCATTCTGTCAGTATAATTTGGAATGTGAATAGACCAAAAAGTCTACAAGTGGAAAGAACCATATTTTATGAACCTTAGCGAGGATGATTAGGTGCAAGCATCCAACCATAAAATGCTCTCTTTCTAAACATTTAGTCGAAAGGCTACGCGCTAGCGTTATCCAGCAAGTAGAGAGGTAATGTCAACATAGCATTGCAAATGAGGTGGTACCGCGCAAAGTCGTCCTCAATTTGCATTGCTATGTTTTTTTATTTGAGGAGGACAATTATGAAACAGTTAACATCAGCAGAAATTCGCCAAATGTGGCTAGATTTTTGGCAATCTAAGGGTCATAGTGTGGAGCCAAGTGCTTCATTAGTACCGGTTCAAGACCCATCATTATTATGGATCAACTCAGGTGTTGCGACCTTGAAGAAATATTTTGATGGTTCTGTGGTACCAGAAAACCCGCGTATCACTAATTCACAAAAATCAATTCGTACTAATGATATTGAAAATGTTGGTGTGACGGCTCGCCACCATACTTTATTCGAAATGTTAGGAAACTTCTCTATAGGGGACTACTTCAAAGTGGAAGTGATTCCTTGGGCTTGGGAATTCTTAACTGATGAGAAATGGTTGGGCTTAGATCCTGAGAAATTGTATATGACTTACTATCCTGAAGATACTGAAACAGTTGAATTATGGCGTAAGGCAACTGGTTTATCTGATGACCACTATGTTCCAGTTGAAGACAACTTCTGGGATTTAGGTGCTGGTCCTTGTGGTCCTGATACCGAAATTTTCTATGATCGTGGTGAGAAATATCAAGACTTAGAGGATTCTGACCCAGAAATGTACCCAGGTGGGGAAAATGAGCGTTACTTAGAAATCTGGAATATTGTATTTTCACAATTCAACCATATGCCAAACGGCGAATATGTGCCTTTAAAACATAAAAATATTGATACTGGTATGGGACTAGAGCGTATGACTTCTGTTATCCAAGATGCACCAACAAATTTTGAAACAGACTTATTCTTACCAATCATCAAAGAAATCGAAACTTTAGGAACATCTGTAAAATACGGTGAAAAACCTGAAACAGACGTATCTTTTAAAGTGATCGCAGACCACGTTCGTGCAGTAACTTTTGCCATTAGTGACCGTGCATTACCTTCAAATGAGGGGCGGGGCTATATCTTACGTCGTTTAATTCGTCGTGCGATTATGCATGCGCGCCGTTTAGGTATTAAAGATAATTTCTTAACGAAATTAGTGCCCGTTGTTGGGGATATTATGGCCGATTTCTACCTTGAATTAAAAGCAGATCAAGACTTTATCCAAGATGTGATCAAAACAGAAGAAGACCGTTTTAACGAAACAATCAACGAAGGGGAAGCAATTATTCAAGAAGTGATTGCAACGCTTGAAGCAGAACATAATAAAGTGATGTCTGGTGCGCAAGCCTTTAAATTATATGATACTTACGGATTCCCATTAGAATTGACCCAAGAATACTTGGAAGAAGTGGGGATTGATGTTGATTTATCTGGCTTTGAAGAAGCGATGAAAGCACAAAGAGAACGTGCACGTGCAGCACGTAAAGATTCAACTGGTATGGCTGTGCAATCTGAAGTGTTAAGCGAAATTGATGTGCCATCAACTTATGTTGGTTACGACCAATTATTCGTTGAAACACGCGTGAATACCATTGTGTCAGGAGACGCACTGGTGTCGTCAGCAGAAGCTGGGGATGAGGTATACCTAGTTGCTGAGCAGACAACATTTTACGCTGAAATGGGTGGGCAAATTGCGGATACAGGTGACGTCTTAGACGAAGATGGTCAATTAATTGGACATGTTGTAAATGTTGTTCGTGCGCCAAATGGTCAACACTTACATGAAGTGAAATTAGACGCAGCAATCGTCTTGGACCAAACTATTCAATTAAAGGTAGACCGTCGTCGCCATCATTCAATCGAGAAAAACCATACAGCAACCCATTTATTACACCAAGCATTGAAAGATGTTTTAGGTGACCATGCTAACCAAGCGGGTTCATTGGTAACAGCTGACCATTTACGTTTCGACTTCTCTCATTTCGGGCAAGTTACGGACGAAGAATTAGCTGAAATGGAAGCGAAAGTAAATGAAGCAATCGCGGAAGCCTTCCCAGTAATCACAACAGTGACTTCAATTGCTGAAGCAAGAGCCGCTGGTGCACAAGCTTTATTCGGTGAAAAATACGGTAGCGAAGTGCGCATGGTAGATATTAATAAGTGGTCAATCGAACTTTGTGGAGGAACACACGTTGACAATACAGCTGAAATCGGTCTATTTAAGATTACTTCAGAATCTGGTATTGGGGCTGGTGTTCGTCGTATTGAAGCCGTAACTTCATTAGCAGCTATCCAAGAATATAAGATTCAAGAAAATATCTTGAAACAAATCGCTACAAATCTTAAAGCTGGTAAATTCTCAAATATTGTTTCACGTTTACAACAATTTAGAGAAGAACATAAGGAAACTTTACAGCAATTAAGTGCTTTACGTGATAAAATGAATGCGCAAGCTGCAGGACAAATTTTTGACCATGTTGAAACGGCTGGTGCTTACACAGTGATCGCTGAGCACGTACCAAACCGTTCAATGGACGATTTACGTAAGATTGCGGATGAGTGGAAACAAAAAGACGCTTCTGATATCCTTGTGCTAGCGACTTCAGTAGATGATAAAGCAAATCTATTAATTGCTGTTGGTCAAGATGCTGTCAAAGCGGGTGTTAAAGCTGGTGACCTGATTAAACAAGTCGCACCTAAAATTGGTGGGGGCGGTGGTGGTCGTCCAGACATGGCCCAAGCTGGCGGTAAAAATCCAACAGGAATTGATGAAGCACTTACGTTTGCGAAAGAAATTATTGGCAAATAATGACGATTTCTTGTTAAAATACGGATAATTAGGTAAACTATAGATAATATTTGGAGGTGTTCTGATGAGTAATAAAGATGAAACAGTCCTATTCAATTTCGGAGAAAACAACGAAAAGGATGTCAAAGAGACATTAGAAATCGTATATGATTCTCTTAAAGAGAAAGGGTACAACCCAGTAAATCAAATCGTTGGTTATTTATTATCTGGTGATCCAGCTTATATTCCACGTCATAACGAAGCGCGTAACATTATCCGTTATCATGACCGCGATGAAATTCTTGAAGAATTAATTGTGAATTACATGAAACAATCTGGTCGCGAGTAATGCGATACATGGGGTTAGATGTTGGGTCTAAAACAGTAGGTGTAGCTGTTTCTGATCCATTCGGTTGGACGGCCCAAGGGGTAGAAATCATTCCAATCGATGAAGAAGTAGAAGAATTCGGTTTGGACCGGCTTGGTGAATTAATTGCTGAGTATAAGGTAGAAGCATTAGTTCTTGGTTTACCCAAGAATATGAACAATTCTATCGGTCCACGCGCTGAAGCCTCACAAAAATACGGCGAACTTGTGAAAGAACGGTTTGATTTGCCAGTCTTTTATCAAGATGAGCGGTTAACAACTGTTCAAGCAGAACGGATGTTAATTGCCAACGATGTCAGTCGTAAGAAGCGTAAGAAAGTGATTGACAAGTTGGCTGCGGTATTGATTCTGCAGAATTATTTAGATGCCCACCCATCGTAGTAAGTGTACGGAAAGTCGCTTAGAATTGACGCGCTGGTCCAAAAACCGAACAGTTACTGTAAAGTAATTGGCGCAATTTAGTAAGCGTCGGATAATTGTGACTTTTCAAGCCTAATATGATGGCTATTGATAGATATTGATTGAGTCCGTTACAGGCTCAACACACGAGAGAAAAAAGGAGATTTACAAATGACTGAACATCATGAACACGACCACGAAGGTCACGACCACATTACAATTGTTGACGAGGAAGGTAACGAGCAATTATTCGAAATTCTGTTTACATTTGATTCAGAAGATTTCGGTAAATCATATGTTATCGTCTACCCAGCAGGCGTATCTGACGAAGAGGGCGTAGAACTACAAGCTTTCTCTTACGTTGAAAGTGAAGACGGTTTTGAAGGTCAATTAAATCCTATTGAAACTGAAGAAGAATGGGATATGGTAGAAGAAGTATTAGCAACATTTATCGAAGACGAAGATTTATAATCTGTCGCTTTAAGTAAATGTCAATAAAAGAGAGAAAGCATCCAATTGATTTTGGGTGCTTTTTTCATGGAAAAAACTAAATAAATAATTGATGAGAAGAGTGGAAAATACTTGTAAATGAAATAATCAAGAGATAGAATGTATCCATAGATAAATTTTGTCCAGGAATGGAGGGTATTCAATGAAGATGAAAAGTGGGGTTGAACAAGCCCTTTGTATAATGATTATGCTGGCAACCCAGGCCGATCACCGTCCCATAAAAAGTACAATTTTAAGTCGGCGTCTTGAGGTGTCTGATTCATACCTGAAAAAAATCATGCGTTCTTTGGTGGTTTCAGGTTTGGTGCATTCTATAGCTGGTAAGGATGGCGGTTTTGTATTAAAGAAATCACCTAAAGATATGACGATGTTACATATTTATGAAGCGATTGAGGGCAAAGAAAGTTTTGTTCGACCAACAAATTTAGCAGAAAAAGTATTTTTACATGCTGATAAAATTAAGAATAAAAAACGCGAAGTATTAGATGTATTTTCTGATGCTGAGCAATTATTTAAACAACGATTACAAAAATATACACTTGAATCATTATTAATGGCAGGCACTAATGAAGTGAATGTTATAGATTGGGAATCAATTGTTACTTCTAACGAAAAAGAATAAGAATGGACGTGTGCTGCTTTGATTAAGCAAGAATGGCAATCAATATTTACAAAGAAAAAAATGATCATTATTTTACTAGGGATAGCTTTTATTCCTTCGTTATACACAGTAATTTTTTTGAGTTCTATGTGGGATCCATATGGAAAACTTTCGAATTTACCAGTAGCCGTTGTGAATGAAGACAAGGCAGTTCAATATAATGATGAAAACTTAGCAATAGGGGATAATTTAGTGGATGAGTTGGAAAATTCAGATGAAATGGATTTTGAATTTGTGTCAAAATCAGATGCTGAGGATGGATTAAAAGATGGTGATTACTATATGGTCATCACCATTCCCGAAAATTTCTCAGAAAACGCCACGAGCTTACTTGAAGATGAACCCAAACAAATGACCTTAAATTATGAAACCAGCGCGGGACATTCTTATATTGCCTCCAAGCTAACCTCTTCTGCAGCTAATACGATTAAGGATTCGGTATCTAGCGAAGTGACTAAAATATACGCGGAAACAATTTTTGCACAATTACAAACTGTGGCAGATAAAATGCAAGATGCTGCGGATGGTGGTAGTCAAATTAAAGACGGTGTAGAAGAAGCTGCAGATGGAAATGCTACAATAACAGAAAATTTAAACACTTTAGCATCATCAAGTCTAATTTTTGCTGATGGGGCAGATAGCTTAGATGTTGGTTTAAACACATATATTGATGGTGTCAGTCAAGTAAACGAAGGTGCTACGGCTTTAAACGAAGGTACCAGTCAATTAACAGATAGTATGCCTGCCTTGACATCGGGCGTAAGTCAATTGACTAGCGGTGCAGGCGATTTAGCTGATGGTAGTGCTACTCTAAGTGCTGGGTTAACTACTTTGTCTGATAATACAGTGACATTAGCAGATGGCGCTAATAGTTTGAACGATGGCATGGTGCAATTAGCTGAAGGGAGTCAGGCTTTAACAGATGGCTTATCACAATTAAATGCGAATCTAACAAGCGAAGAACAGGCTGCGAAAATAACAGCTTTACAAACCGGATTAGATCAAATGAAATCAGGTTTAGATAATTTAGATAGTAGTTTACAGAATTCAAGTTTAGCTGGAGACTTATCAGATGTTACTGGCCAATTAGAGACATTATCAACTGCAATGGCAGATGTGCAAACACAATTGACCAGTATTGTAGCAGTTAGTGACCCAACTAGTAATACAGAAGCTATTTTAACAGCAATTGAAGCAAGCGGGGCTGAATTAACGCCTGAACAAGAGGCTGCAGTTAGTACGGCTGTTGCAAACCAATTTACGACAGTGGCCACTACTCAAGCGGGCTCAGTTCAAACGATTTCTACTGATTTATCGTCGCTATCTAGTTTGCAAGACGTTGATGTCACGGCAATTGGTAGCCAGATTGCTAATTTACAAGCAAGTGTTCATCAATTAACTGAAGGGTATGATGCTTTATATGATGGTACCAATACCTTAATTGATGGCGTTAACCAAGTGGCATCTAGTAGCAATACCTTATTAGCGGGCGCACAGACACTGGATGCTGGAATAGATCAAGCACAAAGTGGTGCTACTGCATTAGCTTCAGGTATGAGTCAACTGAATGACGGTACCCAAGAATTGAATGCGGGTGGTTTATCACTAACAGATGGTTCTAATCAATTGAGTGAAGGTCTAAATACATTAAATAGCCAAACAGGCACTTTGGCTGATGGCGCCATTCAATTGCAAGCAGGTACACAAGCCTTGGCTGATGGTACTGGCCAACTAGTTGCTAATAGCGGTCAATTAACTGATGGTACTAGCCAACTTGCAGATGGTGCAGGGCAAATTGCAGATGGGGCAGATCAATTGGCGAATGGTTCACAAACATTAGGTGACGGCCTAGGCACAATCGCTGTTGGTACATCTGAATTAAGTACACAGTTAGCGAATGGTAGTCAAACGCTGAACGAAGTTGATGCAACTGACAATACGTATGACATGATGGCAGAACCAGTCGACACTAATCAAACTGAAACCGCACCAATTCCAAATAATGGTACAGGGATGGCGCCATATATGATGTCTGTTGCTTTATTCATCGGTGCAATTACCTTAAATCTAATGTTCGATAGTTATACACCTAAAGGTCGCCCTAAAAATGGCATCAGCTGGTGGGCAAGTAAATTCTCTGTGTTGGCAGTGGTTGGTATTTTACAATCCTTGATTATGGTATTTCTATTACATACAGTGAATGGTTTAGAAACATTTTCTATGAGTAAAACATTACTCGTAACGATAATAACGGCCTTAACTTCAATTTCGATTGTCATGTTATTTAATTTATTGTTTGATAAAATTGGCTCTTTCATAATGTTAATTTTCTTGATTTTACAACTGTCAGGTTCAGGTGGTACCTATCCAATTCAATTGTCAAATCCATTCTTTGAAGCGATCCATCCCTACCTACCAATTACTTATTCTGTAGATGCCTACAGACAATTATTCGGTATAGGTGGTAGCATACGCACTGATGTATTTGTTTTAACGTCAATTCTGATTGTGTTCACGCTTTTAATCATTCTCTTCTACACTATAAAGTACAAGAAATTGAAAGCAAATGACTTTAAGACGCAAGCAGCAGTGTAGTGCAATTTTGTTAAAAACACGGTTAAGGGAATGTTACCTTACCGTGTTTTTTGATGTGGATTCAATTGTAGTCGGATTTCGCATCCTTTCTGACCGCCCGCGCTCTCATCCTGTGCAATATTACAGTTTTCTTACGTTTGTTTGTATTTATCTAACATTTATATAGAAAAATTACCCTTTCATGTATAATGAGAGTAATGATTTTACTAGAAGAGGAGTCGCTATATGTCTAAGAAAGCACGCGAAGATTTTTACAAAAAGCAAAAAGATCTTGATCGTAAAGCAGAATCTACTGCTTCGAAAATAGCTAAATGGTTTTTAGTGGTTGCAGCAGCACTTATTGTGGTTGTTGGTTTATCCCTATCGTTTATGATTTTTACAGGAGGTATCGGCAGCTCTGATGAAACTGTCGAAGTTACCATACCAGAAGGGTCGACAACAGCTGATATTGCAGGTATCTTGGATGATGAAGGCATTATCTTTAACGATTTCCTTTTTACAACTTATTTAAGATTCTTTGGGGACGACGCGATTGAAGCGGGGACTTACACCTTACACAAGAATCTAGGTTATACAGATGCGAATAACGAACTACAACAAGGGGCTACAGCTCAAGTTGATTCAGTTGCTATTCCTGAAGGTTCATCACTAGAGGCCATTTCGCAAATTATTGCAGACGCACTTGGCATTGAACAAGAAGACGCTTTAGCACAAATGACGGATGACGCTTTATTCGATGAATTATTGGCGACATATCCAGACTTATTGACTGACGTATCGGAAAATGACGACGTGCGCTACAAGTTGGAAGGGTACTTATACCCAGCAACTTATGAATTGTCATCCACTGCAACGGTCGCAGACATCGTGACTATGATGGTTGGTGAAATGGAAAATGTTCGACAAACCCATACTGCTGAAATTGAAGCGTCTGGTTTCACCTTCCACGAATTCTTAACCTTAGCTTCATTGGTTGAAGCAGAGGCATCTTCGCTAGAAGACCGTGAAATGATTGCTGGTGTATTCATCAACCGTTTAGAAATCGATATGCCAATTCAATCAGATATTTCAGTTTTATATGCGAACAATACGCATTCTGCATACGTAACGAATGAGGATGCTGCAGTTGATTCACCGTATAACTTGTACATCAACACTGGTTTTGGCCCGGGACCATTTAACAACCCTGGTATTGAAGCTATCGAAGCTTCTATGAATCCAACAGAATCTGACTACCTATACTTTGTGGCTGATTTAACAACCGGTGAAGTATATTATTCAGAAACATACGAAGAGCATGATGCTTTAGTTGAACAATATGTATCTGAGGAGAATGCTGACTTATAATCAGATGGGTCTAATGCGATTAAAAAAATAAAAATAGCTTGAATTTACTTGCAATTGAGAACATTTTTCTCTATATTTAATAGCAGTGAATTCGAGCTTATTTTTATATCAGGAAGGTGTGTTTTGAATGCGTAAGCCAATCATCATCGGTGTAACAGGGGGTACTGGTTCTGGTAAGACTACTGTAACCCGTAAAATTATTGAGGAATTTGGAGATGTAAGTTTAGCTTATATTCCACAAGATGCCTATTATAAAGATCAAAGTCACTTAACAATGGATGAACGTGTGTTAACTAACTACGACCACCCATTTGCCTTTGACAACGACTTACTTAGCGACCATATTAGACAATTATTAGATGGACAAGCTGTCCAAATGCCGGTTTATGATTTTACTCAACACAATCGTGCAGAAGAAACGATTCGTGTAGAACCTAAAGAAGTGATTATTATTGAAGGTATCTTAATCTTCTCTGATAATGAGCTTCGTGATTTGATGGATATTAAAGTCTTTGTAGATACAGATGACGACATTCGTATCATCCGTCGTATTAAACGTGATATGGCTGAACGTGGCCGTTCATTAGATTCAATTATCGACATGTACACATCGATTGTTAAACCGATGCATGAGCAATTTATTGAACCTACAAAAAAATTCGCGGATATTATCATCCCTGAAGGTGGGTCAAATAATGTGGCAATCGATTTGATGACGACAAAAATCCGTTCAATCATTCCAAATGATTTAAAAATTGATTAATTAAAATTTTATTAGACGATATCAGATAAAGTGTATTGCAAAATTTCTAGTTCCATGATATTGTGGGTCTATTCACTTTTGATAAGTTGAAATTACTATTGTTGTTAGGAGTAAAAGTATGGCAGAAGAAGTATACCCAATGACCCAAGAAGGTCTTGAGAAAATTCAACAAGATTTAGACGAGTTAAAAATTGTAAAACGTAAAGAAATCGTAGAACGAATCAAAATCGCACGTTCATACGGAGATTTATCAGAAAACTCTGAATATGAAGCAGCTAAGGATGAACAAGCTTTCGTTGAAGGGCAAATTCAAAAATTAGAAAAAATGGTTCGTTACGCTAAAATTATCGATCCAAATGAAATCGATGAGGGTATTGTTTCATTAGGTCGTAAAGTAACTTTTATTGAGTTACCTGATGGCGACGAAGAAGTCTACTCAATTGTTGGTCGTGCAGAAGCAGATCCATTAGATGGTAAAATTTCTAATGAATCACCGATTGCACAAGCATTGATTGGTAAAAGAGTGAACGATGAAGTAACAATCGAAACACCAGGCGGCGACATGGTTGTTAAAATCACAAGCGTTGACGCAATCTAATTCAAGCAAATTTCAAGACATATCTCTACCATTCGCGTGGTGAAGATATGTCTTTTTTACTGTAATGGTAAACTTTAAGGCTTAGGTCCAATGTAAAAGGCATTCAGCTCTCATAAAATGGTCATATATAGTGAGATGTAGAAGTGGTATGATTAGAGTATATAATTAGAATGGAGGGCATTATGAGAAATCTTTGGATGATTTTAGCTTGTTTTGCCGGATTGATTGTTTTTACCGGCTTATTAATTAAGCCAGAAAATTTGATTGCCATTGTTGTGGGTTGCGGGCTATTAGCTGTAAGTAACCGGGTAAAATTAAAAATAACTGCAGATAAGAAAAAACAAAGTTGGTTAAACTTAATTCTTGTTGCCACAGGGTGTTTTCTGATTTTTATTGGGATTGTGACTTTGCCATATATTTCAAGTGTTTTATTGACTATGGTGATTGTTGGCTTGATCTACTATGCGATTGTGAGAGACAAGTCGGAAAATGACCATCATGACTTAACCTTACGACAAACCAAAATTGTAGATGCTGAAGAGGGTGCATATAAGGATCAAGAGAAGGTAGCTTTCCTTGAATTCGACTACTTGTTCAACAACGGTCCTTACAAGGAAGCGGTATACGCTTGGGAAGATGTGGAAATGTATCATCTATATGCCAATACATTTATCGATTTCGGGTCAACAATTGTCCCTGTTGGTACCAATGTGGTCGTAATTAACCAACTAATCGGTCAGACGAAACTGGTTGTACCTGAAGGGGTAGGTCTTGAATTACATGCCAATGGTTTTCGTACTGAAGTCAATTGGAATGGGGAAAAAGTGGCCCTAAACAACGAGCGCAAAACCTTTGAGAGCGCTACTTATCAGCAAAGTAACCGAAAAATTTACTTGCAAGTTTCTCAAGGTTGGGGGACAGTTGAGGTGGTCTTTCTATGAGAAGCCGTCGCTTTTTAACTATTTTCCTAGTTATATGGTTATCCCTTTTGACATTAGCGATTGGGGTATATTTATTCCTCATAGTTGTACCAAATACCATAAATATCGATCGGTCATATCTTGAATTAGCACGGTTGGCTCTGCCCTTCGTTTATCTGTTAGTCATTAATATAATGATTTCATTGATTGCTAGCTTTGTCTTGTATTTCTTTCTATACAAGGATGAGCATAAATTAACGGCTAAGCTAACTGCCTTGGCTGCTAGAAAATATGATTCACCCATTTTTCAAGAAGGTGCGGGCATCCATACCAGCGAGCAAGTGGATGCACAAATCGAGCGGTTGAGGGCCATGTTTCAGAATATGGAAATGGCTTTACAAGCCAAAACGGTGGCAGATGAGGCAACTTATGAGATGAACCGAAACGAACTAATCAAAGAGGAACGACAACGGATTGCGCGGGAATTGCATGATTCAGTGAGTCAGCAATTATTTGCTATGACCATGATTTTATCGGCCATTCAAGAGCAGGCGGACAATATGAATCCTGTAAACCGGCAATTAATCGGTAAGGTGGCAGATATGGTGGACCAGGCACAAGCTGAAATGCGTTCCTTACTACTCCATCTGCGGCCAATTTCCTTAACCAATCAAAGCCTTGCTGAGGGGATTGAACAACTCTTTAGGGAGTTGGAAACCAAGGTTAAAATTAACTTTGAAGCCTCCGTAACGGATGTCCAGCTATTACCCGAGGTAGAGAACCACCTATTCCGAATCGTTCAGGAATTATTATCCAATTCTTTACGTCATGCTAAAGCGCAGATTATAGAGTGTCATTTATATGAAAAAGATCGGAATATCTATTTGCGATTTTCGGATGACGGCGTAGGTTTTGATACCGATAAGGAACTGCTACAAACTGGTGGTTATGGCCTGAAAAATATACAAGAGCGGGTGGCTCAGCTTGGTGGCTCTACCAATATTATTTCCTTTGAAAAACAGGGAACTTTGATACAAATCGTGATACCAAGAAAAATGGAGGCAATGTATGATTAGCGTATTGTTAGTAGATGACCATGAAATGGTCAGATTAGGCGTTTCTACCTACTTATCTACCCAATCAGACCTAAAGATAGTAGGAGAGGCTAAAGACGGGTTAGAGGGCAAGAAAATGGCCTTATCCCTGCAACCAGATATTATTTTGATGGATTTGGTCATGGACAATGTGGATGGGATTCAAGCTACGCAAGAAATCCTAGCTGAATGGCCAGAAGCCAATATTTTAATCATCACTTCCTTTATTGATGATGAAAAGGTGTATCCAGCTATGGAAGCTGGGGCTAAGGGCTATATTTTAAAAACGTCTTCTGCCAGTGAAATTGCATCAGCCATTCGCCGAACTTATGCTGGTGAATCTGTCATTGCCCCCACAGTGAATGAAAAACTGATTGCCCATGAAGTTGAAGCCAACCGCCACCATCTTCATGACGACCTCACCACACGTGAACGAGAAGTCTTGCAGTTAATTGCGGCTGGTAAATCAAACCAAGAGATTGCTGACGAATTGTTCATCACCTTGAAAACTGTCAAAACCCATGTATCTAATATTTTGTCCAAACTTGGGGTGGAAGACCGGACCCAAGCGACGATATACGCCTTCCAAAACCAGTTGGTTGAATAGATTACTGATAACAGAAAAGCAAAAACCTGCGATGAAAGCTAACTTAGTTAAACATCGCAGGTTTATTTTTTATTATGAATAATCTTGATTAAACAGGCATTACGACTGCCATAATCATTGGGTTACGTTTAGTACGTTTATACAAGAATGGTTGTAGAGCATTTTGCATAGCGTCACGTAAGATTTTTTCGTTAACCTTCTTACCAGAATTTAGATGACCGATAACAGTGGTACGGATTACTTTTTGTGCATCTTGGATTAAACCAACTGATTCACGCATATAAATGAAACCACGAGAAACGATATCAGGACCAGCGAGTAACTCATTCTTAGTAAAGTCAACAGATACAACTGCTAGAACTAAACCGTCTTCAGAAAGGTTATGACGGTCTCGTAAAACAATGTTACCAATATCCCCAATACCTTTACCATCAACGTAGACTGCTTCACCAGGGAAGCTACCTGCACGACGAGCAGAGTCTTGTGTTAAAGCTAAGACTTCACCGTTTTGCATGATAAAGATGTTGTCGTGTGGAATACCAACTAATTCAGCTTGCTCCGCTTGGATAGATAGCATACGGTATTCACCGTGGACTGGCATGAAGTACTTCGGTTTCATCAATGACAGCATTAATTTTTGTTCTTGCTGACCACCGTGTCCTGAAGTATGAACATTGTTTACCTTACCATGGATAACTTCCGCACCTGCAGCAAGCAATTGGTTGATCACTTGGTTTACAGATAAGGTGTTACCTGGGATTGGGCTAGATGAGAAGATCACAGTATCATCGGGTTGGATAGAGATTTGACGGTGGGTACCGTTAGCAATCCGAGATAGGGCCGCCATGGGCTCACCTTGAGAACCTGTACACATGATTAAGATTTCATTTGCTGGGTATTGGTTGATCTCATTACTTTGGATGAAGGCATCTTCACCAACGTTGAAGTAGCCAAGTTCGATAGCGTTTCGGATGGCAGCTTCCATAGATCGACCAAAGACAGCTATTTTCCGACCTTGGGCTACAGCCACGTCAATGGCTTGTGATAGACGGGAAATATTTGAAGCGAATGAGGCGAAGATAATTCGACCTTCAATACTTGACATGATATCTGCCAATGATTCACCAACAGCACGTTCTGATTGGGTAAAACCTGGAATCTCAGCGTTTGTTGAGTCACCAAGTAACAATAGCACGCCTTCTTCACCAATTTTAGCCATTTTATGGATATCAGCAGGTTGACCTACTGGGGTGAAGTCAAATTTGTAGTCACCGGTAAATACCACGTTTCCTGGTGGGGTCTTTACAACAATCCCCATTGCGTCAGGAATAGAGTGGGTCGTGCGGTAGAAAGATACGGATGTTTTTCTAAACTTGATCACAGAGTCTTCATCGATAATATGTAATTCTGCGTCACGTAATAAACCGTGTTCTTCTAATTTATTTTTGATTAGAGCCATGGCTAATTTGCCAGCATAAATCGGAATGTTAATTTGTTTCAGTAAGAAAGGAATACCCCCGATATGGTCTTCATGACCGTGGGTGATGAATAAACCTTTTACTTTTTGTTCGTTTTGAATTAAGTATTGGTAGTTAGCGATAACGTAGTCAATACCTAACAAATCGTCTTCTGGGAATTTAACCCCAGCGTCTAATAATAAAATTTCGTCTTGAAATTGGACTCCATAAGAGTTTTTACCGATTTCGTCTAATCCCCCGAAAGCGAAAACGCCAACTTCATTATTTTTTATATCAACTTTCATTAATTAGAAAGCTCCACAACTTTAAAGTCTGGATTTTGTTGTTCGTATTCTAAATGCGCACCTTCAAGTGGTTGGATAAACTCTACTAGATAGGGGGTTTCATTCTCTAGATGGGCACGAACCTCACGTTTAGTTTCAGCTTGGACATACATAGTGTGTGTTGATTCACGACGTGGTACTTCAGTCAATGAATCTTGATAAGTTACTTTAAAAATCATTTTTTGCTCCTTTTATAAATTTATTAAAAATGTGATCTTACTCGCTTACACTATTCTACCATATTTCATTATCTTTGCGCACATTTTTAGAAATTTGTTGATGTGGTACGTTTTCATTAAATAGCTTTCAGATTATATGCTAAAATAGCCATGAATGAAGTTAAAGGAGCGATTAAATGCGTGTAGCGATTAAGAGTGCAAAATATGCCGTGGCTACTTTTATTGCCATATTTTTAGCCCAATGGTTGGGCCTAGATTATGCGGTATCAGCCGGTGTTATAGCCATCCTCTCCCTAGCAGAAACCAGTAAGAAAACTGTCCAATACATCGGCAACTTGACCTTAACAATGATTTTAAGTTTGTTGATTGCCACCGTATTATTTAATCTTTTTGGTTATGAAATTTGGGTGTTTTCACTTTACCTACTGATTACTTATCCCGTTTCTGTCTACCTCAAGAGTGACAATGCCATTGCCCCGTGTGCCGTATTTATTTCCCACTTACTGCTTGAACAAGCTTCTGATTTTAATTGGTGGGTCAATGAAATGCTTCTATTAGTGATCGGTGTCGGGATTGCAGTAATTGTTAATTTGTATCAGACATCAGCCAGTGGCGAGATGGACAAGTTGAAAGGTGAAATTGAAGGGCAAATGCAAGTCATTTTAAATCAACTCGCTGACAAAATGGATACCCCTAACCATGAGGACCCCCTCTTGTATGAACATATCAACCAGGCTTACGAACTGGCGAAGCACGGTGAATTCCTGGCATTGAAGGAAGCTGAGAATAATATCACTGGAGATGTCCAAAATTACTATTTGAATTATTTTTCCATGCGGTCGACCCAACTGATTATCCTCTATGATATCAACAATTCCTTGGATAATATTTATGAATTAACTGATCAGACTTATGACTTGAGTGGTTTCTTTCGACATGTTAGTCAACAATTGTCGGAATCTAATACAGCGGCCAAACTTCGGAATGAATTGGACCAATTAAAGTCACGGTTTAGAAAGCAACCTTTACCACAAAGCCGAAATGAATTTGAAACCCGGTCTATGCTCTTTGATATCTTGTTAGACTGCGAAAAATTCTTGAATCTGAAATACGAATTTTATAAATCTAGGCACCGGTTAAAATATTTACAAAGCAAATAAAAAATACCAAGCAAAGTTGAGTAGCAGGACTACTAAACTTTGTTTGGTATTTTATTTTTCGTATATAAATCATTTCATTCTTACACATATAATAAGACGGCGAAGTACATCGCGATTGAACCACCGAGTACAAATAAGTGCCAAATGACATGCCAGAATTTCAAGTTATCATGGGCGTAGAAGATAGTGCCGACTGTATAAGTTACCCCGCCGGCGATTAGCCAAGCGATACCACCAGAACCGATAGCTGTAGCCATTTGAGGAATAGCGATAACACCAAACCAGCCCATCAAAATATATAAAAGGGTGGAAAACTTCTTCATCTTATCTAGGAAGAGGATTTTACCGATAATCCCAAATAGGGCGATGGCCCATTGTGCAATAAAGATAAACCACCCAAAGGCACCACCAATAGCGACTAAGGCAAAGGGGGTGTACGATCCAGCAATTAAAATGAAAATCGATGAATGGTCGATAATTTTCAGGATACCCGCAGCTTTGGTAAAAGAAAAGCTATGGTATAAGGTTGAAGCCAAGTATAGGGCACACATAGAGATGCCGTACATCACGTATGAAAAAGTTTCGATACTATTTTGGTTTTCAAGACCTTTAAGGATGAGAAAAACGGTGGCAACAATTGAAAGGACAAAGCCAATACCATGTGTCACTGAATTCAGGACCTCGTTCGTGATATAATAAGCTTTCGTATAAGGTAATTTGATTTTTTCTTGACTACGTGAACTAGCAGACATCATTTTCCTCCTTTGGTAGGATGTGTTTTTTACACATGTAGTATAGCATATTCTATGAGGTAATTTTGGAAATCCAATTCAATTAATACTAATTTAAAAACTATCTGATAAAATATATATATGAATAAAAATAGTTGAGGTGAGCGGATATGGCGAGAAATATGGATTGGTCTCTTGCTGGAGAATTAACCAAGAAAACGCAAGAAGAAATTGAAAAAATTGAAAAAGTACATATTTTGGTTGTTGGGAAAACAGGCGTTGGAAAATCAACATTAATCAACAGTATCTTCCGGGAAAAGTTAGCGGAAACTGGTATTGGTCAACCGATTACCAAACACTTGCGTAAAATCGAAAAAGAGGGTGTGCCAATGGTCCTCTATGATACAAGAGGGTTGGAGCTGGATACGGAAACCCAAATGCAAGTGACAGGTGAAATTGATGAGACACTAGCAGAAATGGTTCAAAACCAGGAACACATGCACGTGGCCTATTACTGTATTAATGCCTCATCTTCAAGAATGGAAGATATGGAGATTCGTTTGATTGAGTATTTGGCTAGTAAGATACCTGTTATCTTAGTCTTAACCCAGTCAGTTGGTGAACAGGCCTTGAATTTTGAGCAGTACCTAGTCAATCAAAATCTACCCGTTCAAGCCGTTATCCGTTTAATGGCTAAGGATTATAAGATTACAGACGAATTTATCATCCCCGCCTACGGTCTAAAAGAGCTTGTTGAAAGAACTTTTGGCTTATTACCTCATCAAGTCCACACAGCTTTTAATAATGCCCAACAGATTGATATTGAACGAAAGGGTCGAGCAGCGCGACGTTGGGCGCGAAGATATATTGTCACAACCTTTGGTGTTGGATTCACCCCCATTCCTTTTTCCGATGCAACCGTCCTCGTACCCATGCAAATAGGCATGATGGCCCACATTACAGCTATATTTGGCATTTCCATGGACCGAACGACTACCTTAGGAATTTTAGGGGCTATTGGTGGAACAGGATCAGCGACCTATCTAGGACGCCTGATTGTTTCTAACTTGGTGAAATTTATCCCAGGTATCGGGTCTGTGGCAGGTGGGATGATTTCAGGCACAACTGCCTCAATCATCACCACAGCCCTAGCCATGTCGTACATCGAAGTCCTGACTGTTATCGCCACAGCAGAAGCTAACGGTGAAGAGGTCAGTCCACGAACGGTCCGTAAATTGATGAAAGATTTATACGGACAGAGACTGCAACGCGGGCAAAATGACCCCGATTTTCAAGCTGCCATGGCAGATATAGAAACGAAAAAGGGTCAAGATGCTGAGCGGAACAAAGCAAAGGAAGCTAGCCGAGAAACGCCTCTAGATGATAAAGTAAAAGAAAATGTGCAAAAGGCCCGTATTAACTGGCCAAAATGGTCATTTAGAAACCGAAAACGAGAATGATAATACTGTATTTTTCGAATTCAAAATAAAACACCTCGTTTCAAAAACTATTGTTCATGGTGATGATAACTTTATGGTATAATACAGGTATAATGAAATAGTGGGTGAGTATAAGTGGAAAAACAAATAGAATTTGAAAACTGGGTCAAAAGTTTAGACGACGTCAACATGCCAAGATGGGAAGAAATTACAGATATTCCTTTATACATGGATCAACTCATTGCAGTTGTAACCCAGTATTTAGAACCATTCCAAATTTTTTCTTCAGATAAGAAACCAGTAACATCTTCAATGGTCAATAACTATGTTAAACTTGGATTAATTCCAAAGCCAATCAAGAGACATTACAATAAACGACATATCGCGTATTTAATTGTCATTACCTTATTTAAAGAAGTCATTTCAATTCAAGACATCCGTCGTGTATTGATTTTTCTAGCACAGTCACAAGGCAATTCAAACGCCTACGATCAATTCTGTGCCTTATTAGAAATGACCATCAAACGAAAAGGGCATGTATATTTAAAAGTGGCCGTTGATGACGAAATTGAAACAGACTATTCAGATCCAAAAGATTTTGATAAGTATATTATCTATTTGGCTTGCGAAACAATCACTAATTTATTGTTTGCAAAGAAATTCATTTCTTTTGTAGATCAAGATATCACAGAGATAGAAACAGAAGCATAACCCTTATAGTTGGAGGTAATTAATTGGAAAAAATAGGTTTTATTGTGGACTCTGGTTCAGATGTCCCCAAAGAGTTTGTCGACAAATTTGAAATCGAAGTATTACCTTTAAAGGTAGCCTTTAATGATGGCGATTACTTGGATGGGGTAACTATTCAACCACAAGAAGTATTTGAGCGCATGGCATCGGAAATCCCGAAAACCTCCCTACCAAGTGGTGAATTGATTTCTCAAGCCTTTGAAAACTTAATTGAAAAAGGTTGTACGCATATTATCGCTGTTACCATTTCATCAAACCTTTCTGGTACTAATAACTCGGTTCGTTTAATTGCGGAAGATTTTCCTCAGGTGGAGTTTTTCCTTTTAGATACTAAAAACATTGGTATCGGTTCAGGTCTATTCATGATCGCTGCAACAAAATACTTCGAAATGAAGAATGACTTCAAAACGATTACCAAGAAATTACAGGATTCAGTTGAAAAAGGTCATGTATTTTTCCATATTCCGAACTTAAAATATCTAATTGCCGGTGGCCGAATTGGACGGGTGACTGGTGCAGTGGGTACCTTATTAAATATTCAACCAATCATCACTTGTGATGAAGAGGGGATTTATACAACAATCGCTAAAATCCGTGCTTCAAAAACCAATAATGAAGCCAAAACCATGAAGAAGATGGTTGATTTAGTGAAGGGTGTTGTTCCTGAAAACCAAGCATTCTTATTGGCTTCTTGTGGCGGTAATCCGGATGCTAGAGTGACATCTGCCAAGCTTTTGGAAGAACTTAAAGATGCTTTACCGGATTTTGAAGAAGCCTACGACGTACAACTGGGATCAGCCTTAGCGGTACATACTGGACCTGAATTAATAGGTTGTTCGATTTTACCTTTGTTCAAATAAAATATGAGGGGCCTATTTTATAGAATAGGATAAGCTAACTAAAAATAACAGGCGGTATGCGAAATGAAATCTCATCTGGCATATCGCCTGTTTTTGTGGCTATTTCAATCGTAGCAAATTCAGGGACGCTATTTCCTTCGGGCCCGAAGCATGGATATCAGAAGGATCAATCCAATAAGCGCTGTAATGACGAAAAAGAAAATTCCCAGCAATTCTGCATAATAGGTTTGTGCTGAAGTAATAATCAACGTGGAGGCCAAGATAAGGGCGGATAGAATTACCCCAAAAATAATTCTGTTAATCATTGAGTTAATGTCTCGTATCCGGTCATCTATATTTTCAAAAGTTAGTCGTACATTCAAACGACCGTTATTGATGTTGTCCACTAAATTTTCTATCTTAGTTGGCATCCTTCTAGTGGTATTCAAAGTCCTAAAGGCTTCTCGGCCAAGAGCATTCGGGTCTAAAAATTTTTCCCAGGTAATGGTGCCACTAGACAAGAAGAACGACTGAAAGATAGCCATAAAATCTAGATGAGGGTCTAAATTTTGTGCAACTCCTTGAACCATGGCAATGGTTTTCTCTAGTAAAATATATTCAGAGGGGAAGGTCAGTCCGTGTTTATGACCAAACTTAAGCAGGTCTTGGAAGATATCGTCAATTTCTAAGGCTTCCATCCCGGTGGTTAGGTAGCGATTGAACAAGCTTTCAATATCCCGATATAAAACGACCTTGTCTACAGGTTTATTCGGCTTACAAATTTGTAGCAAGACGTTGACTAAACCATCGATATCTTTACTGACTAAAGAAGTCAAGATTTCAACCAATAGCTGTTTTTGGCCGGGAGAAATTTTCCCCATTGCACCAAAATCAATAAAAACAATCTTCCCGTCTTTAATTATGATATTACCGGCATGGGGGTCAGCGTGATAAAAGCCATCGTCAAACACTTGGTACAAGTAGGACAGGACGAACTTGCTGGCTAGATCATTGAGGTCATAGCCTTCCTCTTTTAAGGCAAAATGGCGACCGATTGAAATGCCATCAATATATTCTTGCACCAACACTTTTTTGGTCGACAGACTTAAATGAGGAATCGGGTTCAAAATGGTCGTCCGTTGTCTGTGATTTTCTGCAAATAGCAACATATTATGGGCTTCATTGAGGAAATCAATCTCTTCTAATATCTGGATTTTAATATCTTTTAAAATTTCTACCGGGTTGATAATGACATCAATAAAAATTGATGGGATGGCTTCAACAACCCGAATAAAAATATTTAAATCGCGAATCAATTGGTCTTCAATTTCAGGTCGCTGAACCTTTAGGACGACCTGCTCACCAGAGTTCATCTGGGCCAGGTGGACTTGGGCAATTGAGGCTGAAGCCATAGGTTTCTTGTTGACGGTAGCAAAATCATCCTCAATATGCCTGCCCACAGACTCAAAATACGTTTGTTGAATAACCACGTAAGGGATGGGCAGGGTATCTTCTTGTAACTTTTCTAATTCTACTAAATATTCTGTCGATAAGAGGTCACTTCTAGTCGACAAGATTTGTCCAATCTTAATAAAACTAGGGCCTAATTCTTCAAAAGCTTGTCTTAGCGCTCTAGGTCGATCGTCTTCTTCATTCTTTTTTAGTCGATATCGTATCTCACCGAACCCGTACCTACCTAATATAGAGACGATTTCACGGAAACGACTACTCTCTCTTTGCATGCTATCACCGTCAATTCAAAGCAAGTCCTATTAAAAAACTGTATATGGCAGATGAGGCTGGGCAAAAGTGCCTCAGCCTCATCTGATCGCTATATAATCTAAAATTATTGAATGACGTCTCCTGTGGCATCTTCATCCCCAGATTCAGTGTTTGTCCCTTTTAATGATTGGACTTCTTGGGTTAAATTTTCGACTTGTGTTTGTAGGGCTAAGATGCGTTCAGACAAGGTTTGGTCTAAAGGATCTGATGTGTTTGAACTTTCTGCATGGCCCTTAGCTACCCGTTGAATATCTTCACTTAATGACTTACCTTCAGCTACAGAAATTTGTCCTTTCTCAATGAGGATTTTTAACACTTCATCGGCTTTCTCATAAGTTAATCGTGTGCCACCTACTGCTGCTAGAAATAAATTTTTAATCGGATTCATATAGAAACACTCCTTTTTTCTGCTTTGGGTTCATGTACTTAGGTAGGATAGATATGTGAAATTTTGCCACTTACTACTTATATAGTATAAGAAAGTTGCTTATTGTTCAATAAAACGATAAATAAAATTTTCTTCTTCTGGAGAAAAGTCGACTTCAAAATCGTAGCCATTGAAGAACCAGTCATCATTTTCCGTAATATAGTATTGGATACCGTCAATTGTCTCGTCAATTAAGAGGGCACCGTCTGGCGATTCTACGGATAAGCCAACCGAAAATCCTTCATGGACAGCCGTTTTACCGTAGACGCGACTATGGAATCCTACTTGGCTACCCGAGGACAATCCCATGTCATTTTTGAAGTATCCTTGCGCTGCTGGTGTAATTGTTAGTTTCATCTTTTGACGCCTCCATTAATCTTGAAATTTGTTAGTTTTATTATAACGTATTGTTTCTTGAAAGCAATTTTTTGGTGTTTTTTAAGGGGATTTCTGTAATTTCTTCAAATGTTTTAAAGATTAACTGAGGAATCGTTGGATACCACTTGTGAATATGATAAAATGTTCATGCAAACCAAGGGAGGATTATCAACATGCAAACTATCGTAAAATTTGATCAGGTGACCTTTCAATCAGGCGACCAGGCCCTATTAAAAGACATTTCTTTTTTTATATATGCTAATGAAATGATTCGCGTTGAAGGACCTTCTGGAAGCGGAAAAAGTACCTTGTTGCGTTTAATTGCAGCGCTTATTCCGAGAAATTCAGGTGAAATTGCCTACTTAGACCAGCCACTAGAAGAAGTAGCTTATCAAACTTACCGACAAAACATTTCATATGTGGCCCAAAATCCACTATTATTCGGCGAAACCATCCGTGATAACTTTGAATTGGTTTTTGAAGCTCGCGATCAAGACTTTGACGAAAAGCTTGTATTGTCTTATATGAAAGCTTTTGGCTTAAGCCATATCGCACTCGACAAATCGATTCATAAAATATCCGGTGGGGAAAAACAGCGGATTGGTTTAATCAGACATCTGATTTTTCCACCTAAAGTCCTCTTACTAGATGAAATTACTTCATCATTAGACGAGGGCAATCGCGAATTGGTATGGCAGATTTTACTGGATTATAAAACCAAACATGGGGTCACCATTATATGGGTGAGTCATATCCAAGACGGGTCTATCCAACCTAATCGAATCTTCCATATTGCCAACCAAGAAATGACAATTGAGGAGCGTGTTATAAATGACTAATGCATTAACAACAACCCCAACAACTTTAGCTTTTTCGTTTATTCTAGTGATTATCGCGGTCTTGATCTCCTATAAAGAAAAATTGGGGTTGGAAAAGGATATCTTATGGGCCATGCTTCGAATGGTCGTTCAATTGGTCATCATCGGTTACGTGCTGACATACATTTTCCAAATCGATTCAGTTATCGTAACGGCCATCATTATGATTTTTATGATTGTCAACGCGGCTTATAATGCAGGAAAACGAGCCAACAAGATTCCCAATGCCTTCAAAATTTCTTTAATTGCCATTATTGGTGGAGTAGTGACGTCAATCCTCGTTTTAGTATTTTCAGGCTCTATTCAATTTGTACCAGCGCAAATTATTCCAATCACAGGAATGTTAGTGGGAAATGCCATGTCAGTTATCGGATTGGCTTTCAGAAATTTGAATAACGAATTCGCCAAATCACAACAGGAAGTCAATGAACAATTGGCCCTTGGTGCGTCTATTAAATTGGCTTCTACAGGTATTGTCAGAGAAGCAATTAGAGGGGCAATGCAACCAACTATTGATACAGCGAGAACAGTCGGATTAGTCTTGCTACCAGGTATGATGACAGGGATGATGCTAGCAGGTGCAGTTCCTTTGAGTGCGATTATGTATCAGATCTTGATTTATTTTATGATGATTGCAACTTCTGCAATCACCTCTATGATTGCTGTTTACTTAGCTTATAAGCATTTCTACAGTAGTTATGGACAATTACAAATCCCCTCATAAGAGAGTGGGTCAAGGGAGCCTGGTGAAGGCTTTTTTGCTAGCTAAAAAAGCCAAATATCCGTATAATGAAGGGTATGTTATGTAGAAGTTAGGGTACAAAACTAACTTCGAAAGTTCAAGGAGGTAAAAGAGTGGGTTTATTATATCAAGAGTCAGTCAAAGTGCGTCACTACCACTGTAATGCATTAGGTGAGATGACACTTCCTGCAATCTTGGATATCATGTTGATTGCATCCAATAATCAAGAAGCGACGATTCCAGAAGCGAAAGAAGGTTTTCGCCAAGAGGGGTGGGCTTGGATCATCACGCAAAATCAAATAGACATCAATCGTTTACCACGATACAACGAAGATATCATTGCAGAAACTGAGGCAACGACGTATAACAAGTTTTTCAGCAAGCGCCATTACGCCTTGAAAACAAGTGACGGTCTAGTTTTAGCCCAAGCCGAGACAACATTTGCCTTAATCGATTTAAATCAACGGTCAATAGTCCGCATCCCAGAAATTGTAGCTCAATGGTACCAAGTTGAAAAAGAAGAACGTCCAATTCGCCGTAAACGTTTAAGTAAGGAAGTCGCGGTTGAATCTAAAGTAGACCGGTTTGAAGTAAAATTCTTAGATATTGATTTGAATAATCACGTGAACAATACCATCTATTTACGTTGGATTACCAATTCACTAGGTATGGAATGGTTTGAAAACTATACACCAACAAGTTTCACTGTTGCCTATGAGAAAGAGATGTATTTGCACCAAGAAGGGGCCGTTCACTCAGACGTTTCAGCTGTATCTGAAGATTTAAAGTCAGGGGATACATTCAACTCGCAACATGTTATTGATAGTGAAGACAAGGCCCACTGTTTAACAGAAATCACTTGGCAGGTTAAATAACCAGCTAGTTTGGAGTAAGTATGCAAGTAAATAGAGACTATTATATTATTGAACGAATGGAATGGAATCAATACTTAAAAGACTTAAACGAAGAGTTTGAAATCAAGCTGACCAATGAACAATTGGACCGGCTAACATCTTTAAACGATTCCCTATCTTTAAAAGACGCAAACGAAGTATACAAACCTTTAACCCAATTGATTGCCATTTACCGTGAAAATTATAAGAACCTAGAAAGAAAGCGGGCCAATTTCTTCGGCATCACTGGAGAAATCCCGCCCTTTATTATTGGCATTGCCGGTGGGGTAGCAGTTGGTAAAAGTACAACAGCTCGATTGCTGAAGCTTTTTTTAGCGCAAGCCTATCCTAATTTAAACGTCGAATTAGTGACTACAGATGGTTTTTTATACCCAAATGCAGTGCTTGAAGAAAAAGGGTTAATGGACCGTAAAGGGTTCCCAGAATCTTATAACATGGAGGCCTTGGAAACTTTCTTAACAGATGTGAAAAGCAATAAAAGTGAAATCTATTATCCAAAGTATTCCCACTCCGTTTATGATATTGTAGAGGACGAGGAGAATGTATTGTCCAACCCTCAAATCCTAATTGTTGAAGGGATTAATGTCCTACAAACATCAGAGAATAATACGGTTTATATGAGTGACTTCTGGGATTTGTCCGTCTACGTTGATGCAGATGAAAAGCAAATCGAAGAATGGTTCTACCAACGATTCAACCTCTTAGTTGACCAGGCCGTTAATCACCCGGATGACTTCTACTATCAATTTACCCAAGTGCCCCATGAAAAGGCCATGGAGAGAGCAGAGCATACTTGGAGCAATATCAACTTGATTAACTTGCAAGAGTATATCTTACCAACACGCAATAGAGCTAATATTGTCATTCATAAAGAAAAGAACCACTACATCAATGAGTTGTGGATCAAGAAATATTAGAAAGGAGGCGAATAGTGAAGAAGAAATTTACATGGCGAAGAATTGTCAGTTTGTTGTTTGTTGTGATTGTCGGTTACTGGGCAATCAATAATTTTGGGACCATTAAAGGGATATTTGATTCAATTATTTCTGTCACCTTGCCTTTCTTATTAGGTGCAGCGTTGGCCTTCATCCTGAACTTACCTTTGAAATTTTTCGAGAAACATATGACTAAGTTAGTTGGGAAATATTACACTTGGTATAGAATCGTGGGGATATTATTTGGTTACCTGATCATCGCTGGGGTGATTGCCTTTATTATCTTCCTAGTAGTACCGGATTTACAGGAAACATTAGGATCATTTATTAGCCAAGTACCAGCGGAAATCAATTTACTTTATAACAAAATTAACCAGTATATTGCAGACAATCCAGAAATACTAGAAACTGTTAACCAATTGAATGTGGACACCAACCAATTGAGAGACCAATTGTTCTCAATCGTCCAATCATTTACATCAGGTATTTTGGATACCATATTTAGTCTTGTTGGTAACCTTGTGAATGGCGTCTTTAATGCCTTTGTAGCTATAATCTTTGGTACCTCAATCCTCTTTAAAAAGGAAACCTTAACTAGACAATTTAAAAAGATTATTTACGGCACTATGCCTAAGCACAGGGCCAATTTTACCGTTAACTTAGGTGCTGAAGCCAATCAAACCTTTGGCCTATATGTGTCTGGACAGGTAACTGAAGCCGTTATTTTACTGGTACTGGTCTTTATAGGAATGACCATTTTCAACTTCCCATTCACCTTATCGATCTCGGTCCTAACTGGTGCAATGGCCTTGGTCCCTATCTACGGGGCCATCATGGGTGGGGTTGTCGGCTTTTTCCTAATCGCTGTTGTTGATGTTGTACAAGCCATTTGGTTTATCATTTTCATTATTGTAGTCCAGCAAGTGGAAGGGAATATCATATACCCGCGAGTTGTTGGTGGGTCAGTCGGTCTACCAGGCATTTGGGTTTTATTCTCAGTAACCGTTTCAGGTGCTTTCTTCGGGCTAGCCGGAATGTTACTATCAGTGCCGATTTTTGCCCTATGCTACAAACTGGCATCCGCAACCATCAATTACAATTTAGCCCAAGACAATATCAAAGTAACCACAGAAACCAATAATATTAAATAGAATCTATTGACTAGTAATTCTTGCAAAAGGGCGATAACCGAGTTGTTATCGTCTTTTTTGCTGGCTGCAGGTAATTCCTTTCCAAAATTCATCTTAAAAAGGGCGTGTTAAAATGAATTTCTTGTACACAAAAATAGTGCTGGTGGAAATGATTGTGCATTTTCCACCAACACTATTTTTTTTGTACGATTATATGCGTATCATTTATTAAGAATATCCCATTGAAACATCCATTGGTGTTTCTTCTGAGAATTGACTGTTGTATAAATCAGCGTAGAAGCCGTCTGCAGCCATTAATTCATCATGGGTACCATGTTCAGTAATATTCCCTTGTTGCATAACGAGAATCAAGTCAGCGTCACGAATCGTTGATAAACGGTGGGCAATTACGAAACTGGTTCTGCCCTCCATAATCTTATTCATAGCTTCTTGAATCAGTTTTTCAAGACGGGTATCTACCGATGACGTCGCTTCATCCAAAATTAAGATATCTGGATCCGCAATCACTGCACGAGCAATGGTCATCAATTGTTTTTGCCCTAATGAAATATTGTTAGCTTCTTCATTGATTTCCATTTCATAACCGCCAGGTAGGGTGTTGATGAAATGGTCAACGTTGGCAACTTCTGCCGCTTCTTGAACTTCGTAATCATTGGCGTCCAATTTACCAAAGCGAATATTTTCTAAGACCGTATCTGTGTATAACCAGGCATCTTGTAATACCATACCAAAGTGCTTGCGTAATTCTCCGCGCGTCATTGATTTAGTAGGTACACCATCAATTTTAATCGCACCAGCATCCACGTCATAAAAACGCATCAACAAATTGATTAAAGTCGTTTTACCCGCACCTGTAGGGCCAACAATGGCCACTGTTTGACCAGGCTCAACTTTGAATGAGATATCTTGCATCAACGGTTTCTCTGGGTCGTAACCGAAGCGTACATGGTCGAATTCAACAGCACCAGTCACTTTCGCAGGTAGGTGGCCGGTAACTTCTTCCTGGATCTCATTTTCCTCGTCTAAGAAGTCGAATACACGGTGGGCTGCAGCTAGGGCTGATTGTAAGACACCAGATAATTGGGTCAACATTTGAATCGGTTGGGTAATTTGCATCACGTATTGGACTAAGGCTTGTAGATTACCAACTGTCAACTTGCCAGCAAGGGTATATAAACCACCGGCAATTGCAGTGGCCACGTAACCCAAGTTACTTACCGTATTCAGTAGCGGCATCATTAGTGACGATAGGAAGCTAGCTTTAAAACCGTAATCCCGCAATTGTTTGTTTCGGCGTTCAAATTCTGCCACCGATTCCTCTTGACGACTGTAGACCTTAATTTCGGTGAAACCTGACAGCTGTTCTTGGGTATAACCAAATAAGTTCCCCAAGGCATTCGCTTGATTTTGGAAGGCTGATTGTGATTGGTTGATAATCAATTTAGCAAAAATGAATGACAATGGAATTGTGGTCACAATAATTAAGGCTAGGTGCCATTGGATAATGAACATAGAAATAACCGCAAAGGAAATCCCAAGAATCGCATTCACGAACTGAATAAAGGACTGTTGCAAAGCATTGGTAATTGAATCAATATCATTGGTCATCCGTGATAAGATATCGCCCGTTGGATGGCTGTCAAAATAAGAAACAGGCATATTGTTGGCTTTTTTAGCAACATCGTTACGAAGGTCGTATATAGCATTTTGCACCACGTTTGTTAGCCAATATTGACCTAAGTATTGACCTGACCAGAAGAAGCAACCACGGATAAAGTAAAGCAAGGCAATGTAACCAACGTATTCATAGTTGATACCTGCACCAGGTACTTGGTTCATCAAATCTACTACATTACTGGTTAATTCAGTGATTGCTAAACCAAGTACGATCGGTTCTAAAACACCGGCAATATTCATCCAAACAGTGGCAAACATGGCCAAAAAGAACTGGCCTTTATAGGGTTTGATATACCGCCATAGGTTGCCTAAGATTTCCTTAGTTGGAATTTCTCGTTTTTCAATTTCTGTATTAGCCACGATTTAATTCCTCCTCACTTAATTGAGATGATGCAATTTCATAGTAAAGTTCAGACGTTTTAAGTAGTTCTTTATGGGTACCGCGCGCAGCCACTTCACCTTCATCTAGAACGATGATTTGATCAGCATGGATAATAGAACTTACACGTTGGGCAACGATGATAGTTGTTGCATTCTGTGTTTCGTCTTTTAAAGCTTGGCGCACTGCAGCATCGGTCTTGTAGTCTAGTGCTGAGAACGAGTCATCGAAGATGTAAATTTCTCGGTCCGCAATAATTGAACGAGCAATAGACAACCGTTGTTTTTGTCCACCAGATAGGTTGGCCCCACCTTCATCCAAATGGGTTGCGTATTTGGTTTCCAAACGGTTGATAAATTCAGAAGCCTGCGCAACGTTAGTCGCTCGGTCAAAATCCATTTCATCCGCATTGAATTTACCGTAACGTAAGTTTTCCGCGATATCCCCAGTAAATAGTAAGGCTTTTTGCGGTGTATACCCAATTTTTGACCGTAAAGCATTCAAGTCATAGTTTCGAACGTCAATCCCGTCAATTAAAATTTGACCCTTACTCACGTCGTAGAAACGAGGAATTAGCTTAACAATCGTTGATTTACCAGATCCAGTTGACCCAATAAAAGCAACTGTTTCACCAGGATTTGTTTTAAAGGAAATGTTCCGTAGAACGGGCTTAGAGGCATCTGGATACGCAAAGTCAACGTCACGGAATTCTAGGGTACCAAATTCATCAGATTCAGTAATCGCCACTTGTGGATCAGGTGAAGCAACTGTAATTGGCATATCCATCACTTCTTGTAAACGACCCGCTGATACCGCCGCACGTGGGTACATCATAAAGATGTTGGCAAACATTAATAATGAGAATAATGCGTGGAATACGTACTCGATGAAGGCAACCATGATACCGACTTGCATAGAGCCAGTCTCAATCAAACCAGCTCCAAACCAAAGGATCGCAATAATCACGGTATTCAATAATAGAGAGAATAGGGCCGGTGTAACTGCGATGGTTTTGAATAATTTACCAGATTGTTTCTTGTAAGATTGGTTAACGTCTTTAAATCGGCCTTCTTGGAATTGCTCATTATTGAAGGCCCGGATTACACGTAAACCAGTAATATTTTCCCGTAGAATCCGGTTGATATTATCTAAACTTGCCTGTTGTTTTTCAGAAATCGGCAAAGTGTATTTGGCGATAAAAATCACAGATAAGATGATAATAATAGAAACGGGAATCACGTAAATGCCTAATGCTGGTGAAATGGAGAAGATCATGATGATCGAGAAAACTAGCATCATAGGGGATACTAGACCTTGTTTTAAAGTCATCTCCATAAATTGTAAAATCACAAAGGCATCAGTTGAAATACGTGTCGTTAAAGATGCCACACCCAACTCTTGAAACTCATGGTGAGATAGGTTTTGCATTTTTTTATAGGCATCGTTTCGGATGTTCATGACCATGTCATTGACGATATTAGAAACGGTATAAGCGGTGATCGTCCGTGAAACGAGGGATAGTACCACCAATCCCATCATTATCCATGTATAGCGCCATAACAGGGGGATATCTTGGGTAATAATGGCATTATCAATCATTTGCGCTAATAGGGTAGGTAAACCAATCATTACTGCTGCCGTCCCAAAGGTAGCAATGAAGGTGATCAGCAATTTACCAGGGTATTTTTTTACGTATTTCCAGATAAAATTCAAACGTTTTCCTCCTTAAATTTATTTTGTCTAGTAGTTATTGAAAAATATAATGAATAAATTATAGGTAAAGTGAATAAAAGGCAGACCGAAATCGGTCTGCTTTTGTCAGTTTGTGTTTTAACAACACACAATTTTATTCAGCGTATAATTTTTGGATGCGGTCTTGCACATCTTTATTGTCTAAAAATTCTTCGTAAGTAGTATCCATACGGTCAACCACACCATTTGGTGTAACATGGATGATACGGTTAGCGATTGTTTGGATAAACTCACGGTCATGAGAAGTAAATAAGACGACTTCCTTAAATTTGATTAAGCCCTCATTCAGACTAGAAATAGATTCCAAGTCCAAGTGATTTGTTGGGTCATCCATCACCAATACATTGGCTTTAGATAACATCATCTTAGATAACATACAACGAACACGTTCCCCACCTGACAATACATCTAGGTTTTTATTTACTTCGTCACCAGAGAATAACATACGACCTAAGAATGAACGTAAGAATGTGTTATCTTCTTCCTCTGGACCATTGGCGAATTGACGTAACCAATCAAGGATACTTTGTTGACTGTTTTCAAATTCATCTGAGTTATCACGTGCCAAGTAAGTTTGACTTGTAGTGACACCCCATTTGTATGAACCTGAGTCTGGTTCCATATTCCCTGTGATGATTTCCATTAAAGCAGTAGTTGAAATATCGTTACGAGATACAAAAGCGACTTTATCTTTTGGACGGATAATGAACGATACATTATCTAACACTTTCACGCCATCAATTGTTTTAGAAAGATTTTCTACAGTTAATACATCATTACCAATTTCACGTTCTGGCTCGAAACCAACAAATGGATATTTACGGCTTGAAGGACGGATGTCATCCAATTCGATTTTTTCCAATGTTTTCTTACGAGATGTCGCTTGTTTTGATTTAGATGCGTTAGCAGAGAAGCGGGCGATAAAGTCTTGTAACTCTTTCACTTTCTCTTCTTTTTTCGCATTTGCATCAGCTTGTAATTTAGCAGCTAATTCTGAAGATTGCTTCCAGAAGTCGTAGTTACCAACGTAAAGTTGAATTTTACCGTAATCTACGTCACAGATGTGCGTACATACCTTGTTTAAGAAGTAACGGTCATGGGAAACAACTAATACAGTGTTCGGGAAGTTGATGATGTATTCAGCTAACCATTCGATGGTGTCTGAATCCAAACCGTTTGTCGGCTCATCTAGTAGTAAGACATCAGGTTCACCGAATAGAGCTTGTGCAAGCAAGACTTTTACTTTTTCTTGCTCAGCTAATTCGCTCATTGTTTGGTAGTGCATGTCTTCGCCAATACCTAAACCACGTAATAATTGTGATGCTTCGTTTTCAGCATCCCAACCATTCATTTCAGCGAATTCTGCTTCTAATTCACCAGCGCGAACACCGTCTTCTTCAGAGAAGTCAGCTTTAGCGTATAGAGCATCTTTTTCCTCACGAACTGTGTAAAGACGTTTGTTACCCATGATAACAGTGTCTAAAACTGTGTATTGTTCAAAACCAAAGTGATTTTGGCTTAAAACTGATAGGCGTTCGTCATCACCCATGGATACGTTACCAGTTGTTGGGCTTAATTCGCCAGATAATACTTTTAAGAAGGTAGATTTACCCGCTCCATTGGCACCGATAATGCCGTAGCAGTTCTCAGGTGTGAATTTTAAGTTTACTTCATCATACAATTTACGACTTGCAAATTGTACACTTACATTATTTACAGTTAACATCTTGATCCTCTTTCTTCCATAAGATTCGTGGCGTAAAACGCCTAACCATACTCATGGTACATGATTAGCACCCTTGAATCAAATACATTTAATCCAAAGGTGCTATTTTTATTGTGATCGATTATTAATGGCCATCGCTATTTTGTATTTAGTCTATTTTGCAAACGTTCAAACCAAGTCATTTTACTGCGCGGGGCAGATGTTCTGGCTTGTTCGGCTTCGTTTAAAGCCTTTTGCATGAAGATTTGTTGTGAGTCTACTGGCGCTAAATCATTTTGTACATATTGGTAGGTACAGTCACGTAATTTATAACGCGCTTTGGTATTATCTTCTAAGTATACTTTCAAGATTTCCATAATTTCTTCGTGAATGTGTTCATTTAAAATAGGGAACTCGATTTCTACACGGCCGATCATGTTACGAGTCATCATATCAGCAGATGATAAGAATAGTTTCTCATCTCCGTTATTGTTAAACCAGTAGATACGGCTGTGTTCTAAGAAACGACCGACAACTGAGATGACATTGATATTTTCAGATACGCCAGGAATACCTGGTACCAGACAGCAAATACCACGGATAATCAGATCTACTTTTACTCCAGCTTGGCTAGCTTCGTATAATTTCTTGATGACATCTTTTGAGGTTAAAGAATTCATTTTGGCGATGATATGACCATTACCATTCGCTTTGTGAGCTTGAATTTCATCCTCTATATCTTCAATGTAGTTATCACGAATCGCAAAAGGTGATACATGTAGGTAGTGGTAGTCTGGTTGGTTAGAGTAGCCACTTAGGTAGTTGAAGAAATCTGTTGCATCTTCTGCAATCCCTTCGTTAGTTGTGATGATCCCCATATCAGTGTAGAAACGGGCAGTCTTATCATTGTAGTTACCAGTTCCAAGATGGACGTAACGGTGAACGCGACCATTCTTTTGTTTCACAACCATGGCAATTTTAGAGTGCGTTTTAAGATGGGTTTTACCATAGATTACATGGCAACCAGCTTCTTCTAATATTTTTGCCCATTGGACATTATTTTCTTCATCGAAACGTGCTTTCAATTCCACTAAAACTGTTACTTGTTTACCACGTTCAGCAGCTGTTTTTAAGGCTGAAATGATTGGTGAATTCGCCGATACTCGGTATAAAGTTTGCTTGATCGCAAGCGTATGTGGGTCATTGGCTGCATCTTGGATAAATTCGACCACTGGTTTGAACGAATCATAAGGGTGGTGTAGAAAGATATCACGTTTTTCAGCTAATTTGAATAAATTAGTGGTTTGTAATTCGCTAGGGTAAACCGGTTTAAATGGTTCATAGCGCAAGTTAGGAAAGTAATTTTCCAAGACATCGATGGCATCCCCAAGTCCAGTTAAGTCTAGTGGACCGTTGACGAAGTAGAGGTCACGTTCTAATAGACCCAATTCTTCTAGCAAATATTCAAGGTCTGCATGGATATATTCTTGATCATAATTTTCTTCTTGTTGAATTTCGATACGAACGGCCATACCGTTACGTCGTTGTACTAAGTAGTCTTCAATGACTGTTAATAAATCTTCCGCGCCATCTTCTTGAATATCTAGATCGGCATTTCGGGTCACACGGAACAAGAAGCTAGATTCGATAGTATAGCCAGTAAATAAGGTTTCAAGAAAGTTTGTCACAATATCTTCTAGATTAATGAAGTAATAGTGAGCATTTTCTTCGTAATGGAAGTAACGGTTAACCAATTGTGGAATTGGGACAATAGCTACCTGCTGTTCGCCTTCACGACTTAAGTTCACAAAAATATGAATTAATTTGTTGTTTAAACTTGGAAAAGGACGATAAGCATCAATACCAAGTGGTGTAAGCGTTGGGTAAATTTCATTAAAGAAGAATGTTTTTATTTTCTCTTGGCGACGCGTAGGCGCTTCGTTGAAACGGATAAAGTGGATATTGTGTTTTGCCACTTCTTTCTTCAATTCTTGGTATAGAGCATATTGATATTCGTTGTTTTCATGGTTTTTATCTGCAATGGCGATGAGTTGCTGTTCAGCAGTCCATTGTTTCTTAGAATCTAATTCATTGACATTTAGATGGTATTGATCTTGTAGGCCAGCTACACGAACCATCATAAATTCATCTAAATTTGACGTCCCAATACTTAGAAAGTTTAATCGCTCTAATAAAGGGTTTCTGTCATCGGCAGCTTCTTGTAATACACGGTAGTTAAAATTTAACCAAGAGACTTCTCGGTTTTCATAGTAATCAGGATTATCAAGGTCGTATTTGATTTGTTCAGTCATTTTTGTATTCTCCTTTTCATTAAGCTACGGAGAGACTAGTAACTGTTATAAAATGGCCCGATATGAATTTGCATGTATAAACTCTAGGGTAATGTCTTTGCCGATTGCACGTTCTACATGTTTCTTTTGGTCCTCAGAACGGTAGACTTCGGATAATAATTCTCCTTGGTAGAAGATACGTAGAATCAGGCTATTACCTTTCATCACAGTATCCATACTTTTCACAATATTGTTATGAGAATCATTTAGACATTCAGCAAACTTGATCAGTCCTCCAATGTGTTGAAGGTTTTCCACTTGTTTATCGTCTAGCATTTCTCCATAGGTTGTTAAATATTGGTCAAATAAAGTTTTATTTTTATATGAAGCTAAAATAGAAAGGGCTAATCTTTCAGGGTGCGAGAATCCATTTAAATTAGAGTTAGAAAGTAAATAGAAGGTATGTTGCGATGCATTTCCTGGTTCAATCATTTCCCCAAGATTGTACAAATATGTCCCATAATTCAATAACTCTAATTCATGGTCATTCAATTTCAAATAGCCATCTTCACTTAAGGCCGTGTATAACTGGCGAGCAATCACCATTCGTTGCGCTGAATCAGGCATTGAAAATTGGTAAATACTAGATAATCGTTCAACTGTTTGTTGGGCCACTCGATGGATGTCGAAGGCAGATCGGTATTTTTCCTCTAAATATTCATACACAATACCCTCACGCAATCCTTCTTGTGAGAACTTAAATACTGGTGAATCAACAGTTTGAATGAGTTCTTGGAAAACAATTGTCGCTGGTACGATAATATCTGCTCGGTTAGATGACAGACCTTCTAGCTTGAGCATCTCTTTCATTGACAAGTCGACAAAAGTATCGAAGACTTGGTCAATTTGCTTAGGTTTCATTGTATATTCGTGTAAACCTGCCATACCGTAATTTGACTGCATTTGGTGGACACGGGCAACGTTACGCGCAGAACCACCAATCGCAAAAATCGGTAAGTTTAAGTTTTCAAAGAAGGGTTGTTCAGAAAAGGCTTGGCGGACAAATTTACGTGTTTCCTTGATGCTTTTAGCATCATTGAAGTCTTTCCCGTTAAAGAATTTCTCTTGTAATGATACGGCCCCAAATGGGAAAGAGAAGGCTTCAACCAATTCTTTGTCCTTAAAGACTGTGATTTCTGTTGAGCCACCACCGATATCAATGGATACACCGTCAGAATCACTCATAGAGTGAATGACTGCAGAGAATCCGTAGTAAGCTTCCATTTCCTCTGGCACTAATTCAATGGTGACACCAGTTTTTTTCTTCACTTGATTGACGATGTCATCTTTGTTTTTTGATTGTCGGATGGCTGCAGTTGCTTTTGGCAATATGCGGTCAGCTTTTAAAATAGCCGCTTCTTTGGCAAAGGCGCCAATAATTCGGGCTAGGGTATCAATACCATCCTGTGACATTTCGTGATTTTCATTTATATATTGAAAAATCCGTGCGGGAATTTTAATGTTTTGAATTTCTCGCATGGCTAAATTATCTTCGACTTGAAAGACAACAAGGCGAATAGAGTTTGAACCTATATCAATCAAACCAATTCGTTCTTTCATAACTATTGTGTCCTTTCGTTTCTTATGTGCTTCAGTAACAACTAAAATGAAATTTATCTTAAGCTTAGTATAACGTAATTTAGGTAAATTCGAAATATTATTTCCCGATAAGTAAAAGACTATTTTTGCGTGAAAATTTATGGGGCTTTCTAGAAAAAGAGGCCCGTGACCCAAAAGCCACAAGCCCCATACTTGCTATTTAACGATAGCCGTAATATCTATCGGGCTACGAAAGTCAAACTCTTATGATATTTGTTAAAATAATCCAATTCCCTGACAGTATTGGTCGGTTTTTAGTCTATTGCGTTGAGTATAAGCGACTGTCGTAGCACCTCTTTTGAACTATAAATGAACTGGTTTACCACCGGTTGCGCCATATACTTGTGAGGTTACTTAGTAAGTGGCATCTGATGCCACTTACTATAAAGTCTAGTGGTTGGGTGAATAGTGACTATGTATTGATTTTTTAGCCGCTATATTTTAGTTGTTCTCAGCCATTTTCAGTGACTGGTAAATGGCATTCGCCACACCACCGTCATAATTGCTAGTTGTTTCATATTTAGCGTATGTTTTTACTTCCGGTTCCGCATTGGCCATTGCGAACGAATAGCCAGCAACTTTTAACATAGATACGTCATTGAAATTATCCCCAACTGTCACGACATTATCAATGTTGTAACCATGGTCTTGACAGTATTTTTCAACAGCCTTACCCTTAGTCCCATCAGCATGGTTGATCTCAATATTGTACTTAAACGATGAGGTGATATGGGTATCAGGGTATTGTTCTCCGATTTCTGCAGCCATTGGTTTAATGGTATTTTCTGGATCAGCATCCACGAAAGTAATCTTTATAATGGCTTGACCTTCTTCAGTGATCAAAGTTCTTAAATCATCACGATAATCGATAGTTGTTACCTCATTCGATTGGGTTGCACGCGTCCTCGCTTCTTCTAATGACATTTCCGGATTCATCTCGTGAATCAGTTCAGTAATGGCAAGAATACGTTGCTCTAATGAAGATGAGTAGACATTTTTACTGGTCATGGCCTCCATATAAAAGCCTGCCTCATACCCTTTATTCAGGATATCAAGGGCTGTTTGGTCTTCGATATCTACTTCGTATTCTACATTTCCATTTCTGTCAAAAAGGATTGAGCCGTTTAAGCCGATAATCGGACAACGGATACCCGCTTCATCCAATTTAACTTTAGCTTCGGTAAAATTACGGCCAGTACATACAACAAATGGAATCCCTTTATTATACGTATGCATAATCGCGTCAATATTTGCTTGTGGAATATCCATATGCTCGTCCAATAAGGTGCCATCCATATCTGAAACAATTAATTCAATCATTTGTAAGCTCCTATCTCAATTAAGTTAATTTCAGTTTACCACGGGCAATTTAAATTCACTAGTCAAACGGTGCATGGAAGAACAGATACCAACCCAATCTAACTAGGGGTTTGACTAGGCAGTGAATTACAAAAGACCTCATCCATGTTATAATGAAAGATGGACTATAAAGAAGAGGGGAGCGAAAAGCATGACACGATTAGGGAAGATGCCAAGTGACTGGGCCAAAGAATTGGCGCCAGTATTAGGGTCTGAGAATTTTAAACGACTAGAAGATTTTATCATACAAGCATATGAAAAAGGCCCGGTTTACCCAGACCAAAATCATATCTATGCAGCTTTTGAGCATACACCATTTGACCAAGTGAAAGTAGTCATCTTAGGACAAGATCCCTACCATCAACCAGGTCAAGCACAAGGATTGAGTTTTTCAGTTAACAAAGGTGTGAAAATTCCACCTTCTTTACGAAACATTTATAAAGAACTGCAGTCAGATCTAAATATCCAGCCTGCTAATCATGGTGATTTAAGACAGTGGGCAGATCAAGGTGTCCTATTATTGAACGCGGTCTTAACAGTGCCAGATTCAAACGCCAATGCCCATAAAGGTAAAGGCTGGGAAGTTTTAACCGATGCGGCTATCAGTGCCTTAAATCAAGCGACTGAACCCATTGTCTTTATTTTATGGGGTAATTCTGCAAAGGCCAAAGCTACTTTAATTGATGAAAATAAACATTACATTCTAAGTTCAGTGCACCCGAGTCCCTTATCCGCCTCACGTGGCTTTTTCGGGAGTAAGCCATTTTCCAAGGCAAATGAATTGCTGGAAAAATCAGGGCGGACACCAATTGATTGGCAAGTGTCAGAATAGATGGTTAATGGGTTTCTGGATGGTGGATACATTGACCGGGCGCACAATTACAAGTAACATGGTCAACGTAAGTGGCTCTGTCTAGGGCATTGAGGATATTATCCTTCATCTTATCGTCTAATACAGAGGCTTGAATAAGTGCAGAAATCACCTTGTCAGCATCGGTATTACACCAACCATTTAAGAGAGTATGTGCTTGGTTTTCTAAGGCAGTGTCTTCATCGATTGCCGGACGGTAAATAAAGGATTTACCATTTTTAGTCGTTTCTAGCCATTTTTTTTTAGTTAGGCGGCCAATTAAGGTCTTAATCGTTGCGGCTTTCCAATCTTTTTTGTCCTCTAATGAGGCGATAATAGTGCGGGAATTCGTTTCTTTTTGTGCCCATACGACCCGCATGACTTCCCACTCAGCAGCGGAAATATCTTGGAAATCTTGTTTTTTTTCTTGGATAATATTGCTTGTCATCGCTGACTCCTTTCAGTAGTAGATACCAGATGATTGAATCAATTTTAGTTTACATTTGTAGATGGTTAAAAGCAAGCCAAATGGATTTTATGTAGTTAATTTGTAATAATAGATTTGCATAAAATAGACTTAAAACATTTTTTGTATAAATCATCTCATAATTTAAAATAAAATTTTCAAGCAAAAGATTTATTTGTGGGCAAAAAAGGCCCGAAAAATTATTTAAGCTTCAGATGAATTGCCTTAATTGTTGGCTTAGACTAATGATTGTATTTTATAATAACCTCTGGCTATCTGGATTTGTTTATTTTTTCCTGAAACAATACCGGTCTTAAATAGTTGAAATTACAGAATGAACAATATATAGTTATACGTAACATAAATACACCACTACATGTAGTGGTGTCGTTTTTTTGAATAGGAGGAATGTGATGTGAAAATTGTGTACATGTCTCTAACCGGACAGACACACAAGTTTGTAAATAAACTTGAAATGGACAGCCTGCGAATTACAATGGATAATGCTTTTCAAGAAATTAACGAACCCTATATCGTGATTGCTCCAACTTATGATATTGAAGTGACCGAAATACTAAATGATTTTATTGAAACTGGCCAAAATCTAACGTATTTAAAAGGCGTTTGTGGTTCAGGTAATTTAAATTTCAATGAACTTTATTGTTTTACTGCAAAAGATCTAGCAGAAGCGTATAATGTACCTTTGCTGTTAACTTTTGAATTCCAGGGAAATGTGAACGACGTGACAATTATGAAAGAAAAGGTGAATGAAATTGGACCAACCTAAAGCAGTAGTACAAGAAAAAGAAATTACATATTTCAAGCTGAATAACGAAGTTAACCGTCCACTAGACGGAAAAATTCAAATCGAGAAAGATAAAGAAGCGGTACGGGCTTACTTTTTAGAGCACGTTAACCCAAATACCGTATTCTTCTATACATTAGATGAAAAAATCGACTACTTAGTTGAACATGACTACTTAGAAGAAGGATTCTTGAATTTATACGACCGTGAATTTGTGAAACGTTTAATGCAGGAAACGTATGACTTTAAATTCCGTTTCAAATCATTCATGAGTGCCTACAAATTCTATACACAATACGCACTAAAAACAAACGACGGTAAACGTTATTTAGAGCGTTACGAAGACCGTATCGTGTTTACTGCTTTATTTTTAGCAAATGGTGATGAGCAAGTAGCGAGCGATTTACGTGATGAAATGATTAACCAACGATACCAACCAGCGACACCTACCTTCCTAAATGCTGGTCGTAAACGTCGTGGAGAATTGGTTTCTTGTTTCTTAATCCAAGCAACAGATGACATGAACTCAATTGGTCGTACAATCAACTCAGCACTTCAACTATCTCGTTTAGGTGGTGGGGTTGGGGTTAACCTAACAAACATTCGTGCAGCCGGAGACCCAATTAAGAAAATTGAAAATGCTTCTTCAGGTATCATTCCAGTCATGAAATTATTAGAAGATTCATTCTCTTACTCTAACCAATTAGGGCAACGTAACGGTGCAGGTGCAGTTTACCTTAGCGTCTTCCATCCAGATGTTGTATCATTCTTATCTGCAAAAAAAGAAAACGCTGATGAAAAAATCCGTGTGAAGACTTTATCACTAGGTCTAGTTGTACCCGATAAATTCTATGAATTAGCAGAAAAAGACGAAATGATGTACTTATTCAGTCCTTACGATGTTGAACGTATTTATGGGAAACCTTATGCCTATGTCAACATTACAGAAGAGTATGACAACTTGGTAAACAACCCAGAAATCAAGAAATCCAAGATCCGTGCGCGTGATTTAGAAGACGATATCTCTAAATTACAACAAGAATCTGGTTATCCTTACATCATCAATATCGATACTGTAAATGACCAAAACCCAATTGATGGGACAATTGTTATGAGTAACTTGTGTTCAGAAATTTTACAAGTACAACGTCCTTCAATTATCAACAACGACCAAACATTTGAAGAATTAGGTACAGATATTTCATGTAACTTGGGTTCAACAAATATCAATAACTTAATGCATTCACCAGACTTTGGTAAATCAGTTGATACAATGGTTCGCGGTTTAACATATGTAACAGATGCATCAGCTATTGACGTAGTACCTTCAATAAAAAAAGGTAATGATTTAGCTCATACTATCGGTTTAGGGGCAATGGGACTACATACATATTTTGCCTTAAATGAAATGCACTATGGTTCACCAGAATCGATTGAATTTACAGACAAATACTTCTTACTATTAAACTACTATACGTTAGTAGCATCTAATAGAATCGCTAAAGAACGTGGTATCACTTTCGAAAACTTTGAAAACTCAACTTATGCGACGGGTGAATATTTTGACAAATACATCAATGAAGAAACAACGTTTGAATTTGAAAGAGTTGCAGCACAATTTGAAGGTATTCACATCCCAACTCAAGAAGACTGGAAAGCCTTACGCGCTGCCGTTCAAGAGCATGGTTTATACCACCAAAACCGTTTAGCAGTTGCGCCTACCGGTTCAATTTCTTACGTAAATGAAACAAGCTCAAGCTTACACCCAATCATTCAATTGATTGAAGAGCGTCAAGAAAAGAAAACTGGTAAGACTTACTATCCAGCACCATTCTTAAGCAATAAGACGCTACCTTATTACCAATCTGCTTACGACATCGATAACCGTCGTATTATCGATATTTATGCAGCTGCTCAACAACATATTGATCAAGGTATGAGTTTAACCTTATTCATGCGTTCAGATATTCCTGCAGGTTTATACCCTTGGAAAGAAGGGCGTACAAGCAAAATGACGACACGTGATTTAAACATCTTGCGTCGTTACGCATGGAAACGTGGCATCAAATCTATTTACTACGTACGTACATTCACAGATAACAACGAAGAAGTTGGCGCAAACTACTGTGAAAGCTGTACTGTTTAATTGATTGCACTTGGAATAGGGAAGGAATATATATGACGAATTTTAATGAAAATCCTTATATTGCTATTAACTGGAATGATATAGAGGATATGATTGACAAGTTGACTTGGGAAAAGTTAACAGAACAATTTTGGTTAGATACACGTATTCCATTATCAAACGATTTAGATACATGGCGTACATTATCAGCTAGAGAACAAGACATGATTGGAAAAGTATTTGGTGGTTTAACACTACTAGATACTTTGCAATCTGAAGATGGTATGGAATCACTTAAAGCTTCTATCCGTACCCAACATGAAGAAGCGGTTTACAACAACATCCAATTCATGGAAAGTGTACATGCTAAATCGTATTCATCTATTTTCTCAACTTTAAACACACCTAAAGAAATTGATAAAATCTTTGCCTGGACACGGGAAAATGAATTTATCCAATACAAAGCGAACCGTATTAACGGTATTTACCAAAACGGCACTGACTTACAAAGAAAAGTGGCTTCAGTATTCCTAGAATCATTTTTATTCTACTCAGGATTCTATGCACCACTATGGTACTTAGGAAACGGTAAATTGCCAAACGTTGCTGAAATTATTAAATTGATTTTACGTGACGAAAGTGTCCACGGTACTTACATTGGTTATAAATTCCAAATTGCTTTCAATCAATTATCGAAAGAAGAGCAAGAAGACATGCAAAACTGGGCGTTCAGCTTATTGTTTGAATTATATGAAAACGAAGCGAAATACAGCGAGTACATCTATGACGACTTAGGCTGGACTGAAGATGTGAAAATCTTCCTACGTTACAATGCCAATAAAGCATTACAAAACTTAGGATTTGACCCATTGTTCCCAGATACTGCTGATGATGTAGACCCTATCGTTATGAATGGTATTTCTACCGGTACTTCAAACCACGACTTCTTCTCACAAGTAGGTAATGGTTACTTACTAGGGCAAGTTGAAGCCATGGCAGACGAAGACTACGAAAAATGGACTTAAAGTTAAAATATTGCTACATAAAAAATCGCGCTTGTCGAAAATGACAGGCGCGATTTTTGCATGTTTATTTGTATAAACTTAATCATGAATGGTTTTTAGTTGTTTCTTAAACCAATTATTGATTATTTGGTAAACAGGTCTAGTATTGCCGTACATTAAACATTCATGACCGCGATTTTCAAACATCATGATTGTGACATCAACAAAACCAGAACGGGTGAATTCTTTAGCCAGTTTGTGAGTTTCTTTACCACCATTAATCAGTGGATCGTTACGACCAGCAATAATGGCAATTGGTAAGTCCTTCCGGATGTTACGAGTCCAACTAGGTAAAGTTGCCTTATGGGCAATTTTTACCAACTCTGCAAAACCGTTATTGGTGAAAACGAAGCCAACTAGCGGCCAATCCCTTTCTTCACCATTTTTAGGCGGATACCAATATGCTGGGAAAGCATTAGCAGCAGCAGGGTCATCAGTTAAACCAGTACCGAATAGTTTTTGATGGATATAGTAATTGTAGGCATCTGGATGTAGGGTGTTTAAAATAGGCGCTAAAGCTGCACCTGTCGCGAAAATAGGACTATGGGTGTTCGTCCCACTCAATAATACGCCGTCTATTTCCTCACTATATTGACCAAGATATAAACGGGTTATGTATGCCCCCATTGAATGACCTAACACATAATAGGGTAAGTCGGGATAATGTTTCTTGGTTGCTTGAACAACTCGATGTAAGTCTTCAACCATGACTTTATCAGCATCCGTTGTGCCAAAATAGCCTAAACGGTTGTGTTCTTTAGCTAGTCCTCCATGGCCAATATGGTCATGGGCGATGACTAAAAAGTTTTGGTCCACAAATGACTCAGCCACTTTTTTATAGCGACCACCAAATTCTGACATCCCATGGACAATGTGGATAATAGCTTTTGGATGATCGGCGTTTTGCCAAGCGTAAACAGGGATGTAAGGGCGGTCAGGTGAAGCGGATGGAATAGTTACAGTGTTATAGTAGTCTAATGCAAACATAATTTCACCTCTTTTTTCGATTAAGTCTATTATAGTGCCTCCAATTCTAAAGCACAATTAATAGGGATATATAATTGCATGGAATAAAAAAGGCCTGCGACAAAACGTCACAGGCCTTTTAAAATATTGTTATGTTATTGATTCAATTGGTGATTCCGGTCTTAAGCAGCTTCGTCTGCTTCCTCGTCCTCAACATCCTCGTCGTCGCCAGTGTCTGCTGGTCTAGATGATGATGAAGCACTTGGTTGCGTAGTGGATGATGAAACACTTGAAGATTCCACTTCACTCGAAGGCGTTTCAGCTTCAGAACTTTCAGTCACACTAGACTCAGAAGACTCGCTCTCAGACGAGCTTGATTCTTCACTCGATTCGTCAGCTGATGAAGCACTTGAGCTTGACGATGAAGAACTTGAACTAGAAATAGCACTTGAGCTACTTGATGATGCACGGCTAGAAGATGATGACGATGATTCTACAATCGCATTTCCAGATGCTAACCAAGCTTGGTAATCTGAATACAAGTCATCGTTAGCTAAACCAGTTAATACTTGTGATGATGGTGTCGCATTTGTAGGAAATTCATCTGGTATTGCACCTTTGACTAATTTCACTTCATGTACTGAATCAGGCTGTACCCAATCCGCATTTTCTGAAGTAGTGGATAGGTATCCCATAATGTCTTGGTATAGGTAACTTACGATATATTTATCAGAACCATCGATATAACCAACTTCATCTGTCGAGAATGGATTATCGTAACCAGTCCAAATAGATAGGGCGTAATCGGTGGTATAACCTGACATCCAAGTATCAGGTACTGCACTTGAATCAACGCCAAGTTCAGCAGCTTCCTCTTCGGTATAGTTTGTCGTACCTGATTTACCTGCTTCCGCTAAGCCAGAAGTATGGTAATTAGTAGATAAACCATAAGAAGTATCCGTAAAGTTATCTTTCAGCATATCGGTTACCATATAGGCAGTTGAATCTTCCATTGCTTGGGTGCTTGTTGAATCAATCGTGACTTCTTCACCATCGATAGTTGTAAAGTAATCAACCGCACGTGGTTGATTGTATTCACCGTAATTACCCAGTGTCGCAAAGGCTGCACTTAATTGTAACGGGGTGATTTCACCACCAATAGCGTTAGATTCATAAACACCATTTCCGCCATTTAAGACAATACCCATTCCTTGTAAGAATTCATTAACTTGTTCGGTACCAACCTCTTGTAATAGTTTTAAGGCTGGAATGTTACGAGAACCGATTAAAGCTTGACGAAGTGTAATAGTGCCTTGGTAAAGGTTATCGTAGTTATTAATCTCTGTGCCATCTGAATAAGTATGTTCTTCATCTTCAATAGATGATTCGGTTGAGTAGTTTAAATATTCAATAGCCGTCGCATAGTCCGCAAATGGCTTAATAGAAGAACCAACACTTCGTTCTAATTGTGTTGCTCGGTTATAAGACAATTGTCCTTCTTGGTTACGTCCACCGTATAAGGCTAGGATATTACCCGTTTCTGTATCCACTAATGACGCTGCAGCTTGCATGTTGTCATTTGTGAAGTAATAACCATCTTCATCCTCGATTGTATTGTAGATTTCAGTCATGGCATCCATATCTAAATGCGTATAGATTTGTAACCCGTCTGAATACATGTCATATCCGGCTTCTTCAACTTCAGCGGCAACCTCTTGAATATAAGAGTCTAGCATAATCGCCGTTTCAGATTGTTCAGTTGACTCAGTGTCAATATCTTGTAAACCATCGTCAATTGGTGTGGCTACTGCCTCGTCGTATTCCTCTTGAGTAATTTTTTCATTATCCAACATCTCTGCAAGTACTAAGTTTCTTCTTTCTTCAGCAGCTTCAGGATCTGAATACGGATCGTAAGCGTTAGGTGCTTGTGGCATACCAGCTAATAGGGCAGTTTGTGCTATTGACAGCTCACTTAAAGATTTACCATAGTAAACTTCAGCAGCAGTCCCCATACCGTAAACGCCGTTAGCCATATAGACTTTATTAATATAAAACTCAAAGATTTCTTGTTTTGTGTAGTCTTGTTCTAATTGAATCGCTAGCCAAATCTCTTGTACTTTACGTTTATAAGTTTGGTCTTCCTCATTAGTTGAAAAAGAGGTTAGCTTCACTAATTGCTGGGTTAGGGTTGAACCACCTTGGGTAATGCCACCAGCTTTTAGGTTGGCTAAGAAAGACCCTGCAATACGAATCGGGTCAAAACCGTTATGCTCCATAAAGCGTTGGTCCTCAATCGAGGTGACGGCGTCAAAGGTTGTTTGTGAAATATCACTTTCGTCAACGATTATTCGATCGTTTTGACTAGTTTCATAGACAACGTTACCTTCATTGTCATATACACTAGATGCGATGGTACCGTACAAATCTTCTTCGGTGAGTGTAGGACTATCAGAAATCCAGGAATAGGCAATGATTGAAAGGGCTACCCCAACTACTACACCGACGCCAACAATACCTAGTAGGATCTTTTTCCAAAGGGCCATGCCAGAGCGACTAGACTTACCTCGCTTACCTTGAATTTTTTTAGACGACTTGCGATTATTTTGGCTTCGTCGTCTTGAGTTTTGATCTTGACTCATGCTTATCACTCCTAGTATGTTTATTTAATTTTGATAATTGGCTGCAATCATTTCATCCACAGCTGCTAAATAGTCAATTCGGGGCTGATACCCCATGTTTGCCTGGACACCTTTAGATTGAATTCTCTTTAATGGGATTGCAGTAATGTCATTGGCTAAAAAGGCAGCCCAGTCTTCCAGTAGCGCTCTTATAGGGTATACATAGGCTTCATCACGTTCTTTAAATAGAAAAAGGACAAAACAAATCCCGCCATGATTGGCACAATTTGTCATATGATCTATTTGATGTTGATGAATATTATGAAGCGGGAACTTAGTTTTAAGGTTGGTTTGTTTAGCCTCAAAATCTAGATAGTGCCCATTATAGATCCCATTATAATCTGTTGTGGAAGCTGTACGATAGTAGGCTTCAGTTATCACAGCGCGACTTCTTTTCGGATAGTCGACTGAAACAACTTGGATTGGTGTTGGCTTTTTGTGAATAACAGCTTTGTCACGCAATAAATACCACTGGTTGGCTTGATTAATCATTTCCTCCAGCTTCATACCACGCTTGGCAAAGTTTGCTTTCCCATTAGAAGAAGCGGATAGTGAACGATTTATCTTAGGTTGGTAGACTTTACCGTTGGGATACCTCATGATGACCTCCTTCAGAATATGGCACAAAAAAATTGACACCATATTTATTCTATTCTATCCTATTTAGGACTTATACCATAGTTTTAACACGGATTTTAATATAAAAACAAGAAATATCCACCCTTATAGTATAACATTAATGGCATTTTGGCTCATTAACTAGACAATTCGCCAGTTTTAGTGTAGTATTTTATGATGTTAAGATTATGCACAAATGCGTGATCAATTAGTAAATACAACTAGAGTTAGGGGAATTTAAATGTCAGTAAATTATGAACAAACATCAACAAACGAAGGTATTTTACACTTTACCGTAGCAAAAGAAGATGCAGAGAAAGCTAAGAAACAAGCTTTTAACCGTATTAAAAAAGATGTATCTATCCCAGGTTTCCGTAAAGGGAAAGTAAACTATCAAATGTTTGTAAAAATGTTTGGTGAGCAATCTTTAATTGAAGATGCTGTGAACATCGTTTTACCAGAAGCTTATACAAAAGCTGTTGAAGAATCAGGTTTAGAAATTGTTACTCAACCTCGTTTCGATATCAAATCTGCTGAAACAAATGCTGACTGGGAATTAATTGCATACGTTGCAACTAAACCAGAAGTTAAATTAGGTCAATACAAAAACCTAACTGTTGCTAAACAAGAAATTGAAGTAACTGAAGAAGAAATCAACGACCGTTTATCTGCAGCACAAGCTAACTTAAGCGAATTAGCTTTAAAAGAAGGCGCTGCTGAAATTGGTGACACTGTTGTCATTGACTACGAAGGTTTCCAAGATGGTGAAGCATTCGCAGGTGGTAAAGGTGAAAACCATTCATTAGAATTAGGTTCTAATTCATTCATCCCTGGTTTTGAAGACCAATTAGTTGGTGTAAAAGAAGGCGACGAAGTAGAAGTTAACCTTACTTTCCCTGAAGATTACCATGCAGATGAATTGGCTGGTAAAGATGCTACATTCAAAGTTAAAGTACACGAAGTGAAAACAAAAGAAGTACCAGAATTAGATGACGAATTTGCTAAAGACGTTGACGAAGAAGTTGAAACTTTAGATGAATTAAAAGAAAAATACCGTAAAGAACTAGCGGAACAAAAAGAAGCTGCAGCTAAAGAAGCTCGTGAAGAAGAAGCTTTACGTTTAGCAGTAGAAAACGCTGAAATTACTGATTTACCACACGAAATGGTACATGAAGAAGTTCACCGTCAAATGGACCACTACTTAAACGAAATGCAACGTTCAGGTATTTCTAAAGAAATGTACTTCCAATTAACAGGTACAACTGAAGCAGACTTGCACACTCAATTCGAACAAGATGCTGACACTCGTGTGAAAACTAACTTGATTCTTGAGCAAATCGTTAAAGATGAAAACATCACTGCTGAAGTTGAAGATGTAGAGAAAGAAATCGCTACATTAGCTGAAACTTACGGCATGACTGTTGAAGAAGTTAAAAACGTTGTAACAGAAGATATGTTGAAAAATGATATTGCATTGAAAAAAGCAATGGCATTAATCACTGATACTGTTGAAGAAGCATAAGCATTATTATAGTTTTCAAATGTAAAGCCAAGGGGGTGACTCCTTGGCTTTTTTTAAGCAAGAGAATTAGATAATGACCACAAAAAAACCGAGCCTAAGCTCGGTTTCTCGTATTGAAATAACTATTAGAATGCTTTTGCGATTGTGTCTAGGAAGTGTTTGCTATAGCCTTCAGCGTCAACGCCTAAAGCAACAAATACATTCGGTTCTTCCTTGCGGTTTAAGGCAACTTGATCTTGGACTAAACGACCTTCTTGTTCGCCATATAAACTCTTGATGCGGAATGTTTCACCCGTTACCCAGTCACTCTTAAGGGCAACAGAAACTGCTAGTGGATCGTGTAGGGCACAACCTGTTAGGTCGTCGTATGAATTTGCGTAAGCCTTAAAGTAATAAGTCACAATCTCGTGGAATACTTTGGCCGCTTCAGACATTTCTAACCAAGGGGCGATATCAGTATCTGTGATTAGGGTACGTAAAGTCACGTCTAAACCAATGACTTTAATTGGTAAACCAGAATCAAAGACGATGTTATTCGCTTCTGAGTCCTTCCAGAAGTTAGCTTCAGCAAATGGGCTTACGTTACCAGGAACTGTTAAAGCACCACCCATAGAAACAATCCCTTTGATTTTTTGCATAGCGGGTAAGTTTTTTTGAATGGCTAAGGCTGCATTCGTTAAAGGACCTGTTGTCACTAAGACTAATTCTTCACCGTATTTGTTGGCAGACTCAATAATGAAGTCAATAGCGTCTTGGTCAGAAATATTGTTACCAGCAGGTAATTCGACATTTCCTAGACCATTTAACCCATGGAAGATACCAGATGCTTTTTCTTGGATATAATCTTCATTTGCCCCAATTTTGTGAGAAGCGCCTCGGAAAACTGGAATGTCTTCGCGGTCTAATAATTTTAATACTGCTGAGGCATTATGCACACATTTGTCTACCTCAGCATTTCCAAATACAGATGTAATACCGATTACTTCTGCGTCTTCTTCGCCCAGGGCAAGTGCAATAGCCATTGCATCATCAATACCAGTATCAAAATCTAAGATTAGTTTCATATTTAAACCCCCAATAAAGTTTGATATTTCAATATCTTATCCTATGTAAAGTATAAGGCATTGTCTTTCAAATTGATAGAAGAAAGACAATGCCTTAGACAAGTTTATTTAAATTTACTATTGAGTTAGGTTTCTATATTAGAAGAAGAAGCCAACAATTGTAGATGAAATCATAGATACCAATACAGAAGCAATGATTAAACGCCATGTATTGTTTGCGACAACTTTTGCTTGTTTAGCTGACATAATTTTTATAGAAGCAATAATCATGCCGACAGTTGCGATATTTGAAAATGAGATAACATAAGTTGACATCATTGCCATTGTTTTATCAGTAACTTGTCCTGCAACCGCTTGAACCTCTCGTAAGGCCACAAATTCATTGGTTAATAATTTAGAAGCCATGATTGAACCAGCACTTACGATATCCGCGCTTGGAACACCCATAATGTATGCAAGTGGAGAAAAAACGTAGCCTAAAATAGTAAAGAAATCAATACCAAATACCAAGGTAGCTAATGAATTAAGGAATGTAATTAAAGCTGTAAAACCAATCAGAGAACCAGCAATTGCTAGGGCAATTTGGAACCCACTAGAAATATAGTCACTTAATACAGAGAAGAAGTTCTCATCATCAATACCTTCGTTTTCTTTAGCTTCTTCGATAGGATTAAAATCTACTTGATATGTTTGAGGGTTATAAGGTGTCATCAGGGAGACGATAATAAACGCAGCGAAAACATTCAATAGAATAGCAACCACTACAAATTTACCGTCAACCATTTGCATATAAGAAGCAATCGTTGTAGCAGATACACAAGAAAGCCCCATTAAAACAAATGTAAAGATTTGTTCAGGTGAAAATTTATCAATATAACGTTTAAGGGTAATCAAACCGTTTGATTGACCAAGCATAGCCATGATGATAGCAATATATGATTCATTTTCTCCCATACCAGTAATTTTATTAAGGATTTTACCGACATATTTAGCGACAAAAGGTAAAACGTTAATGTATTGAAGGATACCAATCAATCCAGAAATAAAAACAATTGGCATTAAAACATTTAGGAAGAAAATCCCGTAGTTTGTAGCGCCTTCTCCAAAGACAAATTCGGTACCGCCGTTAGCTTGTAAAATTAACCAGTTAAATAAACCTGATACACCTTCCAAAATTGCAATCCCAAAGCTTGTTCTTAAACCAACAAAGGCTAAAACAAACATAATAACTAATAAAATGCCTACTTGCTTAATGCGGGCGTTCTTACGGTCTTTACTAAGAAGTAAAGCAATAAATCCGATAACAATTAAACCGATAATTCCGCGAATAATACTCATAGTTATCTCCTTTTCTTATCTGTATTCAAATTTTGCACTATTAATCATTATAAAATATTGGTCAATAAAATACTAGTAATATTCTGAGGATTTCCGAATGATAAACCGATTGTAATTCTAAAATCCCAAGTACAATATAATAAAGCAGAAGAAACCACTAAATTGAAGACTTTTAAATTGACTTGAAGTCAAGAATTTGGCACAATAAGGTGATGTAAAAGAGAAAGGAGAACGGATAGCATGTATAATGATGATGAACAAACAACGATTCACTGTTCTTTTTGTGGAAAATCACAAGATGAGGTAGACAAAATCATCGCTGGACCTGGCGTCTATATCTGTAATGAATGTGTAGCACTATGTCAAGAAATCATAGATGAAGAAGTCAACCAAGAACGACAAGAATCTTATACAATGGTTGAACCACCAAAACCAACTGAAATTCGTTCCATCTTAGATGATTATGTTATTGGTCAAGATCAAGCTAAAAAAACTTTATCAGTAGCAGTATATAACCACTACAAACGTATTTCTTCTAATAACGAAATAAATGATGATGGGGTATCTCTACAAAAGAGTAATATCCTACTAATGGGCCCAACAGGTTCAGGTAAAACATACTTAGCTCAAACTTTAGCACGTATTCTTGATGTCCCATTTGCGATTGCAGATGCAACGACACTAACGGAAGCGGGTTATGTTGGGGAAGATGTTGAAAATATTTTAGTTAAATTGATGCAATCAGCAGATTTTGACGTAGAACGCGCCCAAAAAGGGATTATTTATGTGGATGAAATCGATAAGATTGCCCGTAAATCAGAAAACGTATCAATTACCCGTGATGTTTCTGGTGAAGGGGTGCAACAAGCCTTACTGAAAATTTTAGAGGGAACTGAAGCGAATATTCCACCACAAGGTGGTCGTAAACATCCACATCAAGAATTAATTCAAGTGGATACAACAAATATTCTCTTTATCGTAGGTGGTGCCTTCGATGGTATCGAACCAATTATTAAAGAACGTCTTGGTGAAAAAGTTATTGGTTTTGGTAATTCTTCAAATAACCATATCTTGAATGACAACGATGCAATTATGCAACAAGCCATTCCACAAGACTTACAAACTTTTGGGTTGATTCCAGAGTTTATTGGACGATTACCAATTATGGCGAACTTGAACAAGTTAACAAAAGATGATTTAGTCCATATTCTAACGCAACCTAAAAATGCCTTAGTGAAACAGTATCAACAATTATTGAAGATGGATAATGTGGAATTAACCTTTACAGATGAAGCTTTAGATGCCATCGCACAAAAAGCTTTAGACCGTAAGACAGGGGCTCGTGGGTTACGCTCGATTATTGAAGAAGCTATGTTAGAAATCATGTTTGAAATTCCATCACGAGAAGACGTTTCGAAAGTTATGATTACTGAATCAGTAATTAATGACGACATCGAACCAGATTTATTTGACTTAGAAGGCAAAAAGATCGCTTAATTATTGCCAATAGTAGCAGTGTATTAAATACAATGGGAAAGACTAGAATGAGTCTTTCCTTTTTGCGTCAGAAAGGGGATTTTTCATGGACGTACATAACGTTGAATTTCTGATATCTGCCGTAAGGCCAGAACAGTATCCAGCACCCATTATTCCGGAAATCGCGCTAGCAGGTCGGTCAAATGTTGGGAAAAGTTCTTTCATCAACACACTGATCAATCGTAAAAAATTGGCTAGAACTTCTAGTAAACCAGGTAAAACGCAACAATTAAACTATTATCAAATTGAAGATTTATTCTACTTTGTGGATGTGCCAGGTTACGGCTATGCCAGAGTTAGCAAGACGGAAAAAGCTAAATGGGGCGAGATGTTAGAAACCTATTTTGCGACCCGTGAAAATCTAGCATTGGCTCTATTGATTGTTGACTTCCGTCATAAACCAACAAAAGATGATATTCAAATGAAAGAGTTTATGGATTACCATGGCGTACCTTATTTTGTCATAGCAACAAAAACGGACAAAATTAAAAAGAGTCAATGGAATAAACACTTAAGTGATATTTATAAAACATTAGAATTAGAATCGATCGATCAGATCTTACCTTTCTCTGCTGAAACAAAGGATGGCCGCGATGAAGCTTGGGAAGTTATTCAAGCTGTTTTAGATGGTGAATTTGAGGTGGAAGAATAGGGTGCAGATATTCGTAAAGAATATAGCCATATCGATTGCATTTTGATTTGGTTTCCGCTATATTTATTGTGAGTTTTTGCCGGCAAAAGTAGGTGATCAATTGGCGAATTTTATCCCAGAGGAAATCATTAATGAAGTTAAGAACAATGTAAATATCCTTGATGTAACCAGTCAATTTGTTGACTTGCAAAAGAGGGGACGTAACTATTTTGGGTATTGTCCATTTCATGAAGAACGTACGCCTTCGTTCACAGTAAATGAAGAAAAACAGATTTTTCACTGTTTCTCATGTGGTCGGGGGGGTAATGTTTTTCGTTTTATGGAAGAAATTGAAGGTTATTCCTTCCCCCAAGCTGTCCAAAAGGTAGCTGAAGCTGGGAATGTTTCGGTATCTTTCGATTGGTCAGCCTTAGACGATGGCAAACAAACAGCCAATTATTCAAGTGCGCAAAATCGACTCATCCAACTTCATGAAGATTTAAGGCAATTTTACCATTATTTATTGATGAATACGGAAAACGGTCACCAAGGACTAACCTATCTATATGATCGAGGTTTAAGCAAAGAAACGCTTGATACCTACCAAATTGGTATCGCACCTGAAGATGGGCGCTTAGCTGCACAACATCTGTTAAACAAAGAATTTACCATTGAAGAGTTGCAACTTTCTGGTATATTTGTAGGCGACCAAGACCGGTTAAAAGATAGATTTGCTGGTCGTGTGATGTTCCCACTACGAAATCCCCAAGGGAAGACTGTTGGTTTTTCAGGGAGGATCTTGCCTGGCTCTAACCATTATGAAAGTCATCCTGATGCAGCCAAGTATTTGAATAGTCCTGAGACAGAAATATTCGAGAAAAATACTTTCCTGTTTAACTTGGATTTAGCTCAGAATGAAGCCCGAAGAGCCAAAGAGCTCGTTTTATTTGAAGGTTTTATGGACGTCATAGCCTCACACAATGAAGGTGTAGGCAATGGGGTTGCATCTATGGGAACTAGTTTAACCAACAACCAAATTAAGGCTATTGAGCGAACAAGTAAACAGGTCTTAATTGCCTATGATGGAGATAAACCCGGTCAAAAGGCGACCCTTCGAGCAATTAACTTGATACAAGATCAAAGTAGTCGTTTGAAGCTAAATGTGCTAGCCTTTGAGCAAAACTTAGATCCTGATGAATTTATTCAAAGGTATGGTGGCGAGCGGTATGTCAATTTTGTCTTGAACAAAAGGTTGAGTCCGATTCATTTCATGAGAAATTATTACCGGCAGGAATTTTCTCTTGAGACTGATAACGGCAAGATCCAATTCATTAATGTGATGCTAGAAGCTATTGCTAAAATTCAACAAGCTATCGATCGGGATATCTATGTAGGAGAAATAGCTGAAGATACAGGAGTTTCTAAAGATACCTTATTACAACAGTTAGAGAGCTATAGTCTTAAAAATCAGTCACACCAATCCTATCAAGCTGATGATCAAGGCAACCATCAGTCTTTTCCAACAAATAACACCTTTCAGCCAGGTATTCCTGCTGCAACAAGCAAGAAAAAGTCTCAACTTGAAAAAAGTGAATTGCTATTACTATACCGTTTACTCTATAATAGTGAAACATGGTTACTCATAGCGAATAGGGATTTTCATTTCCAGTCTAGTGAAGTTGAAACGGTCTTTATGTTATTGTCTGACTATCGAGAAAATAATCAAAACATGGACGGTGAGGTTGACCCTGGAAATTTCTTACAAGCCTTGTCAGGTGCTGAAGAACAGCGTCTTGTCGCTGAAGTGATGAATATGGAAGTGGCACCAGATATAGGTGAGGGCGAAGTTGAAGATCTCATTTATAACATCCAAATTAAAGGTAACATTGAACAAAAAATGCAATCTTTAGACGACGAAATTGCTTATGCAAAATCGGTAGACGACTTTGCACAGATTGGCATTTTGATCAAACAAAAAATAGATTTGTTAAAGCAAATAAAAAGTCGTGGTAATTAAACAATTCCAATTTTAATTTATGTAAGGAGCGAATTGAATGGCAAAGAAAAAAGTGGACGGCGTAACACTTAACCAAGCTACAAAACAATTAATTGCTGAGAAAAAAATTCTTGGTACAATTCAATATACAGATTTAAGCGATAAAATCGCACAACCTTTTGCCTTAGATGATAAAGGTATGGATAGCTTGATCGAAAAGTTCGAAGATCAAGGTATTGCCGTTGTTGATGAAAATGGCGAACCAACAATGCGTCAAATGGATAAAGAGGCCGACAAAGAAGCAGAAAAAGTGAAGAAAGAGGATGTAGATCCTACTTCTGTAGCTTCTGACGTTAAAATTAATGACCCTGTTAGAATGTACTTAAAAGAGATCGGACGCGTAGAATTATTAACTGCAGACGAAGAGGTTGCTTTAGCACAACGTATTGAACAAGGTGACCCAGTTGCTAAGCAAGAATTAGCTGAAGCCAACTTACGTTTGGTTGTATCTATTGCTAAACGTTATGTAGGTCGTGGTATGTCATTCTTAGATTTAATTCAAGAAGGTAACATGGGTCTAATGAAAGCTGTTGAGAAATTTGACTACCATAAAGGGTTTAAATTCTCTACTTACGCTACTTGGTGGATTCGTCAAGCTATTACCCGTGCCATCGCTGACCAAGCACGTACTATCCGTATTCCGGTACATATGGTTGAAACTATTAATAAATTAGTACGTATCCAACGTCAATTATTACAAGATTTAGGACGCGAACCAACCCCAGAAGAAATTGGGGCTGAAATGGATTTACCAACTGAAAAAGTACGTGATATTCTAAAAATTGCTCAAGAGCCAGTATCATTGGAGACACCTATTGGTGAGGAAGATGACTCTCACTTAGGTGATTTCATTGAAGACCACGATGCAACTAGCCCGGCTGACTACACTTCTGCAGAATTGTTAAAAGAACAATTAAACGAGGTATTAGATACTTTAACAGACCGTGAAGAAAATGTTTTACGTTTACGTTTCGGTTTAGAAGATGGTCAATCGAAAACATTAGAACAAGTTGGTCAACAATTTGGCGTTACCCGTGAGCGTATCCGTCAAATTGAGGCGAAAGCATTAAGAAAATTACGCCACCCATCTCGTTCAAAACAATTAAAAGACTTCTTAGAATAAGATTCTTAACCAAAAAAGCAGCCGAAGGGCTGCTTTTTTTTTTGAAAATTTTTAATTTGTATTGACCATTAAGACTCCTAATTCAATTACCATTTGACATCGCACTTATCTCTAAACATGCCATAACCAGGGGACCAATCTGTTGCTTGAGATGGGAAAATGACCTCCAAGGCTTACTGACTAAGTTAATAAAATAGCCTTAAACTGGTCAAGATCGCTCACTAGACATAATAGCAACAGAGACATTATTGTAGTCGGGTTGAACTTCACTAGGAAATTCGTCTGAGAATAATAATCTCTTGCCGTCAATGTCTAGAGCACCGTGCATCAAATATTGGTGATAAACTTCTGGTGATTGACCGGTATTTTCAGGATTTATCCTAGCGCCATATTCAACTGTAGCTAGTATTTTACCACCTAGTGTGTCTTGATGTAGGTCATTGCATCTTTAGCTTTTCCATAGAAAAATAAGTAAGACATGATTCCATACCTTTCTCTTGAATCCTTGTTTGCTTCAGTTTAGGAAAGTTTAGCCAATCATTAAAATTTAACTGCCAAATCAGCGGTTAAAAAACCTAAATATTTGAAATAGTGATAATAAATCAAGAAAAATAAAGACAAATATTGTATCTTTTTGTTTTTTTTATGTATTCATGTACCGTTTATTTTTTTAGCCGCTTATATAGAAAGAAGTGGTTTTTTAATAAAAATATGGTTAAAATGTGAGAAAAAAATGATGCTGTTTTCATTTTTTGTTTGACCTTCATTTCAACATGCCGTAAAGTACGTCAAAGGAAAAAATACTTCGCAATTAAACAAGCAGACGACAAGTTGGCTCCAAGAATGATCAAGGGTCAAATCTTTGTCTGTGAAAATTGAAAGGGAAAGTATTTTAATTTTAATAAAGCCAATCGGAACCGATGTTTTTAATAAAATCCCAAAGATTTCAGGTACTTTGCTTGAATTCAGGGCGTTTAAAGAAATTGGTGGATTTGGTGTGCAATCGATAGGTCATTAGAAAAGGGGAAAATTATGCCAAAGAGAACAGATATTCACAAAATTCTAGTTATCGGATCTGGTCCCATTGTTATCGGACAAGCAGCCGAATTTGACTATGCGGGTACTCAAGCTTGTTTCGCATTAAAAGAGGAAGGCTACGAAGTTGTCCTAATTAATTCGAATCCAGCGACAATAATGACTGATCGCAAGATGGCCGATAAGATTTATATTGAGCCAATCACTGAAGAAATGGTTTCTAAGATTTTATACGATGAAAAACCAGATGCTATTTTACCATCACTTGGTGGTCAAACAGGATTAAACATGGCTTTAACTTTAGATGCTTCAGGTATTTTAGAAGAATTAGATATTGAGTTAATTGGTACCAACCTTAAAGCCATTGATCAAGCAGAAGACCGTGAGTTATTTAAAAACTTGATGACTTCAATCGGCCAACCTGTTCCAGATTCAACAATTGTTCACACTGTTGATGAAGCGGTTGATTTTGCCAATGAGATTGGTTACCCAATTATTGTAAGACCAGCCTTCACTATGGGTGGTTCTGGTGGTGGTATCTGTGAAGACCAAGCATCACTAGAAAGAATCGTTAAGAACGGTTTGATTTTATCGCCAGTAACCCAATGTTTAATTGAGAAATCAATTGCCGGTTACCAAGAAATCGAATACGAAGTCATGAGAGATGGTGCGGGTGTTGCAAAAGTCATCACCTCGATGGAAAACTTCGACCCAGTTGGTGTACATACGGGTGATTCAATTGTGTTTGCCCCTAATCAATCACTTGATCAAGCACAAAATGACTTGCTAGCAGATGTAGCCATTAAAATTATTCAAGCCTTAGAAATTGAAGGTGGTTGTAATGTACAACTTGCCTTAAAACCTGATACACAAGAATACTACGTCATTGAGGTAAACCCTCGTGTGTCTCGTTCATCAGCCCTAGCTTCAAAAGCGACAGGATTCCCCATTGCCAGAGTGGCAGCTAAAATCGCAGTAGGATATCGCTTTGAAGAATTATATAACCCTTACACTGAAACAACTTTTTCCGAATATGATCCAAAAAATATTACTTACACTGTTGCAAAAGTGCCACGTTGGTCAAGCGACAAGTTCAAAAATGCAGATAGAAGCCTCACGACGCAAATGAAGGCAACTGGTGAGGTGATGTCACTAGGTCTATCGATTGAAGAAGCCTTGTTGAAATCAATCCAATCGCTTGATAACGGCCACTCACACTTATTCGATGTGGATGTAGCTAAAGCGTCAGACGAGAAAATCTTAAAAGAAATTGTCGAAGTGAAAGATGACCGTATCTTCTACCTGGCAGAAGCGATTCGTCGCGGCATGACTGTAGAAGAAGCTGAAGACCATACGAAAATCCGCCCATTATTCCTACAAGCCATTAAACATATCGTGGATATTGAATTAGCGCTTAAAGATCAACCGCTAGATAGAGATGTGGTGGCAGAAGCGAAATTAAACGGCTTTGATGATGAAACAATTGCACAACTTGCCAAAGTATCCGTAAATGAAGTGAAATCCTTTAGAGATGAACATGCGCTTGTACCTAATTTTGTCCCTGTGACCATCTGGGGTATGGGTGACTATGGTGAAGCAGGCTACTACTTCACTTCTTATGCTGGTGAAAACAAAGTTCATACAGATACTGATAAAGAATCTGTTTTAGTATTAGGTTCTGGCCCAATCAGAATCGGTCAGGGGATTGAATTTGACTACGCAACCGTTCACTGTGTGAAAGCCTTGCAAAAAGCTGGTTACGAAGCCTTGATTATCAACTCAAACCCTGAAACAGTATCAACTGACTTCTCAATCTCTGACAAGTTATTCTTTGAACCAGTTACTTTTGAAAATGTGATGGCTATTATTGAACGGGAGCAACCAATCGGTGTCATGATTCAATTTGGTGGTCAAACAGCCATCAACTTGGCCAATGACTTGAAAGAAGCTGGTATCCAAATTCTTGGAACGTCGGTTGAAGACATGAACCGAGCAGAAGATAGAAAATTATTCGAACAAGCGTTAACCCAATTAAATATTGCCCAACCAGAAGGCGCTACAGCCTTAACCTTAGAAGAAGCCCTAGCTATTCCAGAAAAAATTGGTGGCTACCCAGTACTTGTTAGACCATCATTTGTCCTAGGGGGTAGAGGGATGGAAGTGGTTTATAACGAAGAAAACTTAACCACTTACATGAATGACGCCTTGGTTGAAAGCAATAAATTAAAACAAGAAGCGCCGATCTTGATTGACCACTACGTTCAAGGGATTGAAGTTGAAGTGGATGCCATTTGCGACGGTACGGATGTCATTATCCCAGGTATCATGGAACATATCGAAGCAGCGGGTGTCCATTCAGGTGACTCGATGGCTGTTTTCCCGACACAAAGATTATCACAAACTGTCATCGACCAAATTATTGATGAAACTATCAAAATTGGAAATGGCTTAGGCACAATCGGGATGGTGAATATCCAGTTCATCGTGGAAAATGACAAAGTCTTTATTATCGAAGTGAACCCTAGAGCCAGCCGTACAGTGCCATTCTTATCAAAAGTAACGAATATCGAAATCGCGCAAATTGCCACAAACGTGATCATGGGGATCAGCCTACAAGCACAAGGCTTTACTAGCGGGGTATTCGACTATACTGACGACCAAGTCCACGTGAAAGCACCAGTCTTCTCATTCACTAAATTGAATGGTGTTGATCCAGCGGTTAGTCCAGAAATGAAATCAACTGGTGAAGTGATGGGGTCAGGTAAGACATACGCCATTGCCCTACAAAGAGCCTTTGAAGGAGCCAACATTCAAGCGACTGAACAGGGTGCGATTGTCTTCAACTTGTTTAAAGCAGATTTAGGAGAAATCGAAGCGGACTTGACCAAGTTGCATCAGGCAGGTTACCCATTAGCAGTTTACATCAATGACGCAGATGAAATGTTTGAATCAGATAACTTTACAGTCTTCTCAAATACAGATGAGTTAAACCAATACATCACTGAAAACGATGTGCAATTAGTGGTGGATACAACAGGTAATGTGCCAGGGTATGAAACAGGATTGGCGACTAGATTGACTGCCATTAGCCAATTGGTGTCATTGTTTACCCACCTAGATACCTTTAAAGCCTACACGAAAGTTTTAGACGAAAAAGCGGTTTCTGCTAAGGTTTAATGAATTTTGTGCAAGACAGTGATGCAAAAAACATATCACTAACTTAAAAATATTCTGATAAAATATTTGACTTTATCATTATTTCCTAATAAAATAACAGAAATATTAAAGATCAAGTATGAAGAGAGTAAGTGGTGATTGGATTCACAGCGAGTTAGGATAGAGTGGAAGCCTAATATGACGACATTACTGAACCGCACTTCATAGATAAATTGGTGAAAGCAAGTAGCCAGTTTCGCTGATGCAGCGTTAACAAAATCGAGTGAATTCAATTGTTTATCAATTTGAGTTAACTAGAGTGGTACCACGGATAAGCCTCGTCTCTATGTTCTATTTGAACATGGAACGGGGCTTTTTTATATATAAATGAATCGGAGATAAAGAAAGTAAATTGGGGCATATGGCAAGCGAAGTAGTGATGGTGTGAGACTACTGATATCAACCAATTGAACCGCGCTTTATAGATTTCTTGTTAGGTTAAAATACTGAACAAGGACGTAGTGTCCACGTTAGGATGAGAGATAGTCATTTTCCAAGGACTTGTATGCAAGAAATTTGTGTTCAATGAATTAGGAAAGTGTCTAAGTAGAGTGGTACCGCGGTTTAACGCCTCTATGTTTGCGAAATGCAGATGTAGGGGTGTTTTTTGATGAATGGAGGAGAAAAGTGATAGAAATTAGTAAGCAAGATATTGAGAAGGCAAATATTTTAATAGACTCATTGGCTTATATTAAGGATTTTCACCAAAAAATTGTGGTGATTAAATATGGCGGTCATGCCATGATTTCTGAGCAAATGCGTCAGCGGGTGATTTCAGATATCGCTTGGCTGTCGTACGTTGGAATGAAGCCGATTATCGTACATGGTGGTGGGCCAGAAATTAACCGGATGCTTGAGCTGCAAAGGGTTGAGCCACAGTTTATTAATGGTTTGCGGGTGACTTCAAGTGACGTAATGCGGACAGTAGAGATGGTATTAACTGGATCGATCTCACCTAATTTAACAACTATGTTGAATGAAGAGGGTGTTTCCTCAGTTTCTGTTTCCGGTAAAGACAATAAAATTATGGAAGCTGTGAAGAAGGATGAGTCGCTTGGTTTGGTTGGCCAGGTAACCAATGTCAACACCGGCTACCTACGCCAAATGTTAGATGATAATTTGCTGCCAGTGATTTCACCCATCGCTTATGGACCCAAAGGTGAAAGCTTGAACATCAATTCGGATGAAGCGGCCGCTGCCATTGCCTCAGCTTTAGCGGCTGAAAAAATGATTTATCTAACCGATATCAATGGCATCTATGAAGATCCGGCTGACCCAACAACTTTATATTCAGTTATGTCCGCTGACCATATCCAAGAAGCCATTGAAAACAAGGTCATTACTGGTGGCATGATCCCTAAAGTGGAAAATTGCCTAGACGCCATCCAATCGGGCGTCCATTCTTGCCAGATTATCGACGGCACTATTCCCCACGCTATTATCTTAGAATTATTTACCAAAAATGGTATCGGCACCATGATTACAGCATAAAAAGGTGGTTTATACATGAACTTACAAAATGAAAACTTTTTAAAATTACTGGATTATACCAGTGAAGAAATTGAATTCCTAATTGACTTCGCCTTACATTTGAAAAAATTAAAAAAAGGCAATATTCCACATGAATATTTAAAAGGCCAAAATATTGCCCTATTATTTGAAAAATCTTCCACTCGGACCCGTGCAGCCTTCACCGTAGCTGTCAACGATCTAGGTGGTCACCCTGAATATCTTGGAGCCAACGATATCCAACTCGGTAAGAAAGAATCTGTTATCGACACCGCAAAAGTCCTTGGCGCCATGTTTGACGGCATCGAATATCGAGGTTTTGACCAGGATGCAGTCGAATTATTAGGCGCCCATGCTGGCGTACCAGTTTGGAACGGCTTGACCGATACCTGGCATCCAACCCAAATGATTGCAGACTTTATGACTATTAAAGAGATTTTGGGTTCTTTAAAAGGGCACCACTTAGTCTATCTAGGTGATGGTCGTAACAATATGGCCAACTCTTTAATGATTGCAGGTGCCAAGTTGGGCGTTGATATTACCATTGCGACTAGCCCGCAATTACAACCTGAACAAGATATTCTTGAAATCGCTCAAGATATTGCCAAAACAACAAATACCAAAATTACCGTAACAAATGACCCAGTTCAAGCCGTGAAAACGGCCAACATTATATACACAGATGTCTGGGTGTCAATGGGCGAGGAGGCGACCTTTGAAGACCGGATCAAGCAATTAATGCCATTCCAAGTCAACAAATCATTGATAGACCAAGTTGAAACAGCGAATTTCATTTTCTTGCATTGCCTACCTGCCTTCCATGACGCAGAAACCGCTTACGGCCAGCAAGTTTTAGACCAATACGGCTACCAAGAAATGGAAGTGACAGATGAAGTCTTCCAGGCCGATTACGCCAAGCAATTCTTGCAAGCAGAAAATCGATTGCACTCAATTAAAGCCATCATGGCAGCTACAAACGGCAACTTATTCTGGCCAAACAATAAAGACAAAGGAGGCGATTAGGTGATTAAAGTAGGGATTATCGGGGCTACTGGCTATACAGGCGAGGAATTAATCCGCTTGTTGGTGACCCGTCCAGATATTGAATTAACCATTTTAACTTCAAGAAATGAAGTGGGGACTAAGGTTCAGGATTATTATCCTCATTTCAAAGGCTTAATTGACCAATCCTTTGTGGCTTATGATCCAAACCAAATTTTCGACCAAGTGGATGTCCTTTTCTTATGTCTGCCACACGGGGTATCCATGAAAATCGCTAAAGCAGCGCAAGGACATGACGTTAAGATGATCGATTTGGGAGCGGACTTTAGACTAAAAGATAGCCAAGACTACCAAGAATATTATGGCTTACCGCAAACTGAACCAGGAATTTTGGCACAAGCGGTTTATGGTTTACCTGAACTTTACGCAGACGACATCCAAAAGGCAGATTTAATCGCTAATCCTGGCTGTTTTGTGACCTGCAGTTTGCTCGGCTTATTGCCAGTAATCGACCAAGAATTCATTCGAACTGATTCAGTAATTATTGATGCCAAAACAGGTGTCTCTGGGGCAGGCCGGTCTGCCAAGGTAGCCAACTTACTGACTGAGTTAGGTAATAACTTTTATGCTTACAATCCTATGGCACACCGCCATATACCTGAAATCGAACAGACTTTAAATAATATCGCCAAAAACCCAGTTACAATACAATTCACTCCGCATTTGTTGCCAACAGAACGGGGTATTCATGCCACTATTTACCTGGACTTAACAGCTGACGTTACTGAAGACGAAGTCCGTCAAATCTACCAAGATTATTACCAAGACAAGTATTTTATTCAAATTTTAGGTCAAGACCAATTGCCACAGATTAAAGCGGTACGGGCTAGCAATTTTGCCCAAATCCAAGTAAAAGTTGACCAAAGAACCAACCGGTTAGTCATTTTTGCCGTCATCGACAACCTAGTAAAAGGGGCAGCTGGCCAAGCCATCCAAAATATGAACTTAATGTTTGCCTTAGACCAAACGACTGGGCTTACCCAACCCCCAATTTTCCCATAACCATTAATGAAAGGAGTTCGATTACATGTCAAAAAGTCAATTAGCAACCACAATAAGTAAAGAAAATGCTGAACCACACGCCTTAACTAGTCAGGTCATTTCTGGAGGCCTTTGCGCCATTGAAAATGTCTGGGTATCTGGTGTCCATTCTGGTTTCAAACACCGCAACAAAGATTTAGCCCTGATTTATTTTCCAAAAGGGGCCACTATGGCAGGGGTGTTTACTAAAAATGCCATCCAATCTCATCATATCAAATATGATAAAAAACGACTGAATGAACAGGCCACCTTTAAAGCCATTATGATTAATTCGGGAAATGCCAACACTTTTAACGGACCAAAAGGGGATACCGATGTTCAAATCATGGCCAACACATTAGCTAGCAAGCTAACAATTCAACCAGATGAAGTCCTGATTTGTTCTACCGGTGTTATTGGTGTACCAATGGATCTGAGTAAATTCGAAGACCAAGTAGACACATTAACTCATAATCTGACAGACGGTGATTCGATTCAAGCTGCTGAAGCCATTATGACTACGGACACCAAAATTAAGCAAGCTGCTATTGCCTTTGAAATCGAAGGGAAGCCCGTTCACCTAGCAGCCATTGCCAAGGGGTCAGGTATGATACACCCGAATATGGGCACCTTGTTGTCGTATGTGGTTACTGATTTGGATCTCGGCCAAGAGACCTTACAGCAATTACTGAAAGAGTCTGTCAACCAATCTTTCAACAAGATTTCAGTTGATGGGGATACTAGTCCCAACGATACCGTCCTTCTAGCATCTACCAACAAAGTCTCAGTTAAGCCAACTAAACAGCACATACTCATTTTTCAGGAGAAATTAACGGAAATCTGTCAAATGATGGCTCAAGAAATTGTGGCCGACGGGGAAGGGGCAACGAAATTTGTCACCGTAGCTGTGAAAGGTGCGGCAGATCAAGCAGACGCTGAAGGCATTGCTAAACAGGTAGCGACATCATCCCTTGTGAAAACAGCTATTTTCGGGCAAGATGCCAACTGGGGCCGGGTACTTTCAGCCATTGGACAAGCCCAACCTGATTACCTAGATCCAGCGAAAATTCAGATCAGTTTCATTTCTGAAAAGGGAGAGATTTTAACCTGCAAGAATGGTCAGGGGCTAGTATTTGATGAAGATTTAGCCTATGAAATCCTATCTGAGACAGACATCACAATTGCCATTGATTTAGGCATCGGTAAGAGCCAGGTAGCCGTTTGGACTTGTGATATGACTGAAGATTACATCAAAATTAACGCCGACTACCGGAGTTAGGAGGAGCATATGACGACAAAAAATCTCAATACACAAGAATTGATTGCATTAGGACAAGAAGTCACCATGCACACCTTTAACCGCCAAGAAACAGTTTTGGTGAAAGGCCAAGGTCCCTATGTGGAAGACCTTGATGGGAAAAAGTACATCGATTTCATTTCTGGGATTGCCTGTAATGTATTAGGTCACGCCGATCAAGGATTTGTCGAATACATTTCTAAGCAGGCAGGCAATTTGATTCATGTGTCTAACCTTTTCTGGAATGAAAATGGGGTAAAACTAGCCGAAAAATTAAGACAATCTTCAAATCTGGACAAGACTTTCTTCGCCAATTCTGGGACTGAAGCCAATGAAGCAGCTATTAAACTGGCCCGTAAATGTGGGACTGAAAGCAAGGGCCCGGATGCCTTTGAAATTATTTCCATGAACCAATCTTTCCATGGCCGGACCTTAGCCAGCTTAACAGCGACCGGCCAAGAAGACATGCACACCGCCTTTAAACCACTGCCAGTGGGCTTTAAATATGTGGATTTTAATGACGTTGACGCCTTAAAAAAGGCTGTTAACAAGAATACTTGCGCCATTTTCCTTGAGGTCATCCAAGGAGAGGGTGGGGTCAATGCCATTACGCCAGAATTCGTGTCTGCCATCAACACACTGCAAAAACAAGAGAATGTCCTCGTGATTGTAGATGAGATTCAAACAGGAATTGGCCGGACAGGAACTATGTTCGCCTTTCAACAAACGACTTTAAATCCAGATATCATCACCCTAGCAAAAGGGTTAGGTGGGGGCTTACCAATTGGCGCTGTAGTGGCAAAGGACCAAGTGGCCGACCACTTTAAACCAGGTGACCACGGCACTACATTTGGTGGCAATCCATTAGCTACAGCAGCGGGTAACTACATCTTGTCAGCCATTGACAACCAACAACTTTTGAAAAATGTGAAGGTGATATCTGCTTATATCAAGGATCAAGTGCAATCCTGGCAGTCACCTATAATTGAAGAAGTTCGTGGTCAAGGGTTTTTGATTGGCTTGAAAGTCACTAAGCCAGTAGCCCAAGTGATTCCGGCAGCAGCAAACCAAGGTCTGCTAGTGACTTCAGCTAAGGACAACGTCATCCGTTTACTGCCCCCATTAAATGTCACAAAAGATGTGGTAGATCAAGCTTTAGCTAAGTTGAAAACGGCTCTTGAGAGTTAAGGCTAGCAGTTGTCTATAAGAATCTCCTTCTAAATGATATCTTATAGGTTGACATACCCTCAATATCCTGGTAAATTGCTTTTATAACATAACAATTTCAAAGAAAGGTCAGGTATCCAGTCCAATGAAGTTATAATCCTACTTTATTTAAAATAGTGAGCGAGAAAAAACACTCACGTTAGTGTTTGTTTAACCTGGGCTATTTTGGTAGGATAAAAAACTTTGGACGGATACTAGGACCTTTCTTTTTTGTGTGCATTTTTAACATTGGAGAAAGTTTATTGGAACATGCAAGCGGGCCTATATCTAGGGTATACAATAGACCTGGATTGGGTTGGCATCGTCATTCTTCAAGTATTTATGTTCAATATTTGTCCTACTACAGAACAAGCTAGTAGGGCATTTTTTGTGTCCAAAATAATAAAGGAGGTACATACATGTTACTAATTACACACTTAACCATGACGCAAACTAGCACTCTATTCACCATGATTGACGACTTATCATTTGTGGTAAACCCTGGTGATAAGGTCGCAATTATTGGCGAAGAGGGCAACGGGAAATCGTCGATTCTAAAATATATTGTCGGGGATGAAAGCATCCAATCTTATCTTGAAATTACCGGGCAAATGACCAATCATTTTACCCGGTTGGCTTATTTACCCCAAGCGATGGCAAATGAGGACCTAGCAAAGTCATTGGAAAATTATTTTTTCAGGGGTCGGGATTACGCAGATGTGGATTATCAATTGCTCTATCAACTGGGTAACCAGCTAGATTTTGATGTGGACCGGATTTATGACCAGCAGTTAGTGGGGGACCTGTCTGGGGGTGAGCGGATCAAGTTACAGTTGCTTGACTTGTTGATGGATGAGCCGGATTTGTTGTTAATGGATGAACCGTCCAATGACCTAGATGTCGAAACCAGTCTCTGGCTTGAAAAATTTATTCAGCAGAGTGACTTGGCTATGATTTATATTTCCCATGACGAGTTGTTGCTTAAACGAACCGCCTCCCATATCCTGCATGTAGAAAGATTGACCAACAAGTCAACTGCCCGGTCAACCTTTGTAAAGGACAGCTACGAAAATTACCTGACCCACCGTGACCAAGAGATGTCCAATCAGGAGAATTTAGCCAACAAGCAGCGGGAAGAAGACCAAAAACGGATGGCGAAGTTTAACCGCGTGCACGATTCAGTAGACCACCAATTGAACAATACCAAGGATTCTGGTGCAGGACGACTTCTTGCCAAAAAGATGAAAGCTGTCCAATCTATGGACAAGAGATTTGAACGCGAACGGGCCAAATTTGTGGACCATCCGATTAAAGAAGCGCCCATTCATATTGAATTTTCAAACGTGAACCCTTTAGGCAAGAGCCAAGTGGTCGTGCACATAGACGACGGTCAAGTAACCATTGATGACCGCATTTTAGCCGACAATCTGCAATTGACTGCTAAAGGCCAAGATAAGATCGGCATTATTGGCCCTAATGGTATTGGCAAAACGACTTTTCTTCGTCAACTTTGGCATGATTTAAAAGATGCTAAAGGCCTTCAAGCGGGCTACATGCCCCAACAATACAGCGAGGAAATTCCTGATGACCAAACCCCTATCGAATTTATGACTACCACTGGGGACAAGGAAGAAAGAACGCAAATCATGACTTATTTGGGTAGTCTCCGCTTTTTACCTGAAGAAATGGACCAACCAATAGCTTACTTATCCGGTGGGCAAAAGGGAAAACTCATCTTAGCTAGTTTGGACCTCAAAGGCTATAATGTCTTACTCTTAGATGAACCGACTAGGAATTTCTCAGCTTCTTCTCAACAAGAAATCCGTACTGTTTTCAATGATTATCCCGGCGCTATCATCACCATTTCCCACGACCGACAGTTTTTAAAATCAGTGTGTGACACAGTGTATGAATTAAGTTCTGACGGGTTTAAAATCGTTGACCATGTCAATCAATGGTAAAAAATGAAAAAGTAGTGAAAGCTTTCATGGTATAATGGAAGTGCAACCGGATGCTGGCTGATATAAAAAAGGCAGGTCCGGTATTTTTTGGAGGAGACTACATGCATTCATTTATTAAACAAACATTATTATTAAAACCCTCGCCAAATGATCATTTAGAACGGGTATTAGTCGCTGGTTTTTGTACCTTGATTGTCAATTTAACCGGCTATTTATTGGGTATGCCTGGGATTAATGCCACATCTAGCTTAGGCCTATTTACTTTTTTACATTTTCAATCTTTTGAAGCTAGCCGGACCATTAAACGGATGGTTTTTGTGGCCATGACCTTGATGGTGGCTTATACAGTCGGCTTAATCATCGGACAAATCCCTTTAATTGCCCCTATAGCTATTGGGTTGGTAGCCTTTTTTGCTAGATTGATCTACCGAATTTACCGGATCGATAAGCCAGGAGACATCTTCGTTATTCTAGTGATGGCAGCAGCGGCTACACGAGATATACCACTCAATCAAATGCCTGTGCAATTGCTTGAATTTAACTACGGGATTGTGGTTTCCCTAATCATGGCCTATATATTAGTGAAATATCTGCATTTACCTAAACAAACCTTTACCTTCACCTTCCATTTAAAAGAGGCTATTCGACAAGATCCACGGATGGTGGTTGATTCTTTCTATTATGCAGCCGTCTTATTCTTCGCGTCTTATATGAATATTGTGCTCGATCTGAGTCCTTATTCATGGATTATCGTGTCCTGTTCAGCCATCCTTCAAGGGAACACCCTGGAAATTATTTTAAATAGAAGTTTCCAAAGGGTTTTTGGGACCATTGCCGGTCTGGCAACAGCTGCTTTAATCATTATTATCCCAATCCCGCATATTGTACGGATCGGTGCAGTAGTTATTTTATACGTATTGGCTGAGTACTTTATCCCGCGCAATTATTCAATGGGGATTTTCTTCGTGACCAATATGGTTTTGATTCAATTAACCTTTCAGAATCCAAATCTTGGCTTTGACTATCTCAGCTACCGATTTGAAGGTATTGTCATTGGGACCTTGATTGGTTCATTGGCCGCTTACTTGCAATACCACCTTTATAAGTTTTATAGCCAGTCTATGATTCAAGATAGGACCTATGATTATAAAGAGAAAATGGCCGAAGAGATTAATAACCACGATTGTCACCTATTTGAATAGCCATCTACCCTGAATAGTATCCTTTTTTCAGATAATATTCAGGGTATTTTTTGTATCTAAAATTATTGATTTTTGTACTTTATTCAATTTAAATTAGTGGATTATAGGTCATCCTTGGATTATGAGGAAATCTTGACTTAAAATATATATACAGAAATAACTGTAGGTAGGAAGATAGAAGGAAAGAGGTTCACTCTTATGAAATTTTCTAAAAGCGTGCTGTTATTTGTCTCAGTCATCGCCTTATCAGGATGTGGCATGTTCGGACAAGATACCGCATCTAGCGATACAGAGACATTTAGCCAGTCAGAAAGTGTCTCATCAGAAACAAGTAGCCAATCAACACAAAGTACATCTAGTGAGTCTAGTGACGAAGCGGAAAATGAATCCGAGTCATCAACAGAGGAATCATCTGAAGATACTAGTTTAGAAGGAGCATCATCAGACATCAGTCAGACGCCGGATGATAATAGCGTGTCGGCTATCATTGAAGCCATTCAAGCCGACGTGGCTAGTGACTATGTTGACTATATTCCTACTGATATCCCACTACCAGAAGGGATAACGGTATTCCCAACAGCTTACACAAGTGAAACGGGTCAGGGGATTAAAATGGACTTCTATGGCACTGAAGAACAAGTGCCATACGGGGACAAACGCTTAGCAAACGGGGTATTTGATGATGCCAAAATAGCTTCCATTACAATCGATAACTATGACAGTGCTGAAGCTGCAGCAGAACAGATTTCGCAAAATAACTATGCAGCAATCGGCGGCGAAACAGTAGAATTGGGTTACGGCATCACCGGCTATATGGACGCTGGTGCAGGTCAAATCCATACTTCATGGAACGAAGGTCGCTGGGACTTTTCTACCCAAGCACAGAACAACGGCAGCGATGATGGGGTAACACTGGCATCAACTGTGGTTCAATACTTAGAAGAAAACTTATTAACCGCGCCAGAAGACTATGGGATGGGTCGATTCTCAGTATCCAATCCAGAAACCAATTACCTAAGTTTCCAAAAAGGGGATAAAGTTATTACTATTGACGGGAATACCAATCCTTTCGAACTCACTGACTTTGCGACCTATATTAAGTAAGTCTATCTAATAACATCAAATCAATATGGTCGAAAATTTGAATAAATGGCTATAGGAAAAAGACGCAATAACTTGCTGGCAAGAGGGCCGACATAGGCTTGCGTCTTTGTTTGTTTATGATTGGCGATGAATCAGTATTCAATATTCAATTGGTCTAACCAAGCTTTCAATGTGGCTACACTGTCTAAGAACCCTTGTTTTTGGTCTTCTCCAGGTACAAATTCAATTAAATAGTGGTGTTTGTTTGGAGATTCTTTTTCAATGGTTTGGATGTACTGTAACCATTCATCTTGACCGTCAGCTAATGGATAGCGGTTGTAGAAGTCTTGCCAGTGAAAGACATGGACATTGGTAATCCATGGTGCTAAATTCGGTAAGCTTTCGATCCGTTCTTCAACCGTTAGTGACTCTGCTGGTTGCCAATATAAGTAGACATTATGCGCAGTAACCTCTTGCATGAGTTGTTGGGCAGATGATGGTGTATCGGTTAGGGTGTCCATGTGGTATTCCAAGGCGATAGACAGATTGGCTTCGGCTGCCATTTTGCCGATACGGTTTGCATCTTCAATCATGTCTTGACGGTCATCAATAGCTACGTCCGCAGATCCTTCTTCCCCGGCCCAAACGCGAATGATTGACGCATCAACTATTTGTGCGATTTGGATGAAGGGTTGGAAATCATCGAATAACCCAAGTTTGTAGTAAGACCCGTAGGATGAAGTGGTTAAACCAGCTTCATGCATTAGTTGAGCGACTTTCTCGGCTTGCTCGATATTGTCTTCAGGCAGGTGGTTATCGCTACCCCATTCAATAGCTTGAATGCCGGCTTTTTTGGCTAAATCGATGTTGAATTCGACGGAATCGTCTCTAAATGTGACTGAACATAATCCAATCATGTAAAACCCTCCTATGTAATTTGCTTTTGCTTAGATAATTGTTTAAAACGAAGAATTTTCTTGGGTCAGAAATTCAGCTTCTTCAGCGGTAGTCTTGCGACCTAGCACCTGATTGCGGTGCGGATATCGACCGAACTTGTCGATAATATGCTTGTGAAGTTTCTCGTAGTGTAAATTATGCTCGTTGCCAATTTCTTGAAAAATGGTTAGCGCCCATTTGTGGACAATTTTAGATTCAGAATGCATAAATGGCATAACCGCGAAGATTTTTTCCTGCTCATTAAATAAGTCATTAAATTTTGGATGGTGGTACAATCCTTGCGATAGGGCAAGGGCCATATTGTCTTGGTAAAATGACTTGGCAGATCCACGCCAGAGATTGCGGAAAAATTGGTCTAGGACGATAATTTCAGCCAAGCGTCCATATGGATCATCACGCCACTGCCAAAGTTCATTATTAGCAGCCGCTGTCCAAGTATCCAGAAATTGGTAGCGGATAGCGGCATCAAAATTGTCATCTTTAGCAAACAACAAGTCAGCATTTTCAGGTGCAAACCAGAAAGCGAGCACCTGTTGAAATTCTACAATAGCCATAAATACCCCCCGTTTATATAATGAGCAGTGCTTTGTGATTTTGAAATATCACAAAGCTAGTGAACATTCAATAATAGTATATAATAAAAAGTATAACGAATCACAGAAAACACATTCTATATAGAAGGAAAAATTTCTAAATTGACAATATTAATTACAATGAAGGCCTAGTTGGTAAGGTAAATTAGGGAATAAATAACAAGGCGAGATTCACAAGGTCTTCGGTGATTTTGATAAGGAGAAGTACAATGACTTAACAGATAAGAGGAATGTTCATTTAGTACTAATTGATATTTTCTAATAGGTGCAAATGGTTAAGTAGAGAGCGAAAAAAATTAGTGTTGCCAGGAACTGAATAGACGTCCTAGCAACACTATATTTAATTTTACTTATTTATCAATATAATTATGCCGAATGCAAGAATCGAACTTGTGACCCCCTCATTACGAATGAGATGCTCTACCAACTGAGCTAATTCGGCGAAAAGTACTAAATTTCCTTTTCTAAAACATAAAATATTGTATGCCTAATATTTTTTTTTGTAAAGTAAAAAATATCTTGTCATTTTACAGGGGGAAATTTCCAAAAAATACCTGAATCTTTGTTATAATTGTTCTGTATCGAAAACGAGTGGAGAAGATAAATTATGAATGTAAATCACTTATCAGACCGACTAGCATCGGTCGCATCTTTTGTGAAAGATGGCGCGCGACTGGCAGATATCGGGTCAGACCACGCCTATTTACCAACCAATTTGGCTAGTCAAGATAAAATCACTAGTGCGATTGCGGGTGAGGTTGTGGCAGGCCCTTTCCAGTCTGCCCAACAAGAAATTGCCCGTCAGGAATTAGGGCATATGGTTGAAGCGCGACTTGGCGACGGGTTAGCTGTTATTGAACCAGCAGATCAAATTGNNATACCATTTGCGGTATGGGTGGCGCATTGATCGTGGATATTCTAGCCCAAGGGTTAATTGACGGTAAATTAGCGACGAATCCACGTCTTATTCTGCAACCAAATGTGGCAGAAGACAAGGTCCGTCAATGGTTAAATAAGCATTCTTATGAGATCGTTGATGAAGCGATGATTGCTGAAAATGGCAAGTTCTATGAAGTGATTGTGGCGGATTATCGTGACAATCTACAACAGGAATTAACGAATGATGATATTTTATTTGGCTTATTCAACAAAGAAAAATATGCAGCCATTTTCCATGAAAAATGGCAATTAGAATTGAAACGGACAAACTATGTATTAGACCAACTTGAACAAGCCAATAATCGCGATGAAAACAAGATCGCCCGCTATAAAGAATTGAAGGCAGCGATACAAGCACAATTAGCTTAAGGAGGCATTGATTTGTCACTCACAATTAAAGAATTTATCCAGCAATTCCAAACTTTTGCACCAGAATCTTATGCCGTTGAAGGAGACCCAACTGGCTTACATTTTGGCCGTCTCGATCAAGAGATTCACAAGATTTTAGTGACCTTAGATATTCGCCCTGAAGTGGTTGAAGAAGCTAAGGCAATTGGGGCGGATTTTATTTTTGCCCATCATCCACCCATTTTTAAACCGGTGAAACGCCTAACAGAAGATGATCCACAACAAGCGATGTATGCGGAAATTATTCGTTCAGGTATTGGGGTATATGCAGCACATACCAATTTGGACGCTGCGCCAGAGGGGATGAATGACTGGTTATCTGATTTATATGAGATCCAAAATGTAGAATTATTGCGAGCGCATACGACGGATGAAACGACTGGCCAAGCGATTGGTATTGGACGCATTGGTGATTTAGCCGAACCGATGACCCTTGAAGTTTTTGGTGAATTTGTGAAAACAAAAACGGGCGTTAATGGCTTAAGAATGGTCGTTGCTGATGGCAATAGACCAGTTAAACGGGTGGCTGTCCTGGGTGGTGATGGGGGATCTTACTTTGAAGACGCACTAGCTAAGGGGGCGGACACCTTTATCACCGGCGATGTTTACTACCATACCGGCCACGACATGATTGCAGCAGGCTTAAATGTGATTGACCCAGGCCACCATTTTGAATCAATCGTGAAATCCAAGATGACAGACAAGTTTATACAATGGAATGATGAAAATAATTGGCAGGTTGATGTAGTTATTAGCCAATTAAACACCGATCCATTTACATTTATATAGGAGGAAAGACTAAATGACTTACCAAATTAAAGACCAAGAATTATTAAACCGTTTTATAACTTATGCAAAAGAAAATACACGTTCAAACGAGGCGAATGCGGACCAAGTACCGTCATCACCAAACCAAGTAGCTTTTGCTAAAAAATTAGCCAAAGAATTAACGACGTTAGGTTTTTCAGATGTTTTCTACAATGAAAAAGACTCTTTCGTTACAGCGACAATTCCTGCAACAGATGACAGCAAAGACTACCCAACAATCGGATTCTTTGCCCATGTGGATACGGCTGATTTTAATGCTGAAAACATCAGCCCACAAATCATTGAAAACTATGATGGTTCAGTAATTCCTTTAGGTGACTCTGGGTACGAATTGAATCCCGCTGAGTTTGATTCATTAAACAAATATGTCGGTCAAACTTTGATTACAACTGATGGAACAACTTTACTCGGCGCAGATGACAAGGCGGGTATTGCTGAAATCGTGACTGCCGGTAAATACTTAATCGACAATCCTGAAATTAAGCACGGTGAAGTGAAGGTAGCCTTTGGTCCGGATGAGGAAATTGGTGTTGGGGCTGACCGTTTTGATGTTGACCGTTTTGCGGCCGACTTTGCCTACACTATGGATGGTGGCCCACTAGGTGAATTGGAATTTGAAACATTCAATGCTGCTTCTGCCGTGGTTGAAGTAGCAGGTAAAAACATTCACCCAGGTTCAGCAAAAGATCTAATGATCAATGCCTTACAAGTGGCTATTGATATCCATAACCAATTACCAGAAAATGAACGTCCTGAAAATACAGAAGGGCGTGAAGGTTTCTTCCATTTAATGGGTATGGAAGGGAATGTAGAAGCTGCTAAAGCAACTTACATTATCCGGGACCATGACCGTCAAAAGTTCGAAAACCGTAAGGCTCTAATCCAAGAAGCTGCGGCTAAGTTGAACGCCTTCTATGGTAGTGACATTGCCACAGTGACTTTAAATGACCAATATTACAACATGGGTGAAATTATTGAAAAAGATATGCGTCCAGTAACTTTAGCTGAAAATGCATTTGCTGCTGTTGGTATCCAACCTGATATTATTGCAGTTCGTGGTGGTACTGATGGGTCTAAATTGACTTACATGGGACTACCAACACCAAACTTATTTGCGGGTGGAGAAAACATGCACGGTCGTTTTGAATATGTCAGCCTACAGACGATGGTGAAAGCAACTGAAGTTATTCTTGCCATCATTGAAGGCGCTGGCGACTACAACCAGCTATAAATGTCAAACTAAATAAAAGAAGGTAAATATATTTACCGCAAATAAAGAAGTTGGCGTCTGCAAGGTGCCAACTTCTCCTTTTATATATTTAGCAATTTAAATCATTTGCTTTAACCAAAAGGAGTGCTTATGAATTTACAGTTTATTTTAAAAACACCAACCCAAAATAACTTAAAGGCTGTATATGAAGACATTGATGCCTATCTAAGAGCAGATATCGACAACCAAGTTTTTATCATCACAGATGATAATATGAAATTTGATTTAGAGATGTCTGTTCTACGTCAAATGAGAGCAGTTCAATTGAATGCCGGCTATACTAACGACGAGAAACATGCTGGCATGATGCGACTACAAGTGCAATCGTTTAAACGGTTGGCTTGGTATTTACTGCAGAAACAAGATAGCCAATCAGTAGGAGATATTTCTGATATCGGGAATATTATGGTAATTGGACGCGTTTTAGCTGATATGAAAGATGATCTACTGGTCTACCGCGGTGAATATAACCAAATTGGTTTTGTAGAAGCTTTAGCTGACTTATTTAAGGAGCTGGTGGATGGTCAAATTACTAGTGAGGTCTTTTTAAATTCATTGTCTAGCTATGTTTCAAGCGACCAGCCATTGATTCAAAATCAAGTCAAGAAGATGAAAGAATTGGCTACGATATACGGAGCGTACGAGAAGTATTTAGTGGGCTTAACCATGGAAGAACAAAACGTTTTTGCCCAGCTGAGACAAGCAATTTCAGACCAAGATTTATCTAAAACAAGAATTATTATCACCGGCTTTGATTATTTCAACGCTCAGGAACTTGAGACTATTGTTTCATTCCTTGAAAATTGTCCCCAAGTGCAAATTGTCTTGAATTTAGACAAACCTTATGACTTTAGGACGCCTGATTGGTATGAGTTATTTACAGTAACAGGGAAAACCTATAATCAATTGATGCAATTTGCTAAAAAGCAAGGTATCCCATTTGCTAGTCCAATTTTGGCCGAAGAGGGTGCTAGCTATGCAGATGGTTTTAAAATCTTAGACAACTACTTAAGAACGGACAACCGTGTTGAAAGTGGCCAAGTGACGCAAACAGATGAAGCAATAGCCGCTGTCAACCAAGTTATGGAGATTTGGGAGCTGCCCTCTACCCATATGGAAGCTGACCAAGTGGCTAATGAAATTTACCGGCTAGTGGCAGACCCGAATACGGATTACCGCTATAAGGATATTCAAATATTAACCAGAGATGAACCGACATACCAACATGCCTTGCAAGCAGCTCTTGAAGCCAATGAAATCCCTTATTTCGCTAATTTCCAAGAGGATATGGCCTTACATCCCCTGTACCGATTGATGATGAGCTTGTACCGGGTTTACCAAGGGAATTGGCGGTATCAGGATGTTTTTGACCTACTGCGAAGTGAACTATTAATGCCAGTCGACTTAGGTGAAATCAACCAATACGGGGCGCAAGCTTTTAATTTGACCGATGATTTACTAGACGATTTATCAGCAAATAAGCAAGCACAAATTCAATTTCGTGATGCTATTGATCTAACTGAAAATGTAGTTTTACGCAATGGTTATGAAGGGCAGTTTTGGTGGTCTAAAGACCGGACTTGGTCCTACATTTTAGTGGGCGAAGGTGGCGAAAAGATTGGTACTAAACGAGATATTGCCATTGAAGCAACGGCTAACCATATAAAATCCTTTGTTGTGGGGGCCTTGTCGCCCTTATTTACCAACTGGGAAAAGGACCAAACAACTGAAGAAGCCATTACTTTCTTTTATCAATTTCTAGCCAATAGCGGCATTCCAACCAGTTTAATGACATGGCGGGATAACTATTTAGAAACTGGTCAGTTACAAGAAGCACGACAACACGAACAAGCTTGGCAGACTTTTATCCATATGCTAGATGACTATGTTCAATTATTTGGAGAGGAATCTTTTGACCTAGATTATTTCTTCAAGATTCTAGATCTGGCCTTTCAAAATGCTGGCTATGCTATGGTGCCACCAACAATGGATTCTGTTACAATCGGATCTTTTGATGAAAATAAGGTAGAAGCAAAGAAAATCACATTCCTTATGGGTCTATCAAAGTATGCTTTGCCGGTGGTCTATGAAGAAAAATCTTTATTAACGAATGAGGACCGGCAATTAGTGGTCAGTCAATTAGATGACTTACAAGCCTTAAAACAATCGGCTGATAGTAAAAATAACAATGAGGCCTATAAAGCCTATTTAGCTTTCCTATCTGCCACTGACCATCTATATATTTCTTACCCAATAAACAACGGTGACGCGGATACTGAAGGCTTATCACCAATGGTTGCCCGTATTGCAGATGCTTTTAAAGTAAATACCAAGTACCTACGCCAACCATCTGACCGGGCGTCAGAAGAAACTCTGCTAAAACTCGGAAATGGCCACTCACAGGTCCGCTATTTACTGAAAGCAATGGCCCAAGATGCCCACGGCCGACAAAGTTTAAGCCAGATATGGCGGCCTGTATACCAACAAGTAGTATCCAACCAATCTGCTAAGAACTTCTTCAAATGGTTGCAGTCTAGTTTGACTTATCATAATACGGTATTGCCCCTTACGCCAGAATTGTCTCGGTCCTTATACGGTGATATTTTGGCCGTATCTGTCTCCCAGCTTGAACTCTATAACCGAGACCCCTTTTCTTATTATTTGAAATATGGGTTGAAATTAAAAGAGCGACCTAGCTTCCAATTAGATTCCTTACAAACAGGTAACTACTTTCATGAAATGCTGGACCATTTTTTCAAAGAGGTCAAACAAAGAAACTTTGATTTGGCTAATCTCTCTGACGGAGAGGTCAAGGAGATTTTAGGAGATGTGACGGATAAATTAAATGATCCGGATGTTTATCCTGAGTATACGGTCTTTAAGGTCAACCATCGCAATAGTTATTTGCAGGAATCGATGACAGGGACCATTCAGTTGCTGGTTGAAAATATAATTAAACAGCGACAAGCGGTTAACGTGGAAACCATTGAAACGGAACAACGGTTTGGCTATACCCAAAATGAGGACGATGCAGAAGAGACGATTACCCATTTCACTTTAGCAAATGGACAAGAAGTTCGTTTACGAGGAAAAATTGACCGAATTGATGCGGTATCACAGGAAGAAAATGACCTTTCACAAAACTTTATTCAAGTGGTTGATTATAAGTCGTCAGCTCATGACGTGAAATTTGACCAAATTTATGTTGGGGCACAATTGCAGTTGTATACTTATTTAAAAGTGGCTTTAGACCAGTTAAATCAAGATGGACAAACAAGCCTGCCACTTGGCGCTTTCTACCAAAGGATCTTCCAACCCCAAGTAAAAATTGAAAAGCAAACAGATTTGACGGACAAGAATATTGCAGACCAGATTTTGGCGGATTTGAAACTGTCGGGTTATGTGCGAGCTGACTATGATTTACTGGAAGGAATGCATAGTGAAGGACTTGAACCGGGCAGTAAATCAAGTGTTTACGCGGTTAGCCGGAAGAAGGATGGCGATTTTGCTAAGGCGGCTAAGGTATTGACTCAAGATGAGTTGGATCAATTATTAGCTTTTGTGGAAGAGAAGATTGTGGCCACAGCAGAACAAATTGTGTCAGGTCATATTGCATTAAATCCACTTGAAGACGACCCTTATATTCCCTCTATGACTGAGCCTTACCGGTCTGTATCTATGTTTGATGCAACGGACTATACCAATAAATATCGACCCAATCCATCTATGTCGCCGGATGAATTTTTCCAAGCGTTGGCAATTGATGCTGAAGTTGATGAGAATGAAGCAGAGGAGGACCAAACAGCAGATGAAGAATAGACAGAAACAAACGACCATTCCACTGCAAACGGAGGCTAATGCTCGTTATACAGCCGATCAATGGGCAGCCATTCATTTAGAAGGGGATAACTTGCTGGTTTCAGCCTCTGCCGGTTCTGGTAAAACCAGTGTCCTCGTCCAACGTATCTTGCAAAAGGTACGTCGGGGCTATGGGGTTGATGAGTTACTGGTCGTGACTTTTACCGAAAAAGCAGCCAGTGAAATGAAAGAGCGTTTGGAATCAGCTTTACAAGAAATGATCAACGAAGAATCAGATGCTGATAGTCGACAACATTACTTGCAGCAAATTGCTAAATTACCGCAAGCCAATATTTCAACCATTGATGCTTTTTGTAAGCAAGTCATCCAGCGCTATTATTTCTTGATTGATTTAGACCCGGTTTACCGTTTATTAACTGATGAAACGGAAAATATGATGCATTTTGAAATTGTCTGGGCATCCTTAAAAGAGGATTTGCTAGCGACAGAAGATGCAGATTATTTACGCATGGCCAATCATGTTGCTTCTGACCGTAAAGACGACAAGATTGACCAATTGATTTTTGATTTATACAACAAGTCTCGAGTCCACAGGCATCCAAATGACTGGCTAGATGGTTTAGTGGCTAAATATCCAGATGAAGATACCCCATATGGAGAATCCGCTTTTTATAAAGACTATGTGGTGCCGGCATTACTGGGTGAAATAGAGGCCCTCGAAAATACTATTCGGTTGTATATCGAAGACCTGCCAGTTACAGAAGCGGTTGGTTTTGAAAAAATGGCTACTTCTGTCAAAGAAAAGTTGGCTTATTTAGACCAGTTAAAAACGAATGTACAAACTTCTTATAAAGAGGCCTACCAGCAAGTGGTTGCAGTTCCCTTTCCAAGCCTTGTCAGAAAAAGTAAAAAAGATTTTGAAGATGGTAACGATGCCCAAAACGAATTGCGAACCCAATTAAAGGATCGCCATGACGCAACAATTAAGGATGTTTTTGATAAGGATATCATGCCTTACTTTACCTTTGATGAACATTATCAAGGGCAATTTATCCAAGATGCTAAAAAACTTGGGCAAGCCATTATCAATGTCGAAAAAATCTTTACTGACCGTATGAATGCCCATAAATTTGACCAACGAATTTTAGATTTTTCGGATATCGAACTCTTTACCTACCAAATTTTAAGTAAGCAACTAGATAATACCGAATCTCGCGACGGTGAAAATTTGATTGAAAACGCCAATACTATGAATGAAGCTAAGGCTTATTACCGGGACAAATTCACTGAAGTAATGGTGGATGAGTACCAAGACGTCAACGCCTTACAGGAAGCGATTCTACAGGCTGTTTCAGGGAATCCGGATGACCCCAACATGTTTATGGTAGGGGACGTGAAGCAGTCAATTTACCGGTTCCGCTTTGCAGAACCTGGCTTATTTATCCATAAGTTCAATCAATTCGCTGATGGTAATGGAGGGCAACGGATAGTCTTAGCGGAGAACTTCCGTTCAAGAGGAGATGTCCTTGATTTTACCAACTTTATCTTCCGTCAGGTCATGGATCCGCAAGTGGGTCAGATTGCTTATGATGAGGATGCAGCCCTTAAATTAGGTTTTACCGCTTATCCAGAAACTGACCGGATGCAGACAGAAATCCTATTATATGATGAGGAAGATAGTAGTAAAGGTAGCGAAACTGACCAAGACGACTTAGATAATGACGTCTCTAATGGCACGAAAATGCAAGCAGAATTGATTGCTCAATCTATTTTGGATAAGATCAATAACCAGCATATGATCTATGACAAGAAGTTGCAGGCGGATCGACCAATCACTTTTGATGATATCGTTATTCTAGTTGCAACTAGACGTAATCATTCAGAATTAGAGGACGTCTTTGCCCAGTATAAAATCCCTTTGTTGTTAGATGATTCGGCCAATTATTTTCAACGGACGGAGATCCGCGTCATGTTGAATGTCTTGAAATTTATTGATAATCCTTACCAAGATATTCCCTTGGCGGCCATTTTGCGGTCCCCAATCATTGGTTTAAATGAACAAGACTTAGCGAAAATCCGGATAGCCAACAAACAGGCAACCTACTATGACGCCATGAAAGCTTATTTGACTTTAGATGAAGGGCAAGATGAGCGTGTGGCAACAAAGTTGCGGACCTTGAACAACTGGCACTTGGCCTGGCGGGATATTGCCCGTGACAAGCCCTTAGCTACTTTAATCTGGCAAATTTATATAGATACCGGATTTTTAGATTATGTAGGTGGGATGCCGAATGGTGAGATCCGCCAAAATAATTTGCACGGCTTTTATAAATTGGCTTCTGATTATGAGGCATCAGCCTTTAAGGGGATTTTCCAATTTATCCGCTTTGTGGAGAAAATTCAAGAAAAAGACAACGACTTGCAAGCACCTAAACACGGGGACGAAGCTCAATCTGCAGTTCATGTCTATACTATTCATCATTCAAAAGGTTTAGAGTTTCCGCTTGTGTACGTGTATAACATTTCCAAGCGTTTTAACACTCAAGATCTAAGGAATCCGGTGATTTATAATGACGCTATCGGTATCGGGGTGAAATTGTCTGATAGAACACGCCACATCACTTATCCAAATATGTTTGAAATGATGGCTAAACGCTTTGAAAAGAAAGACATGTAGGCTGAAGAAATGCGGAAATTATACGTGGCCTTAACTCGAGCGGAACAGCAACTGGTATTAGTGGGTATGGTGAAAAACTTCGATACCACGATTGGCAAGTGGCAAGGGCTTTTGATGAAAGACGAGCAATTATCGCCCTCAGGCCGGATTAAAGCCAACAGTTTACTCGATTGGATTGGCCCAGCGCTGATGCGCCACCACGATTTTGACAAGGTCAACCATTCAGTCCATATTCCAGACTATCTAGCCAACACCAAGACCAATTTCCGGGTTGCAGTCGTTTCTAGCGAAGATGCACTTGCGGGTCGCAATAAGTGGGTACAGAAAGTCGATGAATCCAACCAAGTTGACCAAGCAGAACTTTTAGCGGCCATTTTTTCAGATGACAAAATGGCTACCGATGATCAAGATAATAAACAAGTCATTCAGCTACCAGCTGCCGACTTCGATTATGCTTATCAATCGGCGACCAAGACAACATCCTTCCAATCAGTATCAGAATTGAAACGGATGCTTCAAGATCCAAGTGACCAGGACTTGCAACCTTGGTCAGTTAACAATCAAAATAAATTGACTAAGACCTTCCGTTATATAGAAGAAGACTATGACCAACCGAGTTTCTTGGCCAGAGAACAAGCTGTCACACCAACAGCTATTGGGTCAGCGGCCCATTTGTTAATGCAAAAGGTGAACTTAAGGGCTAAACCAAGTGAAGCGACCTTTAAAGCCCTCTTTGATGACCTATGCCAAGTAGGCATTTTAAGCCAACAACTTTGGCCCCATATTCAAGTGGATAAACTAGTAGCCTTCTTCGATACGGCAGTGGGGCAATTGATTTTGAAACAAGTTGACCACGTATATAGAGAAGAAACATTCTCTCTGATGGTTGCTGGATCAGAAATCTTTACGGATATGGCAACAGATGATGACTTATTGGTCCACGGGACAATTGACGGTTTTATTTTATTTCAGGACGAAATCTTCCTGTATGACTTTAAAACTGACCGGATTGCTTATCTAAATGAAAGCCAGCAAGAACAAACCTTGATTGACCGTTACCAAGGTCAAATGGCTCTATATGCCCAGGCACTTGAAACCATTTGGGGACGGCCGGTTACACAGAAAATGATTATATCTTTAGACGTATCAAAAACTTTTTTTATCTAAAAACACTTGCAAAAGTAATACAGAAGGTGGTATACTATCTCTTGTATTAGTTTTGCATGCGGGTGTAGTTTAGTGGTAAAACCATAGCCTTCCAAGCTATCGTCGCGAGTTCGATTCTCGTCACCCGCTTATAATAAAACAATGAACGCTGGTGGGATCTCAAAAGCCAGTGAAGGGAAGTGGGGCTTAGGTCTCACTTTTTTTTGCTAAAATTTCAGTAGAGAAATTGAGGAAATAAGTCTAAAAATCAGTATAATCAATTCAGATAGATATCAAAATATCACCATTTTACAAGAATAGAAAGCGAGCGGTTGACTAACTATGGCAAAATTTTATGCAGTGAAAAAAGGAAAAACACCAGGAATCTACAAGACCTGGCCTGACTGTCAGAAACAAGTTAAAGGCTTTTCGGGTGCCGTCTATAAGTCATTTACTAGCCTAGAAGAGGCAGAAGCCTTTATGGGTAATGGGGCACAACCGGTGTCTAAAACGAGTCAAGGGGAAGAAATCCGCTGGTTAACAAAAGACGGTAAAAACGGCCAGGTTGATGCTGATACCATGTCCGTTTATGTAGACGGTTCTTTCGATAAAAAATCTGGTTATTTTGGCTACGGGGGTGTAGTCTTATTTCAGGATACGATCAAAACTTACAAGGGTGGTCGTAACACGGAAGGATTAGCTAAAATGCGGAATGTAGCCGGTGAAATTATCGCGGCGATGCATGCGGTTAAAATTGCACAAAAATCAGGGGTTAAAAATCTTGTGATTTACCATGATTATATGGGGATCGCTGAGTGGGCCCTAAAATCTTGGCAGGCCAAAAATGATTATACCAAGGAATATCAGGACTATATGCAAGAGCAGGCCAAGAATCTAGCTATCGGATTTGTGAAAATCGCAGCCCACACAGGTAATCAATATAATGAGGACGCTGACCAATTAGCTAAAGACGGGATTCGCCAAGCCAAATCAGCCAATAAATAAGCTAGAATAATGGTAAAATATATTTAAACAATATCGGCCGAGCGGCTCAGGAGGATTTATGTTACTGAATTATCTATTAATTGCAATTTTAGTTGGTATTGACCAAATCGTGAAGTATTGGACAGTGGCCAATTTTGCTGTCAATGAAGGGCAAGATTTCATACCAGGCATTCTTTCCTTCTTTTATATCCAAAATGATGGCGCTGCTTGGGGAATTTTCTCAGGGCAAATGTGGCTATTTTATATCATTACTGTTGCTGTTGTGGCAGTCCTCGTCTATATGCTCCACAAGGAAGCTAAAGGCGCGCCGCTACTGGCTATAGGCCTTTCCTTTATGATTGCAGGAGCCTTGGGTAACTTTATCGACCGCCTGCATTTAAAATACGTGATCGACACGTTTCGATTAGAATTTATGGATTTTCCAATATTTAATGTAGCGGATGTTTGGCTAACCATTGGTGTCATTATGATGATTGTCTACATGATTATTACACCTGAAGACCAATTGGAAAAAAGAACCGCTAACAAGTGAGGAGTGTCATTTTGACAGAAGAAAAGACAGTATTTAATTATACTTATACGGGTGAGGACGGCTTGCGTTTAGACCAATTCGTCACTAACCAATTGACAGACGAAAGCCGGACTACAATCAAAAAATGGATCAAAGACAAATTGGTCACAGTAAACGGCAAGGTGGCTAAAGCGTCACAATCCTTGGTTAATGGAGATTTAATCGGAGTTGAGAAACCGGCGCCTGCTGAAGCGGAAGAATTTAAACCAGTAGCCGAAAAGATGGCTTTAGATATCGTATTTGAAGATGACGACATTTTGGTGGTAAATAAACCGGCAAACCTAGTCGTGCATCCTTCCGTGAATCACCCAACTAATACCTTAGTGAATGGTTTGTTATACCATGTACAGGAAAATGGGTCGCAACTAGCAGTTGGTCGCGAGTCTTTTAGACCAGGTATCGTCCATCGATTAGACAAGGACACCACCGGATTACTAGTGGTCGCTAAATCACAAGCAGCCCTTGAAAATCTAACTAAACAAGTGGCCAACCACCAAATGACACGAATCTACGCTGGTTTAGTCTACGGTGAAATCTTTGAAGCGGGCGGGACCATTGATGCACCAATCCGCCGTCATGAAAAAGACCGGTTGAAATTTGAAACCAACGAAGCCGGTCGTCACGCAGTTACGCATTTCACGGTAAAACACCGGTACGTAGGGTATACCTTGGTCAACTTCCAATTGGAAACAGGTAGAACCCATCAAATTCGTGTTCATGCTAACTTTATCAACCACCCAATCGTGGATGATCCCTTGTATGCAAGACAATATAAGGAGCGGTTCTTCAGTGATAATGGCCAATTATTACATGCCCACCGCTTAGAATTAGAACATCCAGTCACAGGTGAACACATGGTCTTTGATGCGCCAATTCCTGATCATTTCCAGGAGGTATTACATCAGTTGACATTTAAGGGTGTATAATTAATGAAAAGCTTTGCAAAAGGGGAGATACTTTAGTAAAATTTTATCTTGTAAACAGATGAGAGGAGTGTAGAGACTATGCTAAGTACAGGAGCTTGGATTTTAATCGTAATTATCGCAGCTATTTTAGGTGCTGTTGGGGGATTCTTTATCGCCCGTAAATATATGGTGAACTATTTTGAAGAAAATCCACCAATTTCTGATGACATGATTCGTTCAATGATGATGTCAATGGGTCAAAAACCTTCAGAAAAACGTGTGCGTCAAATCACACAATCTATGAGGAAAACGAGCAAAAAATCGAAATAATGAGATTAAAGCGCCACCAAGCGCTTAATATCAACAGTAGCCTCCGCAGCTAATAAGGTATGCGGAGGCTGTTTCGTTGTCTAACCAAATTTTTTATCTATATGCGGGTATTAATTTTCGCAATTGGTCAAGATTTGGTAGATAATAGGTGAGTATTTATTTAGGAGGGAAGAAATGTTTTCAATTTTTAAAAAATTGGGTTGGTTTTTTAAATTGCGGTGGAAGAGCTATGCCTTTGGGATAACGGCATTGGTTACCTGTGCTATTTTATCAGCTATGACCCCTAGAATTGTAGGGAATATGGTAGACCAATTAGCAACAGGCTCTTTAACTGGGCAATTATTAATCACTCAAACAGGCCTTATTTTATTATTGACTATTATTATGTATGTACTTCGTTACGGTTGGCGGACGGTTATTTTTGGCAATTCGACTTTACTAGAATCGATTATGCGTAATCGTTTGTTTAGTCATTTTACAAAAATGGATGCCACTTTTTACCATAAATATCGGACGGGGGACTTGATGGCCCATGCCACAAACGACTTAGCGGCCTTGCGATTTGTTGCTGGTGGGGGAATTCTGACCTTAACGGATTCTATCTCCATTTCTGTTGTGACCTTGTTCTCTATGTTTGTCTTAATTGACTGGCAATTAACCCTAGTGACCATCCTGCCATTCCCTATTCTAATTGTGGTGGCCCGTGTTCTGGGTCGAATCATTAACAAGCGGTTCCGTAAATCGCTTGAAGCTTTTTCAAGTTTAAATGACGAAGTCCAAGAAAATGTTTCTGGGATGAAAGTCATCAAAACGTTCGGTGAAGAAGAAGACTACTACCAAGACTTCGTTGAAAAAACAGACCAGGTTGTCGAAATGAACCGTAAAGTTTACCAAGCAGATGCGGCTTACACGCCAATGATTGAGATTATCACTGGTTTAACTTATGTATTGACCATCTTCTTTGGGACTTACTTTATCCAAAACGGTCGGATAACAGTCGGTGACTTGATTGCCTACATTTCTTACTTGTCTATGATGGCTTGGCCTTTAATTGCGGTCGGTCACCTAGTCAATACGCTTGAGCGTGGTAACGCATCGTGGGACCGGGTGTCTGAATTATTGAACGAGCAGCCGGCTATCGTTGAAGCTGATCAAGCTATTACAACGCCGATTCAAGGGGATATCCATTTTGACGTTCAGAAATTTGCCTACCCAGATGATGGCCGGACGAAATTATCGGATACGCGTTTTCACCTGAAAGAGGGCAATATGCTTGGTGTAGTTGGTCGTACTGGGTCTAGCAAAACGACAATCTTCAAGTTGTTGATGCGTGATTATGACCAATACGAAGGTCAAATTACCTATGACGGCAAAGATATCAAAGATTTCAGTCTAAATACACTATCTTCAGCAATCGGATATGTACCGCAAACGAATTTCCTGTTTTCAAATACGATTTTAGAAAACATTCGTTTTGGGAATCCAAACCTATCTGAAGAAGAAGTCATTCACTATGCCAAAGTAGCGGATATCCACGAAGACATCATGAAATTCCCTGAAGGCTACCAAACGGAAGTCGGGGAACGTGGGGTGTCTTTATCAGGAGGGCAAAAACAACGGATTGCTATTGCTCGTGCCTTAGCGGTTGACCCAGAATACTTAATTATGGACGACTCCTTATCTGCGGTAGACGCGCAAACAGAAGAAAATATCTTGACCAATTTACGTCAAGAACGAGCCAATAAAACAACAATTATTGCGGCTCAGCGTCTGTCTTCAGTGATGCATGCAGAAGAAATCATTGTCATGGACAAAGGGACGATTATTGAACGCGGTAAACATAGCGAATTAGTCCATGAAGACGGATGGTATGCCCATACTTATAACCAACAACAATTACAAAGAAAAATTAGTGAAGGTGGTGATTCTGATGGAGAAATCTAGTCCAACAAAGTTTTCATTAGCTGACCAAGTGCGGATCTTCAAAGGCATTATCGGCTTTGGGAAACCGCATTGGCTACCCTTTGCCTTATCCCTTGTGGCAACAGCAATCGTTGCAGCCATTTCAGCTTATCTACCCATTATCATCCAACGGTATTTGGATGAAGTGTTGGGGACCAATTCAGCAACCCTACAAGTGACGATACAGGTCGCAGCCTTTTATTTTGGCTTAACCCTATTAAAAGTAGCGGTGTATTACTTTAGAGACTTTACCTTCAAATTGACGGCAGAAAAAACAGTAGCCAATATGCGAAATACGATTTATCAAAAAGTAGTGCACTTGGGTATGCGGTATTTTGATCAAACACCAAACGGTTCAGTGGTATCACGGGTGACAAATGATACCGAAACCATTAAAGAGTTCTGGCAAGTATTCCTGTCATTCTTCGACGGTTTATTGAATATTGTGGCTATTACTTATGCCATGTTTACCCTAGATGCTGGTTTGGCCCTTGTATTTATGGGCTTTGTACCGGTAATGTTTATTTTGATTTATATCTACCAACGTCAATCGACTTTTATTTATGGCCGAATGCGGGTAGCTTTATCTACTTTGAACGCGAAATTAAGCGAGTCTATTTCTGGGATGAATATTATTCAAAACTATGGTCAACAAAAACGTATCATGCAAGAATTCGATGACGTTAACCAGACTTATGTAAGGGCTCGTGTAGGTATGTTCAAAATGAATGCCTTATTATTACAGCCAGCAATCAACTTACTTGAAGCCATCGCCTTGGTGCTTGTCTTGTTTATTTTTGGTTTCCAAGACTTGCAAGGGGTAGCCATTAATGTCGGGGTCGTATATGCCTTTACTTCTTACGCGAAATCCTTTTTCCAACCGATGGGCCAAATGATGGATTCCCTATCAATCTTCCAAGATGGTATGGTATCTGGATCGCGGGTATTGGCCTTGCTAGACAATCCAGAAATGGCGCCAGTTTCTAATCCAGGCGCAGATGGTAAAGTGACTGAAGGGCATATTCAAATTAAAGACTTGTCATTTTCATATGACGAGAAAAAACAAGTCTTACATAATATCAATATCGATATTAAACCGGGACAAACAGTGGCCTTTGTTGGCCAAACTGGTTCAGGTAAATCGTCGATTATCAATGTCTTGATGCGGTTCTATGAATTCAACCAAGGGGACATTTTAATTGATGGTCAATCTATTAAAGATATCCCGCTAACGCAACTGAGAGAAGATATCGGCTTAGTCTTACAAGACTCTTTCATGTTCTACGGGGATATCGCTGAAAATATCCGACTGCACGGAGACTATTCTGATGATATGGTCAAAGCCGCAGCCCAATTCGTCAAAGCTGATGACTTTATCGAGTCCCTTGATGACGGCTATCACGCCAAAGTAATTGAAGGCGGGGCAGCATTCTCGACAGGGCAAAAACAATTGTTATCATTTGCCCGGTCAATCTTACGAGAACCTAAAATCTTGGTATTAGACGAAGCGACAGCCAATATCGATACCGAAACAGAGCAGAAAATCCAATCTGGTTTAGCTAATATGCGGCTAGGTCGGACAACCATTATCATCGCCCATCGTTTATCAACAATTAAAGATGCAGACCAAATTATTGTCCTTAAAAATGGCCACATCATCGAGCACGGAAACCATGACGACTTGATTGCACAAGGTGGCACATATTATAATATGTATCAGTTGCAGACCTATTCGGATGCACATCAAGATATAGATGAAGGGGAAACCGATGATTTATAATATTTTACTGACTTTAATATCCTGGTTTATCCAGTTAATTAATGGTCCAACCAAGATTGATATTGATGAGGCCTTCGATCCAGAAGCCAATTACCTAGTAGTTGGCCCTCACCGTTCAATCCTTGATCCAATCTTTATTGCCATGGCATTACGTCCTAAGCAAATAGCCTTTATGGCGAAGAAAGAATTATTAGCCAATAAATTTTTAGCCTGGTTCTTCACAACCATCAACATCATTCCAGTTGACCGTGAAAATCCTAGCGCCTCAACCATTAAACAAGCCGTTCGAACCATCAAAGAAGGCGAGAAATATGTTGGGCTTTTCCCAACTGGCTCTCGTTATTCAGATGAAATCAAAGACGGTGCCGTTTCAATGGCTAAGATGGGCAAGGCAGAAATTTTGCCTGTTACCTACCAAGGCCCAATTGGTATTCGTGATTTATTCACTTGGAAAACAACCAACCGTGCCAAAGTGCGTGTAGGTAAACCAATCCAATTACCGGATGTTAAACGATTAAGCGATGAAGACAACAAGGCAATCAATCAAGCCATAAAAGATGCTTTCATCGAAAATGACCGTATTCTAGATCCAAATTATACTTACGATCTAGCCGGTGTAGTCGCTAAACGCGAAGCTAAAGAAGCTAAGAAATAAGTTTAGCGGTCAAGGGATGCGTTCTACATAGGCGGGAAGATTTCTAAGAAAGGATGATAAGATGACAAGAGCCACCTTTTGGAAACAAGTTTTCTTGCACACCATTCAAAACATTAAACTGTACGTGGGCGCAGAAGCCAAATTATTACTCTTAACCGTCATCATTTATGGTGTAGGATTTTGGGTCTTAGACATTCAATTGGCCTGGTTAATGGCTATTGGGATTAGTCTAGTGGCCTTACTACCAGTCATTGGTGCAGGGGTTGTCTTTATTCCTTGGATACTGATTGAATGGTTGCAGGGGGATACCCAAGTAGGTTGGTGGCTATTTGCTATTTACCTGGGTGTTGAATTATTGACCGAAATCTTGCAGCCATTACTCATCGGTAAAGATTTAAAACTACCTTTTTGGTTGCCGATAGTCGTAACATTAATGTGTACTGTCGCCTTTAACTTATTTGGGGTCATGGTCGCGGGGATAGTCATTCCGTTGATATCAGCCTATTTTCAAGTAAAAGAAATCGAACGCGCTGAAATCTATGACAACAAATAATCAAAACGAGAGATCTGTATAAAAGCAGGTCTCTTTTTAATTTGTAAAGGGCGTTCAGCAACATGTGAGAATTTTCCTATCATGCCTTAGCGGAGAAAAAAGAATGAATAGTCAGACACGAAATTAAAGCATAGCTAATTCCGTGCCTAATGCCTCGAAGATAATGATAGGAAAAAGCATAGCAGAACGCTTATTCACTAACTATAATAATACTTCTCGCCTTATACCCTGACTCACATCCTGTGGCTTAGCATATGAATTTCTTAAGAAGTTTGATATAATAAATTAATTAATGAGCGACAGATTCAGAATTTTGGGGTGTATGATATGAAGTGGAGTATTCCAAGTAAGATAATCGAGCAAGGACGCGCTTTGGTAAAGGAAAATCGGGTGCTTAAAGTAGTACCAGATGAAGAAAATACTGTTTGGCGTGCAGAAGTACTCGATGATGACACGTATACCGTGATCTTAGATGGAACTGCTAAAGAAGAGGATGTTTGTCAGTGCCAAGTTTTCCAGAAAAAAGGCTATTGCGAACATACAGTTGCAGTAGAACTGTTCTTAAGAGAAATGGGCATGACGCGTGTTCACCAATTTAATGAGGAATTGAAACGTTATCCAGAAGTAGATGATGAAGTGGAACTACAAGTGAATGAAGTCATTGAAGGTTATTTAAGCCACCGTCAAGTAACCAGTCCTGTGAAACGTTTACCGCGGTCTAGTAGAGTAAAAGTGACTTTAGAAGTTCAATTCGAAGAAGTGAGACCTTATATCATTTCCTATGAGGATATCGCCTACTTGCGTATTCGCGTGGGTGTCAACAACTTGTATTATGTAACAGATATGGATAAATTCTTCCAAGCTGTTGTCCAAAATACCTTATACATTCTACCTAATCGGGACCGTGAGGAAATTTGGTTGTCACCGGCAACCCTTGGTCAACACACTTATGACCTAATGGTCGAACTAGCGAATGCCTACCAATTGCGTAATAAGTGGTTGCTACTAGTGATGAATACACCAGAAAATAAAAAGAACACCCAACGTTTCTATTTGATGAGTGAAGAATTAAATCGCTTGAAGGACCTTTATCTTGCAGATAACCGGATTTCAATCCGCTTTAAACTTGATGGTAATGCTATTAAACCAACATTCTCTAAGGAAAAAGCTTTGGTATTTAGCTTGCAAACAGACAATGATTTATACCAATTAACTTGGGATCAATCAGTCAATTGGTTGGCCCAATATGGATTACTCATTCAAGACGAAACCTTATACGAAACAACCCAAGACAGCAATTTCTATGATGACTTGCGATTTTTACAGAGCTTCTTTGCAGAAAACGAATATCAGATTTCCTTGCCAGCTGAAGAAATGATTTATTTTATCAGCTTATTCGGTGGGACTTTGATGGCGTATAGCGAAATTGGTCAATTAGAAGAATTGTTTGACTTATATCAAGAAGACTTGCAAGTTCATGTAACCTTGGATGTTGAGGGATCTGATTTATATGTCACCCCTGAATACCAATACGGGAAATACTTAGTTTCTGATGACGCGGAAAACCAAGTTCTACCAGATGATGATGTGGTTTTAGTCCGTGACTTCTCTGGTGAAGTGACGGTTGAAAATACCTTAAAAGCTTTAGGCTTTAGTTCGCAGAAGGGGGCCTTTGTCCAACATTTCGATAACTTGACCGACGTTATGACCAATATCGAAAACTTCGCACGCTTGTTTATCGACCAATGGGACATCAAATATGGCAAGTTCTTGCGCAATGTTTACGACAACAAAGTGAATGCTACCGTTAAAATGACCCCGAGTGATGGTAGTCGTTTCCTATCTGTTGATTTTGAATTATCCGACGTTGAGCCTGTTGAAGTTGACCGTATTTTAAATGCCATTATGGAAAACGAAGCCTATATTCGTTTGCGTGATGGTCGGATTATAGACGTGCAAAATACCATGGATGACGAACAGAAGCGTATGCTTCAACAAATTTCTGCCGCCAATAACGACTGGCAGAACGGTGACGTGGTCCCTATTTTCCAAACCTTACGATTCCAAACATTGGTGGACGGAAATGAGGTATTTGAAGAATTCTACGATGATATTGTACGGGCTAAAGAAAAAGACTACACGCCGTCAGCTAACCTGAAAGCAACCTTATCTGACTATCAAGAAACGTCAGTGAAATGGTTTAGAGGACTAGCTAAATACCAATTGGGTGGCTTATTAGCGGATGAGATGGGTCTAGGGAAAACTGTTCAAACGATTTCCTTTGTGCTTGACTATATCGAAAACAACCCACATGAAAAGTCAATGGTCTTGGCGCCAGCATCTGTTCTATATAACTGGGCCCATGAGTTTAAGCGGTTTACACCAACCTTAAATGTGGCCGTGGTAGATGGGACGATTGACGAACGGGAAGCGATTCGCCACGACGATACCATTGATGTTTGGTTGACTTCATACCAATCATATCGAAATGACCAAGAAGCCTACCAGAAAGTGAATTTGGACATTTTAGTCTTAGATGAAGCCCAAGCTATCAAAAATGACAACACGATTCTATATAGATCAGTCAAGAAACAAGTAGCGGCTATGCGGATTGGTTTATCGGGTACACCAATGGAGAATAATTTGAATGAATTCTGGGCTTTGATGCAGATTATTGTGCCTGGGTTATTGCCGAATAAGCACGAATTCCAAAAACTGTCAGTAGGGGAAGTAGCTCGTATTGCCAGCCCATTCGTTCTACGTCGTACCAAAAATGACGTAGCCCTACAGTTACCAACAAAAACTGTTACCGATAGATTCAGCATGTTGGACCCTGAGCAGAAGAATATTTACCTAGCTTACCTGAAGAAAATTCAAGACCAGTTAAATAATGATTCATCGAATGCAGGGCAAACGCATATGGAATTATTGGCGGGTATTACACGCTTACGTCAAATTTGTTGCCACCCACGCCTTGTGAAAAATGACTATACGGGTCAATCTGGTAAGTTTGAATACTTCAAGATTATGTTGAAACGTGCCATCGAATCAGGTCGTAAAGTACTGGTATTCTCTCAATTTACGAGCATGTTAGACGTGATGTCTGAGTACCTTGCTGAAGAGGGTATTGACTACTACATGATGACTGGTCAAACCAATAAAAAAATCCGTCAAGAACAAGTAGACGAATTCAATACCGGCGATAAATCAGTCTTCTTGATATCATTACGTGCTGGTGGGGTAGGGATCAACTTGACTGGTGCAGATACCATCTTCTTATATGATTTATGGTGGAACCCAGCGGTGGAGGAGCAAGCTATTGGCCGTGCCCACCGGATTGGTCAGAAGAATGATGTTGAAGTGGTTCGCTTTATTACCGAAGGGACAATTGAGCAACGTATTGCTGAACTTCAAGAAGAGAAGCGCTACCTATTCGAACAATTATTTGATGACGGTGACCAAGCGGGCAGTCAAAATCTAAGCTTGGACGATCTGAAATTTATCCTTGGTGTCAGCCAAGCCTTATAAGTATAAATACCAACCATGACTGTTTCGCCCTTTTTCAAATAATGGCTTGAAAAGGGTGGTGGATTATGGTAATATATTCGAGTGTCAAATGATATATATTTCACACCTTATGGATGGAATCGCGTGGTGCTAGTATTTGCTAGTGGCGAGTCTTTGAAATAGGGGCGGAAAAATAAAAACCAAATGGAGGAATTTAACATGCCAGTTATTAGCATGAAACAATTATTAGAAGCTGGTGTTCACTTTGGACATCAAACACGTCGTTGGAACCCTAAAATGGATAAATACATCTTTACTGAGCGTAATGGTATTTACATCATTGACTTACAAAAAACTGTTAAGTTAGTAGACCAAGCTTACAACGCTATGCGTGATTTAGTGGGTAACGATGGTATCGCGTTATTCGTGGGTACTAAAAAACAAGCACAAGATTCAATCGCTGACGAAGCGACTCGTGCAGGTCAATACTACGTAAATCACCGTTGGTTAGGTGGTACTTTAACTAACTGGGAAACTATCCAAAAACGTATCAAACACTTAAAAAACATTAAAGAAATGGAAGTAGACGGTACTTTTGACGTTCTTCCTAAAAAAGAAGTTGTTGGCTTATTGAAAGAAAAAGAACGTCTAGAAAAATTCTTAGGCGGTATCGAAGATATGCCACGTATTCCAGATGTTATGTTTGTTGTTGACCCTCGTAAAGAAAAAATTGCGATTCAAGAAGCACACAAATTAAACATCCCTGTTATCGCCATGGTTGATACTAACTGTGATCCAGATGAAGTAGATTACGTAATCCCTTCAAACGATGACGCTATCCGCGCTATCAAATTGATCACTGGTGGTATGGCTGAAGCAATTCTTGAAGCTAAACAAGGCGCTCAAGAAGAAGCTGAACAAGATGTAACTGTTGAAGACTTCAAAGGTGACGAAGTTTTAGACGAGGTTGCTGAGTAAGCTTTGCTATAGTTGAAGATTACTTCAATTAGTAGTAAAATATAAACAGTAGATGGCTATCTGATTAAGTTTGTCTAAGCTATATTCGGCTTTCCTTCTTAGTTAAGATAGCCTTTTTTTTAAAGAATGCATGCAATTAGGAGGAAAATTTTAAATGGCAATTACTGCAAAACAAGTTAAAGAATTACGCGACCGCACTGGTGTAGGTATGATGGATGCTAAGAAAGCCTTAGTTGAAGTTGACGGAGATATGGACAAAGCTATCGACTTCCTACGTGAAAAAGGTATCGCTAAAGCTGCTAAGAAAGCTGACCGTGTTGCTGCTGAAGGTTTAACTAAAGCTGTAGCTAAAGGAAACGACGCTGTAATTGTAGAAGTTAACTCTGAAACTGACTTCGTTGCACGTAACGATCAATTCGTTGAATTACTAGAAACTGTTGCATTAGCTATCTTAGAGCAAAAACCTGCTACTGTAGAAGCTGCTTTAACTGATGTGACTGTTGAAGGTAAAGACTTAGATACATACATTAAAGAAAAAGCTGCTGTAATTGGAGAAAAAATCTCATTACGTCGCTTTGAAACTTTAACAAAAACAGATGACCAAGAATTTGGTCTATACTCTCACCAAGGTGGACGTATTTCTGTTCTTACATTAATTGACGGAAACAACCCTGAATTTGCTAGCATGGTATCTATGCACATCGGTGGTATGAAACCTCAATTCTTAAACGAAGAATCTGTACCTGCTGAAGTTTACGAACACGAAAAAGCAGTTCTTACAGAACAATCATTAAACGAAGGTAAACCAAAAGAAATCGTTGAAAAAATGATTACTGGTCGTTTACGTAAATTCTTCGCAGAAATCTGCTTAGTTGATCAAAAATACTTGTTAGACGACAGCAAAACTGTTGCAGAAGTTGCAAAAGAAAACAATGCTGAAATCAAAGCTTTCTTCCGTTTTGAAGTCGGCGAAGGTATTGAAAAGCGCCAAGACGATTTCGCTAGCGAAGTTGCTGCTCAAATGGGTAAATAATTTAACAACATCCCGATATAAACTTTTTGAATTTGCTTAAAATAGAGAAGTAATGAAGAGGGAATTTAAAATAGGTTGGGAAAGGTTTCTTTCTCAACCTTTTTAGTAAGGAGAATAGAATGACAGAACCTAAATACAAACGTGTAGTTTTGAAACTTTCAGGTGAGGCTTTATCTGGTAACAACGGTTTCGGTATTGACCCAGAAACAATGAAGGGTATTGCTAAAGAAATCAAAGAAGTTCACCGTTTAGGTGTACAAATCTCAATCGTCGTAGGTGGCGGTAACATTTGGCGTGGTAAAACTGGGGAAGAAATGGGTATGGAACGTGCACAAGCCGACTACATGGGTATGCTAGCAACGATCATGAATGCCCTAGGTTTACAAGATGTTTTAGAAAACATTGGGGTGCCAACTCGCGTACAAACTTCAATTGACATGCGTCAAATCGCGGAACCATATATCCGCCGCCGTGCGGAGCGTCACTTAGAAAAAGGACGGGTCGTTATTTTTGCTGGGGGTACTGGTAATCCTTACTTCTCAACAGATACAACGGCCTCTCTACGTGCTGCAGAAATTGAAGCAGATGTTATTTTAATGGCTAAAAACGGGGTAGACGGTGTGTATTCTGACGATCCTCGTAAGAACGACGCTGCTGTTAAATACGAAAAATTATCGCATTTAGAAGTCATCAGCAATAATCTACAAGTAATGGACACAACAGCTTCATCATTAAGCATGGACAACAATATTCCTTTAGTTGTATTCAACCTAAATGAAGAAGGCAATATCCGCCGTGTTATCCTTGGTGAAGAAATTGGTACTACAATAGAAGGGTAAGGGAGAAATTTCTATGGCTATTGATAATTTACTAAAAGAAACAAAAGACCGCATGGTGAAATCTGAAGAAGCATTTACACGTACGCTAGCGCGCATCCGTGCTGGAGTTGCCAATGCTTCTTTATTAGAAGGCATTACTGTAGAATATTACGGTGTACCAACTGACTTACGTCAATTGGCAACTATCACTATTCCAGAGCCTCGTATGTTACAAATCTCTCCATACGATAAAAGTTCTTTAAATGATATCGACCGTGCATTACAACAATCTGACTTAGGTATTCCACCTACAAATGATGGTTCTGTAATTCGTTTGATCATCCCAGCTTTAACACAAGAACGTCGTAAAGAGTTAAGTAAAACAGTTGGAAAAGAATTGGAAGACGCTAAAGTAGCTATCCGTAACATCCGTCGTGACGCGATTGATGAAGCGAAAAAAGCTGAAAAGGCAAAAGAGATCACTGAAGATGACTTACGTTCATACGAAAGTGACATCCAAGACTTAACAAACGCTGCAATTAAAAATGTTGAGAAAATCGCCTCTGATAAAGAAGACGAAATCATGAACGTTTAATCTAGTATCTGTGCAGATAATCATACAAAGAAAGCCAGCATGCATCCTATTAGATGACCTGCTGGCTTTTATTTGCCGTATGCTTTGAGGATGGTTGTCTTTTTCCAAATCTCAATGGTATTGAACTTGTCTCACTGCTAACAAATTTATGGACTAGGTCAAGAGATAAAGAACTGCTGAGCTAGGGGATAAGTATAGGTTTTTCTCCAAATTTTTGATACAATTGTTTAGAATTACAAATGGAGGTTCAATATGGTGACAGAAGTAAACTATAATCCAGAATTACCAGTACCCAATCACATCGCGGTGATCATGGACGGGAACGGTAGATGGGCACAAGCTCGCGGATTAAAACGAACAGACGGACATTCAGAGGGACTAAAAGCCCTAAAGCGTGTGGTCATTGCAGCCCATAAAATGGGCGTGAAGGTACTGACAGCATATGCCTTCTCAACTGAAAATTGGAAGCGACCAATTACCGAAGTAAATTATTTAATGGGCTTACCCAAAGTATTAAACGATGAAATCTTACCTGATTTAATCGACAACAATGTACAAGTTCGCATGAGTGGGAACTTCGATAAAGTACCACTTGGGACAAAGAAATATATTCAAAATGCCATTGATCGTACTAAAGCCAACACGGGTTTAATTCTGAATATTGCCTTTAACTATGGCTCACGTGATGAAATCACCAAAGCCGTTCAAAATATTGCCACATCAGTAGCAAATGGCGAATTGAAAGTGAAAGATATTTCTGAAGACACCATTTCAGATAACTTGTATACCGCTCAATTAGGTGAATATGCTGACCCAGACTTATTGATTCGTTCAAGTGGGGAAGTTCGTTTATCGAATTACCTATTGTGGCAGTTGGCCTATAGTGAAATGGTGTTTACTGACACGAAATGGCCAGACTTTGATGAAGCTATTATGCAGGAGTGTGTTGGCGAATTTCAACGTAGAAACCGTCGATTCGGAGCGATAGATACCAAATAGAAAGAGGGGTTCTCATGACACAAAGAGTTATCAGCGCTGTTGTTGCTCTTGCCATTTTTATCCCACTTTTATTTATGGGTGGTCGTCCTTTCGACTTGATGGTAGCGATTATAGCAATAGTTGCTTACTATGAAATTTTACAAATGGCAAAAATTCCATTCCCCTCATGGCGGGGGATTATCGGTTTAATCACCATGATGTTACAACTACTGCCGTCTTATTATCTAGCACTACTGCCACAAGAAATCGACTATATGACGCTTTACTTCGCTGGTTTAGCCATGTTATTGATTATAATGGTCTTCAAACCAGAGGATATTAACTTTGAACAAGTAGGAGTCATTAGTTTAGCGGCCTTATACGTTGGCCGTGGTTTTCACTTATTAATTGAGACGAGATTAATGGGGCTCTTGCCGGTTATTTACGTTTTAATCATTATTTGGGGGAACGATACCTTTGCCTATTTAGTCGGTCGCCAAATTGGCCGAACTCCCCTAGCACCAAAAGTATCACCTAATAAAACCATTGAAGGATCATTAGGCGGCATCATAGGGGCCTTTATCTGTTCAAGTATTGTCCTTTATTTTAACAACATCTTTGGAATATCAATCATGGATAATTTAATTTTAGCCGTAATTTTAGGCTTTTTAGGCCAGATTGGCGACTTAGTAGAATCATCCATAAAACGGACTTACCAAGTCAAAGACTCAGGTAATATTATGCCTGGTCATGGCGGTTTCCTTGACCGTTTTGATAGTCTCTTAATGGTATTACCTATGTTTTATTTCTTGATTCCATTCTTAGGATCTTAACCAGTCTCATCGCTTTAATAAAGCTTTATCATAGTAAGGAGCGCATTATGACGACCATTATTGCATTTATATTTATATTTTCAGTTATCGTGATTGTCCATGAATTTGGGCACTACTATTTTGCCAAGAAAGCGGGCATCTTAGTCCGCGAATTCTCTATCGGTATGGGACCGAAAATTTTTCATTTCGAAGCTGAAGAAACGACATACACGCTACGCATGTTGCCAATCGGCGGTTACGTCCGTATGGCTGGGTTAGAAGAAATGTCAGACACCCTAACTAAGGGCATGCAAGTCGTCATTGAACAAGGTGAAGACGGCATTGTAGACACTATTTCGTTGGAAAATGAGGGCCAAAATTTTGCTGGCTTACCCTTAGAAGTATGGGCAGCCGACTTAGAAGAAGACATGTTCATTGAAGGTATTCCTTACGGTAGCGAAGAGAAAGTCCGTTACCAAGTGTCAAAAACAGCTAATATCGTTGAATCTGACGGAACAATCGTGAAAGTCGCGCCAATAGAACGTCAATTCCAATCTGCCAACATCTGGCAACGACTAATCGTTAATTTCGCTGGACCAATGAACAACTTTATTCTAGGTGTTTTAGCTTTCATCCTACTAGCCTTCATGCAAGGCGGGGTTTGGTCAAACGAAGCTGAAATTGGTGCTGTTCAAGAAGACTCTGCAGCTCAAGCAGCAGGACTAGAGGCCGGTGACCAAATCGTGTCAATCGACGATCAAGCGGTCGAATCATTTGACGATATGCAAGCTATTGTCCAATCAAACCCAGACCAATCACTTACTTTTACCATCAACCGTGATGGTCAAGAACAAGAAGTTGCGGTGACACCACAAGCAACAGAGACTGAATCAGGTGAAACAATTGGATTAATTGGGGCCCAAAGAGCGCAAGATACGTCATTTATGGCTAAAATCACTTTTGGTTTTACTAGCGCTTGGACCATGATTACAGGTATTTTCTCTATAATTGGAAGTATGTTTATAACTGGCTTTGACATCAACAATTTTGGTGGGCCTGTTTACATGTACCAAACTACCTCGCAAGTCGTTTCCTTTGGGATGGCAGGTGTTATTTCCTGGTTAGCTTCTTTAAGTATTAACCTGGGAATTGTCAATTTACTACCCGTACCAGCTTTAGATGGTGGTAAAATAGTTTTGAACCTGATCGAATTGGTCCGAGGTAAACCACTACAAGCTAAAACAGAAGGTATGATCAATATTGTAGGTGCAGTGCTTGTCATTGTGCTAATGATTGCAGTTACTTGGAATGATATTATGCGTATGTTTGGCTAAATAACCTATTGCATCAAATCAAATAAAAACAGTAAGTCAGAAGGCCATAGCGATGGCCTTTTGTTATTAAACAGGAAAGGAAATAAGTCTATGTCAGAATCAAAAGAAGCCCTATTTCAGGCCTTATTAGGACAAATTCATTGGACCGATGAAAACACGGCTATCCAAAATGGTTGGTTAGAAAATGTCGTGGTCCATACAAAATCACGGTTGTGGCAGTTTAAAATTGGCTTACCAACACGTATAGATGCCGCCACTTTTTTAACCTTTGAAGAACACTTGAAAAAGGGATTCGACCATGTTGGGGCAGTGGACTTTTCAATTGAGGTTGCTGACCAAAGCCAACCAGCAAATCAAGCTGTCCTAGACTACTGGCCAATCATTGTGAACCGATCTGGTATTTCAAACGGAATTGCCAAAGCCACTTTCCAAGGGCAATTACCCTCATTTGAAAATAACCGCTATTATATCCGCGTGGACAATCAACCATTAAAACAACTCATTCAAGAAAACTATCTTGAAGTCATCAAACAAAATTACCAAATGGTTGGATTTCCTAAGGTACCTTTTGAAATTATTATCGATGAAGAAACGGCCAAAGATCGGCGTGATGTCTTTGTAGAAAGGGCCAATGAACTAGCTGAACAACAACAAGAAATGGCCAAAAAAGCAGCTGAAAAACAAAAAGAAATGGCTGCTACCGGTAATAACGGTCAAGCAATCAAAGTGGATAAAATTCAATTAGGAAAACATATCCCCGTTGACGACAAGTTAAGAGCCATGAATACCTACGTTGAAGAACAACGTTTTGTATCCATGGAAGGGGTTGTTTTCGATGTTGAAGTTAAAATATTAAAAACTGGCCGCCGCATTTTAAATGCCAAAATTTCGGATTATACATCAGCATTCTTAATTCAAATGTTCTCTAGAACGGATGAAGATATCGCCATTTTTGATGCCATACGCAAAGGCATGTGGTTGCGGGTACGCGGTGATTTGCAAATGGATGACCGTTTTGCCCGTGACTTGGTCCTAAACGTTCGTGACTTAGAAGAAATTTCTAAGGCCAAACGACAAGATAATGCCGATAAAAAACGGGTGGAATTACACGTCCACACCAATATGTCGATGTTGGATGCAACGAATTCAATTTCCGATTTCACCAACCAAGCCAAAGATTGGGGTCATACTGCTATTGCGGTCACTGATCATGCAACCCTGCAAGCTTATCCAGAGGCTTCAGGCGCTGCTAAATCTACTGGTTTGAAAATGATTTACGGTGTTGAAGCGAATATCGTTGATGATGGCGTCCCCATCGTTTATAACCCTGACCACATTGAATTAAAAGAAGCGACTTACGTCGTATTTGACGTGGAGACCACAGGATTATCCGCAATTTACGACAATATTATTGAATTAGCGGCCGTTAAAATGCAGAACGGGAATGTAATTGATACTTTTGAAGAATTTATTAATCCGGGGCGACCACTTTCAGCTACTATTATTGATTTAACAGGGATTACCGATGCCATGTTAGCCAATNNAAAAGAAGTTATTACGGACTTTAGAGAGTGGGTTGGGGACGCGATTTTCGTTGCCCACAATGCAAGTTTTGATATGGGATTTATCGATACAGCCTACAACCGTCATGGATTTGAAAAATCGCATAATGCCGTGATCGATACACTTGAAATGTCACGGTTCTTGCACCCAAATTTAAAATTGCATCGTTTAAATACCTTGGCCAAACGCTACAATGTTGCCTTGGAACAACATCACCGGGCCGTTTATGATGCGGAAACCACAGGTGCCTTAGCCTGGATTTTCATCAAAGAAGCAGCCGCCGACCATGAAATTTTCTATCACGACGAATTAAACAAAGATGTTGGTAAGGGGGACGCCTACAAGCAAGGTCGACCATTCCATGCCGTTTTGCTAGCTAAAAACCAAACAGGGTTAAAAGACCTCTTTAAATTGGTTTCCGCGTCTAATATCGACTATTACTACCGTGTACCACGAATTCCGCGGTCACTCTTATCCAGTCATCGAGAGAACTTATTAGTGGGTTCAGCTTGTGCAGGTGGGGAAGTATTTGAAGCCTTAATGCAAAAAGGGAAAGTAGAAGCTGAGCAAAAAGCTGCCTTCTATGACTACCTAGAGCTGCAACCAAAGGGCGTGTACAAACCTTTGATCTTAGATGAATTGATTCAAGACGAAGCAACACTCGAAAAAATCATGAAAGACATGATAGAAATAGGGGAATCGGTCAATAAACCAGTCGTTGCAACTGGAGATGTACACTACCTAAACGAAGAAGACAAATTGTACCGGGAAATTTTAATTAATTCGATCAAATCTAACCGGATTAAGAACTTCCCTGAAGCCCATTTCCGGTCAACAGAAGAAATGTTGCATGACTTTGCCTTCCTAGGAGAAGAAAAGGCCTTTGAAATTGTCGTGGAAAATTCCAATGCCATTGCTGACAGCATCGAGTTTGTGGAACCCTTAAAAGACAAGTTGTATACACCAACTATTGAAGGGGCGGAACAAGAACTGACAGATATGTCATTTGAAAAAGCTCATGAAATCTACGGTAAAGAACTACCAGAAATCGTAGAAGCCCGCTTAAATAAAGAATTGAAATCGATTATTTCCAATGGATTCTCGGTTATCTACTTGATTTCACAGAAACTGGTGAAGAAATCCAATGACGACGGCTATATCGTTGGTTCCCGTGGGTCAGTTGGGTCTTCATTTGTAGCGACTATGTCAGGGATTACTGAAGTAAATCCGCTGGCACCGCATTATGTTTGCCCGAATTGCCACTATAGTCATTTCTTTACTGATGGGTCAGTGGGTTCAGGGTTTGACTTGCCAGATAAACCTTGTCCTGAATGTGGAACCAACTTGGATAAAGATGGACAAGATATTCCATTTGAAACCTTCTTAGGATTTAAAGGGGACAAGGTGCCCGATATCGATTTAAACTTCTCTGGTGAATACCAAGCCCGCGCCCATGCCTACACGAAAGTCCTTTTCGGTGACGACCACGTTTTCCGGGCGGGAACAATTGGTACAGTTGCGGATAAAACAGCCTTCGGGTATGTACTAGGTTACGACCAAGATAAGAATTTAAATCTTCGTAAGACCGAGAAAGAATTCTTAGCCAAGGGTGCAACAGGTGTTAAACGGACAACCGGTCAGCATCCAGGGGGGATTATTGTTATCCCTGAAAATATGGATGTGTATGACTTTACACCAATTCAATTCCCAGCTGACGACGTGGAATCTGAATGGAAGACGACCCACTTCGACTTCCATTCAATCCATGATAACGTATTGAAATTAGATATCCTTGGGCACGACGACCCGACCATGATCCGTAAATTACAGGATTTATCAGGCATCAATCCAACCGAAATTCCAACTGATGATCCAGAAGTATATGAATTATTCAATGGGACAGAAGTTTTAGGTGTTACCAAAGAACAAATCTATTCCAACACTGGTACATTAGGGATTCCCGAATTTGGGACCCGGTTCACTAGACAAATGCTTGAAGCAACCAAACCATCAACCTTCGCCGAACTATTGCAAATCTCCGGGTTATCGCATGGTACGGACGTTTGGTTAGGCAATGCCGAAGTACTTGTCCGGGAAAAAGGGCTACCACTAAGTGAAGTTATCGGTTGTCGTGACGATATCATGGTTTACTTAATCCACCGTGGCTTGCCTGAATCAGATGCCTTCCAAATCATGGAAAAAGTTCGTAAAGGTAAGGGGCTTTCAGACGAACACAAGGCCATCATGCGTGAATACGACGTGCCGGAATGGTATATGGATTCATGTGAAAAGATTAAATACATGTTCCCTAAAGCCCATGCTGCTGCCTATGTATTGAACGCCATGCGGGTAGCTTGGTTTAAGGTGAAACACCCAATTTGGTACTATTGTGCCTACTTATCAGTACGAGCGAGTGACTTTGACCTTGTATCCATGTCAAACGGGAAAGAGTCGACTAAGGCTAAAATCAATGAGATTAATGCCAAAGGAATGGAAGCTTCTACTAAAGAGAAACAATTGTTAACAGTCCTTGAGATTGTAAACGAGATGTGGGAACGTGGCTTTACCTTAAAAATGGTTGATATCAATAAATCTCATGCAACTGAATTTATTATTGAAGATGACAATACTTTGATTGCGCCTTTTAGAGCCATTGACGGTTTAGGTACAAACGTGGCCAAATCCATTGTTGCAGCACGTGAGGAATCACCATTCTTATCAAAAGAGGACTTGCAAACCCGTGGTAAAGTTTCTAAGTCATTGATTGAATATATGACTGAAAATCATGTATTAGATGGTTTACCAGACCAAAACCAATTATCACTATTTGATTTTTAAAAACGCAAAGCAGGACTGCCAATCTATTTGACGGGCAGTCCTGCTTTTTTTTTTTGAGCGTTATTTTTGTTGTGATTATCATATTATGTTAACATAATATTGTTACTTACATCTTAAGTGAAACCGTTTATTTAACAGCGATTTCTGCAACAAATCACGCGCCTGTGCCCAAATTTTTGTTGCTTTTTTATATGTATACTATTTATTTAAAAGGAGGAATTCTATGCAGTTATTGCTGGATAAGTTTAAAGAAGTCATCTCTTCTGTATTACCTATCGTCATCCTTGTATTCGCACTAGCATTTACCTTGGTAGATGTACCAGGAGATATGATGGCTAGATTTACAATTGGTTCAATTCTATTGACGCTAGGACTGACCATTTTTCTATTCGGGGTAGATATCGGGATGACGCCTATTGGGAATTATTTAGGTAATTCGATTATTCGTTCAAGTTCCCATTTAATCGTACTATTATTATCATTCTTTATAGGGTTTTCAATTACCGTAGCCGAACCAGACCTATTAATTTTGGGCCAACAAATTTCTGATGCAACAGGTGGCGTTTTAGGGTCACAAACTATTGTTGTCGTTGTATCAATAGGTGTGGGGGTTATGGTTTCCCTTGGTGTTTACAGGGTAATGAAAGATGTCGCCTTGAAGTGGTTCTTCCTAGCCGTTTATGCGGTCATTACTTTATTATCAGTTTTCGCAGATTCTACCTTCTTAGCGATGTCATTTGATGCCTCAGGTGCAACGACTGGTGCCTTAACAACACCATTCGTATTGGCCTTAAGTACCAGTGTTTCCGCTAAAAAAGGTGGTAAAAGGGCAGAAGATGATTCCTTTGGTTTAGTAGGGGCCATGTCAACAGGACCTATTTTAGCCGTGATGATAATGTCACTAGTTCAAAGTTCAACTTTCCAAAGTAATGATGAAGTTTACCAATATACTGAAGGGATTATCAATCCGTTTATCGCAAATATTGGTCATACTGTTCAAGAATCAGTAGTTTCACTTATTCCAATTTTAATCCTATTTGCACTTGTGATTTATTTTTATAGAAGAATCAATAAAGGTGAATTACGCCGTATTGGTGTTGGAGTTGTCTATGTCTTGATTGGTTTAACCTTCTTCTTAATCGGGGTTAACCAAGGGTTTATGGATATGGGTCGTTATTTAGCGACTGAATTAGCCACTAAACATGAATCCTTACTACCGTGGATTGGACTTGTGATGGGGCTGGTTGTTGTATTAGCTGAACCTGCAGTACACGTACTTGGTGATCAAGTTGAAGACGTAACCGGTGGACATATTCCTAATAAGTTGCTATTATTCTCCTTGTCGATTGGTGTAGGTTTAGCCGTAATGATGTCAATGCTTCGTATTATGGTACCTGGTGTTGAACTGTGGCACTTCCTATTGCCAGGTTTTGGTTTATCCATCTTATTAAGTTTCTACGTTCCCAACCTATTCACGGGTATCGCCTTCGATGCTGGTGGTGTAGCCTCTGGACCGATGACGGCGACCTTCATTTTGGCATTCGCCCAAGGTGTAGCCACAACCTTACCGCAAGCAGATGTGTTAGTAGATGGTTTTGGTATCATCGCAATGGTGGCAATGACTCCAGTGTTGATGGTTCAAGTACTAGGTTTAATTTATAAATTACGCGTTAAAGACAATAAAGCAATTGATAAATAAGGGGGTTAATTGATGACTGTAGAATCAGTGGCGTTTTTCGCTATTGTTAACCATGGTATTGGGCAAAAAGTACTTAAAACTGCCAAAGAGCATGGAACCGGTGGCGGCACCTTAGTTCTTTGTGACGGCACCATTCCAAATAAATTCCTTAACTTAATGGGTCTTGATGAATCAAAGAAAGAATTGATGATTACATTAGCCCCTAAGGAATTCGAAAGTGACATTCACGAAAAAATTACTGAGAAAATGAAATTAGACAAAAAAGGTTTGGGTATCCTGTTCTCAGCAGATACATCAAGCGTTTGTGGAAGTCGTTTATTGAATCGGGCATTTGAAGAAAAAGGTGAAAATATGTATGAGTATCAACTATTAGTAACAATTGTCGGCCGCGAATCAGGTGATGATGTTGTTGCTGCTGCCCGTAAAGAAGGTGCAAAAGGCGCAACCATTCTTCACGGTCGTGGAACAGGGACAACTGAAATCTCTAAACTATTCAATATTGAAATTCAACCAGAAAAAGAAATCGTTCTGTTAGTAGTTGAATCTGAAAAAGTCAATCCGGTATCTGAAAGCATCCGTACCACAATGGACTTAGATCAACCAGGTAACGGTGTTGTCTTTTCAATTCCAGTTAACCAAGTTACAGGTTTGGTTCAGAACTTGTAAAAATCGCTTGATAGCAACAATTATTGCGAATCAGGATCGCATATGTTATACTATCTAAGTAGAAAGAACACAGTGGTGGAGTGAGCGGTGACGCTCACTTTTTTCATGGTAATAAGGTAAAAATAAGAAAAGCGAGGGGAAATATGGCTAAAGTAACAGACCAAATGCAAGAAATCGTTCAACCAATTATTGAAGACTTAGGCTTTATATTGTTTGATATCGAATTTGTTAAAGAAGGGAAATCTTGGTTCCTAAGAATTTACGTGGATAAACCAGGTGGTGGCATCGCAATAGAGGATTGTGTCACAGTTAGTGAACATATTTCTGAAGCTATTGATCAATTAGAAACAGACCCAATCCCGCAAGCTTATTACCTTGAAGTATCTTCTCCCGGTGCAGAACGTCCATTGAAAAATGATGACGATGTCCAAGCTGCAATCGGTGAATGGGTATTCTTATCATTCTATCAAGCCATTGATGGTCAAAAAAATATTCAAGGTCGTCTACTTTCTGTATCAGATGATGCATATGAAGTTGAAACAAAAGACAAAACACGTAAAGTGGCGGTCACCGTAGAAAAATCAAATGTATCATTAATCAGATTGGCCATTGAATTTTAAAATTTATCATTTTTGAAAGAGGGAATTTAGATGAGTAAAGAAATGTTAAGAGCCTTCGAAGCGCTTGAAGATGAAAAGGGCATTTCAAAAGAAGTCATTTTGGAAGCTTTAGAAGCTGCTTTAGTATCAGCTTACAAACGTAACTACCAGCAAGCACAAAATGTCGAAGTAAAATTTGACGTAAAAAAAGGTAGTATAGAAGTATTCGCAGTGAAAGAAGTTGTTGATCTAGTGATGGACTCACAACTTGAAGTATCGCTTGAAGATGCGCATGACTTAAACAGTGCATATGAAATTGGCGACAAGATTAAATTTGAAGTTACACCTAAAGATTTCGGTCGAATTGCTGCACAAACTGCAAAACAAGTGATCATGCAACGGGTTCGTGAAGCTGAACGTTCAATTATCTATAACGAGTACATTGACTACGAAGATGACATTTTGACAGGTATTGTTGAGCGTCAAGACCGTCGTTATGTATATGTTAGCTTAGGTAAAATCGAAGCCGTTATCCCGCCAGAAGGTCAAATTCCAAATGAAACCTTCCAACCACACGAGCGCGTACAAGTTTACGTAGAACGTGTTGAAAATACGACTAAAGGGCCACAAGTATATGTTTCTCGTAGCCATCCAAGCCTATTGAAACGTCTATTTGAACAAGAAGTACCTGAAATTTTCGACGGTACTGTTGAAATTAAAGCCATCGCTCGTGAAGCTGGTGACCGTTCTAAAGTAGCAGTTGTTTCTAACGACGCGAATATCGATGCAGTAGGTACTTGTGTTGGACCTCGTGGTTCACGTGTACAACGTATTGTAGACGAATTAAAAGGCGAAAATATGGATATCGTTCAATGGTCAGACGACATGGCAACCTTTATTTCAAATGCCTTGAACCCAGCTGATGTATTATCTGTACACTTTGTACCAGGCGAAACCTCATGTGTGGTTGTCGTACCAGAAAACCACTTGTCATTAGCTATTGGTAAACGTGGTCAAAATGCGCGTTTAGCGGCTAAATTAACAAATCACAAGATTGATATTAAATCTGAAGCTGACTTTGAAGCGTATGTACAAACAGAAGAATACGCAGAACGTTTCGCGGAAAAAGAATTAGTTGACGAAGACGTTGATCCAATTTTAGCTGATGATATTGAAACTGTTGAAGATTATGAAGCAATGACAGAAGGTTCAACTTCAATTGATGAAGAAGATTTATTAGCTATCGATGACCTTGAAGAAGGTAATGTTGGTCCAGAAGAACTTGAAGAGCAAATTGCTGATGTCGAAGGCGAAGACAACGACATTATTGGTGATGAAGCATTAATTGGTGAAGAAGATATAGACCAACAAGAGCGTTTAAACGAAGAAGGCTAAGATTAGGTGGGATCAAACATGAAACAACGAAAAATTCCTATGCGAAAATGTGTTGTGACAAATCAAATGTTTCCTAAAAAAGAATTAATTAGAATTGTTCGTAATCCTGAAGGTGTCGTTGAAATTGATCCGACAGGTAAGAAAAATGGGCGTGGTGCATATGTATCTCTTGATCCTGAAGTTGTACAAAAGGCTTGGGACAAACACATGCTAGATAGACACTTGAATGTATCCATTCCGGATGATTTTTATAGTGAATTGAAAGCTTATGTTGCCCATCAAAAAGCCAGAAAAGAGCTTTTTGAAAATGAACAATAATAAGTTGAATTTGTTAGGTTTGGCGCAAGCAGCTAGTAAACTCGTTTCAGGTACTGAAACCGTCATGAAAACTGTCCAGCAAGAGACTGCTATTTTGGTGGTCATGGCTACGGATGTCAGCGAACAAACCAAGAAAAATATAGAGAATAAATGTGCTTTTTATGAAGTTGAATGCGTTCAGATGTTTACAACTGAAGAAATTTCAATTGCCTTAGGTAAAAAGAGATCGATAGTCGCTTTCTTAGACCGCGGGTTTGTGAAAAGCTTTAAAAAATAATTTAGATTTTTACGTATATTTTTACATCAAATAGGAGAGTAAAAAGTATGAGAGATTAGTAGAATAAGGAAGGTGATGACATGTCAAAAAAACGTGTCTACGAAGTTGCTAAGGAAATTGGCGTATCAAGTAAAGAGTTATTGAAGGCTGCAGAAAAAGCAGGGTTTGAATATTCAAGCCATATGGCATCAATGACTGATGACGAAGTGAATAAGCTGAAAAGTGGCTTTGCAAATAAATCAGCAGGTAAGGAAGACAATAATAAACAGTCAGCGAAAGTAGCTGAAAGTCAAACAGCTAAGAAAGCTGAAAATAAACCTGTAGAAAAAGGTTCAGCTAAATCAGCACCTGTTAAATCAAATGCTAAGCAAAACCAGCACCAAAACAAGTCGCAAAATCGCAATAACCCAGCAAAAGAGAATAAAAATATGAATAATCAAAAGAACAATTTTAAAAATAATAGTAATAATAAAAATGGCGGATTTAAAGGTAAAGGCAAAAAAGGGAAAAAAGGTCGTTTTAACAATGACCAAAACCGCCCTCAAAGCAATCCAGTACCACCAAGAAAGAATAAGCCACTTCCAGAAAAAGTGGAATATACTGAAGGTATGACTGTTGCGGATATTGCTAAAAAAATTCACCGTGAGCCAGCTGAGATTATCAAAAAACTATTCTTGATGGGTGTACCAGCTACACAAAACCAAGCATTAGATAAAGATGCTATCGAGTTAATTCTTGAAGAATATGGTGTAAAAGCTGAAGAGAAAGTTATTGTTGACCAAGCAGACTTTGAACATTACTTTGAAGAAGCTAAGAATGCAGACGAAGAAGATTTAGAAACTCGTCCAGCAGTTGTAACCATCATGGGGCACGTAGACCATGGTAAAACAACTTTACTTGACTACCTACGTAACGCTCAAGTTGTTGACGGCGAAGCGGGTGGTATCACACAACATATCGGTGCCTACCAAGTACGTGAAAATGACCGTTTAATCACTTTCCTAGATACACCAGGACATGCGGCCTTCACAACAATGCGTGCGCGTGGTGCTGATGTAACGGATATCGTTATCCTTGTAGTAGCAGCCGATGATGGTGTAATGCCACAAACCATTGAGGCGATTAACCATGCCAAAGCAGCTGGTGTACCAATTATCGTTGCAGTAAACAAAATTGATAAACCAACAGCTAATCCTGACCGGGTAATGCAAGAGTTAACTGAATACGGCCTAATTTCTGAAGAATGGGGCGGGGACACAATCTTCGTAAATATCTCAGCTAAATTTGGTCAAAATGTAAGTGACTTACTAGAAATGATTTTATTAGTTTCAGACGTAGAAGAATATAAAGCTGTACCAAACCGTTTAGCTTTAGGTTCTGTAATCGAAGCGCGTCTTGACCCATCTAAAGGTGCTATTGCGACGTTATTAGTCCAAGAAGGGACATTGCGTGTTGGGGACCCAATTGTTGTTGGTGATACACATGGACGTGTCCGTGTAATGACTAATGATACTGGTCGCCGTATCAAGCAAGCTGGCCCATCAACACCAGTTGAAATCACTGGTTTACAAGAATCACCACAAGCTGGTGACCGCTTTGTAGCCTTTGATGACGAAAAAACAGCCCGTGCTGTTGGTGAAGAGCGTGCGAGCCGTGCCTTACAAGAACGTCGTCAAGCAAACCATGCCGTAACCTTAGACAACTTATTCGAAACGCTACAAGAAGGCGAATTGAAATCAGTTAATGTCATTATCAAAGGGGACGTTCAAGGTTCTGTTGAAGCCTTAGCTGGAAGCTTGAAAAAAATCGAAGTTGAAGGTGTTAAAGTAAATATCGTTCACCAAGCAGTTGGTGCAATCAACGAGAGTGATATTACTTTAGGTCAAGCGTCACAAGCCTTAATCATTGGTTTTAACGTTCGTCCTACACCACAAGCTAAATTACAAGCAGATGCAGATGAAGTAGAAGTACGTCTATATAACATCATTTACGATGCAATTAATGACGTAGAATCAGCGATGACAGGTATGTTAGACCCTGAATTCATTGAAGAAGTAACTGGTACTGTACAAGTTCGTGAAACTTACAATGTATCTAAAGTAGGTACAATTGTTGGTGGTTACGTATTAGATGGTACAATCTACCGTAACTCACAAGTTCGTATCATCCGTGATTCAATTGTCATCTATGATGGTCAATTAGGTTCGTTACGTCGCTTTAAAGATGATGTGAAAGAAGTATCTCGTGGATTTGAACTAGGTCTTACAATTGAAAACTACAACGATATTAAAGTAGATGACGAAATTGAAGCATACCGTATGGTTGAAGTGAAGAAAAAATAGAGGTGATACACAATGGCAAAATTTAGAGCTGAACGTGTAAGTCAAGAGATCCTTCGCGATGTTAATGACATATTGAGAAAAACTGTTAAAGACCCCCGCGTTGAAGGTGTTACAATTACAGATGTAGAAGTTACTGGTGACTTACAGCAAGCAACTATTTTCTACACTACATTGAGTGAATTAGCCAGTGAACGTGAAAAAGCGCAAAAAGGTTTGGAAAAATCTAGTGGTTTAGTTCGTTCTGAAATTGGTAAACGCCTAAACATCTATAAAACACCAGAAATATTCTTTGAACGTGACCGTTCAATTGAATATGGTAACCATATCGACCAATTGCTAGCACAATTAAACAAAAAAGACGATTTTGATAGCATGTCTGACGCTGAGTCAGATAAGTTAGTCGATTAATAAGTAGAAAGGCCCCGGGAATTATAGCAAGTATGCTGTAATTCCTGGGGCCTTTTTTGTTGTTTGTGAGGTTGATTTTTAGAATAAATCTTCGAAATGTGGTGTGAAAATACTGATATATCGACCTTTAGCGTGGTGAAATATACCTATTTTTCAAAAAATAATTGTTACATACAATGTCATAAATATAACTTATTAAAATATGCAAGAATTGATGTAAGTGCTGTAAATGTTGTCATACTGGGAAAATGTTGAATTGTAACAATTGAGATGAAAATGTTAAAAATTACAAAACATTTCAGTCCATTTAAAGCCCCTTAACGAATGGGTTTATAGGGTTTTCTTTTGAATCTATACCGTGTAGTATATTGCATGTAGTCGAAACAGTGGCTAAATAAACAGCTAAGCAATAGCTAAACAAATAAGGAGTTTTACTTAACATGAAATTTAACAAAACTATTTTAGGAACAACATTTGCATTGTCAGCATTATTTGCGACAGCAGGCTTTAACACTGAAGATGCTAAAGCAGCAGAATGGACAGCACGTAGCGTTGAAGAAGTTTCAGCTGATATGCAAGCAATTGATGAATCAACTTCTGAGTATACAGTAGTATATGGCGATACTTTATCAGTAATCGCTAATGCAGCAGGTGTTGACGTGAATACACTAGTACAAATTAATGAAATTGAAAATGCAGATTTAATTTTCCCATCTAAGTCTATTTCATTTACTAAAAATGATGAAGGTGAAGTAAATGAAGTTGTCGTAGAAGATACAAACAATAAAAAAGATACTTATAAAGTAGAGGAAGAAACTGTTGAGAAAACTGAAACAGTTGAAGAAGCAGAAGAAACAACTGTAGAACCAGTTGCATACGAAGCTGAAGAAACAGCAACTGTACAAGCAACTTCATATGAAGCAGAAGAAACATCTTCAACTTCTTCATACTCAGCAGCAGAAGAAATCCCTTACCAAGTATTGCAAGTAGTAGAAACTGAAGCTGGTCCGAGCTACTCTGAAAAAGCAGCAGTATTCTCTGTAATCCTTAACCGTGCAAACTCAGGTAACTGGGGTGGTACTACATTATCAGCAGTAGTTAACGCATCTGGTCAATTTGAAGTTGTTTCAAACGGTATGGCAGCTAGCGCTACAGTATCAGAACAAACTTACCAAGCTGTTAACGATGTATTAACTAACGGTGTAACTACATCAGCTGAATCATTCCGTGCTTCAGGTGACGGCGTGACAAACGTATTCTTCTAATTTAAATTCAAATACAATAAACAAAAAAATCGGGAGCTCTCCCGATTTTTTTTAGTTCATTATTTTTTGCAAGATCGATATTAAATGGTATAGGTTTGTTTAGTTAAGTTTCATCGTTCTAATAATAGAAAAACCACCTAATTATTTGTTTACGAATAACGCGTTAAAAAAATAGAGAGTTAAACTAGGATTCAAATGATTATCTAACGTGCATTACTCTGTTCATTCTATTATAGAAAGGTTGAGAATAAGGCTAAAATAGATAGTCCACCTTGTGTCAATATAATTTTTTTACTACTAGTGAAGCTACCATATGTGGCCACTAAAATAATGTAGACAAATATCATACGAACAATCTCAATAGAAGCACTACTGAAAAATAATGCATATAATAGCGCTAGACCAATGAGACCATTATATATACCCATATTTTATAATAAGGTATTCAATGATTTCCCTTTCAACTCATCTCTTTCCATATTGAATATTTTACTTGTTTGGACTGATGTGGTAGTAATTGTTTGTATATACATGATATAAAAGAATTCTAATGCGACTAAAAAAGTTAATACAGTTGTTATAACTGACATGGTCAATCTCTCCTCTTAACTGACAAAGTAATCTTCGTTTTCTAAATATAAAACATTTTTATGATTTTTCAAAGGATTTATACATGCAACGTTAAGCTGCATTAACATGAACACTTAAAAAAAGGAAAATTAGAGAACTTTACAGTGTAAATAAAAAAGCTGTTGCTCATAAATAGCAACAACTGAATAACTTTTCATTTGAATACGCCCGGAGGGAATCGAACCCCTTACCTAATGGAATGCTGATATATCAACGTTTCTATGCGATTCAAATTGATTATAGGCTAATGTGTTTAGAGATGTGTTTAGACTTTCTAGAAATTAACATATTTTGCGAACATTTGAGCAGATTCGTTTTTACTGTTTTCAGTTACGTGCGTATAGATATTCATAGTCGTTTGAATATCAGAATGACCTAATCGCTCCATAACATCCTTCATAGGTACACCAGCTTCAAAAAGTAGTGAACAATGCGTATGACGAAAACCATGTATATTCATCATCGGTAAATCAAACCTGTTACATATTTTGACTAAAGCATTTCGAGGTGCCATTGTGTTTAGTGGGGTATTATCCTTCCACTTACTGAATATGTATTGATTAGGTTGAATAGCGTTAAAGCCAAAACCAATTAAAGTTTTCGCCTGTTCAGCTTTCCATGTTTTGAGTATCCTAATGGTATTATCGTCGATAGTAATTGTCCGTACGCTAGATTCGTTCTTAGTAGATCCTACATACTGACCGTTCTCGCCACGTTTAACAGCTTTATTAACGGTTAAAAGACCTTGGTTAGTGTCGATGTCATCCCATGTTAAAGCGAGCGCCTCGCCACGTCTAAGACCAGTAAAGGCTAATATACGGAAGAACGCCTCCCATTTGCGTGTATTCATATTAGATAGACAAGTCATGAAGGTTTCCAGTTGCTCCTTCGTGTAGAAGTCCAGCGTTTCCTTTTCTTGCTTTACCAAGGGCTTGCTAGGTAAAATAACAAAGTCGCAAGGGTTTTCTGTGATGTATTTGAGCTTATAGGCGTATTTCAATACACGATTAAACTTATTGAATACCGTCTTAAATTCTTGTAAAATCTCCCGCCATTCATGAACAGCAGTTTGAACTTGGCTAACTTGTATTTTATCGATATAATATTTACCAAAGCGGGGGAGAATATGCGTTCTGAATACCTGTTTCGTTTTAACTAGGGTACTTTGTTCGACATCTTTCTCATAAATTAAAAGCCACTCTTGATAGAGAGCCTCAAAGGTCATTCTTTGGGGTTCTTTTTTTATACCCTCATTCTGAAATTGGACTTTAGCAGTGTTATAGCTATGTTGTGCATCCTTCTTAGACTTAAAACCACGCTTATTGTATGGAATGTCAACACATTATTGA
>NZ_DJUR01000038.1 GCF_002440555.1 Aerococcus sp. UBA6277
TTTTTTTGTGGTCTTTTTTAAAAAAGGAAGGTTTAAACTTCCATTATAAACATAGCGTAGTCGATTTCTTGGTAGAGGTCCTTATGGCGCCATTCGCGTTCATAGGCGAGACTATTACTAATAAAATGTTGATTGCCTTGCTTTATTTGGTGTCTGATGTGAGCGTGTCCCATGATGGATTGTTTGATTGGGTAATCTTGATAGAAAGGTAAGTAGTCATCGGTTGCGATATAGGCATTGAAGAAGTCGAACACCCGGTGTGGCATGGGGATAGTGAACTCAGGAATGGTAATGACATGGGTCAGAAGGATAATGTTTTTGGGTTGATGGGTTGTCATCACTTGGTCTAAGGTTTCTTTGGTTTCCTGAGCGAATTGCTTAGAGACTTCTTTGTCAGTTGCTTGCCAATCTAGCCGAACTTTGTCTTGCCAGGTGACTAGTTTGTGGCGGCCAGTCTCTAACTTTTCTTCTGTAAAAGCTAGATCATGATAGGCATGGTTGTACCAACCTGTATGACCGACAACAGCAGTTTCGTTGCCCACCATTAATGATTTGTTTAATATGCTTTGTGGGTGACTTTTAAATGTGTCGTGGATAGTCAATGTATGTTTTTTTGCCGACTTTGCTTCCCAATAATCATGGTTCCCCGGTATAAAGTAAATCTTAGCGCCGGAATGGGCTTGTAATTTTTCCACAAATGCAATGGTTTTGTCGTAATGGTTAGAGATGTCGCCACCGATAAAGACTTCGTCCAGTGCTTGGTCGTTGATATAGGCGGAAAGGGTATGAAGGAAGTCTGTTTCTTGCTGGGTCTTACCGCGATCGATATGTATATCTGATATAAATCCTAGTTTCATTTGTTTCACCTTTATTCTTGTAATCAACTCTATTCTACCATATGGCTTGAGAATGCATATTAATTGAATTTCAGCGGTTGAAAGCATACTATGAGTTTACATATAAAAAAATTAGGAGGTATGAAATATGGTAGACAATATTCAACCGTTTACACAAGAAGAATTTGAGAAAGAGATTAAGGATTTCCAAGAAATTTCAGCAAATGTTGCGAAAGGATTCTTAGAAGAAGATGAAGCTAAATTGGTATTTATTGGTCGTCCTACTTGTCCTTTCTGTCGTAAATATTTACCAAAATTAATTCAAGCTTTAGGTGAAGATGTAAGTAGTACATACTATTTAAATTCTGAAGAAACAGCAACTGATGATGCCTTATCTGACTTCCGTTTTGAAGTGGGCGCTAAAACTGTTCCTTCATTAGTATACGTGGGTGGTGACGGTAAATTTAAAAACTTAAATGCGGATTCTTCAGATTCTGTAGCTGAAATAGCGCAAGCTATCCAAGGATAATGCCAGCTTAAAGGCAACATTGGTAAATATACCTTTGTTAAACCTTTAAGAAAGGTTTAAAGCGTATGAAATCGTTTGAATCTATCTATATTTTTCTTTAGACTTATATGTATAGAAAGGTGTGATATTAATGAAAACGCCAAAAGTAGTGATGGGATTCCTAGCCGCTGGAGTATTAGCAGCGGGATACACTATTACACAAGTTCAAGCAGATGAAAATGCGCAAGATTTATATACAAGTAATGTGGCAACATCTCAAGTTGAATCAGCTACAGCAAGTAGTGAATCAACTCGTCAATCGGAACAAGCAAGCACAAGTACTGAGGAAGTAGCCACTAGTGAGACAGCTTCCTATACGTCTGAAACTACGGCTGTTAGTGAGTCAACAGAGACTACAGCAACATATACTGAGGAAGCAAGTAGTCCTGTAACGGAAACTACTTCAAGTGAAGAAGTAACTGACCAAACTGCTATAGAAACACCAGCTGCAGAGCCTGCAGTTGCTAAAGAAACATCAGTGGAAGCAGCTGACCAGGCGGCAACAGAAGTTGCACCAGCAGCTAGTGAAGAAGTTACTAGTGTGCCTGACCAAACTGAAAACCGTCAAATTATTATTGATCGTGTAGGTTTAGCAAGTGATGCACTAGATGGTTATAGTGATGAGCAAATTGCACAATCACGTGTAGAAGCAGAAAACTTAGGTTCTGACCCTGGTTACTCTTACTCATGGTTATTGCAACAAACGCCAGCTAACGCTGCAACACAATCAATGTAAGAAATAAAATTAAACAACCACTTCCCTTAAATCCATCGAAGATTTGGGAAGTGGTTGTTTTTGTCATTCATTCAAAATTCTTCTAGTCGTCTAAGAAAGCTTCCATCCGTTTGATGAAGTCTTTTAATACAGTAATACGGGCGTGACGTTTGTCGACACCAGAAATGACTCTCCATGGGGCCTCTTTAGTAGAAGTTGCAGCAACCATTTCATTCATGGCGGTGTTATAAATGTCAAATTTATCCCGGTTTCGCCAGTCCTCATCGGTGATTTTGTATTGTTTGTCAGGGTCTTTTTCTCGGCCCATAAACCGGTCATATTGGGTGTCCTTATCGATGATAATCAGGTATTTCAAAAGGAGGTAGTCCTGGTCAGTGATGTTGTGTTCCATCTGATTAATTTCTTCGTATGCTTCTTGCCAACGGTAAACTGGCGTAAGGTTTTCGATTCGTTCAACTAAGACACGGCCATACCATGTGCGGTCAAAAATCGTCATCCGTCCCAAACTTGGGAAGTCTCGGTAAAATCGCCATAGGTAATGGTGACGCAACTCTTCATCATTTGGGGCAGCGACGGTAGCAACGTCATAACCACGAGGGTCCATCAACCGGGTTAAGCGTTGGTAATTCCCTCCTTTACCGGCAGCATCTGACCCCTCGTAGGCTACAATAACCCCTTTGTTTTCTTGGTAAGCCCTAAACAACAAGTTGGCAGCCTGTTCTTGCAAGTCTTCCTTGATGTCATCGTAGTCTTCTTTTGAAATTATCGGTGAATGATCAACTTGCCCCACGATATCTGGACTGTTACCAATAAAGTCTGAATCTAATTGCGGGCGAGTCAAATCGCTAGACAGCCAATCTTCTAAGCTATCGATACAAGTTTTGAGAGCCAAACGGGATTGATCCTTTTGATCATCCACATGTAAGATATGCCACGGCGTTTTCTCAAAGTTAGTTTTCTCCAAAATCTCCTTAAAGTGTTTACGGTAAGCCTTGTAGTTTTTCAACTGGTCCTTATCTTGCTTGGTAACTAAGACTTTTCGGTAAGGGTCTTCTTTCAAAGCCTTAATCCGGTCCGTCATTTCCTCCTTACTATGGTGGATAAAGAACTTAATGACTAGGGTATCGTCGTGGGTGAGTGCTTTTTCAACAAAGGAAATATCGTCTAAAACATGATTAAGTGTTTTCTCCTTCATATCCAGCTGGTGGAAGAGGTCATAGTAGAATGACCGATCGAAGAAGACGATTTGACCGCGTTTAGGCGAACGCATGAAAAATCGGCGCAAATACGGGCGCTGTTCATCTTCCAAAGTACTTTCATCAAAGACCGCTACTTCATAATGTTTAGGGTCCAGTTCGCGCGTCAAATCCTTGAGCAAGAATCCTTTACCAGAAGTCTCCCAACCATCCACAATCACCAGCATACTATTCTTAGTTTCTTGTAGTTGGCGGTGCAATTCAGCAAATTTCTCACCTAATTCTGATCGTTTCATATCCTGTAATTCGAGTGGAATACTTATTCTATTAGCGTTTTTGTTGGGTAACATCCGCGTCACTTCTTTCTTTTTGGCAAAATGGCAATGAATATTAAAGGTCATTTTCTTGTACATACATTATAAGGCATAAATGCAATAATGCATAAGGATTGTGCTATTTTCGGTAAAATAGTAGGTATTTTAAAGGAAATCTAGAGTTTTATGATAAAATAATTAGGAAGTACTATATGAAAGAAGGAAAACTGAATGAGAGATTTTAAACCAGCGGTCGATCACTTCCATGAAACGGCCTATAAAGACAAACAAGACATCTACGAAGCATTAGCACGAACCCATTCGCCACACACCTTAGTGATTACCTGTGGGGATTCACGTATTAATGTTGAGAGCTTGTTACAAGCCGACCCCGGCGAAGTTTTCCAAATCCGAAATATTGCAAATATCGTACCAGAATACAATGACCCAGACCCAATACTATCCTTGCAAGCAGGTTTAGATTTTACTGTAACCTCCTTACAAGTAGAAAATATTATCTTACTTGGCCATATCAACTGCGGGGGCTGTAACACTTGCTTAAACCCACCAGAAAATTTTGACGAAATGCCTTATTTAAAAGAATGGATTGGCAAATTAAATCCAGTCAAGGAATCTATCGCAGACCAATTAGCCGAGTTAGACGATCCAGTTGCTAAGAGCGATTTGATGGAAAAAACGAATATCATTGCCCAATACAACCACTTAATGGAATACCCAATCATCCAAGACCGCGTTGCCGCTGGTAACCTAAAAGTAGAAGGTTGGCATTTCCATACGGATGAAGGTTTCGTTGAAGTTTATCAGCCAGAAACAAAGACATTCACGCGACTTTAAGTTAAAATAGATATAATTGAAGCGTCCTTAAATCAAAAGGACGTTTTTCTTTTCGATTTGAAGGAGGAACAAGAGACGATGAATCCACAGAAAAATCAGTTAGAAGCGATCCAGCAGCTGATCAAAAATCCGAAGTCGATTATTGGGATCATTTTAGCGGCGTTAGCAGTCTATGCCTCGCAAGAACCGTGGAATACGGACGACCAGAATAGCAATCAAAGTGACCAAGCACAAGTAGCTGACAACGAATCAGATGCTTCAACGACTAGTGAATCTGCAACAGACGGTGACACAGTACAAGTGGCTGAAGACGGAACTTACACAAGTCCTGAAGAGGTAGCTGCCTACATCGACCGGTATGACACCCTGCCAGAAAACTACATCACCAAATCCGAAGCCGAAGACTTGGGTTGGGAATCTAGCGAAGGCAACTTGTGGGAAGTAGCAGACGGCATGTCAATCGGTGGCGATTATTTTGGAAACTACGAAGGCCTGCTACCAGAAGAAGACGACTACCGAGAAGCAGACGTCAACTATGACGGGGGTTACCGCGGAGCCGAGCGCATCATCTATTCAGACGACGGCGACATTTACTACACCGACGACCACTACGAAACTTTCCAACAACTCTATTAATTAATCATAAGGAGTGACCAGCATGCAAACCTTAATCATTGATGGGCAAGACCTTTATGGGCGAAAGGACTTGCACAATCAAATCGCAAAAACCTTAGATTTTCCTAGTTACTATGGGGCCAATCTAGATGCTCTTCACGACATGTTAACATCACGGCAAACACCTACAAAAATATACTTGGTCAACCTAGATGACCTGGCCGATCACTTAGGTCCTACTTATAGCAAAAAATTCCTCAAATTATTGCTAGATGTTGAAGAAAAGAATGCATTTTTAACGATTCTTAGGTAAGATGGGAACAAAGCATTTCTAGACGAAAAGTTAAAACAAGTAAAGGAGGGAAGAAATGGGTGTAATGTTAACGTTAGCCTACGAGGTTGCGATTAAAGACCAACAAGTGGCCCTTGAAATTATCAATCAGGCCCATAACATGATTCAAAGCAAATTCCAACCAGCCTTAATGTCTGACAATATTCAATTAGACCATGCTATTCATAAGCAATCTATTCTATTTGTAGATGGTATGTCTGCCTTCTTATACTACCGACTATTACAACAGGCCATTTACCCCATTCAAATCAATGGGGGACTAGGCTTATCAGAAGATATTGCCCAGTCATTAACCTACGCAGAACTAGTCTTAAAAGAAGCACAGAAACTTGGCGAAGGCTACATTTTATACAACGCCAACTTTTTTGAAGACGGGTTACTAAATATGCAGCTGATCAATTGGCAAAAAATTGTCCGCGATCAAACACCAGTTGCACGGGTATTGGCTTTCCTTTATGAAATTCAAGCCCCTGTCTATGTCGACGGATCTATGTTGACTCAAGATTTCTTAGGGGAAGACTTGATTGCCCTAGACCAAGCCAAACAAGCCTTATATGCGGACGATGAAAAATTATTATCTATGGCAGATATCAACTTTTCAGCCCGTAAAACTAGCAAGTGGCTGGAAGTCTTTGACCAAGTCGATAAAAACAAGTATTTCATCACCGGTTTATTTAAAAAAGGCTATGCCACAGCCGTTGCCAATATGACTTACATGACCCGGCAAAATATTGATTATCATTTCCGCAGTGGCCAGTTCGCGTTTGAGCGAGACATGCTTGCGGCAATTGTCTTACAAATGGACCGCGAAATCGCCGCACTAGGCTAGCCATAGTGGTTAAGTGGATAAGTCGTAAAAGAATACATGAGGAAAGGTTTGAGAATCACCATTTACGGGGAGGTTTTAGGCCTTTTTTCTTTGGGAGGGATTGTAAACAATAAGTAAAGATTATGTTTACAAAAACGAAACGCTCCCAAAAGAGTTTTCTACTTGAGCAAGTGCGAAAGTCTTTGGTAATATGAAGAAGAAAAGAGCTCGGAAGAACCGCGCCACACTAAACTGAACGCTAAAGGAAGTATTATTGGGATGAGGGTATCTGAATGGGATTGAAAGGAACAGGGTGAACGTTTCATGGAATCATGGGATAAACATGCAAATCGACGCAAAGCTAAGCTAGAAGGGCTAAAAGAAAAGATTTACTTGAACTGTGTCAATATTGATGCACCCTTTATTAATGCATTTTCACTGGCGCATATCTTGTACTTAGCTGCCTTCTTTATGATTTTACTTGCCATGTTTATTTTTAGCGACTTTATCAACACCCACCAGGTCGTTATTGGACGTGTCATGTTTACCATTTCCGTTTTACAACAAATTCTCTTATACTCTTGGTATTATTTCGAGACCGAATTCGACTTAAAACAAGCCTTGCCACTGCACATTTGTCGCCTATCAACCATAATGGGACTGGTTTACCTACTAACAGGTAACCAAATGATCATGCAAGTCTTATTCTATTTCGGACTTTACGCTTACTTCTCATTCTTTATGCCTAGCCGTATCAACAAAATTTACCACGTATCAGGCCTAAGCTACTTTTTAAACCACGTTATTACGATTTTGATTCCATTCTTCGCTTACTTCACCACAGGATGGACACCCACAATCCGCGGTTTAATCGTGTCACTAGGGGCATTTGCAGTTTACTGGTTTGTCGCATTAATGGTCAACCAATCAACTAGCGGTAACTATTTCTACATGAAATACCGCCCAGTACCAGCCTTAGAGAAAGTCAACTTCCCAACCTATGCAGTAGGAAACTTTATCTTTACATTAGGCCTGTTCTTGATTGGTTACAGCATCTTCCATTTCTTTGCCTAAACATTTTGTTAAAAGAACATACGCACGCTAAGTTGGGCGCTAGCTCGACTTGGTGTGCTTTTTTCAATGACGGGCCACTCAGGATACGCTAATAGGAGGATTCTTGTCAGTTGGAAGCAGGTTATCGAACATAAACATTAGTCAAGACTCAACTTTTGAAAAGAGGCCAATCATGGGAATCATTTCGACTGTCGGACGGCAGCGACAACCAAAAATACAGCCAGATTTAAGATACTATGAACAAGTCAAATTAATGAAAAATCGCTATACCAGAAGGACTTTTCCAAATGGTGAATTTATCCTAAAGAAACTTCCCACTTCAGATGTTGGTGGCCAATTGGACGAGCGCTTGCTTGGGTCGATTAAAATTCACCGGGACCCGACGCCAGTGATTCAATACCTCAACGACATTATCGAGAAACAATATAACCCATTCCTATTCATGTATCGACGGGTAGTGGGGACGACAATAAACCGGGACATTTCAGACGGACAAGTGACTATTCGCGAGTATGACTTCCCCATTGAAGAACGGATTATGCATGCTCGAGCATTTTATCCGGATGAAGTGCAACAAGCCAATGAGCCAGCACCTGTAATCCTTTACCTTCATGGTGGGGGCTTTATCGGGACAACCTTTAATACTATTACCAACACATGCCGAGGCATTGCTTATAAAACTGGCGCCGTTGTTGTGGCCTTTCCCTATAGCTTGGCACCGGAGAAACCTTTTCCTCACGCATTAATCGACGGGATAGCCATGCTTGGTTGGGTCCGTGATAACGCTGAGATGCTTGGTGTAGACCCTGGAAAAATAGCAATCATGGGTGATTCATCGGGCGCTAATATTGCTGCAGCCATGAATATCTATGATATCGAATCGGGCAACCACTGGATTAAACAACAAATCCTCCTTTATCCAATTGTTAATATGGCTATGAAAGAGACGCCGGGCTACGAATGGTCCTTGGATGAGTATGATATCCATGATAATGACGAGATCATTACCTTTATCGTTAAGTCACTTGGAATTGGCGTTCATTATATCAACAAGTTATATGCTAAAAATGTGGACTTGAAAGACCCATTGGTATCGCCGCTGTTTGCTTCGGATAAAACCATTCAACAAATGCCCCCGACCATTATTGTGACGGCGGAATATGATTTTTTGCGTATTGAGTCAGAAGCCTATGCCAAACGTTTGTTAACTAACGGGGTCCAAACGTCATTTTTCAGATACCGGGGGCTAGACCATGGTTTTGTAGATAAGATTGGCATTTTCCCTCAATCGGAAGATGCCTTAAATGAGATTGGAATCCGTTTTAGAAAAGCCTTTGGTTTAACGGAAATGACTGAATCTGAAAGCCTGTGACCTTTTCCTTCAATATCTAAATAGTTTTCATGTATAATAAGGTATATAGTGTTTTTCGTATACAGAAGAAAAAATGTAAGTGATCAACTTTAAAAGGATGAACAAAAAGGGAGTGTGTAAAATGTCTTATAAAATTTCACGAAAAGCTTCGGAGATAAACAAAGAAGCGAGTGCCATCCAACAGGGAAATACCCTAGCAATTTTTGGTGCGACTTTAGTTACTGGGGTTATTACAGGTTTGATTACTTGGGCAATTGAAATGATTACCGGAACAACTGATACGACAACCGCAACAGATTCTATGTTGACGATTGCGGGTATGGCGTCGATGATTATTACGATCTTTATTTCTTTCCCATTAAGCTTAGGGATTGACTGGTCGGTTTTACGATTGGTGGATGAGGATCGTTTCCATATTGGGAATATTTTCGAACCCTTCCAACGTCGATATTTCCGTAATATCTGGAACCAAATTATCTATACTATTGTCATCTTTTTGTGGACAATGTTGTTGGCCTTAGTTCTTGGCGGTATTGGCGCTGGCATCTTCTACCTCACTGGTCAATCTTTAACACCACCAACTGACTTAACAGCAGGTGATTATTCAGGGTTAGCTGGTCTTGCAGTAGGCTTAGGGCTTCTTTTTATCATCGTGTATGTTATTTTGATAATAATCGTTACCTTGCGTTTAGCGATGAATAACTACTTACTATTTGATAATGACCGTATTAATGGCCGTAAGCCATTGAAGGTGTCTAAAGTCATGATGAAGGGAAACAAGTGGACCTTATTCTGGATTGGTTTCCAAAATGCCCTTTACCCAGTATTACTAGGTATTGTGATGTTTGGTGGTTTAGGACTATTAGGTGCCTTCCTAAATAACGGTGGTATCTTAATTGCTATCTTAGCGATTATCGCGACTGTAGCCATCATGATTTTCTCCATTAAATATACAATCCGTCAAATGGTTGCGACAGCTTTACTATACCGTTTAATTACTGACGAACACGGTGATGATTTAGACCGTCGTTTTCCAGAATTAGACCTAACACCAGACGCACCAGTAAATGACTACCACACCGAGCAACGTCCAGCCTTTACGGAAAATGCAACAGCCATTCATCCAGCTGATGACGTCGCTACAGGTACAGCTGCTAACCAAGCGATTAGTGAAACTCAAGCAGAGAAAGAAACCAAAGCAACTGACCAAGCTGACAACCAGGTTGGTGAAACAGCCGCTACAGCAGCAGGTGCTGCCGCAGTATTCTCCTTAGCTGACGAAGAAAAAGCTGGCCAAGATGACGAGGTGACTGAATCTAGCGAATATGAAGCAGACCAAGTAGCTGAAAACACTACAGGTTCATCTTCAGCCTTACGAGGTTCATACAAAGTAGGTCATCAAGATGTAGCTGTACGTCAACCTTATCAAGCAACTTATACAGCAAGTGAAGGTCCTATTTCAGCCATCCGTCACCACTTTACGGTAGAAGCGTCTGATTACAATGCAGTAAGACCAGCACAAGAAAAGCCAAGCTTTGATTTAAATGCAGGGCCATCATCAGAATCAGCAGCTGTACGTCACTCATACGTAGTGGGTGGCCAAGCCAGCTCAGATGATGATACAATAAACAATGAGGACCAAACGCCGGGAAAGAAACCTTATAACATTATGGGCTACAACACACCAGATCGTACGGATTTTGGTAGAGTTGAAAATGCCAAGGATGTTATTCTGGCAGCAGACAAAGCAAACTCAGGTGAAGATGGTATGTTAAATTCTGGTGATTTCGATAAAGATGTGGATTATGATCCAGAAATCGATCCAGATCATCAAAACTAATTGAATACTTGTCAAAAACCAAACCACCACCGTTCTTTTATGGCTCTACAATATATAGGACTGATGACTTTTTAAAAAAAGTCATTGGTTCTATTTTTTTTACAAAAAAGAAGAATCTCCATTAT
>NZ_DJUR01000005.1 GCF_002440555.1 Aerococcus sp. UBA6277
CAACACTATTTATTATAGAACCCTTTATTGTGTCTCATATTTTATTCAGATTAGTCGGTTTTACTAACCAAGCTTATTAGTCAACCATCTCGAACAAGTCATTCAATCCTTCAGCTAAAGTAGGATGGGTATAGATTTGGTCGCGTAAAGTCGTGTATGGTAAGCGGGCATTCATGGCGACGGTAATGATATTGATGATTTCATGGGCACCTTCACCGAATAAACGAACCCCTAAAATTTCATTGGTTTTCGCATCGATGACCGCTTTAAATACGCCAGTAGTTCGGCTGATTACTTTCGCTTTTGGAATATTCACCACTGGTAACGAGGCTACTTTCACCTCATAACCAGCTTCCGTAGCCGCCGTTTCAGTTAAACCAGCTGATGCAAATGATGGTTCAATAAATGTTGCTGTTGGAATCACTGAACGACTTTCAAGGTTGTAGCTACCGTTCCCAAAGATGAAGTCTTTCAAAATCCGGTTATCATCTAGTGAAACGTAGGTAAATTGGGGTCCACCCTTAACGTCACCAACCGCGAAGATGTGGTCTTTGGTCGTTTGTAAGTGTTTATTGACCTGGATTTCACCACGATCATTCACTTCAACGCCCGCTTTATCCAATTGTAGACTTGCCGTATTGGCGTGACGGCCAACAGATACTAACACAGCTTCAGATTGGATGCTTTTTTCTTTTCCATCTAGTTCAACTGTCAAAATGGCTTGGTCACCCTCAACTTGAGCAGCAGTTGTATTGGCATTAAAGACGAATTCAATCCCTTGATTTTGTATAGCTTCTAAGACTACATCCGCTACGTCACGGTCTTCAGATTTTAAGAAAGTAGATGCATCGCCGTTAGATAAGACTTTCACTTTAGCACCAAATTGGATAAACATAGAAGCAAATTCTAAGCCAATAAAACCGTCCCCAATAATAGTTAAGCTTTCTGGGTAGTCTTCTTGGTCCATCAAGGTTTCAGAAGTATAGAAAGGTGCACCAGCTTCTAATAAGTCGCCTAAACCGTCAATATTACCTGGTACATTTGGCCGCGCACCAGTGTTTACAATAATGCGGTCTGCTGATAATTGCATCGTTTGACCATCGTCATCCTTAATTTCAACAGTATCTTCATCAACGAAATAGGCCATACCATCGATCACTTGACCATTTTCTAAGTCAGCGACTTTATGGTAGTTAGCATGATTCAACTTACTGATTAAGCCTTTCTTCGCTTGGACTGCACTTCCATAATAAGTCCTATTATCTGCGTCTTCTGGTTTACGTTCTGCTGCTGTAATGAGATTTTTAGACGGCAAACAGGCTACATTGATACAGGTACCACCGTACATTTTAGGTGAAACTTCAATCAAGGCTACAGTTTCCCCTGACTTGGCTAAGGTACCAGCAATCGTTTTGCCTGCTTTACCAAAACCAATAATGATGTTATCAAATTTTTCCATCTATAAATCTTCCTTTCGATTGGACACTTTTATATATTTTAGTATATGCTTCTTGACAGTTTTTTATAAAGGATATGCACTAGGCTAAACATCACCGGCACTTAAATTTTACTTTTTGCAAATAAATCGCTATCATTATCTTATCTGTATTCAAAAAACGCCCGGTGTACATATAATGGGCTTAAACAATAGCATAAGGGAGTGATTAGATGACATTATTACTGAATGTTAAAGACATCCGAGGGTTGGTCGATATGGCAGAGACCGTCAACATTGTCGAAAAAACCTATCATGAAATGGGTCAAGGCAAGGTGATCAACCCAAGCAAGGTGAATTTAGACCTAGGTGAAACGGGTAATTACCCCTTCTACGACGGCTTTATGAATGCCATGCCAGCCTATATCGACTGGTTAAACATGGCTGGCATGAAGTGGATCGGCGGCTTTTATGGTGGACGTCGAGCAGCCGGATTCCCCTACATGACAGGGATGATTCTCTTGTTAGACCCACATGTGGGGCGGTTTTTATCCGCTATGGACGGGGCTTATATTACAAACCTTAGAACAGGTGCGCAAACCGCTGTCGCCCTATCTTACTTTAAACTAGGCGAATCCATCTCACTTGGTATGTTTGGTGCTGGTACACAGGCCAGAACCCAGGTGATTGCTATTACTAAACGGTACAAAATTAACCGTCTAGTCGTATGGAACCACCGCCGTTCAACAGCAGAAGCCTTTAAGGAGGATATCGCCCACCTAATCGATGGTGAAGTTATCATTGCGGATAAACCTGAAGACGCCACAGACAATGACGTGCTGATTACGGTTACAGGTGCTACCGCACCCTTTATCACAGGCGATATGATTAAACCAGGCACTATCATTATGCCAATGGGGTCACGTGGCGAAATCACAGACGATATCATCATTAACGCCGATCATATTTATGTAGACCACAGAGCTCAAGCGCTTCATCGAGGTGCTTTAAAGAGCTTAAATGATGCTGGCCATATCTCAGCAGCTGATATTACAGCTGACTTTGGTCAACTGGCAACAGGCGAAATCTCCCCTCAACACAATGACAAAACAACCACTATTGTCATACCAATCGGTATTGGGGCACTGGATGTCGCTGTCGCAGGACATGTCTACCACCAAGCTATGATACAAGGTCTTGGCCAGCAATTTGATTTTGACTTGCTTGGTGGGGATAATACCATCAATTACATGGAACCAGACTTGGAAAAAGAATAAGGTTATCAACCAAGCTAATAATGTTGTAACAAAAAGGAGGATGTGACCAAACTGAACTGCCCCCTGTCAAGTA
>NZ_DJUR01000004.1:0-61550 GCF_002440555.1 Aerococcus sp. UBA6277
CAGTTTAACGGTAGGGTTTCAATATGGCAAAAGCTAAAAAAACCAATGTAATCCGTAAATTAGACCAACAAAAAATTCCCTATACAGAAATGACTCTTCCTGAAGATTTCACACCACATTCCAGTGAAGAAGTTGCTGAAGTCCTTGGCATTAATCCAGACCAACAATTTAAAACACTAGTCACACATGGAAAATCGAAAAACCATTATGTCTTTCTAGTCCCAGTTAACCATGAGTTAGATCTAAAGCTGGCCGCTGCTGCCGTTGGCGAGAAGAATATTCATATGATTGCTCAGAAAGATCTTGAACCTTTAACTGGCTACATTCACGGTGGGTGTTCTCCAATTGGTATGAAAAAGGCCTTCCCAACCGTTATTGATGCCACCGCTAAAAATTATGAGACCATTATTTTTTCGGCCGGAAAACGCGGTTTCCTAGTTGAAGCACCCGTTAATGACTTGGGAAAAGTGATTGCCCAATTAGATTTTGCCGACATTCTAGCCTAAAAAAACTAGCCAAGAGAAAAATGGCTAGTTTTTTCCTATTTCTATTCTACTATTTTATATCCATGTAAAGTGTATTTGACGGCACAATCCGTGCACCAAATGGCACAAGCGATAGTAGGGCTAGTTTAAAGTGTTGTTTGGCAAATGGGATACCGATAATGGTAATAGCTAAAATAACCCCCGTAAATAGGTGCATGGCTGCTAATTCAAGACCACCAAAGATTAACCATAGAATATTCCATAGCAAGCTCCCAAAGCCACTTTCTTCACGGACAACGTCCTTGCCAAATGGCATTAAGGATAATTTGGCCATCTTGAAACATTGTAGGCCTACGGGGATACCAATAATCGTTAAACACCATATACAGCCGATAAAGAACCAAGAAATGGCAGAAATAATCCCACCAAAGATCATCCAAATTAAATTTCCTAAACAACCCATGGGCGTTCATCCTTTCATTTTCGTTTTTAATTGTTTATGGTTATAATATAGCATAGATGAGTTTACTAGCCATCCGTCTAACGATGTAATTTTTAAATTAAAAGTAATTGTAAGCGCTATATGATCGTCTACAAAAGCTCGCTAGTAAAAAATTCAATTGGAGGATTTACATGACAGACATCAAATTAATTGCCATTGATATGGATCACACCCTTTTAAATGACAAAGGACAGATCCCTGAAAACTTTACTGACCAGGTCCACGCCTTAAAAGAAAAAGGCATACAAGTGGCCGTCGCATCCGGACGACCACTTTATGCGCTGGTAGATATGTTCAGTCATATTGAAGATGATTTGATTTTCGTATCTGATAATGGTGCAGCCATTACCAAACAAGGAGAACAATTATTTAATTCAATCATCCAACCAGATGACTACCGCAAATTGATGGCCTTTACCCTTGAGCAAAATGAAGCAACTGGCATTCCTATCTTGTGTGCTCTAGACGCAGCCTATATTCCAAAAGCCCATGACCAGTATGATCAAGTCTACCGGACTTTCTATACCAATATTTACTATTACGACGACTTTGCATCAGTGGATGCTGTTGCTAACAAGTTTACAGTGTATACACCAAATAACGATGCTGTTGACCAATATGAGAACATTTACGGCCCGGCTTTAAACAAACAATTTTCTGCCACCACATCTGGTAAAGAGTGGATTGATATTATGAACAAAAATATCAATAAAGGCCAAGCCATGTATCAATTGAGCAAGTTACTTAATATTACCACTGACCAAATGATGGCTTTTGGTGATAACTATAACGATATTGAAATGTTGGCTGCGGTGAAATATTCATATGCTATGGAAAATGCCCATGACGATATTAAGGCACAAGCTAATTTTATTGCCCCTTCTAATAATGATCTAGGTGTTTCAGCAGTCATTCAAAACTTGTTAGATGGTAATTTATAAAAATAAAATAAAAACACAGAAAGTAGTTGAACCTCACTTGATCAACCATTTTCTGTGTTTTTCACTCTAGTATGTTCTTCCTTATTCACCTGAAAACATCTACAAAGTGACGTAAAGGTCTTTAAACATGCCAAAGATTGCTCTTTTCAAGTATTAATCAAACAAACCTAATTGTTCACAGGCTTTATAAATGCCGTCATTCCAAACTTCAGAGGTGATGATATCAGCGGTTTTCTTAACGTTATCAGTTCCATTACCCAAGGCAACTGAGGTGCCGACTTTGGCCAACATTTCAAGGTCGTTATCAGCGTCACCAAAGGCATAAGTTTGTGAAACATCCATATTCAAAATTTCTAATACCCGGTCAATCCCATTTGCTTTAGACACGTCAAACGGATAGATATCCAAATGAGATGGCCCCGTTTGAACGACTTTCAATTCAGTCAACCAGTCGCTCACAATCCGGATATTTTCAGTGGTCACGAGCATTTGAAGGACGTGTTCAGGATATTCACTATCATGCACAATCTTAAACGGTTCACCGTAATCTCTGGCACGAACGACATTTGGTAGTAAGTGAAGGCCTTTCTTGGTGTCAAAAAAACCTGGCACATCGCGGGAACGCATCTCGTCAATCGTTCGTTCAACTAATGCTTGGTCAATATAGTTTTGATAAACAAGATCATTTTCGATATGAACTGCCTGACCATTTGAAGTGATGAATGAATCAATCTTTAATAAGTCACCCAAATTCTGGGCCCGATTCTTCCAGCGACCTGTCGCAATAATTGGCAATACGCCATTAGCTTTTAACTTGTCAATGGCAAGGTAGGTTGACTCAGGAACCTGTTGTTCAATGGGTAAATGGTACTTGCTTGAGTCAAATAAGGTACCGTCAATATCAAAAAATGCCACTCGTTCAATCTTCATAGAAGAGCCTCCTGTAATTTTCTTCCTTTCATTATAGCAGATTCCGCTTTCAATTGATCTGAGTGATTACATTGACTAAAATATTTCTGCTTTCAATTGATCAATAATTGCTGCGAATTTCTTAGTATCTGCCATTGGCATCCGGTTACTTTCTAATCTATCAGCTTTTAGATTGGCGTGTACATGGGTAATTTCACCATAAAAATCATCGACAACATTTAAGATTTCATTGTTAGTGACCTTATCGCCTACAATGAAGTCAAATTTAGTTGGTCGGTGGAAGTCATAAATCACGATTTCCCCTTTCGACCCTTTAATCACTGCTTTTGCGTCTGTTAATCGGTCAAAACCTGACTCTAGCACAGCTTCCTTACCGTTCACGTCAAATACCGCATTCACATATACTTCTACTTCTACTTGACTTTCATGTAAATGGTAATCCAAGTGTTTCAAGATAAATTCACCTGGCAAGAAATCTTCTAGTAAGGCCACGTTATAGACACCCATATCTAATAAACAACCACCTTGACCTGGTTCAAAATGGTAAGAAGCATCGGCTTCATCAAACTTTCGGCATAAAGAAGTGGTTATTGCTTTAATCTCACCGATTTCACCTTGTGCAACCAATTCTTTCACCGCTTGATAAGTCGGTGTAAAGCGACTCTTCATGGCTTCCATAAAGAAAACCGGTTTCGCATCTAAAGCTGCTTCAATTTCTGAAACTTCAGATTGGTTGATAGTCGCTGGTTTTTCACAAAGAATGGCTTTCCCTGCATCAATAGCTTGCAAGACCCATTCCAAATGGTATTTATGCGGTAAGGCAATGTAGACTGCATCCACTTGATCGTCGTCCAATAATTCCTGGTAAGACCCATAAGCTTTTTCACATGGATGGTTAGCTTTAAAAGCTTCAGCCTTTTCAATCGTCCGGTTGGCAACTGCGTATAATTCACCGTCAGTTACCTTCTCTAGACTATCCGCAAAACGGTTGGCGATATTTCCTGCGCCGATAATTCCCCACTTAATCATCTAATGCTCCTCTCTGGATTCGCGTAAACTTCTTGGCAATTTGTTCGTTATTTTTTTTGTAATTGGTCATAAAAATCATGGCATATAAAACGTTGAAAATATATTCAATGGCAATTTGCGAAGAGAAAGTCCCTATTTTCAAGGAGTCTGACCGCTCCAAATCAACAGTTGTCAGCCAATGGTCGGTCATCCCTGCTAAAACTTTAGCGTTTAGGGACGAAATCAAAATAGTTGACACACTTTCAGCTTTCAAAATCTCAATAAAATGTTGGTACTTGACCGAATCTGCCCGGTAAGAGGTAAAAATGGCACAGTCTGTCCTTGTAATATTGGACGCCACCCAAGCCTCATCCGCGTATTCTTCCGCAATCACAATGAAAATCCCTAATTTAGCCAGCTTATTCTGAAAAGACCGGGCTGAAATTTGCGTGTCGCCTTTGGCAAAAATAAATATCCGTTTGGCATCTAGCATAGTTTTCACACAGGCTTCAAAAGTCTGTTCATCCAAATTGACTTGCATAGCTTCAATCGTCTGCTTGGTCAAACTAGCCATTTTGTTGGCAATATCACTAGTCGAATCTTCCGGTACGAAGGGAAAATTGGCATCCACTGCCCCTTCTTTGAACCGATACTGCTGGGCATAGGCAATTAAAGCCACCCGAAAATCCCTGAAACCTTCAAAACCTAACTTTTGGGTAAAACGGACAATCGCTGAATGCGAGGTATAAGTTTTGGTCGCCAAGTCCCTTAAATTGAACTGGCTGGTCGCTAAAGGATTGCTCAAAATATAAGCCGCTATCCGTTTTTCATTGGGGGTAAATTCTTGATCATTTTTAAGTGCTTGCACTAAATTCATTTTCTCACCTTTTCCTGAAAGGGTTTCCTACTCTTAGCATTGTACGCTATCTGCCTGAAAATTGGTATGGAAGATGTCTTTTTGGTCAAAATGTTCAAAAGACCCCATCAATTTGACCCCTTATTGGCAGTTACTACCAGAATAATCAAATCGCTATCATTTTCCCATCAATACCGCTATATTTAAGATAAATACATTTATGGAGGTTATGTTCATGTTAAATATTGCTTATATCGGAAACGGTAAATCCACCAACCGCTACCACCTACCCTTTTCTAGCCGCCTACCGGAAATTGCCAACATTCAAACGATTTACTCACGGTCTGGGAAAAGTGCTTGGCCAGCCCTTGAAGGCGTCCATTACACGAGTAACCTAAATGATATCTACAAAGATGAAGCTATCAACCTGGTTGTCATTACAACACCTAACGCCAGCCACTATAATTTAGCCAAACAAACCCTTGAAGCCGGTAAGAATGTCCTGGTGGAAAAACCATTTGCGGAAACCCGAGACCAAGCCCAAGAATTATTCGACTTAGCCAAAGAAAAAGGACTTTTCATCCAGTGCTACCAAAACCGCCGCTACGATTCTGACTTCCTAACAACACAAAAAGTCATCGAATCAGGTGTTCTTGGCGACTTGATTGATGTAGAAATCCACTACGACCGCTATAATCCTGAATTTTCAGAAAATTCAACTTACACTTTAATCGATTCCTATACTTACGGCCTGGGTTCTCATTCCCTTGACCAAGCCATTTCTTACTTTGGTATGCCTGACGACGTCCACTTCGACACCCGTCAAATTCTTGGTGCCGGTAAATTGAATGATTACTTCGACTTTGATTTAAACTACGGCAATTTAAAAGTGGCTGTTGCGGGATCATTAATGCGGTTTGAAGCCAGACCATCTTTTGCCATTTACGGGAAAAGAGGTGTCTTCATCAAGCAAACAAAAGACCGTCAAGAAGACCACTTAAAATTAAACTATACCCCAGACCAACCTGGTTTTGGACAAGACTTGCCTGAACACTACGGTACTTTAACCTACCTTGACGACAATGGTGTCTATCACAAGGAAGCGGTTGTTTCTGAATTTGGGGACTACCGTCAAGTTTACCGTGATATTTATGAATCGATTATTAATGGCAAAGAGAAAGTCGTTAAAGACGAGGAAACATTGTTAGTGATGCAAATTATGGAAGACGGACAAGTCGACTTACATTAATTTTGACCCACTAAAGAAAGGAAACGATTATGAAATTAGGAATATTAGGTGCTGGTAAGATTGTCGTGGATTTCCTATCAATGGTCCACGATATCCCAGCTATAGAATTGGTTGCCCTTTTGTCATCTGAAAGATCATTGGTTAAAAACCAAGCAATGGCGGACGAACACGGGATCAATCAGGTGTTTACGGACGTGGCAGACTTACTGGCCAGCGATATCGATACCATCTACGTGGCCTTGCCCAACCATCTACATTATACCTTTGCCAAAAAGGCATTATTGGCCAATAAACATGTGATATGCGAGAAACCATTCACCTTAAACTTGGCGGAGCTAGAGGAACTGGAAACCATCGCTTTGGAAAAAGATTTGGTATTAGTAGAAGCAATTACCAACCAACACTTCCAAAACTTCAAAGCACTGAAAGCAGACTTGGCTAAACTGGGGACCGTCAAAATTGTTGAAGCCAACTACTCACAATACTCAAGCCGGTATGATGCTTTTATGGATGGTGAAATTTTACCAGTCTTTGATCCCAAAAAAGCTGGTGGTGCCTTAATGGACATCAATATTTATAACGTCCATTTACTCGTCGGCTTATTTGGCGCACCAAAATCAGCGACATATTATGCCAATGTAGATCGGGGAATCGATACATCAGGCATGTTGATCATGGATTTTGAAGATTTTAAAGCGGTCTGCATCGGGTCAAAAGATACCGACGCCCCAATTAAATCAACCATTCAAGGTCGAAACGGTGCCTTAATTATCGATGGCCCAACCAATTCATTGGCTTCTTATGATTTGGCCTTGCGCAAAAAGTCTTCACAGACAACCGACAAACGAATTCATAGCCACCGCATGTATGAAGAATTTGTTGAATTTGAAGACATCATCCGTACTCACGATATGGACCGGGTTAAAGCAAACCTAGCCCACTCTAAGGCGGTTATGGCAGTCATTGACCAAGCCCTTGATTCAGCAGATCTACAACTAGGATAATAACCACTAAAGTATACGACAAAAGCCTATGGCATCCACGATTGGGACCATAGGCTTTTCCTTTGTAAATTATTTTGATGCGTTTAAAGTCTCTAGTCCTAAGGCCACATCATCGGTAATGATATTGGTTACTTTAGCATTAATTAGTTTTTCCATATCTTCAGCTCGGTTTACAGTATAAGTGTTAATCCCGATTTTATTGGCAGCAAGATTGTCAAAATCTTCTGACTCTAAAGTCATGAAGAATGGGTGGTAGAATTCATGACCGTGACTAGCCATATAATCACCAGGATTCAAAATACCACTAATGGTTAAAAGTCCTGTTTTCAAATCTGGATTAACCTTTTTGGCATTGTTCATCGTGTGATGTTGGAAGGATGATAAGACTACTCGGTCATTTAGGTCGAAACTTTGAATTAAATCATTCACCTTTTCAACCAGACCATCATAGCGAAAAATATTGGTTTTTAATTCAATATTGACCATGATATCTAAGGGTTTAAACCACTCAAAAAATTCACCTAATGTTGGCAATTGAATGTCTTCATTTTCTTCAACTTGACCTTGGAATTTGCCGTAAAAATAGAAGGTTTTTAATTCAGCCAACGTCATATCTTTAATAAAACCTGTGCCATTTGAGGTCCGGTCAATCATTTCATCGTGACAGATCACAACATGACCATCACTGGTTAGTTGTACGTCTAGCTCAATTCCTGTGATATCAAATTTCGCCGCTTCTTTAAAAGCGAGCATGGTATTTTCAGGAAATAGCTTTGAATAGCCTCGGTGGGCGATGATGCCAGTCATTAAATAGTTACACTCCTTAATCTTCGTGGTAACGACGGTTTAAAATTGAATTACCTGTTGTTTTATCAAATAAGTATGCCTTATTTATATCAATTTGTAAATAGACATCAGCATGTGTTGGTACTCTTCGCGCTGGACTTAATCGTGCGGTCATATCAAGTTCTGATGAATGGAAATCAAAGTAGACATAAGTATCTGCACCGACTTGTTCAACATTTTTTGTTTGCACTAAAATCGTTTGCTTGTCAAAACGGTCATTCTTATATTCAAAGTGCTCTGGGCGTAAACCAATTTGAATTTCTTGACCAGTTGCTTCTACTAAAATGTTATCCTGCATCTCTTGAGGTAACGGAAAAATTTCTTCGCTTGATTCAATTGCCGTACCATTTTCCGTTTTCACTAAACGACCGTCAATCAGATTCATTTGTGGACTGCCAATGAATTCCGCAACAAAACGGTTCACTGGGTTATTATATAAGTTTTCTGGTGTATCAAATTGTTCAACGCAACCAGCATTTAACACGGCAATACGCGTCCCCATTGTCATTGCTTCTGTTTGGTCATGTGTGACGTAAATGAAGGTAGTTTGTAATTGACGATGCAATTCAACGATTTCAGAACGCATCGATACACGTAATTTCGCATCCAAGTTTGATAATGGTTCATCCAATAAGAAGACTTTTGGATTACGTACCATCGCACGACCTAAAGCCACACGCTGACGTTGTCCACCAGATAAGGCACCTGGCTTCTTGTCTAAGTATTCTGTTAGTTGTAGTGGTTTCGCTACGTCTTCAACTTTTGCATAACGTTCTTTTTTAGAAATACCTTCCATTTTCATGGCGAAGGCAATATTATCACGAACATTCATATGCGGGTATAAGGCATATGATTGGAAAACCATTGCGATGTCACGGTCTTTTGCAGGTGTGTTGTTGACAACCTCATCACCAATACGTAATTCCCCTTCAGAAATAGTTTCTAATCCTGCGATCATACGCAAGGTTGTCGATTTGCCACAACCAGATGGTCCTACAAATACGATAAACTCTTTGTCTTCGATGTCTAAATCGATATTATGGATAGCTTTAAATCCATCTTTATAAATTTTGCCAACTTTGTTTAATTGAACTTTTGCCATTTTAACCTCCTATTAACCTTTCACTGCCCCTGCAGTTAAACCTTTAACCATGTTCTTGGATCCGATAACGAAGATGGCTAGACTAGGTATCATTGAAACAATAACACCCGCTACCATTAAAACTAATGATTGCGAGTCTACACTATTCAACATTGAAATCCCGATTTGAACAGTTCGCGCATTATCATTATTCGTTACTAATAACGGCCACATGTACATGTTCCAACCAGCAAGGAATGACTGAACAGCCATTGAACCTAGCGTCGGTCTTAGTAGTGGGAACATAATTTCAAAAACGAAACGTAAATCTTTGCAGCCGTCCATTTTAGCTGCTTCATAAATTTCATAAGGGAAGTTTTGTAGCGCCTGTGTACATAAAAAGATGTTAAATGCTGAAGCCATAAAAGGTAGAATCAACACAATAATTGAATCATTTAAGCCCCATCCAGATACCATCAAGAATTGAGAGATAATCACCGCTTCACCCGGAACCATCATGGTAGAAAGGATTAAGGCATACACTAATTTACTGCCTTTAAAGTTTACAAATCTAAAAGCAAAACCGGCTAATAAAGATGTCAGAATCTGTAATAAGGTAACAGATGTTGCTACAATAATTGAGTTAATAATATAGCGACCTAATGGTGCAATATCAAAAACTTGAACAAAGTTTGTTAACGTTGGGTTTTGCGGGAATAGCATTGAATTTGGATCATATAATTCAGCTGATGGTTTCACAGCCATTAATACGGCATAAATTAAAGGAAACATCATAAAAAGCCACATGATCACGTTAAGGACAATTATGCCTACCCGTTGAACGCTTTGCTTCATCAAATATTTCTGATCTTGTTTATTACGGTTAGTAACTGCTGTTGAAATTGCATGCGTGCTGGCCATTATTTATTACCCCTTCCTCGAATGATGAACATCATAATGGTTAACACCATAATGATGACGAATAAAACAACTGATTCTGCTGAGGCAAAACCATACCGGTAGTTCATAAAGGCATTCTTGTAAATATCATAAACAATGACGTTTGTTGCTTCACCTGGACCACCTTTAGTCAAGATATTGATTTGACCAAAACCTTGGAAGGCATTAATTACGTTGGTTACAATAACAAAGAAGAACGTAGGGCCTAATGAAGGAATGGTAACATTGATAAATTTTTGAAAACCGTTGGCCCCATCAATTGAGGCACTTTCATATAAAGCATCATCAATACTCGCTAATCCAGAAGAGAAATATAAAAAGTTCATCCCCGAATTCAACCAGCCAGTTAAAATCCCTACAACTATCAGAGACCATGTTGGATGCGTTAAAAGGTTCTGATTAGTGCCGATTAACTTGTTTACAATCCCTACTGTCGGGTTTAACATGACTTGGAAAATCATGGCCATACCTGCAGATGCAATAGCCATTGGCATCGCATAAGAGGTAGAGAAAAATCTAATCCCAGGGAATGACCGTTGACATAGCATAGCCGCTATTAGTCCAACTGTCACACCAAAAAGTACAACAATCAAAACAAACTGGAATGATACCATCATTGCATTCCAGAATGATTTACTGGTAAATAATTCTGCATAGTTTCTCAATCCAAGAAACTGGGACATTTGACCGAAAGAATCGGTGAGATATAGCGAACGGAAAATCGTTTGGATAAAAGGCCAAAACATAAATACTGTTAAAACTAACAAAGCTGGTAACAAGTACATATAAGGTTGGATTCGTTCACCCAGGGTCTTCTTTGCTTTAATGATGACAATTTCATCTGTACGTTCCAAAATTGTGCTCCTTTCAAAATTTAAAACAGCCGGAAAAAGATTCCGGCTGTACAAAGTCTAAATCTTATTGATTCGTCGCATTGTAGTTCTCAAGTGCTGCATTTGTTTGATCAGCCATATTTTGAACTGCCTCTTCTGCAGTGATTTCATCATTTAAAAGACGTTCTAATTCTGCTTCGAAGTACATACGCGCTTCTTGGTTTACACCAGATAAAGCACCTTGATCTTCAGCTGTTGCATCATGTAATTGGTCGATCGCTGTTTGGAATTGAGGGAAATCTGCTAAGTTATCTTTGAATACTTGTTCGTCATGGGCATTTTTGTTTACAGGGAAGTAACCTGTGTCTGCATTCCATTGCGCTTGAACTTCTGGTGTTACGAGGTATTCCATGAAGTCCCAAGTAGCATCTTTCTTAGCTTCATCTTCAGATTCGATCATCCATAGTGACGCACCACCGATTGAAACCCCACCTTCATCTTCCGCAGATAATGCTGGGAAGTAAGCAGTACCTACTTCGAATCGGCCGTCAACTTCTGTTAAGATTTGACGTAATGTTGCTGTTGAAGCTAAAGTGATTGCAGATTGACCTGAAACGAACTCAGCTTGTCCACCTGTACGTCCTACGTTAGGTGCTACACCTTCGTCTTGTGCTTTTTTCCAAGTTTCTAAGGCACGTAACATGCTACCATTTTGGTCGAATACAGCTTCTGTTGGTGCAGCTTCACGGCCGTTACCATTGTTGTACATATCTTCTTCAGTTTTGTTGATAAATTGCTCGATGTACCAACCATAGATAGTTAATGACATTGGCATTTCAATGCCTGCTTTAGTTAATTGTGGTGAAATTTCAATTATTTCTTCAAATGTAGTTGGTACTTCCTCGATCCCTGCTTGTTCAAATAGGTCTGCGTTGTAGTACATTAACGGTGTAGAAGAGTTGAATGGCATAGAATATAAAGTATTACCTTTTGTATAGTAAGCTAATAAGTTTTCTTCTAAGTCAGCTAACTCGAATCCAGATTCGTCAACGTAATCTTGAACAGGAACTGTCAAACCTGAGTCGATCATGAATGTCATCCCTTGTTCAAATACTTGAACCAAGTCGGCACCAACATCAGAACCAGATGCAGATGAACGTAATTTAGTTAATGTTTCATCATACGTTCCTTGGTATTGTGCGTTTACAAAAACTTCGTCTTGTGACTCGTTGTATTGATCAACAATTTTTTGTAACGCTTCACCAGTAGATCCACCCATACCATGCCAAAATACTAATTCAGTTTCGCCTTCCGTAGCACCAGTAGACGCATTAGATGATTCAGAACCTGCACTAGCATTTCCACATGCAGCTAATAACGCAGCTGATAATAACCCTACACCAAAGCGCATCACATTCTTGTTAAATTTCATTGTCCTTATTTCCTCCCGAAAAATTGATCTCAAATTTTTAACTCCGCTATTTATCTTAAACTACCAATATTAACTTCCAATCAACTTTCAGTATTAGTTTTGAAAATAATCAGTAAAGTCTTTAATTCGAATTATTTACACTTAATTGATTTTATTTAACATATAAAAACGAATAAATCCCTATCACATCAAGCACGTCACTGTATTCAAGGGTTGCTGATTCCCAAATCTAGATGTGATTTTTGTAAATATTAAGTGAATTATTTACAATTACCCGGTATTAACATCCCGTATTCCTTTATTATGGATATTTCGATTAGAATATTCATAGCTATTCCCAGTTAATCTCTATTTTCCATTTCGTTCTATATATAAGATTTAAGTTTTCTAGACTTTTAGGTTATGATAAAGGGAATTCATTTTGTAAGGAGGATGGTCATTTATGACACAATTACATCAATGTAGTGTGGCCGATGTGGATGAGCTAAGAGCTGTCTCTATCGAAACCTATACGGATACTTTTGGAGAATTTAATTCAGATGAAAATATGCGGATTTACTTGGAGGATGCCTACAACCGCGATAAGTTGCTAGCTGAATTAGCAGAAACTAACAGTCAGTTCTACTTTTTGAAGGAAAATAATGAAACAGTTGGCTACTTGAAACTCAATGTTGGGGATGCCCAGACTGAATACATAGGTAACAACTTACTTGAGGTTGAACGGATTTATGTGCGGACAGCCTTTCTACGTAATGGTTACGGAACCAAACTAATTCAAACGGCTGAAGAAATCGCACGTGAACTTGGTGTAAACGGTATGTGGCTTGGCGTTTGGGAACATAACCAACGTGCCCTAAATTTCTATAGCAAAATGGGCTTCCGTCACATAAGCCAACATTCTTTCTTCATGGCTGACGATGAACAAATTGATTTAATATACTATAAAGACCTATGAAATAAATGACCTAGAAGAAATAGAAAATCCCTGGACATGAATCCAGGGATTTTTGCTTACTATTCTGTTTACGCTACCTCTTGCAATCTAAATTTCTGCCAAGATTTGATTTCATCGAGAATGAAGATTTCTTCCTCACGAATGCGTCCAACCACATTACTTTTACCATAATTTTCCATGTCTTTCAGCGCAATTTGTAGTTCACCAGCGTAATGGCCGTTTCACTACTTTCGATAATAATGTCCCCTCGATTAAAGTGCAGGGTATCGAATAAGATTCCTCTTTCGCTTGCTGGCAAGTCAGCGACTGGTTCAAAATCAAAATAGTTTATTTTAACCATATCTAAAGCACAATGATTTTTTTATCATTAGTAAAAGCAAAAAATCGCTTAAATCTATTGACTTTTATAGTGAAACGTTCATAATTTGGTAATCTTGAAAAAATTTTGAATATTATTGGAGAGTATAATGACAAGTAAAAATAGTATAAACAATAAACTTTCTTTTGCGGGATTGTTGATTGCAATGGGCGTTGTATATGGAGATATAGGAACTAGTCCTTTATATGTAATGAAAGCAATTATAAATGATAATGGTGGATTAACGAATATTAGTCCTGACTTTGTTATCGGTTCTGTTTCATTAATTTTTTGGACTATTACCCTACTAACCTCAATCAAATACGTCTTAATAGCGTTAAAAGCAGATAATAAAGGAGAAGGTGGTATTTTTGCCTTATATACTTTAGTACGAAAAAGAGCCCGCTATCTTATCATCCCAGCGATGATTGGTGGGGCTGCACTTTTAGCTGACGGCGTCCTTACGCCCGCTGTGACCGTAACAACTGCCATTGAAGGCTTGCGTGGTGTGCCGGCATTTTATAATCATTTTGGTGAAAGTCAACAAATTGTAATTGCCATCACCTTGACTATCATACTCCTACTTTTTGGGATTCAACGATTTGGTACTGATGTAGTAGGCCGAGCATTTGGGCCAATTATGTTTGCGTGGTTCACCTTTTTAGGTATTGTTGGATTATTAAACTTTATAGGCGATTGGACAGTTATTAGAGCTTTGAATCCTTACTATGCTTTTAAAATTTTATTTAGTCCAGATAATAAAAATGGTATTTTTATCTTAGGTAGTGTCTTTTTAGCAACTACTGGTGCTGAAGCTTTGTATTCCGATTTAGGCCATGCTCGATTAGCAAATATTCGTGCTAGTTGGCCATATATTAAAAGCTGTTTAACCTTGAATTACCTTGGTCAAGCAGCTTGGTTGTTGAAGGTTAGAAATAACCCGGACTACCAAGAAATTGAAGACTTAAATCCCTTTTTCGCAATGCTTCCAGAAGGTTGGCTAATATTTGGCGTAATATTTGCTACGGTTGCGGCTGTTATCGCCTCTCAAGCGTTGATTTCAGGCTCATTTTCTTTAGTTTCTGAAGCAATTAAGTTAAAACTATTACCGAGACTGAAAATATTATATCCAGGCTCTTCTATTGGTCAAATGTATATTCCAACAATTAATTTACTGCTATGGATTTTTACATCTTGTGTAGTAATCGCCTTTCAAACATCTGCGCGTATGGAAGCTGCGTATGGTCTGTCTATAACAATTACCATGCTAATGACAACTATCTTATTACATGCATATCTGATGCAGATTGGTCAACCTAAACTAGTCTCACATACCCTTACCTTATTCTTTGCGTTAATTGAAGGGATTTTCTTTATTTCGAGTATCACTAAATTCTTTCATGGTGGATATGTTGCTGTGATGATTGCTGCCATTATTTTATTCATCATGGTGATATGGCAATGGGGCAACCAAATTGAAGCCAAGACAGAAGATCTTATTGATATAGATGATTATTTAGACCAAATTGGTGAATTACGAAAAGATCCCTCATTGCCTTTAAATCAAACAAATGTCGTTTTCTTAGTTGCGCATATGAATGACTCTATTATCGGGCGTCAATATATCTATTCGATCCTTGATAAACGGCCTAAAAAGGCAAGAGTTTATTGGTTTGTAAATGTTGTTGTAACTGACGAACCTTATACAAAAGCCTATGAGGTTGACATGATGGATACGGACTATGTCGTTAAAGTGAAATTACATCTTGGATTCAAAGTCACTCAAGAGATTAATGTTTATATTCGCCAAATCATCCATGACTTAATGACAAGTGGCCGATTGCCAAAACAACCACAGAAATATACCATTACACCCGGTCGAGAAGTCGGTGACTTCCAATTCGTTATTATTCATGAGAAGCTTTCTCAGACTTCTGAACTAACATCTATTGAGCGTCAAGTTATGCAACTCAAATTATTTATTAAAGAACACGTTCAACCAACTGCTTCAGCCTTTGGCTTGGATTATTCAGAAGTATTAAACGAATATGTGCCTTTAGTTATTGGAAATGAGAGAAAAATAACACTAACTGAAATTACTAATAACAATGTACAATAGTAGGAGCTAGTTATATTGATTAATAACTATAAAATGGAACTCTATAATGTGTCCCAGAAGTCAGGCTAATTTTAAGAGCGTTGACCAATCGGCCAACGCTTTTTTATTACATAAATTAAATTGCTTCCTACATCTTTATATTCAACTAACAATATTTCGAGTTCGATCACTCTGCATAACGTTTCCACCTTCCAATTCCTTTCATAAATATACGCAACAAAAAAGCAACTTATTATTTTAAGCTGCTTAAAACCATATTTCTAAAAATTAAAATTATTAAATTCATGAATATCAATTAAATTTTTCGCTTTATCATTTATACCAGAATTATTTTTATACCGTTCTAACCATTTTTCCGTACCTTCAATAATTTCTTCACAGAATTCATCTACTTGTAATTGGAGGACATCATTAATCCTATTACGGTGTATAAAATTATTTGTATATTGATCAGGCTTTAAAAATATAAAATTACTTAGATGTTTTCTTGCCTTTTGATTAATAATTTCTGTCTCCCCTTGGTGTAGCATAGAACAACGTAATGCATAAAAATCTCCCCCAGTTAAGAAACTGACTTCCTCATGGTCTGCTCCTACCTCTTTTATATACTCTCCTTGCATATAATCTTCGAACCATTTTACATAACGCTCCCCAGTATATTTATCAGGGAATTGCAACTTTGATGTTACATCAGGCAAAGTAAATGCCACAACTAATGCACTGTAATAATTTCTAATATTTAAATCCATTCTTACAGCTTCAATAATAACACGAATTTTATCTTCTACAGTCGACATAATTTCCCACCCAAACTTTTACTTTAATATAGCACATTATTTAGAAGTATAAAAATGAAGAACTACAATATATAGGACTGATGACAAAAAACGAGGGTTACCATTATCATTAAGTTAATCATAATAAAAAATAAGACCTCATAAACATTGATTAAACGATGTTTATGAGGTCTTTTAGTACCATTATAGTACCGCTATTTTTTGGAAGCTCTAATATAGCAAGGATTGAGTGGTTTTTAAATTATTCCCACTCGACGATATTAATTTGCTACTAATTTAAAAATGCTTTTAAATCAACGTCCCTACTATGAGTATTATACATATTATTTGTAGTTTTATGTGTTTTAAACTGCTTTTGGTATCAAAATGGTATCATTGAATCTTTTTTCAATCTGAAACAATTTCACCCATTGGAATAAATGATTCATATTCATTCTCAAACTCTTGTTCAATGTCACGACTATCTTTATTCATCTCAAAAATGTATAAGTTACCAAATACCGCTGCTACTGTGTAGGTAGTATAGACATCATTATTTAATTTGTAAATTGCATACGCCGGACTAACATAGCACTCTGCTAACCAACTGTAATCAAGGTTAGGTTTATAACCAAGCGATTGTAACCAAACTGGTGTATTGAAATCTTCTTCTACTGGTGTTGTTGAAATAAGTTTCATGTCTTTACCCACCTTTTATTGTGATGATTGAATTATAGCATAAAAAAATGCCCTTACCTCTAATTAAGAAGTAAGGGCATTTAACGTGCTAAGTGGGAGCGAAGCACATCAGTAATATGAGTTATTTTAATGGAAAAATTTGCCACCACCGTTTAGGGTGAGGGTAATAATAAGTTATATGTAATCTAGAGAATAATCGAGAGGAGGAAAAATGTCACTAAACAACAAAATTTTCATATCGTTAATGTACATCTGATACGTTCTAGGGTGGTCATCCGTTTCTGGAAACGAGCTATCTTTATAAAGGTCATATTGCGTTGCATTAAGATTCTCAAACCCCACTTTTTCTTCATAAAATGGCACTGCTTCTTCAAGTGCTTCCAAGAAAACACCTTTTAATTCGACAAAAGGGCTTATAGTATTCATTATTCTGAAAGCAAAATTGATTAAATAAGTTCCATAACCCTCTCGAGCACTATGTTTGTCCACGGCAATAAAGTTAATTTTTAAAACTGGTATCTTTTCTTCTTCAGTCTTAATAATGTCTTTTGCTAATCTAACACGATCTAAACTATACACCATGTATGCAACTACCCTATGGTTTTCTGTAAGTACTAACATTCTATTTGTTCTTTCATAACCATTACCATTAGGGGTAATACGGTTAATCAGTACCTCATTCAATTTTGGAACTCCACAATCAAAATTAATATAATCCGATTCCGAAAAAATCAAATTATCTACATTAGCTATATTTACGTTCGCCATTATTATAAATATTTCCTACTTTAATATTTTTAGTCTTTTTTTGATTTTGAATAAAGTGTTCTTTTGCTGAAGATGACATAGAAGTAGAACTAAACGCACGAGTTACAGCAGCTCTATCTCTACTATTTTTAGGGTTTATTGTTAGGTTTTTTGTGATTACTGCCATTTTGCTACCTCCATACTTTTCTGACACACCCCGTGTGGTTGTCTAGTTTGTTCGTTAACTAAAATATACTACATTAAATATAAAAATGAAATAGATATGCTATAAAAATTAGCATAATTCGATAAAATTTAACATTATCTATAACGAGTAACAAAATAAAAAAAAGAGGTAGCAGACACTTAGTCCACTACCTCTACTAATTTAGAACTATTTAACTGTCGCACCAGTACCTGAACCAGCATAAATTGCTACTCGTCCTTTGACGTCAGTGTCAATTAAGTAAATATCTTTTGCCGGATTACCAACAATGTTATAAGTCAATCCACCATATTTCTTAGGTGTTAATAGATGAATCTCATTTCCAACTGTATAAGGACCTTTGACACGATACACTCGCCAAGTATCAGCGCTTGCAGGTAAATACAGTTTCTTAGTAGTATTAGCCACGCTACCACCCTTACCTGTGATAGTAGCACCCGTTCCTGGTCCTGCATAAATGGCAACAGTACCTTTGACGCTTGTCTTAATTAGATAAACATGAGGGGCTGGGTTGCCTAAAATGTCATAAGTCAACCCACCGTAAGCGCTAGGTGTTAACAAGTGTACCTCATTACCAGTGGTGTACGGACCACTAGCATTGTATACTCGCCATGTTTTAGCACTCACTGGTAAATGTAGCTGTTGACCAGTTGACGTTGTAGTAGCTGGATTAGCCACATACAGTTTTGATTCTGGGAAAATTAAGTTAGGGTTTTCTAGTTTATTCCACTTAACTAGATTATCAACTGTCACACCGTATTTCTTGGCGATCGCACCTAAAGTTTCACCAGTTTGAACCTTGTGCATTTTAGCTGTAACAGAAACATAGCCATCGTTTTGAGTTGTGTTAGCAGCTTTTTGAGCCACCTTGTAACCGGCCAATTCAGCTTTAAAGTTCTTCCACTTTTTCCAATCATTCCATTGCCAGTTACCTGGGCATAGCTTACCAGACACGTCGTAGTGTCGAATAACACGTTCGTCTGGAATATTATATTTTTTCTGTAATTGCTTAGTAAGCCACTTTGCACGCTTGATAGTTTCAGGATGAAAGTCCCAATGCCAAACGTCTGAACCAGTGGTAACGTCCTGACACATCTCAATACCGATTGAGTTGTTATTAGTCGCACCGTAGCCATGATAACCATTATAAGCACCCTTACCAGTACGGTATCCATCACCAACATGCCAAGCGGGCGTATCGTCTTCTACCACTTGCACAATACCGTTTTTGTCAACGAAATAGTGAGCTGAAGAACCACGATATACTGACTTAAAGTAATTAGCATTTCCCCACGCTTGTCCTTCAGCACCCACAAAATGTTCAATGATCCATTGTGGGTTGTTCAAGCCTTTAGCGCCTTTATTGATTAAAGTTAAGGCTTTTTCGATTTTGTAAGACATTATTTAACATCTCCTTTACTTGATTGTTTAATCAACTCGTTACCAAATACAGTTACACCAGCCACTAGCACTGCCTGCACGATGTTATTTGCAGTATAAGCACCTAGTAACAGTGGTGTGAATCCTAAGCTAACTACTAACAATACTAGCGGTATCCATTTGTTACCTAATAATTCTGTACCTTTTATAATCTCCCCAATAATAAAAAGGACTGGAATCATGACCAGTCCTTCTTGCACGACATAATTTAAAATGTCCATTATTTTTCTTCCTCCATTTTGATAAATCCATTCTTAACTTCTAACCGATAAATGCGCTTGTCGTGGTTATCCATTTCCTCGTCTAGCTCTCCAATTGCTTTAACATTCACATCAGTGATTTTATGTAGGTTATCGCTATCACGCCGTGTGTCCTCAATGAGCTGTTTCAAGCTATCAAGTGCTTCAACTAGCGGTTTCTGATTTTCTGAGGTCTTTTGCAAAATGCGTTCTTGAAATGCGTTCTGTTCTGCAATTTTTTCATCATCTTCTTTTTTTCGCCGTTTTTCCAATGGATTTAAAACGAAATATTTAATTGCCGTGAAAATCGTGACGATATAACCTGCGTTTACTGCTATTCGTTCAATTACATATTGCCAATCCATTTACACGCTCCTTTCAATAAAAATAAAAGCGCCCAAATCAATGAGCGCTAGCTATACTACCCAACTGACCCATTTAAGCTCACGTTAACCGCATTAGCTACTGACTGTTTGATATATACGATATCGCCTGCTTCTAAAACGATATTAAATGGCAACACTTCGTTCGTTCCTGCTAATACTTCATAGTCATATAAAATATCTGCACCGTTCAAAGTGATTGTGATTTTAGATGGTTCTGTTGAAGTGTTAGTAAACGTTGCTGATGTTAGCATACCTGTGCTACCTTGGGTGACAAAGGCTTGTAATTTGTCAGTTTGTGGTGTGTCAAAGTAAAACCTTTTAGCGTGTTGATTTAAAAATGTCATCATAATTATCTATCTCCTCTATTAAAAACCGTATGTACCGTCATGTATATAATATGTACTCTCAATCATATATTGAACGCCTCTTAAGCCCACTCCAGAAAACCAAATAAGTAGGTAATCATCGTTTTCTGATACTCGGATACCTAAGTTGTTATTATCTTCTGGATTGTTTACATCTTTCTTCCGCAGCATGTCGTTAGGATTAGATGCAAGTATAGTTTGTGCATCAACAGAATTCGGACCAATTGAACCATATACACTTTGAAGTACACTAACGTTATATTCTTGCATTACTAAATAAGCAGTTATTTTGAAAATTCGAGTGACTACTTTCCCGCTTGGTATTTCATTTGGGAAATGCAAACTATTACGCTTATGTACAACAACTTGCTCAGTTTGATTTAATTTGCTTTCAAAGTTTTTTCTGAAGTAATCTAAATACTCGTATTTCCCGTTAACTTCACTTCTTAGTGGCGTTCCAAATGGTTGCGTGATTAAACCTCCAGCGGTTTTTATCTTGCCTCGGAAATAGTTATCATTCCCGCCAATTTGCGTTACAACACCATCATGAGGTACAGAAGTAGCGTCAACATCCTCCAACGAATCCCATTGTCTGAAAAGATAGTGGTTAGTAGCGTCATCTTGTGAAAATATTCTTCCTCTGCTCACGTACCCTCTACTTACTGGTAAACCAATTGGCTTAACTGGATGGACGTAGGCGTTCCCTACTTTAATATTAGTAGCTCTTTCCCTAGTGGTATCGAAGATACCAGTTGTTTCGTCAATGTAACAGTCCATTAAATAAGCCTCTGGATGTCCTCCGGCTGTGTCCTCAAACCAAGATCCACTGAAATCAATATCAGAGGTGTTATAAATTTCAGTATCAACTGTGTGCATATACGCACCTAGCCAGTTATGTTCGAATACCGCTGCAATGTTGGCACGTTGGATATTAACTAATTCAACACCAAATTTATTATGCGTAAAGTAAGAATTTGTTACCTTAACCACGTTACCCATGGTATTTAAATCTTCATACTTACCAGTGAACAAAATACCTGTGGAATTGTTTCTAGGTACTCGGTCACCTTGCACTTGTACGCCTTTTGGTACTTCGGCTGTTATACGGTCTATATCAACTTCGTAAGGACTTACTACCGTCAAGGCATACTTCGGATAGTCGTTAAATTGTACATTACGAATTAAAACACGGTTACCCCATTCTAAAGTATTTCCATCGCTAGACCTACCGGTAAACCAAACACTTTCCGCTAGGGTTGAAGTTGTTTTCACAGTAAAATTAACCATTTCAAAAGTGAAGTTACGACCGTTAAAAGCTCTCGATTCAAAACCATTTTCTACACTATCTACAATAGGTTCATAACTTAGTTTCGTAGAATCTCTGCTCTCCCCAACCATTCTAATATGTTTAGTTACTTTAATAGGCCTAGTCCATACGTAGTCACCATTGGGAAAGAATAGTTCCTTAGCTGTTTCAATAGCAAAGTTAATAGCGTTAATAATAGCGTCTGTATCATCAGATTGTCCATCCCCAGTAGCGCCAAAGTCACGAACGTTAACTCGCCCAGTCTTATTGTCAGTTGAGTCCATTCTACTTCCTATGGTCGGGAAACTTTCTTCAGCCCCAAAAGGCCGTCTAGCAGAAATCACTTCATCGCTGTTAGTGGTGCCAGCTATTTGGTCATCGAAACGGTTCTGTGTGTCTTTAGACAGCAAATCCGCATTACTAGCTTTATTTATAGCTTCGCTAGCAATCAAACCAGCATATTCAACGCCTCTTGCAAATGATTCAGTCATATCTGGTAAATACACTTTTCTACGTACATTTTCAGCATGATTCTTAGATACTTCCGGTACTTTGCTTTGATCATATTCAACTGGGCCTAATTCTTTTAAATCTTCGTCCTTTAATTTAGGCACATACTCCCTTAATACGCTAAGCGGTATCATTCTGTCGTCCAAAATTATCAACTCCTTTTGTTTAAAATAAAAGAGCAGCCAAACGACTACTCTACTGGTTCCAATTCCTCATCTTGTTGTGGGTTTTTGATATTTTCAATCGCTTGTAAAACCTCATCAAAACCTTCTTGAGTGATAGCACCTTTTAACATATAACCACTTGCATAAATGTTTACTTGGTATTCATTGAAGGTTTTTGTTCTATACCCTTCGATTAAGTTTTCAACAATAAATTCTTCTAAGTTGAACATTAAATAGTACCTCCTAATGCTAATACGGCTTTTCTAAGTTGGTTAATTTCATATTGTTGAATATCGTCACGTACAATAGCTAACTCGTCAAAATATCCGTTGGTGTTAATTATCCAGTCCATGGTTTCTTTAGTAGGTTCGTTACCTGCACCAAAAATTTTGGTTAGGTTTAGCAGAATGACGTTGTCTATAAAGAAAGAATATTGGTCACTTATACTGTTCTTTGTAATGAAATACCTTGGACTTAACATGCTTGTATCACTTGTTTGAACAACACTGACTACTCCATTAAAAGTTGGTGAAATTTTCACTAGGTTGGTTCTACTAGCGTATTGAAAGTTTAATGTAATGTCATGATCATTCGGGTTATAAACGCTAACATTTGTATAAATAATATCATTCGTATCATACTTAACATTTATAGGTTGACTAACACCCGAATAATTAGTTGGGGACGTGTCGATTTTTAACCTAGAATCTACAACTTCAATTACACCCCCTTGGTGGCTCTTCCACCCTAATAACCCGTCGCTAAAATCACCGTTTTCTACAAGGTTAACTAATTTAATTTTAGTATTATTGAAAACTTCATTTCTGATTTTATTAATTTCTAATTCTCGCTTAGTTTCATTTTCAACACGCAATGTTTCCGCTTCGATACGTTGCTGTTCAGCACTTTGACGTGTGGTTTCCGCATTTGCTATTTCTAATTCTTGTTTTGCTAAAGATTCTAGCTCAACTCTTATATCATCAATCAATCCGTCTGCAATAGTACGTAAATTTTTCCAGTTGTTAACTTCGGTTAGTTGTGGTGGTCTATCATTGCTTAAGTCATTCTCGATTCTAAAAGCAAATTGTTTAGACGTAAAAACTTCCCCGTCTTTAGTAAATTGCAATTGTCCTATCCATTCTCCGTAATGAGCGATAATATCTGATTCTAATTCATACCAGTATTTATCTTGACCCTGCGTAACTGATCTAACAATAAAGCTTCGGTCATCTTTGTTTAATAATAAAATTTCAGCACTATCAAAGGTGTGTTCTTTTTCTAACAATTCAAACCCCAGCCACAATTCAGTGTCTGATGTATAAAAAGTTGTTGTATTTTTGACTATTTGAACTGACGACTTATTAACTAAATCAATATTAAATAACTTTTCTTTTTTCAATTTTTGACCCCCTTCTTAAACCGGTCTTGGTAATGTTGTTGTATTGTCTGCCGTAATGCCTAAGTAGTTCTGTGGATTCACTGTATTTCCACCACTGTGGAAGTTCCCATCTGGACTTAATTCGTAGTGCAAGTGCGGCGCATAGTTTCCGCCCGTACCACCAATTACACCAATCACATCACCAGCTTTTACAGTCTGACCAACTGATACACTGATTGATTTCAAGTGCATGTAGTTAGACCAGTAACCGTCAGCAGTATGTTCCACGTACACTGCATTACCAATTCCACCCGTCATGAATTCAGCCTTACGGACAACGCCATCAGTCGTTGCGTAGGCTTTATAGTTTCTATCGCCATTAGTACCAATGTCATGACCACTATGTAGCACGCCATCGCGCATGCCATAGGTCATGTCATATTCGATTGAACCAACTGCTTTACCTTCACGAACGAAAAAGTTAACGCCCTCTAGAGTGTAGTCTACTGGGAATACACGACTGGTTGCATATCCATTTTCGTCTGTTGGTGGTGTTGGTGGTTGTTCTAAAGATTCTAGTCGTTTAATTAAGTCTGGTAGTGTTTCGTCTTTAAGAGTTTCATAGTAGCTTGTTGCCGTACTTGCCAATCCACTAACAGTAGTTACTTGTTTAGTAATTCTTTTGCCAAACACTTCAACGTTCTGTTGCAGTGATCGAGCGTTTCTAAGTTGCTTCTCAAGGTCGATTTGCATTTCAGTTGCAGTTTTGAATTTATCGCCAATTGTTAGTGAACTATCTTCTGGATTCATAATATCGATTGTTTTACCGATTACTCTTAACCGCTCAAATATATTCATCACTTGATTAATCAGCATATAACTATTACCGACTTCAAAACTTTCATAATCTTTACCTATTAAATATAAATCTAGTGCAGTGACCATATACTGGTTCAACACTAACTTTTGATTTTTGAAAAAGTTTTCTCCAGCAGTAAGTAATGCTTTCTCAGTAGTTATATCGTCATAGACTTTTACACCGCCACGTATACCAAACACACTTATGAGTTCTTGGTTATCGATGTAATCTTTTCCATTATTAACTGACTTAATATCCAACCTAGGATATTTCACATCTCTAGGCTCGTTTTCGTCATAATCTTCTGGATCTAATGTTTCACCAAGTGGCTTTAATCTAGTGACTATATCTGTTGGGTCTACAGATTTGCTATAAGACTGTAAATTCTTGTCGAGATCGATTATCACATCACTATCATGACCTCGCCTTACAACATAGTCTAAATAGCGTATGCCACCTTCTTTTCTCATGACTAATTCTCCACCGTACACATCAATTAGCGTACGGTGTAAAGTATCCCAAGTGGATTCAGATTGTTCTAAATACACATAGTAAAAATTGTTTGGATCGGTAATCTCGACGTTTCCAACTACAAAACATTTATATGGTTCGATAAATTTATTGTGGTTATCAATAATCAATTCAAACAACTCTTTAGGCGTTCCCCTAAACTCATAGAAACTTTGGTAGCTATCGTGTAGAAATGCCAATTCACTATCACATTCGACTTCGAAACCTATGTCGTTTTCAGATAAGAACTCCTCGTAAGTGTGAACTCGACCTTCAAAATCAAACTTACCAGATAACGTATTAAACACTTTGATTAGTGTCGTCATTGGTTTGATTTTAGTATGAATTGGATTGTCTGGTAGATATGAGAAATTAAAACTATCTATATCATTAATCGATTGATTAATCTTACCTTCGGTTAGTTTCAAATCTGACATATTCGGACTATGGATAACTTGACCAGTAGTGTCCTCGAATCCGTTGTACATCATCACTTGGTACATTAGATCAGCTCCTTATGAAAACTGAAATCCAACTCAAGTGTCACATTGGCGATATAAGCTTGCATTTTATTGATTCCTGGATTAAGTGTAAGCTCACCGTTGCCATAAGTACCTGGCATCAAGTTATAGATTTCATTATCACGCATAATCGTTACCTTATGACTAGTTGTAATAATTGGTGTCACACCAGTAATGCCTGGGTTAACAAGAACGAATTCTAAGTACTCTGTTTGAGCTTGCACAACATCTTGTTCAAGTAGCCAACCGCTATGACCTGCTAATTTATAAGCATACCTAGATGGTCGTCTATCAGACATAGCCACCGATATTTTATCTATAATTTCATAAGTGTATCCGTGAAATTGTGGACTTATACTTGCACCACCACCAGTAGAGCTATTAGGATCATAATATTGTGTACTCCAAGCGCCATAAGTCGCATAATCGCCAATGTTCAATTGCTTAAAACTAGACCATGTAGATTTATAAGTAAAATTCGTACGCTGACGAACATCAAAAGGAATTTTCATGAAAGCGACTAAGTCATGACCTTCAGGTAGCATATCTATCATAAACGGATAACACTCGAATACAATTTCTAAAACACCGTCATGCACATGTTGCAAGTCATATTCCACATCACTAACTAATTCCGCCATGAAATAAAATCCAGGTATTTCTGAATAATAAAAAGGTCGACGACCAGAAGCCATCAACCAATTAATTATTTTAGAATTTTGGAAATATACTGAACTTTCTGACTTGTTCATAATGTGAAGTGGGAATTTGAGTAAGCGGTTGGTGTATTTCTGACCGCCATACAACTTACTAAAGTCATATTGCTTATTTGACCAAATCGCATCTTTAATCTTCTTATCTTTGCTTGGGTAACCAATCTCGACATCTCTGCCAATAGTTAGTCCAAAATCTCTTGTCGATTTACCGTTAAATTCGAAATATGGTATTAGCGCCATCTATCAACCGCCACTCCTCTCCTTATTGCATTTGTTCTATTTGCAGACTTCTGGTCAATAGCTGGTATCAACTCTTCGGTCATTTTTCTTCTGTTCATAACAATTTCATTATTAATGATTTTACCTTCTTGAATGCTATCGTTAATTCGTTCTAAAAGCGCTTCTAACGGCTTTAAATCAATAGTAGGCATACTTACATTAGTTGGTACATTAGCACGTTCTAAACTGATGGAATCTCTAATAAACTGTGCATCATTTGTTATACCAACACCATCTGCGTATTGTGGTAAACCTGGAAACATTGTGGCAGTACTTGAAGCTTTCAATACTTTCGAACCGCGAGGTAAATCCATAATTACGTTTCGGCCGGTAGGTATATATTGCGTACCATCTGGATACTCAATCATTTCACGGAATCGTGAACCTTTTTGGTCATTTACCATAGCAAAACCACCCGGGTGGAAATTAGTACCTCGTTCATATCCAACTAAACCTTTTACAGTGTTCCATGCACCTCCAACCAATTGTGCAATAAATTGAATATTTCTTACTGTAGGTACAGAATAAAAAGCGCTTCTAGCTAATGATGCTGTGCTTGACACTTCTTCACTAGCTAAGAAATCTGTTAATTTACTGGTTGGAACGCTTGAATGCGCTGTTTTTGCGTTACTAGCTTTATTGGAGACATCTTCACTTGCATTAAAATTAGTCTGCTTACTAGTCGGTACACTGGCATGAGCTCCCTTGGCGGAACTTGCGTTTGTTGATACTTGTTCAGATGCACCAAAATTCGTGTGTTTACTTATAGGTACACTACCGATTGCGACGTTCACATTTCCAGCAACTGGAGTTAGGCTCTCTTGTGCAGTAAAGAACGTATTTCTAGCTTCTGGAACTGATAGAATATTGTTAGTTGCGGTGGCTACTCCATCTGCTGTTTGGTCAGTTGCATGCAGCATCTTTTCAGCATCCGGCAATTGCATAAATTCTTGTACAGTCTCAATAGCTTGTTGGCCATTGTCCTGGCTATCAACTACTAACTTCTTATATTCTTCAGCAGACATTACGCCCCATTGTTCAAGCAATTTGCCGATTTTATCGGTAGCATCATCCGCATTGGTGTCAATCGATGCAAATTTATCTACAAACTCAGCGTTTGACCATAACCCCATAGACTGAATTCCATTTGCAACTTCTGGATCTACTTCACCTTTTAATACTGCTGATTTCTGTTCAACTGTTAAATCATTCCATTTGCCCAAATCTTGTAGAGCTTTTTCTAAATCTTCGCCATTTTGTACTTGATATAGTAACTCTTTTTCTTCAGTCGTCAAATCATTCCAAATACCTAAGTCTGTTAATAATTCTTCAACTTTTTGGGTAGAGTAATCTGTATCAATTTTCATTTCTTTAGGCGGAAGTTCTTTAGCGCCATATCTATCTAAAGATTCAATGACGATATTCATCGCTTCTTCAGTAGTTTCTGCATTTTTTAAATTCTCAATTGCTTCATCATTTAAGATGCCCATTCGATTCATTGATTCAATTGCAGTCTTACTGGTTAACAATTCCATATTATCGCCCAACATCGCCATCAATTCATCGTTTTCAGTTAATGACTCACCGGTAGCTTCAGAAATTTTATTCAAGCTAAGGATCATCGACAATGCTTCATCTTCTGTTAGCTCTCGTCTTTCCTTAGCAGCATTTGTTAAAATTTCCGTAATCGATTGTTGAGATGTTTGGATTGCATAAATCTCATTTTGAGTACGTGCATTTATTGCATCTATTTCCTGTTGGTACTGCTCTGGACTATACATATCTTTTCGAGCTTCCAAAGCATCTAATTCGGCTTGTCTGCGCTCTTGTAAAGAAGTAATTGTTTGGGTTGTGACACTTTCAACAGCTTGGATTTGAGCACTAGCCCATTCTGGCGACACTTTTATGCCATCTTCTAAAGCCCGCATTACTTCCGAGCTAGCATTACCTAACATCGTTCCATAGTTATTGAAAGCTTCTGCGACCCGATTGATTTCTTCTTCGGATGCACCAAATTCTTTCATTTTTTGGTTAACTTCATCTAATTCTAAAGTAAATTGTTTGGAGATAACGCCTTTAAAGAACTGATGTTGGTTATTAAACAAACCTTCATCAAACATTGCATCAAGTGAATTTTGAATATCTGCGTTCGCTTTTTGAATATCTCTAGCAGCTTGCTTATATGCTTCAGCACTTGCTTCCGCACCATCAACCGCTACGTTTCCGACTTCTTTCACTGAATCAATTCCTGAAGTAACACCGTCAAACCAGTCTTGGTAGGCCCCGTCTGTCTCTTCAACTGATTCTTTAGCACGCCTTTGTGGTTCTGTTGCTTCATGGTAAATGGCATAACCAATTCCACCAATTGCAGCTACTGCTAACCCAGCTCCAATCACCCAAGGATTGAATGCTGTTGCACCTAACCCAGATACTTTTCCTGCTTTACTACCAACATCATCGAGTCCTTTACCAGCATCTAAAGCACTGTCAGCAATATCTTTCATTGCTTTTTTACCAGCATTGTTAGACATTAAGTTGATTAAACCTTTACCTAGCATACCAACCCCAGTGGTTAATTTACCAAAAACGAATATTCCTTTACCCGCTATTGTAAGTACCGGTCCAGCTGCCGCTGCAATACCAGCCCATTTTAAGATATTATTTTGTTGTTCTTCCGATAATTCGCTGAAGGATTCAACTAGGCCAGTTATATATTTAACACCATCATTAAACATTGGTAGCAACTTCTCACCAACTGTAATTGATAATGTTTCTAATGAACCTTGTAATTCTTCCCAATTACGTGCTGATTCACTCATTTGTGAATCTGCTGCTTCTTGTGCCGCAGTTGCATCTTCAGTAGCTTTTTTATATTCTCCTAATCCAGCTGAACCTTCGTTCATAAATACTGTTGCAGCACGAACCGCATCACTACCGAAAATAGTAGCCATAGCTTGTTGTTGCTGTTCTTGTGATAGTCCAGTGAATCCATCTTGTAATTCTTGAGCGACGTCAGTCATTGATTTCATATTTCCATCAGCATCATATAGATTAATACCTAAATCAGCCATTAATTCAGATGCCTTAGAAGTTGGTGCTGACAATCTTTGGAGCATTGATTTTAATGATGTACCAGCATCCGAACCTTGAATACCGGCATCCGCCATCGCAGCAATTGCTGCAGTTGTATCTTCAACTGACCATCCTGCCGTGTTGGCTACTGTACCAACCTGACTCAAAGCTTGACCCATGGATTCCACACTAGCGGTAGATGCATCCGCACCTCCGGCTAAAGCATTAGCGATTTGACTTGAATCCTCAGCTTCAATATTAAACATGTTCATCCCTTGAACAGTCATTTCGGCCGCATCCGCCAAAGCAATATTACCAGCCGCTGCTAAGTCCATTGCAGTCTTTAGACCACCAGCTTCAATTTGAGCGACACTCATACCACCTTTAGCCAATTCAACCATTGCTTCGCCTGATTCTTTTGCACTAAAAATAGTATCTTCACCCATCTGAATAGCTAGTTCACGCAATCGACTCATTTCTTCGCCTGAAGCTTTAGAAGCGTATTGTAACTGGCTCATGGAATCTTCAAAAGACATCGAAGCCTTGATTGCTGCCGCACCTAATCCGATGATTGGAAGTGTGATACCCGTGGTCATTTTGCCACCAATATCAGCAACTCCTTGACCGAATTTAGATATCTTTTCGCCACCAGTGACTAAATGATCACTAGCTTTATTTAGAACACCAGTCCAACCTTCAGTTTCGACTTTAGTACGAGCGATTTCGCCTGCTGTATTTTTTAATTGATTTTGATAATTGAATAATTGGGATTCAGCTTGTTTCAGTTGACCAGCTAACTTTTCAGTTTGAGCGGTAGCCTTACCATCAACAAATGATCCTTCGTAAGATTTTTTTAATGAATCGACTTGTTTCTTTTGAGCTTCAATGACTTTGGTTAAACCTTTGAAATTAGCTTCTAACCCTTGCATTTTATTACCCGCAAGTTTAGCAGCATTCATTTCAGATTTCATCGAATTCGCCCAAGTCTTTACTTCTCTTTTTGAAGATTGTAGACCTTTACCAAAATCGGAACTATCCAATCCTAATTCAATAATCATTTGTCCCAAGGGTGCATTCCCTGCCATATTTTACCTCCTTTCCTAAATTGTTTTGATAAAGTCTGCTAAATCAACTGCATCTTGTTTAGTAGATTTTTGACTAAATAGCACACCCATTAGCATGTCATAATCAGTGTCTAACACATCATTAATTGTGTAGCCATCTATACCCTTAACGATGTTTCTAACTAAGCTGTAGAGATTATCTAAAGCCTCTTTAGCGGTTATTTTTCCGCCGCCTCCTCTTTTTTTGGGTCAAGATCAATACCCAGAACTACCCAAATTTTTTGTTGAATCGCTTCTTGGAAATCACGAGCATCTAGTCCATCTAATAAAGCTTCTGGTGTCACACGTTCGTCATCAAATAGACCAGCGACAAATTCAACTTTTTTAACAATCACGTCTAAGCCTTGTTTAATTTCGCCCTCTTCAATCGCCTTTTCAATTTCCATCCATTCAAATAATTTTCGCATTGGAATATCTTTCTGAATAAATGTATTAATGTTGCCTTTTTCATCTTTTAATTCTAATCGTAATTCTTTTGCCATATTTTTAACCTCCAAAAAAATAGGCTACTCCATATGGAAGTAGCCGTTAACTGTTGTAAAATTATCCTTCTGGTAACGTTGGGAACACTTGGTTTTCCAGTTTTGTGATTGATTCTTGCGCATCCCCCACATATTTACCAACTACTTGACCAAATGATTCGCCTTCTTTAGTATCTTCAATCGCGCTGAATACATAAGTTTCGGCCTCAGGCGTAAATGCTTCATTGTTCAATGTATTTAATGTGATTGATTCTTTTGAGATTTTACCTTTGAAGAAACCTAGCATCGCTTTTTCTCCTTGTAAGTTTCCTGATTCAAGCATAATCGCTACATAAGGCGCTTCAGTATCGTTACCGATATATGAAATACCTTCAGTTGAAGTTTTATAACCTAAAATTTTATCATTTGCTGCATCCGGTAAATCTAATAATCCTAAGTTGACTGAGACATCACCAGTACCACGTTGCGATACGTAGTAAGCAATATCTGAACCGTACACTCGAGTTGCTTCTTTAGATAATCCTGTAATTTCTGCTGTGGTAGTTGCACCTTCTTCAGCCTTACCTTCAACAATAATTTTTTCAGTTACTGTACCATCTGATCCAAAAATACCGATGGTAGCACGTTTAAATCCTACTAATGTCATTTTATCTCTCCTTTAATAATTCGTTTCGTATAAATTAGTCACTTTACGGTATCTTCTGACATCAACAAATCGTTGAACATCGTCTAAATACTCATCCAATCCAAATTCCAGTTGACCAAAACCTAAATTCCACATTATATTTTTAATTTGATAAGCAAGTTCTTTAACTTGTTTGCGATTGCCACCTTCAACACTCAACTGATAAGTCATTTCTATTGCCAACTCTTGGTTAGATCCATAGACTGCTGGGATTGGTGTTGAGAATGGTGTGATGATGATAAATGGTGTTACCATTTCATCATTCTCGTTGTACGTGTAATAGCGTATACGCCCTTTAACTTGTTCTTGTATAATCTCATCATAATTCAATTCATCATAAATGATATCCAGCATATCTAACATCTATTTCACCAACTCACTTAAATTTTCACGCATATTTGACAAGAATTGATTTCTTGAACCATCAATATACCCTTGGATTACACCCATTCCACGAGGACTGTACGAACGTCCATGACGAACATAGCCAAATTCGTTTAAATGAATTAACTTATACCTTTGCATTGGACCACGCCAACCAACCTTAGCAATATGTCTACCGCTAGAGTTTTTAGTCGCTCTACCATGAGTTGTCTCCTCAACTGTAGCCCCTGTATCCTTGTATGAACTAATTGCCTTCGCTAACCCTTCAGTATATTCATCTGCTGCAGTATTAATAGCTTTATTGACGATACTTGAGACACGCCGTTCAGAAAATTGCTTTTCTAAATTAGCAACAATTTCATCAGCACCTTTGATTTCAAAATTAAAGTCCATTACGCATCCGCTCCAAGCAGAACCGTAATGAACTCACTATTTTGAACATCCGGACGAATATCAGTGATATTCCACTTCATGTTTTTATACCTAAAATCATCGATAATAACTACATGATGAGATTGTGGTTGATAGTCAGTTAACGGGTCTCGAATTTTAATCGTGATACCCTGTTTCACACTCGTACTATGCATAATTTCCAAGTCCTTCATCGATGGGTTGTATACTTCTGCATAGCAATAAAACAATTTAGTTAGTTCAGTTTGATTAGGTTCTGGACCACTCGTTTTTGATTCATAGAAACTTACTGGTGTACGTAACTCCCCGATATCTGTCACTGGCTTTTTATATTGTCGATTCATCATTCGTCAGCTCCTCACCGTTTAGTCTGAGCGATAAATCGAAAATACGTGATTGAAAGTTCTCGTAAAAGAACTCTAGATTACCTGTATAAGCGTACCTAGCACGATTAAATACAAGTTCCTTTACTTCCCTATCCGAAAGACTACCGCCCACCAGAGCCAAAATATCGAGCTCTGATGCGCTAAGTAAGTCCATTAAATAGTCATCTTCAGCGGAATGGAATATACGCATGTAAGTTTTAAAACTTTCTAGTAATGGCGTATCAACCATATTCATCACCTACTTTTCAGTTTTTGGTTCATCCAATCGCTCTAAGAAAGTATCGTCTAAGTTTTCAGCTACTTCCGTAGAACGTTTAACCGTCATCTCGATTTCATCATTTTTGGTATAAACTTTACCGTTTTTAATATCCTTAAAATCTTTTAATACTTTAAATTTAGCCATCTATTTCACCTTACCCTTCTGGTAAAGTTGCTGGTTCAGCTAATGTCCAAACCGCAGTTGCTTTACCATCTTTTGCTTTACCATACGCAAATTGTTTAGCGGTGTATAAGTCTAAATCTTCCAAAGCGAATGTTTGGTCAAATTTACGCAAAGTGATACCGCCACCGATGTACGCATCGTAACGAGATTTAACAAATGATACTGCCGTACCTTTTTCTTGGAAAACAGATTCAACAATATTGATGTTAAATGGCACTGCATTTACATAAACACCATTTGCATTTAAGATAGTAAATTTCGCTTCGATATCTGCTTTATCTTCTGAAGAAACTACTAGGTATAATTGACCTGCAGTATTAATTGCTTGTCCATTAGATTTAGTAGAGTGGTGCTTCTTAATATCTTTGAATTCTTGGATGATTGAATCTGTATCGGCAAATGATAAAGTCCCTTGAGCTGTTTTAACTGGATAAGTCGTCACGCCACCAGATACAGTACCATTATCGATATCACGGTTTAAACCAATTGGTTTATCATTACCATCACCAGATAGGAATGCTGCTTCTAAAGCAACTGCAAATGCTTCAATGATTTGCAAGCGAACAAAACGTTCAATCCAGTTAACAGATAAATCAGTCAAGTCTTTTGGAACAACAACAAATGCTGTTAATTTGTTTTGAATTGCTACTTCGTCGCTGAACGCTGCATCTAACTGACCTTTGATTTCATCGAACACTTTACCCCAAACTGCTTGGCCAGACGTTTCAGAACGTAAGAATTTCAAGCGAATACCAGCGGATTTTAAGCCGATTGCATCTAGTAATGGATGTTCAGTTGTTAAATCTTCGAAGATTTCATCAATTGTTGTTTCTGGTAATAATTTTTCTTCTTTATAACCAACCTCTGTATTGATTTCATTGAAGAATTGATAAGTTTCTTTGCTCATTTTAGCTTTATTGATGTTTGCAGCTTGGTCAACTTGAAGATTAACTTCTTTCTTAGCTTCATCCATTACATCTTCAGCTAATGCATTAATCATATTTAAATAAGCGTCACCTTGTGCTTCTTGGTCAGCACCTTCTTTTACTGCGTTAATAAACTCTTCACGTTTAGAAGCGAAGTTTGTCATAGATTTTAATTTAAACATTTATTTTTCTCTCCTTTAATTTGGTGTACTAAAAAAGGAACCGTTCAAAACTAGTAGTAGCTTTGGGTTCCTCTTCCTTGTTATTTTCAATTTCAACATCAAAATCAGCTTTTAGCTTTTCATAAATCTTGTCCACAATTTCATCAGTGTTTACTTGAACACTAGCCATTGGTAGCTGTTTATCATTCCGAACTTTATCAATCACGTTTTGAGGGATAATACCATTCGTTAATCCATTCGCTACAAGTTCAAATACTGGTGTCGATTCAGTGTATTCAATTACTTCATCAACAAATCCGTATTCTAATGCTTTATCAGCATCCATCCACGTTTCTTTATTCATCAAAGCTAACGCTTCTTCTTTAGCAATTCCAGACTTACCAACATATGCATTTGCAATTGCTGAGTTAGCCATTTGTAATGCTTCGCTAGCTGCATCCATTGCATGATAGTCGCCTTGCGCGCCAACTGAAGCATTATGAATCATAATACGTCCAATAGGTGCCATTCGTACTTTATCTCCAGCCATCGCAATAACTGATGCTGCAGAACCAGCCATTAATACCTCTACGGTTACATTCCCTGGGTAATTTTTCAAATCTGAATAAATCTGATTACCTGCATCAACATAACCTCCATAGGAATTAATTTCAATCGTCACATCTTCAGTTGTTTCAGCCAACGCATCAGAAATATCTTTAGGACTAGTTGAATCCATATCAAATAAATCATAAATCCATTTATTATCATTAGTTACAATTGTACCGTGTACTTTAATTTTCTTCACTTATATCCTCACCCCTTTCAGTGTTCTGATATTCAGTATAATTTTTCGTGATATAGTGTTTATCCATCATAGGGTCATCCACTTTATCACGTCCTAGTTCTTCTAGAATGTCATTAGGACTAAAGACTCCTGAAGCTACCAACTTATCAATCTGAGTAGATAACTCAAAAACATCTGTAGTCAATACGTTTGAAATAGTTAATCGTAATCCCTTTTGATAATCTGATTGAGATATCATTAACCCATTCATCTCATCGGTAAGCATTTTAATCAGCGGATTAACTACATTTTCTTTATACAACTTTTTATTTTGATCTAACTCTAGTTTATCTCCAAACACTAAATTTGATGGTATTCCGACTAATTCAGCAACTTCAGCAGTCATTGCATAACGCGCACTATTTAAATCGCTAAAAGGTATATTACTTGAATTACCCCTATTAGAGAATTCTTCAATACTCATGCCATTTGGTGTCATAACATAGGCTGTTTCTTTAGTATCAAAAATTTTGAACATATTATTCAAATAACTTTGGACCTGATCCGTCCGTTCTTTAGCATCTGCAAAAGTACCGGTTTTGTTAATAGAAACAGAACCACGGACTTGACCGTTACGCCAAACTGACTTTAATAATGAATTAAATAAGTCCGCATAATCTTCAAAAAGACCATCAATCATTTTAGATAGTTGCTCATTACCATATTTTAGATATAGAACTTCAGAACGAATAAATGGTCTCTTATAGGTATATTGACCAACAACCACATCAGTGAATCGATAGTCATATAGACTTATAGAATCATCTTTAACAAATGAATCCGCAATTAGTATTTGGTCATCATCAGATATAATAATTAGGACTTCATTATCGTAAAGTAATTTATAGAATACCTTTTGCCAAAATTCTGTAGCATTTTGATTTCGATTAGGTCGCACATTTAGCTTATATTCCCAATCTTTTATAAAATTGTTGTCTTTATCATCCGGTGTCTTGATAATGAATTTAGCAGTAGACATTGTTCTTGCAACATAATTCACGACTTTATCAATGGATGTTTGTTTTAAATAAACACGCTTCGTGTGATCATCAATCGGATACTCATAACCAATCAATTCTACTTTATTTATTCGATTCTTAATTGATTCCCATAGTCCCAAAATTTCCCTCCTTTCTAATATTGTAATTGGCTAACCATATCGAAAAATTCATCTAAATCAGTCTGGTCGTCCAATTCATTCGCACGATACATTGCATGAACTAGCGCTTGGAATCCATCAGTTTTACGCTTCACTTCTTCTTTTTTATCAAAAATTTTACCGTTAGATGTTTCTTTTACATACACGTTATTGGTGTACCAACGCATCAGAGGATTATCTTCGAATATGATTTTATTATTTGCGAATCCATCTTCAATTCTTGGTGCAACCAGCGGATGAATAGATTGCGGACGTTTAATTAAATCGACCTCAAAACCTTCCTTTTCAAGTAAAGGCCTTAATATATCCAACTTAAAGTTATCGGCCACAATTCTTTCAACGCCATATTTTTCTCTAGCATTTACAAACCACTCCACTATATGCATTGGATCAAGAGATGGTTCATCAATAACTGACATGAGTCCTTGTTTTTCCCAAGCTTTTATGGGGGCTTTCTTGCTTCCACCCAAGGAATTGGCTGAATTTGAATAACCATAATGAACATCAACAAAATGTTTAATAGCGAATGAATGTGTTTTGAATGCATACTCTTCTCCTTTTTTAAATAAAAGTCCACATGCTGCAAAATCTCTTACAGATCCATAATCTAGTGATCCAATAGGTTTTAATCCGTCTAAATCAAAAAATGGTCGGTTAGTTGCTAGTAACTCTTCTCGACTAGCAACGCTATGTTCAGAGTCACCTTCAATTACGTTCATTCGTTTTGTAACAAACATAGGTCGTCCAGATGGCTCATAGGTTAAGTCTGCATACTCATCTTCCATCGTTTGAAATAATCGTTCCGCACGTCCTGTTAATGGTTTCTGTAGAGTAGGATTAGCTTTCTCCCATAAATCTGGACTATCCATCTCTTTTATATCATCCAACTCACAAATAAATGGAAAATGGCCATTAAATGGTGCATCACCATTTAAAATATTCGTTGCACGATCATAGAGCATATCGAAATAGCCCTCTCTAATGAATCCTTTCGTACCAATGAAAAATTGTCTTGGGTTTGGTTTCTTGCCAAGACCACCAGTAAACACTTTTACTAATTCTGAATTCTCATATTCGTGGAACTCATCGAATATCAACGCACCTTCACGGCCACCATCTTTTGTTTTAGCATTTGATGTGTGGTACATAATTTTAGATTGTGTTTCTTGACTAATAATCTTGCTTTTCCAAGGTTCAAATTCGCCAATAGGCTCATCTTCAAAAGTAGTGTCACGAGTATTAACTGCTGACAATCTAGGATCTTTGATTATTTTGTTATAAATTTCTTCAAAGGAAGTTTTTGCTTGATGTTCCGAGTTGGCCACAATCGATACATCATATTCTTCAATTCCATGCAAACTTGATGCCAAGAAATGAGCCATTGTTGATATAAAACCATTCTTACCAGCACCACGACCCATAACCAAGATGAATATTCTAAATACTGGTGTATCATTAGAACGCTTATAAAAGAAAACAAAAGAAGCGAGGAACTTTTCCCAATCATCTAAGGGATAGTACCATCGCTCACTAAAATTAATATAATCTTCAATTTGCTGGTCATCAAAATAATACTCATTATCCTTGGATAAGATATCTCTTTTTAACCACTCAACTAACTGAATCCGTTTTTCATTGAATACCAAATAACCTTCTTGAAATAGTTCCAAATAAAAATCAACATGTTCTGTATGCAACATAGGCTAACCACCCAACAAGTTTTCTCTCGCTGAACTTTTAGCTTCCTTTGGCAATAATTCAGTTAGCTGCTTGATAATATCTTTATAAGTTTTATCTCGATTATCATAATTTTCAACAATCGGACGTTTTCGGTCGTATGGAATTTGGTCTTTTGATTGTCTAAATCGCTCATACTCTCCATTCTCCAAAATATCCTTCCAATTGTCATCCAAAAGGATACGCAGTCGAGCAGCTTGAATGATTAAACCTTCAGCAATATCTAGTTGCTCTTTTGGTATATTTTTGAAAATTTCGCGTAATCTTAGTTCTTCAATTTCAGAACGATTTTCCATTTCTTCTATACGGTCATTGATTAAATAAAGTAAGGAAACATCTAATGCTTTAGCGATGTTATTTAATGTTTCTATACTAGGTGAATTGTTGCCTGTTTCAATTTTTCGATAGTAAGATTCAGAAATATTTGCTGATTCAGCCAACTCTTTTTGAGTTAGTTTATGTTCATTTCTTAGTCGTTTAATCCGTGTGTTAATATTCAATTCCAACCATACTCAACCTCCTTTCTTCAAACGTTAATATGGCGGGGGATAGGGGTGCTAGAAACGGTTACGTCCGTGCAAAAGACCCTTCCCACCGGTTCCCCAGAAAGGCTTTGTATCAACCTTTTCGACCGGGGGTATCCCTTACCAAAATTCATCGTTCCATTTTATATTTTTCTTTTTTTCGCGATAATTGAAGCGTTCATGCCTTTTGTTATGGCAATCTTTACACAGTGTTCTTAAATTAGATTCATCAAGTGCAAGTTCAGGATAGTCTTTCAGCTCTTTGATATGATCTACTTCAAGGACTGAGTCTAATTGACTAGTGACCTTACCATCTCTTTTACACCACTGGCATTCATAGTTATCGCGCTCTAATATATAAGCTCTCATCATTCGCCAATCAGAACTTGTATAGAATATTCGTCTAGCTTTCTTAGTTGAAGTATCTAGAATAGTTATCACAACTCCTTTGCACTTTAGCTAACGCTTGACTGCATGTCAGTCAATCCAAGATACTGGATCACGCTCCTTATTATTTACTGTGTTCATATCCATCACCTTTTCTTTTTAATAAAAAAGACACTCTAATGAGTGCCTGTTGCAAGTGTGAATCATTGCTTAATAATATGTGTGAGTGATTACGCTTGCTAAAGCGCTGGACAGCCTTGCAACTGTCTAGGTAGCTTATCTACTCAGCGCCCACATTTTAAAGGAGGTATTACCAAGATGTACAAATGGAATGTCGTCGTTAACCAATTGGTACATCTACAATATACTACATTTTGAAGCGACATCACACGACATGACCCGACATTAGACGACATGTTTTAAATAACTTCTACAATTACTTTGTTATATACTTTCTCAAACTCTAGTAAAGCATAACCATGTAGCCTTTGCGTATGACGTTCCCCATAATGCAAGATATCTGCTATCTCCTTTAAATCTTTACCGTTGATATAATGTTCTCTAAGTATAATTCTAAACTTCTGATTATCTATAAGATCAAATAATTCACTCGCTTTAATCTTCAAGGTAACTAATTCATCTATCTTCTCGTCAATTAAATCAGACTTTTCAGTTAATCTAATTAGTTTCATTTCATTCGGATTAGTTTTTGAAGAATCAACTCTTTCGGTAGTATAGTCTGTTGACTTAATAAACGCACTCTTAATTGAATCATGTTCTTCTTGTAGTGCATTGATCTCAGCATTTAAAAATCCTAATTGCTGCAGGAAATACTTATGTTTACTTTCGCTCATCCTTTACCTACCCTTCTGATTTTTATCTAAGAAATCCAAGTGAGCTGACAGCACGCAAACGACTAATGGGTTTTCATCATACTTCCTGGATAGCTCTCCACACGACATGATGACGTAATCCCAGTAATCACTCTCACTAAGTGTTTGACTCTTTAGATTCACTGACTCTACCCAATCAGCTAAATCCATGTAAAACTGTCTCATGCCCTATACCTCTTCAATTCGGATGTAGATCCCTGGCACTGATCCGTTGACCCAAAACTTTTGAATGTGTTCGCTAACAACTAGTGCATCGTCTTTCCAAAATTCTAAATCAGTCATCACATCGAATAACAACTTATTCATATTGTGCGTATCTGGTTTAGTAGTTTTCCACGACCCGTCTTTATGTTTAGTTGTTGGGAATAGCCACTTCACTGTGCATTGTACTGCTGAGTTAAACGGTTCATCAGGTACGCAAGGCGTTAGGTGATTCGTCAATTGTGCTCTTGCAGCTTTCAGTGAATCTGGTTCATAGAATACTGGTTTGCCCTTTATGATTGTTACTTGTTTCTGTTGATGTGTAGTCGTTGGTGGATTCTTCATTGGCATAAAAAACTCTAGCATTTAATCACCTCATTATTTAATATCTTTTATACTTTGTCGGTGCTCTTCCATTTCTTTAATGTCTGTATCTTCATATTTGACGACAGTTTTAAAGGCATGAGCAAAACAAATCATTAATGCAATCCATCCGCCACCTAGTAAGAAAGTAAATAATATTAATCCCCACATAGTTAGACCTCCTCGAAATCAGCGTTGGTTTTATCTACACCTAATTTACTCCATTCTTTTATAGTCAAACTATATATATTATCTAAAACTTCACCGTATGAACCGATGTCAAGGAATACCTCACCTTGATAAACATACACATACCAGAACATATCCTGCTCTAATAAATCAGAACCTTTAATTTTGGCCACATAAAGTGATCCCTTTGTAATTTCAATTCCCATCCTGCTACACCTCCTGATTACCAAATCTTTTACGCAATTCCATTAACCATTCATTACGCCAATAAGGAGCAGCATCTTGAAATGCTTTTAAAACTTCTTGAAAAGTTAAATCCTCAATATGTGCTTCTCTTAAAATTTCTAATTCTGAATTCACAACATATAGTCTGTCTGCTTCGATATCTTTAAAATTACCAAACTCGTCATAATCATCTAAGAATGTTCTCCAAACGATATCATCAAACGACATAAACTTTTGATACAGTTCCCAAAGCAGCTGTTTACCTGTGTAGATATAAATATCATTTGTCATTTTTCTGCCTCCAAAATTTTAATATATTTTTTTTATGCGCTAGTCGCTTGCGTGAAGTGGGTAGGGGATGGCAAACATTACATGCCATCCTACCGTACGACTTCAGGTTGCAGAACATCCCCTATAACTCTGTAAAGAGTTACCTCTGCACTGCAACGGTGCAACTCCTTGTGCCCCAACGGTTTGCAGTAAAAGTTGCATTTTGCATTTGTTCCAACTTTTGCACTGCGGTGGCATTGCATTTGTTCCAACTTTTGCACTGCAATTAAGTTGCAACTCATGGAGCTTTTGCAATACTGCAACAACTGCAATTAGTGTTTTGCATTTTGCATTTGTTCCAACTTTTGCAATTATGCATTACCAATTTCAACAACCAGTCCTTGTTCAATTTCAAAGTCTGGGTGTTCTTTTACACGATCTCTAGTTGCTCTATCTTTCAATCCTAAACCTTCAGCTAGATCTTCAACAGATATTTTTCCGTCTTCCGCTAACTCATCAAATGTTACTTCTAATGATTCCATCCGCTGCCGTTTGCGTTCTTCTTTTTTATCCTTATTTGCTTTCGGTCCTGCTTTCTGCCAAGGAGCCTTTTCAGATTCTGGCTGTACTTGTTTAAGGATTCCACTGTCGTCTACATTATGTGTTGGATATTCAAACCACATATCAACGGGTGCGAACTTTTCAAACTCACGCAATGTACCTTCAACTCGCCAAGCCGATTTCTTTTTAGCGCGTTGGCCAGCTTCTAATGTAGCTATAGCTAACTGTTGTTGGTAATCTTTAAGGCCTTGTTTTGCATGATTATCCATGGCGACTACGCTTAATTGATCATCGCGACTGACCCATGTATCAAAGTATCCTGGGTTATATTGCTTGAACCAACGTACGATTTCATCACACACTGCTCTGTCTGCTTGTTGATTCCGGATGCCTTCGTTAACGTCTAACTCGATAAGGTCCAAGATTGCGTCTGGGTCTCGTGCGAATACGCCAGAACCACTAGCACGATCCATAGAATGTTTACCACCTTGTGCACCTTTTGAATGATGATGAGCATAGATTACTGCAGTTTTTAATGCTGTGGCGATTTTGTCAAACTGATTGGTAAAAGCTGCCATATCCTCGGCTGAGTTTTCATCCCCTGTTAAAACCTTGTAAATTGGGTCAATGATGACGGCGATATAGCCTTTCTTTTCCGCACGTCTAATCAGCTTCGGTGCTAATTTATCAAGTGGTGCAGTCTTACCACGTAAGTTCCAAATATCGATATTTTGGATATTATACGGTTGTAAACCTAATGCGGTATATACGTCTTTGAATCGATGATAACCACTGGCGTCGTCCAATTCTAAGTTGACGTACAGTACACGCCCTTGTGTACATTGCCAACCTAACCAACGAGTGCCTTCAGCAATTGCTATGGCCAACTCGATTAAAGCAAATGACTTACCCGCTTTAGATGGACCAGCAAACAATAGTTTGTGTCCTTGACGTAACACACCTTGGATTAGCTCTGGTGCTTTTTCAGGCATGTTATCCCATACATCAGATAAAGGAGCTGGGTCCGGTAAATCGTCGTTAACTTCTTCAATCCATTCTGACCATTCTTCATATGACGGTTTACCGATATTGGTATCTACAATGAATTGTTTCTTACCGTTACGCATGATACCGGGTAATCGACTTAACCGACTTGGGTTCTTGTTCTGTGTATCTACCTCTAAACCATTACGCTGACAAACCGCGTATAGATGATTTACACGCTCTTTATACTGAGGCAAGGAGTTAGCGTCTATTCTTACGATTGCGTGTAAGGAACGACCACCACTATGTACTAGCATGGCGATTGGTAATTCTAGTTCACGTAACAATGAGTTTTGACGGGCAATTTCAGTATTGTCTGATTCAACTAAGGCATATCTAAAATCTGTAACGTTATCATTCTTTACACCTTCACCGTCTAATGGATTGAATCGAACCCAAGCGCCTGCTTCAGGATCTGTGTCACCCAATGCTGCACCTAAGTCGTCACCATATTTCTTGATATCTTCAATAATTTGACCGGCAGTCTTTGAGTAGATACCTTTACTTGGTAAATGCTTACCATCGCCTGTTTCGTATGTACTCGTCACATATCCAACGTAATCATTGGAATCAAATAAGGTATTAATGTAGCGTATGACTTCTTCGTGTGGCTTCCAATTAACTGGCTCATGTACTTCTTTATCTTCAATCCAAGCGTCGTCTACAATGCGTAATTCATCTGAAATGACTGAATCCCACGACAATGCACCACCTTGTAAATTGCTGCGTTTTGATTGCCAGCCATGGTCTTTGGCCATCTGCGTAATTGTCGCTCCTGTAATACCTGTATCTTGGAACGTATCCCATTTGATGTAGCATTCTCCAGATTTGTGTCGGCTATCACTGGCTGACCATTCTTCCCAGTCGTGTGCTGTGTAGCCCTCTGCTTTTAATGCCATACCTACATCAACCCATTCCTGGTATGATAAGCTTGCTGGGTCAATTTGGTTTAATGGATCTAATAAATTAAATTTCGACAAGGTATCACCTACTTTCTGATAAAACTGATATAATTTGATTAACTAAATTTGAAGGAGTGAAATAATTTGGAAAAGATTTTTAAGGAATTCAACATACAAATTAGTGGTACTACTAATGGATTTGTTTGTCCTCACTGCAATGTTTTTTCAGCAGCTGACTATAATTTGGTAGAACAGTTCAAGCACAATCATTTAAAATATGGGATTGTAATGTCTGATTGTGATTCATGTAGAAACGTTTCTATTTGGTTAATTAAAGATATTTTCCATTCATCTGAAGAAGATCTTTTATATCCTAGAAATGCAAAGAACATTGAACCTGCAAATATCGATATGCCTGATGACGTTAAGAAAATATACCAGGAAGCATCTTTAATTTTAGAAATTTCGCCGAGAGCATCTGCCGCTTTATCCAGGTTAGCCATTGAAACTCTTGCATCAAAACATTTAAATGCAGGAAAAGGATCATTAAACGACATGATTGGTAATTTAGTACGTAATGGTTTATCATCTAGAATCCAAAGAGCTTTAGATGCAGTTAGAGTTATTGGGAATGAAGGTGTACATCCTGGACAAATTGATATATCAGACGACAAGGAAATTGCTCATACATTATTAAAATTGATTAACATTATAGTTGAAGATCAAATTACTAGAGATAGAGAGATAGACGAAATATACAGTTTAATCCCTGAAAATAAACTTAGAGGCATCGAAGGAAGAGATGCTAACTCTAATCAATAAAATCTTTTTCAAAAAGTAAATTACCTTCAAGGTCCCAATATTGTTTTGTGTACCGAATAGGATTTGATTCAGTTCCATCTCCAACTCTAAAACTAATTTCAATGACTTCTTTAATTTCCACATTTTCTGGAGAAGTCTGTAGTCTTGCGATATCTTTATATTTTTTCATTTGTTCTCCTAACTAGGCTGATATACTTCTGCCTGTGCCTTTGAGTGAATACTACGCCATTTGTTTGCAGCGATTTGATCTATTAAAACTTTAGCTTGGTCAAACTTCCAATTGGCCACATTTTGATAACCACGCTGTTCAAGTTGCCTAATCTGTTTAGGTGTTGATAAATCTTGTTGATTACGGTAATTGACACGTTTAAGTAATTCATCAGCTTTACCTTTAGAATCAATCGAAGTCGGGTCAATCCCGGCTTTTTCTATTTGATTCAGTTGTTCTTTAGTTGGTGGATCTAATTCTTGGCCAAACATTGGAACGTAATTCTGTAAGTCTTTGTCTTGAATCTGCATTTCAAACTGAATCGGGTCTACTAGACGTTTCTTCTTGGTCCGTAATTTCTCTAATTGTTTTGCTAATGCTTCTTCACGCTCGTTCGTAACGTCTTCAGCAGCTTCTTCAATGATATCTTCAATGTTGACAGGTTCATCTGATTCTTCAATCTTCTCTGTTGCCCTTTTGGCCACTTCTACATCTTCAGCGATTAAATGTGCCGGGTGTACTAGCTCATGTCGGTCTGTGTGCCATAAGAAGTCTAGTAATAATAGTTCTGACTTACCTGAATATAAACGTGTCCCACGCCCAACCATTTGACTGTATAAACTACGTACTTTAGTTGGTCTAAGAACTACAACGCAATCAACTGCTGGACTATCCCAACCTTCTGTCAAAAGCATTGAATTACATAAGACGTTGTATTTACCATCGTCAAAATCTTTTAAAACTTCATCACGATCTTTTGAATTACCGTTAACTTCTGCAGCTTTAAAACCTTTAGCGTTCAACAGCTCAGTAAACTTTTGACTAGTCTTAACTAAAGGCAGAAACACAACTGACTTTCTATCCTTGGCATGTTCTACCATTTCATCGGCAATGACTTCAAGATAAGGGTCTAATACATGACCAACTTGAGTAGCATTGAAGTCCCCTGCCGTTTGTTTGACACCATTTAGGTCTAAATGTATTGGTAACGTTAAAGCCTTAATCGGTGTTAAGTAGCCTGATTTAATAGCCTTAGGTAATGTGTATTCATAAGCCAATGAATCAAACAACTGTCCTAAGTTCTGCATATCACCACGGTCTGGTGTGGCTGTCACACCTAGCACATTCGCCGTTTCAAAATGCTTTAATACGGTCTGATAAGTTGATGACAAAGTGTGATGTGCTTCGTCCACAATAATGACATCAAAGTGCTCTGGACTAAATCGACTTAACCGCTTAGCCTGCGCCATAGACTGCACACTACCGACTGTAATCCGTGTCCATGATCCAATAGACGTTTCTTCCGCCTTTTCTTTAGACACTGATAACCCTGTTGATTTCTCAATTTTATCTGCTGCTTGATTTAATAATTCGCCACGGTGTGCCAGGATAAGCACGCGCTTACCCTGTCTAACCGCTTCTTCTGCGACCTTACTAAATACGATTGTTTTCCCTGTACCAGTTGGCAATACTAGCAACGTTTTCTTGTGGCCAACATCCCATTCTTGAAATATCCGCTTAACGGATTCTTCTTGGTAATCTCTAAGTTTCATTTAGTCCTCCACTCCGAATAGGTATTTCTTGATACGTTCTTTCCCGACTGACTCGATTGCTTGTTGGGCTTTTTCTTCACTTTCAAAGTAGATAGCTCCTTGGGTTTGAGAAGATTTCATGGAATTAAACATGATACCGTCGAACTCATGGTCATAGTAAAATTCAATATTACTTTTACCATTTTCAAAATGCTTGCCTAACTTCCGTAATTCTGCTTCAACTCTTAGTTTTTCTGCTGCGAACTCTGCTTCTTCTTTGGTTTTGTAAACATTGCCAACTTCAAGTACACGCTTTTCGGAAGGGACCCCTACCCAATCTTCACACAGAATGGATCCGGATAGACTAATGTACCAATACTCATCACCATATTGTGGAAACTCTTCTTCCTGCTGCGCTTCAACTTTCAATGCTTCAATCTTCTCGGCAAATTCTGTTTCTAAAGCTTCAATTCTTTCTTGGATGTTCATAGTTAGCCCTCCAATAACTCTATGTTTTCATAAATGTTTCCGATGACTTTCGCAGAATTAAATCTGCCATTTTTTGTGTATAATGTGTCGTATTCATCTTCTTGAAATGTCTCACCGATGTTTTTCCCGATAAATTGCGCCCTTGTCGAATGGTATTTAATGACACCCAGATAAGCGTCACCAGCCATCAGAAAATCGCCATCATAAATCTCAACGCCATTCTTGTCTTTTAAGCCTGTGTATTGCATTAGAATAATTCTGTCGGTGTAATCATCCATAACTTCACCATTCCAACCAAAATTGATATTTCCGTTTAGCTCAATGTACAAATCTCCCCTATCATCATCAAACCAATCGTTCTTCTTCTTATCCCAAGCTCTGAATTTAATATCACGCATCGTTAATTCTCCTACTTTCCGTTTTCTCCGCCATTTTAGTAAGTTGCCAGTAAATTGGAAATGCTTGTTGGTTCTTCGTCTGTCATTTCCAGTCCTCCTAAAATTGGAATCCTTGATTGCCACTTTGTGGTTGTTGTTGTGATGGTGTTTGTTGTGTTGGTTGTTGTACAGTCTCTTGGTGTTGTGGTGTCCACCCAGCCTGTGGTGGTTGTTGAGATGGCTCTAAGAATCGCGTAATACGGTTGTTCTTACTTTGATTACCATCTTTCTTGGTATATTCATTAACTTCAATTTCACAGCGTCCAGTAGCGCCTACTACATAATTCCAATTAGGTGTTAAAGGTTGGCCTGGTTGTTTTTGTCCGATTGCGATAAAGAATTCTGAAATCTTAAATTCAGTTTTAGTGTGTAAAATCAAACGTTCGATGACTGTTGTATTCCCTTGTTCTCCACCAAAAATCTTGATATGTAATTCAGCCTGTGGTGACACGTCACGAATAGATGATTTTTCAGACGGCTGATATTGTCCTCGTTCCATCTTTTCTACTTTGAATTCATACTCACCAGGATCTAGCAGCGTAAATGATGATTCTTTTGTAATTTGGCTATCCCAAGATAATGCGCCTTCGAAGTGGTTGTTTGTCATAATTAAAACTCTCCTTTTTTGATTTGAATTAATTTGTCATATAGTTCTATGTCGCCTTTAATTAGGCATTTAGCAATAGCTTTATCTATCTGTTTTCTGAATGTAATTCCTGATTGTGCAATGATCCATATTCTCTTAATTTCACTTAGATTGAATTGTTCAAAACGTATTCGCATTAACTTATTCATAAATGCGTTATCTTCTTGAACACTGTCGGTTTCTTTATTTGCACTAGCTGTGCGATTGTCTACGCTACTTAACCTTTTATCTGAAACTTCCTTATAAGGCATTCGCATATTAACCACCTACTTTGATATCCATATTTGCTACTGTTTCAGACGGATTCGAGTCATTCACTTTAGCAAACAAATCTGTTAGCATTTGTGGATTAGCTCTGATTTGATGAACAACATCCATCACGCCGTCCCAGTTGCTTGCAAGCCCTCCAGTAAAGTATTCGGGTGTTGAATTAGCAATGTTTTCAAACGGTGTGTTGATTGGGAAATGCCCCCGTATACCCATAACACCACGAATCTCATCGTCAGAAACATCATTCGCATCCATTAAATCTGTCAACTCTTTTGGTAAAGCTTGGTGATGTTGAATACCGAATGCATTATCTACTTGTTCGTTGACCGCTGCTACTTGCTCCGGTGTTTGCTGAATAGCTTGACTTGCAAATGGATCTGGTGTCGATTCTGTTTGAGTAGGTGCTACAGGTTGTTGCGTAGGCTGTGTAACAGGTTCTGTTGGTACTTGTTGTTGTGCCATGTTTCCCTGGTTTAAATTAGGTACGACATGTGCAATTGAGCTGTAGTCTAAAGGTAGGCTTGGTGCTAAACCGAAGCGATTTTTCGCATCGTATTGTGGTGAATGTTCCGTATAGATTTTGCGTTGACCACCTTGTGCTGCATACTTGTTGCCCATACCTTCACGTTTAACAACCGTTACGTCATAGTTAAGGAATAACACCATATCTGCCCATTCCTTTGTTACACCAGCAATATGGCCGTTAGAACGCTTAGATAGTTTCAACTCATAACGATCATATGCGCCTAAGTCTGTTGGGTCCTCAAACTTTTTAATTTCAGAGTGAGCCGTTAACACTACGTTGATACCTTGCTCTCTAACGTCCGATAACTTGTCTAGAAACTTGGTCCACTTTTCACGAACGGCAACATAGCCCGCACCGTAACCAGGTGATTCAATCGACTTCCAATTGTTTTCAGCTAGTACCTGATTTTCTGCTAGTGTCTGCGCCCAATCCGCTGTGTCAACAATCAGCGTAGCGCATGGCTTGTTTTGAATAACAAAGTCTAGTTCTTCCATTAACATTGTGAATGATGTCGGATTAGGTAATCGATTTACATTCATATGCGTTGTAGATTCTTCAGTATCAATAAATAGCGGGTCAGGAAATTGTGCAGCAAATGATGATTTACCCACCCCCTCGGGTCCATATGCTACCACCTTCAACGCTTCGGTTTTAACACCACTTGTAATTTCAAAATTCATTAAAATCCACCTTTCCATGTATTTGTATCCTGTGTCGGCACCTCAGCTACTGGGGTAGGATTATCGTCTACTACCATCCCGTCTTGGATTATAATCGTGCATTCTTCTCCACCAGAAACTCGTGTGGCAATAGCTTGCAGTTGCTCTTGTTCTAACCATTGACCGAACTCTTGCATTGTCTCGATATCCATTTGCTCCAGCTTATCGATGAGCACAAAACCACATTCCGGGTTTAATTTGCGCACAATAGACACTGCTACAATCAACTGTTGTGAACCGGACATGTTATCCCATTTTTGACCTTGATAAGTGATCTCGCTATCCACGACTGATAGACCAGGCAGTGGTAAGTTAGCATTGTTTAAAAGCTCCATCTTGCTTTGACGAATATCTTCAATATCTTGGTTCAAGTCTTTATATTGATTTTCTAATCGCAATGCTTCATCTTCAGCCATTGCCTTTTCAGCGTTCGTACGGACTTTGTCGTTAATCGTTTCGATTTCAGCGATACTTGCTTCAATTTCTGCCGTAGACTCATCTTGTAATTGCGCTGCAGTTTTATTCGCATTTTCCAAATCGGTAGCCGTTTCTGTATGTTTAGCTTTCATATCTGATAGCTCTTGTTGGATACGTGCTAATTCATTTTCTTTTTGTGTAATCAAATATTTTTGGTTCTCATATTGGTCAGCCAATTGTTTTGCTTGGTTTCGTTTCTGTTGGTTAGCCCCATTGCGCGCTAGAATTTCTTGTTGCTGGTTAACCAAATCAGAAGCCTTGATATAGTCATTAGGAGCATCTGGATACTCTGGTAATTCATTCGCATGAGCTCGCTTAGATCGTGCTTCTTGTCCCGTATATAAGCGCTGATTAGCCTTTTCTTGCTCCTCTTTTTCGAGTTGTGCTAACTGGTCACCGACACCGATAATCTGCAGCAGTGTGTCAGCCTTTTCTTTTGCAGTTGACTCCATAAACTTTGGTAAATCGATGGCCAACTCCGATACGAAACTATCTAGTAAGTTTTGACCCGCTTTATCACCTGATGGATCAGTCACTTTTAAATCTGAGTTTTTACCCTTACGCTCGACAATTAGCCCGTTTGATAGCTCTACTTTTAGATATGGGTCAGACATACTACCTTCACGATTAGCTTGGCTAGGACGCTTACGATTACCACCTAAGGCCCATGCAATGGCATCTAGTACAGATGATTTACCTTGGTTATTTCTGCCACCCAAAACCGTTAATCCGCTCGCTGACGGCTCAAGCATTACAGCCTTCACACGTTTTGTATTTTCAATTTCTAATTTATTAATTTTCACTGTCATGATATACTCCTTTATATGTGTAGTAATAAGTCGTCATAGCCCTGACGGCTTTTTTTACGAATAATTTTTCCATTTATCGACATAGCGCTGGTCGATAATTAGGTTGTCGTAATAATCATTAATGCGTTTAATATCATCTAAGTGTTCTCTTAAATTAGTACCGTCGTAATCGTTGATAGCCTTTTGAATCTGCCATCGACGGTTCTCTTCGATGATGTCTATTGGTGATTTTTTCACTCGCAGTCCTCCTCAACCCATATGAATAGGTCAGCTGTCTTAGCATATTGATAGGTTTTATAAGCATTTCCAACTAAAGCCCAAAATAGTAGTGTTGTAATGAAACCGTTGAAGTTAAATTCAATAGCCGATACCCAACCAATGAAATATGCAACTGTCACGAATGACCAATATAGAAACTTCTTACTATCGTGATTCATTTTCTTCATCCTCTCTAAATTCGTTAATATTTACGCCTAATGCGTCTGCTAACTTGAATGCTGTACTTAATTTCATATCCTTAGATTTCCCCGTAAGAATTTTATGCACTTGTGTGGGACTGACTCCCATCATCTGGGATAATTGGTATGGATTGATACCTTTTATATCAACTATATGTTGTAGTTTGTCTTTTAATAACACTATTGAATCAACCTCCTTTTTTATCCACAACTATATATTGTATCTGTGGATAAAAGCTGATATACTTTACCCGAGGATAAAACGCCTTCGCCCTGGATGTTTTATCTATCCTACACATGGAAACGAGGTGAGATTATGAGTTTTAAAATGAAATGGAACAATGACTTCGAGAAACGCTTAAATCAGTTAAGTGAAGATGCTGATAAAATATCCGGTGATAACCAAGTGCCTTTTGAAGATCTCTTTAACCAACAATTCATGTGGAAATACACTGAATTTGATTCCATACTTGAATTCGTAAATGAAAGTGGTTTTGACTTTACAAAAATGGAATCCATTGATGAATCAGAATTAGATGAGTTTATCGAAGCACATACCAGTTTCTCTTCATGGGAAGATATGAAGGGTAAAGCTGCTAAATTATGGATTACTAAGCAATTAGGCTTCTAATGATTTCAAAAGCGCTTTATATTCATCTAGATCGGCGATTTTGACAGTCGTTTTCAAATTGCGTATATTTCCTTTATTCACTCGCTCGAAAGCTTTAACTGCTGCAACAGTAACTGTGATTAGTGCGAGTGTTTTTATTGTCTTTTTCATCCTAAATCCTCTCCTCTAGATACTTCTTATTTACTTTTCCACGTATTGTGATTTTGCCTTTTGCTGCTAATTCATCATTCAGTGATTTGATGATTTTATAAGCGTGAGCTTGACTACATCCAAATATTTTCATGATGTCTTTGACGTTATAGAATTCAGGCATTTCCATAGTCATCTATTTCTCCTCCAATTCTTCTTTCAAAATTTCTTTAATTTGATCTATACGACTTGGAGTCTCTCGGGACCCTTTTAGCAACTCGCCTAAATAAGCTGGAGAAATCCCCATCTCCTTAGCTAATCTAGCTTGCGACCAATCTTTCTTAATTAGTGCAATTTTTACTTCTTTTTCGAATGACATTCCTTCTAACTCCTTTCCGTTGATTATTTTCCACAGTAATTTTCTAATCCCATTGACACACAATGGAAAATATCCTATTATATAAGCATAGGAAATAAGCATAAAAAGTAAACGTATGTTTAATGGCTGTCTTGGCGGACTTTGTTTATTAAATAAGTTGCTTTTTATATGCTTAAATATCTTGCTTATGAAATGAGTATAATTGATTATTTTCCATACGTCAACACTTAATTGGAATATTTTCCATTTTATTTTTCATGAGCTAGAAAATAGGAGTGGAAATATATGAGTTTACTAGCAAATATAAAGGAATTAGCTATAGCTAAAGGTATGACTATTGCCGAGTTAGAAAGGAAACTCAACCTTAGCCAAGGTAGTATTCGTAAATGGGATACAACTAATCCGGGGATTGATAAAGTTCAGTCAGTAGCAGATTTCTTTGGAGTGTCAATTGATGAATTATTAGGAAGGGAAGAAAATACGAAACATCCTAATGTTCTAGCAGCACATATTGCTGATGATGTAACTCCCGAAGAAATGGAGGAGATTTTAAATTATATCAATTATATAAAATCGAAAAGGTTGTGATTAATTGAACGAATTAGAAGCAATCATGTCAAAGTATGATGAGTTCGAATTTATTTTTAAAAACGATATGCCTCCAAAACTATATGGATATATAGATAATGAAACAATTTATATTAATGACAATATATCTTATGAAGATAAAGTGGCTACTGTCATGGAAGAAGTTGGGCATTATTACATGACTATTGGTGATATCGTTGATTATTCAGACATGAAAGAAGAATATAAGGCTAGGCTGTGGAGCTACGAGCAATTAATTTCTATAGATCGATTGAAAAAATATCAGATGTCTAACGAACCTGTTCATGATTATGAAATAGCTGAAGATTTTGGCTTACCAGTGAATGTTGTAGTTGATGCGATTAGAATGTTTTTTATCAAAGATATAATTTAGGGGGTAATGCTATGAAGAAAATCGTTTTATTGGGTTTATCAGTTATGCTGTTGGGGGCGTGTAGTCAAGAAAATTATAATGAATCAGAATCATCTAGTTTTGATAAAACACAAATCGGGAAAAAAGCTAACGAGAATTACCGGACAAGTAAAGAAAGCACTAAAAAAATTATAGTTGATGAAGAATCTGAGAGTGTGACAAGTAAAGTTCACTCTTCTTCAGATAATGATACTACAAGTGTATCAACCTCTGAGGCACCAAAAGAAGAAGAGTATAGCTATTCATCTGAAGAAAGTTCTGAAAGCATAGTATCTATTACCAGGGAGCAAAGAAATGCCCTTTCTACAGCAAATGATTATTTAGACTATTCAGGATTTTCATCTTCTCGCTTACGTGAACAATTGGAGTATGAAGAATTTCCACAAGATGCCATCGACTACGCTATGGATAATATTATAGTTGACTGGAAGGAACAAGCTCTTATGAGTGCTGAAAGCTATGATGAATATGCATCAATGTCTGATTCAAGACTTTATGACCAATTAATTTACGAAGGTTTTTCTGATGAAGAAGCTCAATATGCTATTGATAATTTAGAATAAAATAAAAAACACCCCACTCTCCACTTTTGCCGGTCGATGAGTGAGGTTACTGAAGTTTTAACAAAACGCACTACGTGTGTGCTTTTTGTGTACCTATATTTTACCACAGACAGGAGGTAAATTAATATGCCAGCTTATAAAGATAAGAACACTGGGAAATGGTATTTCAGTATCAGATACCAAGATGATTTCGGTGCAAATAAACGTAAAGTCAGACGTGGATTCAAAACCAAGAAACTAGCCCTTGAAGCTGAACGAGAATTTATGAATAAAGAAACTGGTGAACTTGACATGACGTTTAACTCACTAATAGATATCTATTTACATGATATGTCTCACCGATTAAGAGAGTCGACAATGGATAATAAGAGAAATATTATGAATAAAAAAATTAAACCTTTTATTGGTGAAATTAAATTATCAAAGATAAATGAGCGCACTGTACGCAAATGGCAGAATGACATTCTATCCTTGAAAGATAATAAAGGTAACTCCTATTCTCAAACATACATTAAAACCATTAATAATCAAATGTCCGCAATTCTAAATTACGCAGTTAAATACTACGGCTTGAAATCAAACCCCATCCATACGATTGGATCAATAGGTAAGAAACATGCTGATGAAAAGAATTATTGGTCATTAGAACAGTTTAACAAAGCAATGACATATTATGATTTTAGAGATTCTCAAACGACTTATAGTTTCCCCACCTTACAATATAGATTTGCTTTCCACTTATTATTTTTCACAGGTATAAGAGTTGGTGAGTTACTAGCCTTAACTGCTAACGATTTTGATTATATAAATAAGGTATTAACGATTAACAAATCTTACCAACGGTTACGTGGGAAAGATGTAATCAACCGACCTAAAACAGACACATCAATCAGAGATATAACCATTCCACAATTTATATTGGATATGCTTGATACCTACTTAGAAACCTTATATGATTATCAACCTGACGATAGAATTTTTCCAAACGTGAGAAAAGATACTCTAGCTAAGCAGCTTCAAATGATTTCTAAACATACAGACTTACCAAGAATACGTGTACATGATTTAAGACATAGTCACGCTAGTCTGCTAATTAAACAAGGCGTTAACTTTAAAATCATCCAACAAAGATTGGGACATAAGGATATCCAGACTACTTTAAATACATACTCACACTTATGGAGTTCCGCACATCAAGAAGTTGCCGAATTACTGAATGGTATCAAAATGGTATCAGAGTAAAAAATAAGACCCTACAAACACTGTTAAATCAATGCTTGTAAGGTCTTTTATTTTTATTCCCACTCGATTGTTGCAGGTGGCTTGCTCGTAATGTCTAAGACTACGCGGTTGATGTGTGCACATTCGTTTACGATACGTTTAGAAATCGTGTCTAATACGTCGTAAGGAATACGTGCCCATTCAGAAGTCATACCGTCGATTGAGGTTACGGCACGAATACCGATTGTGTATTCGTATGTACGCTCGTCACCCATTACCCCTACTGATTTGAAACCAGGTAGGACTGTAAAGTATTGCCAGATGTCGCCTTCTAGACCGTTTTTTCTAATTTCATCGCGTAGGATAAAGTCAGATTCACGAACGACTTCTAGTTTTTCAGGGGTTACTTCACCGATGATACGGATAGCTAAACCTGGTCCTGGGAATGGTTGGCGCCAAACAATCTTATCTGGCATTCCAAGTTCTGTCCCTACTGCGCGGACTTCATCTTTAAATAAGGTATTTAAAGGTTCGATCAATGAGAAGGTCATGTCTTCTGGTAAGCCACCAACGTTATGGTGAGACTTAATAGTTTGCGCTGTATCTGTCCCTGACTCAATAACGTCAGTGTATAAAGTACCTTGCGCTAAGTAATCGACGTCTTTAATTTTTTGTGCTTCGTCATCGAATACGTAAACAAATTCGTTACCAATAATTTTACGTTTACGTTCTGGATCAGATACGCCAGCTAATTTGCTTAGGAAGCGGTCTTCAGCATCTACTTTGATGATGTTTAAACCAAATTTACCACCTAGCGTTTCCATTACTTCTTTTGCTTCGTTTTTACGTAATAAACCGTGATCTACGAAGATACAAGTTAATTGGTCGCCAATGGCTTTTTGTAATAAAACACCAACAACAGAAGAGTCTACCCCACCAGAAAGGCCTAGTAAAACTTTACCTTCACCGACTAATTCGCGGATTTCTTGGACTTTAATATCGATAAATTTCTCCATCGACCATGATCCCTGTGCACCACAAATATCAAATACAAAGTTACGTAACATATCGTTACCGTGAACAGATGCCCGTACTTCTGGGTGGAATTGGAAACCGTAGAATTGTTTTTCAGTATTTTCAAAGGCTGCTACTGGACTATGTTCACCGCGGGCAGTGACTTCAAATCCTGATGGAATTTCTTCGATACGGTCAGAATGGCTCATTAAAACCAATTCTTCTGCTTCTAACCCTTTAAAAATGGCTGAATCTGCCTTGTCAATGAATAATGGTTGTTGACCATATTCACGTTTATCAGATCGAGCTACTACACCACCGTTTTTAAATGTCATTAATTGCATACCATAGCAAATCCCTAAAACTGGGATACCTAAATCAAATACGGCTTCATCGATTGAAAAAGCATCGTCTGCATACACTGACATTGGACCACCAGATAGGATGATTCCTTTAACGTTACCTTTCGCCATGATTTCGTCAGCAGTTAATTTATGTGATAATAGTTCTGAATAAACGCCTAACTCACGAATACGACGGGTAATCAATTGGTTATATTGACTACCGTAATCAAGTACAATGATTTTTTCAATATCTTGCATTGATTGTTGGACACTCATGTTTTCACTTCCTTTTTCGAATTTCATCTTTATTCTAGCATTTAATATTTGTGATTACTAGGTATTTATGCATGATAATAAAATATTGTTCGGAATCTACCTGTACATTTTTTAATAATTTGCTAAATTTATATTTAATTCGTCTACAAAGGTGTTGGTACCTATAAATATTGTATATAATAGAACAGAATAGGAGTGAAAGTATGAAAAAAGCGACTGGTAAAGCCAACGGGAAAATCATTATTATCGGTGAGCATGCCGTGGTTCATGGGTATCCATCTGTAGCCCTACCCTTTCATGCAGTAGAAATGACTGTCACCATTGAACAGATCCAAACCAATGCTTATTTGGTGAGTGACTTATATGAAGGGCCACTCCACCAAGCACCATCTGATTTACAGAACTTGCTAGCAGTTTACGACCAATTACGGGCGGATTTAATGACCCAAAACCAGAGTCACTGGCTGATTAATATCCACTCATCTATACCGGCTGAGCGTGGTATGGGTTCTTCAGCAGCTATGGCAACAGCTTTGGTTCGCGCTTTCTACAATTACTATGACCTCCCCCTTACAGAAGACCAACTATTAAAATACGTAGACTTATCTGAAAAAATTAGTCACGGCAATCCGTCTGGTTTGGATGCCCGTGTGGCCGGCCTTGGTGTCCCTTTGATTTATCAAAAAAATCAACCAATGACTGTCATACATTTCGACACCCCTTATTGGTTGGTAGTTGCAGATACTGGCATTCACGGCAACACTAAAAATGCAGTATCTGACGTGGCAGCTGGCTTGAATTCAGCTTTTATTACCCGTCGACAAGCGGTTGAAAGTAATTTACGTCAACTTGGTGAAGCCGCTACACAATTTATTGATTTAGTTGAATTAGATGCTGACAAAATGGCCAATGACGAATGGTTTACGGCTATTTGTCGTACATTTAAGGATGCCCACAAGCACTTGCGCGCTTTACAGGTATCCAGTCCTGAACTCGAGGCGGGTGTCACTTTTGCGGAAGCGAATGGGGCCGGTGCAGCCAAGCTAACTGGTGGTGGCCGTGGCGGTTGCTATTTCGCCTTGTGTGATAGCAAAGACAAGGCTGTCCTTTTGGCTAAAGCTTTAAAAACGGAAAATATGGCAGTGGCGAGCTGGGTAGTGCCCTTCAAGTCTTCATCAATAGATGATATTGCTAGCGAATAGTGGGCGAAATCATTGGAAATCGGTTATAATAAAGGAAAGAAAATTTTTTGAGGGAGAATCGAGATGTCAGTTTTTCAAGGCGCTTACCGGGCGCACACCAATATTGCATTAATTAAATATTGGGGTAAGGCGAATAAGGACCTGTTTATCCCCACTACATCTAGTTTGTCGCTCACTTTAGACGCTTTGTATACAGACACGCGCGTGACGTTTTCAAATCAATTGGATGCGGATGTTTTTTATTTAAACAGTCATTTAGGCAAAGAAGCGGATACGGCGAAAATTAGCAAGTTTTTAGATATGTTTAGGGCGGAAGCTGGCGTAGACTTGCGGGCTAAAGTAGAAAGTGTCAATCATGTGCCCACTGCGGCAGGCCTGGCTTCTTCTTCATCGGCATTTTCGGCCTTAGCGGCGGCTACTAGACAGGCTTTGAATTTAGAAAATCAAATTTCTGACCAGGCCCTATCGACATATGCACGACGAGGATCTGGATCTGCAACGCGGTCCATTTTTGGTGGCTTTGTTGAATGGCAAAAAGGGACGACCAATGAAAACTCTATGGCAGTTGAAATTGACGACGCCTCTTGGGATATTGGCATGGTCATTATGGCCATTAATACCGCTGAGAAACGGGTTTCTTCTCGTGCAGGGATGGCCCATACCTTGCGAACGTCGCCTTTCTATTCTGAATGGGTCCGTCAAAATATGATTGATTTGGAGCGTATTAAAGCGGCGATTGCCAAGCAAGATTTCCAATTGATGGGTGAAATCGCTGAAGCCAATGCCATGCGGATGCATGCAACAACTATGGCTTCTGATCCGTCATTCACCTATTTTGAACCTGATACCATTAAAGCCATTCAAGCTGTCCAAGATTTACGCGCGACTGGCGTGTTGGCTTACTTTACAATTGACGCTGGACCGAACGTGAAAGTTTTATGTAAAGCCAGCCAGATGGACGAGGTAGAAGCCTTTTTTGCAGAACGGTTTAAAGATATGAACTTTATCCAAACAACGGCTGGACCGGGCATTAAACCCTTAGATAGATGGGAGTATGACGATGGCGCAATCTTGTAATGATAGCACGATAATCCATACGAATAACGAAACAGATGCCATCAAGGTGGCCGTGCCGGGGAAATTATTCCTTGCGGGCGAATATGCAGTGGTGAGTTCTGGCCAAGCTGCCTTACTAACCACAGTTGACGCCTTCTTACACCTTACTTTAGAAGTGAATTCTGGGCAAAATGGCTTTCTACTCACCAACCAAGCTGACCATCCAATTGCTTGGACCTACGACGTCAATGGACAAGTCGTTTCTGATGACCCAGAAGCTGGCGAATTCCCATTAATCTGGCAAGCTATGCAAACTGTGATGGCATATGCTGAAGCAGTCGGCATGAAATCGGCAGTGACACCAGATTTCTTTGATTTGAAAATTCAGTCTGACTTGGATGCGGCTGATGGGACCAAATACGGTTTAGGGTCTTCTGGTGCCATCTCCGTGGCTGTTGTTTCAGCCTTGTTGAAATTCTATAAATTAGACCAAGACATTACGGAATCACAGTGGGTCTACCGAGTCTTTAAATTAGTTGCCATCGCTCAAGCACAATTGGGTATGGTAGGGTCACTTGGTGATGTTGCAGCTAGCGCCCAAACTGGTGTCATCTACTACCAAAACTTTGACCGGGCATGGTTTGACCAACAAGCCAAGTCAACTGGACAAGAAATCCATGCCTTAATCGAAGAATTTTGGCCGGAATTGATGATTGAACAATTGCCGATTCACCCAGACTGGACTTTGTCCTTAGTTTGGTCGAAAGAAAAAGCGTCTACTGAAGACCTATTAAAAATGGTGGCTCACCATATTTCTGACCGGGAACTGGAAGAAATCATGGCTAGTTTTAAACAATTGGCCAAACGGCAAGTTTTAATGGCTAAGGCAGCTATCCAAATGAATGAATGGTCTTTATTCAAATCTGCCATCAAAGAAAATTTCGACAGTATTTTAACCTATACGCAAACACTGAATAAGCCTTATTTGACCAAGTCCTTTAAGAAAGCATTGAAGTTAGTCACATCAGAAAAAACCGTTGCCAAAATTTCTGGGGCGGGGGCTGGAGACTGTGCTTACGCGATTTCTAGTCACGCTGATGAGGCCGAAGCCATCCAAGGCTTGTGGCGAGAAAATGACCTAGTCGTTCTCCCCTTCGCTTTCTGGCAAAGAAATGAACAGGAGAGATAGTATGAACCGTAAAGATGCCCACGTGCATAATGCTGAAATGCAATACCAAACAGCGCCAACTGATTTTGAATCTGTCCGCTTTGTCCACCCATCCCTGTCCCACCAAGAATTCAATAATATCGACTTGTCGACCACTTTGTTTAAGCAACAGTTTGACCGCCCTTTCTATATTAATGCCATGACTGGTGGATCTGAATGGACCAAAAAAATCAATGGTATGTTCGCTGAAGTGGCTCGTGAATGTCATTTACCAATGGCTTCAGGATCCGTTTCTGCAGCTTTAAAAGACCCTTCTGTATCGGATTCTTTTACCATTATTCGTGACGTGAATCCTAATGGTTTCTTGATGGCCAATGTCGGCGCTGATAAGACCTTAGAGGATGCCAAAAGAGCAGTCGATTTATTAGACGCTGATGCCCTACAAATCCACTTGAATACGGCTCAAGAAATTGTCATGCCTGAAGGCGACCGTGATTTCAGAAAACTAGAAGATAATATCGTCGCTATCGTTGAAAACTTAGACCGACCTGTCATGGTCAAGGAAGTTGGCTTTGGTATGTCCTACCAAACCATGCACCACCTACAAAGTCTAGGTGTCAATACCATTGATGTCTCAGGTACAGGTGGGACCAATTTCGCCAAAATCGAAAACGCCCGCCGTGAACACCAAGAATTCGCTTATATGGCAGATTGGGGTCAATCAACCGTCATTTCACTATTAGAGGCACAACCTTTGATGAGTCAGACAGCAATCGTTGCTTCTGGTGGGATTAAAGACCCCATGCAAATGATGAAGGCCCTTGCCCTAGGAGCATCTGCCGTCGGTATGTCAGGTCAATTCCTGCATTCAGTCCTTGGTGAAGGCGTAGACGCTACGATTGAAATGGTCAAGTCTTACGACGAACAATTACGCTTGTTGATGATGGTATTAGATTGCCAAAACCTGAGCGAACTGCGTGACACAGACTTAATGATCACCGGAAAACCAGCCGAATGGTCAAGACTACGCCGAATCAATATCGAATACTTCGCATCAAGAAGCCAGAATTAAGAGGAAGGTGTGACACAAACCGTTCA